>NZ_JBWKNR010000001.1:0-632219 GCF_059415665.1 Pseudomonas sp. GW821-FHT10B02 | reverse complement strand
ATCGCGGGGCAAGCCCGCTCCCACAGGGTACATCACCCTCCTGTGGGAGCGGGCTTGCCCCGCGATGCTTGAATCAGTTCTTGCGGATTTTCTCGACGATGGCCGTGGTCGAGCTGTTCTCAACCAGCCCCAGCACCTTCACCATGCCGCCATAGGCCTTGACGATATCGGCACCGACGACCTGCTCAATACCGTAGTCCCCACCCTTGACCAGCACATCCGGCTTGACCTGGCTGAGCAGGTTTTCGGGCGTGCCTTCAGGGAAGCTGATGACCCAGTCCACTGCTCCCAGACCGGCGAGCACCGCCATGCGGCGATCTACGCTATTGATCGGACGGCCCGGACCTTTCAGCCGGCTCACCGAAGCATCGTCGTTTACCGCAACGATCAGACGATCACCTTGGGCCCGCGCTTGCTCCAGGTAAGTTACGTGGCCTGCATGAAGAATATCGAAGCAACCATTGGTGAAAACAATCTTTTCGTTATGAGCACGGGCATCATCGATGGCCAGCAGCAACTGGTCGAGACTCACCACACCGCGCTCAGAGCCTTCTTCGCGCTGGATGGCGCGGCGCAGTTCCGGTGCGCTGATCGCTGCGGTACCGAGCTTGCCGACCACGATGCTAGCGGCCAGGTTGGCCAGGCCCACGGCATGGGGCAGCTCTTCGCCTGCGGCGATGGCGGCGGCCAGGGTCGAAATCACCGTATCACCGGCACCGGTGACGTCGAAGACTTCACGGGCACGTGCCGGCAAGTGCAGGGCCGGATGATCGGGGCGCAGCAGGGTCATGCCATGCTCACCACGGGTCACCAGCAAGGCGCCCAGCTCCAGCTCGCTCATCAGTTGAGCGCCCTTGGCCACCAGCTCCGCTTCATCGGCGCAGCGGCCGACGATGGTCTCGAACTCGCTGAGGTTCGGGGTGATCAGGCTGGCACCGCGGTAGATCGAAAAGTCCTTGCCCTTGGGGTCGGCCAGGACCGGGATCCCTTTGGCCCGTGCAGCCTGGATCAAGCTTTGATGGTTCTTCAGGGCGCCTTTGCCGTAATCCGACAACACCAGTACCTTGACCCCGTCGAGCAGGGTGTCGACTTCAGCCCCCAACGACAGCGGGTCGGTGGCGAAGGGTTCTTCGAAATCGATTCGCAGCAGTTGCTGGTGACGGCTCATGACCCGCAGCTTGACGATGGTCGGCTGGTGCGCAATACGCTGGAAAATCGAGCGCACACCTGCAGCCTGCAGGCTATTGGACAGGCTCTCGGCGGCCTCGTCCTGGCCGGTAACCCCGATCAGCGATGCCGGTGCGCCCAGGGCGGCGATGTTCAAGGCCACGTTGGCCGCACCACCAGGACGGTCCTCGATCTGTTCGACCTTGACCACCGGTACCGGTGCTTCAGGCGAAATTCGTGAGGTACCACCATGCCAGTAGCGGTCGAGCATGACATCGCCCACCACCAGTACCGGGGCTTGATCGAAACGCGGCATGGACAACTTCATGGGCAACCCATATATACAAAATTAACAGGGGCAGGATATTAGCACAGGCTAGGCGAAGGCTTGATTACCGCCTTACCGACAAGCTGTTGCAGGAAAGCGGCCGGAGCCCAGGACGGGCTCCGGCGTCAGGCTCAGGTGATATCGGCTTTGGCCGGCTCGTCCAGGCCCATGGCATGCAGCCTGGCGTAGTAGCCGTTGGCAGCCAGCAGCTCGGCATGCGTGCCGCGCTCGACCAGCTTGCCCTGATCCATGACCAGGATCATGTCGGCCTTTTCAATGGTCGACAGACGGTGAGCGATGACCAGTGTGGTACGGCCCTTCATCACATGATCAAGCGCCGCCTGGATATGCCGCTCGGACTCGGTGTCCAGCGCCGAGGTGGCCTCATCGAGGATCAGCAGCGGCGCGTTCTTGAGCAGGGCCCGGGCAATCGCCAGACGCTGGCGCTGACCACCGGAGAGCAGCACACCGTTCTCGCCGACCTGGGTGTCGAAGCCCTTGGGCAGTTGATCGACAAACTCCTTGGCATAGGCGTCGGCCGCAGCCGCTTCGATATCAGCACGCGGCGCGCCCGCCAGATCGCCGTAGGCAATGTTGTTGGCCACAGTGTCGTTGAACAGGGTGACATGCTGGGTCACCTGAGACACATGGCGGCGCAGGTTGCGCAAACGATAGTCTTCGATCTCCACGCCATCGAGGAGGATCTGCCCCTGGTCATGGTGATAAAACCGCGGAATCAGCGAGGCCAGGGTCGACTTGCCACTCCCTGAACGCCCCACCAGTGCAATCATCTGCCCCGGTTCAGCAGTGAAGGAAATATCAGACAACACCTGGCGGTCAGTGCCCGGGTAGGTGAAGCTCAGGTTACGCACTTCAAGGCGCCCCTCTACCCGCTCCAGCTCCACAGTACCGGCATCGACTTCCGGCGCTTCATCCAGCTGTTCGAAAATGCTCTCAGCGCCAGCCAGGCCTTTCTGGATAGTCGAGCTGACTTCCGACAGCTGGCGGATTGGCTTGGGCAGCAAGCCTGCAGCGGTGATGTAAGCCACCAGGTCGCCGGCGGTAGCGTCGCCCCGCAGGAACAGCACCAGGAACATCAACGCAGCCATGGCGGAATAGATCACCAACTGCAGCATGGGGGTGTACACAGCCCCGGTCTTGGTCATGCGCAACTGCTTGTCGGTGTTGCTTTGGCTGGCATTGGCGAAGCGTTGCTGCTCGTAGTTTTCACCACCGAAGCTGCGCACCACGCGGTAGCCTTGAATGGTTTCCGAAGCGACATGAGTGACATCGCCCATCGCCACCTGGATCTTCTTGCTCTGTTTGCGGAATTTCTTGCTGGCGGTACCGACCATCATGGCAATGACTGGCAGGATTGCCAGCATTACCAGGGTCAGCTTCCAGTTCATCCACAGCAAGTAGGCGAACAGGAACACCACCGTCAGGCCTTCACGGATCACCACCTTGATGGCATCGGTGGCGGCGCCGGTAACCATGGTCACGTTGAAGGTGATACGCGAAATCAGGTGGCCGGAGTTGTGATTGTCGAAGTAACGGTTGGGCAGCACCAGCAACTTGTTGAACAACTCCACCCGCAGGTCATGGACCAGCCCCAGCGAGACCTTGGCCAGGAAGTAGTTACCCAGGAACGAACCAAGGCCCTGCCAGGCGGCGATCAGCACGATCAGCAACGGCACTGCCTGCAGCAGCTGCAGGTCTCGCAGGTAAGGGACGTTGGGGAACAACACCGCCTGGGGATTGCTCAGACCATCGACAAAGTACTTGAGAATCCCGGCCAGCATGGGCTGGGTTGAGGCAAAGATGATGAAACCGAGGATACTCAGCATGAAAATGCCGATATACGGTTTCACATAGCTCAGTAGCCGGAAGTAGATTTTCAGGCTGGAGCTGCTCTGCTGCTCCGCCTTTAGCGGTGTTTCGGCCATCGTAGAGCTCGCTGTTCAGATTGAACCGGAAATTTTATCACAGCCCGGTCGATGGGCATGCACCCAGAGCAAACCTGAACGAAGCCTAGGCTCTGCCCCTGTGTACATCCAGCGCATCCTCATCGTTTCAACAACACCGGCATGGTACATCTGCAAAATTTTCGGCATTATTGCCGGTCCTTTTGTTCGCCCGTTGGCAAGGCCACTATCCATGCAATGTTCCCGGCTACACCAGGTCGACCTCAACCAACTCATCCTTGGCGCCCAGGTGCTGGAGGCTGATAGTTACGGCGCCAAAGTGTACCTGCTTAATGACGGCAACATCCTTAAACTCTTCAGACGCAAGCGCTTGATTTCATCTGCCCTGCTGCGGCCTTATTCCCAGCGTTTCATCGACAATGCAACGCAGTTGGAGAAAAAGGGAATCCCCACGCTGAAGGTTTTGAAGTACTACAAACTGGATGCGCCTGGAATGACGGCAGTGCTGTACCACCCGTTGCCGGGAGAGACCCTTAGCCAACTGTCTCGCAAGGCAGGCTTCAGCTGGCAAGAGCGCCTGCCGGAGCTCGTGGCGCTGGTGCGCAAGCTGCACAAGTCGGGCATCTACTTCCGCTCCCTGCACCTTGGCAACATTGTCGTGACACCAGAACAGGAGATGGGCCTGATCGACGTGGCCGATATGCGCTTCATGCGCGCACCGTTGTCCAACCGCATGATCCGGCGCAACGTGCAGCATTTCGCCCGTTACATCGCCCGCGAGCGCCTTGAGAGTCAATTCCCTCTCGCCGAACTGGAACGCGCCTTGCTGAATTGAACACCTGGGGCATCGAGGCGCTGAGTGCGCCACTTGCCCGCAAGATATTGACGATGCTCAAGGGGGATCACCCCCTTGTTTCGTGCCGGTTCATGGGCAATCAGCCCGGGTCAATGCGCAAAAAAACCCACGCCCACGCCCAGAACCACGCCAACCACCAGTATCACCATCAATTTGATGCGATCACGCTTACGGCGCCGTGCTTTACGCCGACGCTCACCGGGCAGACTTACATGCGCCTCGAAGCCGGTATGCAGTACCGCGTCCCCCTCAAGGCTGACCGCGGTGAGATTCAACTCGGCGTAGCGTTTTGACAGCGCCTTCTCACCAGAGTAGCCGGCAAATGGTGCGCAACGCTGATAGTCGCTAAGCCGGCGCAAGCCTGGGTTCAACGAAAAACTCTGCCACTCAGGCTTGTCCGAGAGCAACGGGTAACACGGCACACCGGCAATGATCTGACGCTCGCCCAGATGGATGTAAGGGCTGTGCACTTTCAAGTCATGGGCATAGCTGCGCAACCAGACTTGAAGCAAATGCGGGCTGACCTCAAGAATGCTCTTCGAATCCTCGACGAAACCTGGCCGGTAGAACTCCCAGTCATCCTCGCAGTGAAAGATGTAGGGGGTTTTTACGTGGCTGTAGGCCAGGTCGATAGACGGCAGCTGCCCCAGTTTAGGCCGATTGACGAAGACCTTGCAGTGCGGCTTCCAATGTTCCGGCACCGCCTGATGGACAGCGTCATCGCCCGAATCTTCGGTGATGAACACTTCGCGAATCGGTGCAGTATTGAAACGATCGAAACTCTCGAGTGTAAGCTTGAGCAGGTCGAAACGCCCGCAACTGGTAACCACCAGGGTTACATCACTGTCATCACTGAATCGCACCGGATTCCCTCCCCATCTTCTGTATTCGGTTGTTCGAGACCACGCCCCATGTGCGGGACAGCCGGCTCATATGCCCAGTCTCAAACGCAAGCGCTGCCAACCGGTCAGGGCTGGACGGGAACGCAGAGGTGGCTGCATTTTTTCTACGATGCTTCGGCCCACTTGAGCGAAGCTGAACTGCGACACAGCAAGGTCACGACCGTTGCTGCCAATGCGCTCGACCAATGCCGGGTCGGCGCGTAACACTTTGAGCTTTTCCTGCAGCTGGGCAATGCTGTTGTACAAAACCACGTTGTGCATGTCTTCAAGGCCCAGGGCGCGATTCTCCGCCTCCCCTTGATCAAAAGCCAGCAGCACGCAGCCACAGGCCATCGCCTCGAAATTCTTGATCATGTATTCGCCCATGCCGACATCGGCACTGACGAAGAAACGAATGCGGTTGAGCGTGTCACAGTACTCTTCACCGGACTTGGTCCGGGTGACCAGCAGGTTTTCGACCTGAGCGAGCTCATCGAGCAACGCCTTGCGCCCACTGTAGGCGACACTGTTGGTACTGCCGACAAAGGCCAGCTCGATATCCCGCTCGCGCCCCTGGTCGGCCAGCAACTGCTGGTCGTAGCCCTTGGGCACGAATTCGGCGTCGAAACCCTCCTGGCGCAAGCGTTCGCTGACCATATAACCGGAGCTGATCACCCGCGCCCAAGGCAACTGACGGTAGTGGGCGCTGAACTTGCCGGTGTACTTGCACGGGATGTAGTTCTGATAGGCGTCATGTTCGAGGATGACCAGGTTGGGCACCGTACGAATGAAGCCGACCTGACGAATCTCTTGCTTGAAGCGCAGAAAAAACACAATCCGGTCATACTTTTCGACGTCGACTTCACGACGGAAATAGCTGCGCAGGTTGCGCTGATCGGCACTGCTGAGCCAGCGCAGATCGCATTCGCAATGGGCGGCGACACCGTCGTAGAGACGGTCCAGGATTGCCCGTTGTTCTTTCTGCACCAGAAATAGAACTTTCATTGTCTTCCTTGCGGTCTTTGTTCAGCCGCTAACAGTCATGGGCCAGGATCAGAGATCACGGCGCCAGAACAATTCATGTCGGCGCACGGCCTTGCGGAAAAATTCGTTCTCGCCGTAAGGCGAAGCGCGTCGCCCCGCCAGCCAACGCTGGAGCAGGCGACGAATGCGGCGCTTGAACGGTGCCGGCGGCTGCAGATCGTGCATCATGCCCAGCGCCATGGCCTTGTCGCGCTGAGTCGCCAGATCCAGGGGCAGACTGTAGGGCGCCCAGATCTGCCCGCCTCCCAGTTGCGGCGGCAAAGCCACCCCGGCACCGCTATCGCCCATCGGCCAGCGATCATTGTCATGCAGGTGGTTGGCGTACCCCAGCACGGTTTCCGGCTGCCATTCAAGCCCCTGCAGGGCTTCGAGCACAGCAGCCTGGGCGCAGATGTGGTCAGGATGCGGATCAAGAGTCGGATGCGGCATCACCAGCACCTGCGGGCGAGCCTTGAGCAACAACGCACGCAAGTCGGCCAACAGGTTGTTCCAGGTCGGCGCACCATCCTGGTCACCCGGCAAGGTTATCGCATTGAAGCGCCTGAACAGACGGGTATCGTCAAGCTCCGCCTCACGCGAGGCGATTGCCTGATCCGGCGCTGCCTGCATGGCTGGCAACTGCAGGCAGAAATAACCCAGCTGCACACAGTTCGACTCGGGCACACCTGCCCAGCGCGGTACGGCAATACTGTCCCAGGCGCGCAGCCGGCCCTTCAGGCGGGCGGACTCAGCCTTGGCCATGCCCATTTGCTGGTAGTGCTCAGCCTCGATCTCGCCAGCGGTCAGGGTCACCACCCAGGCTTCTTGCGCCTGGCTATAGAGGCCGAAAGCTGCCAGTTCGGCATCATCAGCATGGGGCGCGATGACCATGACGCGCTTCTGGCGCAGATCGTTGCCTGCAACAACCCACAACTGCCCTTCGCCAGATAGACGGCACCAGCGCCCACGCAAGCGCAGCCGCCCGGCAGCAAGCGACTCGCCAAGCCCGGTCAGGTTCAGGTAACGCAGGCCCGCGACGCCGCGCTCGAAAGCCTGGCAATCTTCACCGTTCAACACCACTGCCGGGTCCAGGAAACGACCCAACCAGCTACTTTTCAGGCGCAGTGCCAGGACCAGCGTTTCATCACCGACAAGCTGCAAAGGTGCCTGAAGCCGCACAACACCGTCGACCAGCTCGACCGGATGCGCCTGGCAATCCTGCGGGAACTGATACTGGTAGTCTTCGGCAGGCGAATAAAACAGGTGATCGGCAAACCAGGCTTCATGGGCAACCCACAGCAGTGGCAGCAGCAATAGCGGCAACCACCACTGGACGAAAATACCCAGGCCCAGCAACACCACCAGGCCAGCCAGCAACCCCAGCCGCTTGTTGCGCCGGTGCCGCTTGAGCAACTGCTGCTTGCGGCTCACACCTGAAACACCGGAACAGGGTTGCACCAGCGATCCTTGTACTCGCGATCAGCGCGGCCAAAGGAGAAACGCAGCGGCTTGTTGCGCGCCCGGGCATCTTCCCAGGCGGCCTGGGTATTGAGGAAACTCAATACGCTTCCAGGACTGAAAGCCTTGGTTTGCGGGTCAACGCCACCATTGATGTACTCGACGCTGATCCACTCAGGGGCTTCGACCCGGTAAACCAGCTGGATGGCGATGGGCGCATCGTCGAGGAACAGCACCGAACCGATCAGCAGCTCACGCAGACGCTCTATGACCTCAGCCATACGTTCGGCGCCAGTGGCCGGGAATTCCCAGCGGCGCTGAAACAGATCGCAGTAGATCGCAGCCAGTTCACTGCTGGAAAACTCAGAAACCGCACGCACCTGGCCGCCCGCCTCTTCCAGCAGGCGCAACTCGCGGCGCTGGTTGTAGCGAAACTTCTTCGACAGGTCTTCAGGCGTGCGCGCCATCGCCAGCGATTCAGTCTGCAGCTTGAGGTTGGCGAAACGCCCCTGGTTGAGCTCGGACAAGTAACGTCCGGCATGACGCAGCGGCGCCTGGGCATCGGCAGCCGCCGGCAGGATCAGCTCGGCATTGCCCAGGTCATACAAACCCTTCTTGCCCTGACGCTTGAGCACGTCCTTGGACAACGCCAGGTAACGGCCCCAGGTCGGAATCGCGGCCTTGAGCTCACCATTGTGTTCCCAGCCCAGGTAGCGCACCGGAATCTGCGCCAGCTCGGCCAGTTGCTCGACCACCAGCGGGTGGGTCGCGACGCTACCACCAAAGCGCTGCCAGGCCTGGGCGTAGGCAGGCGCATCGATCACACGCCAGCCGCGCTCGCGCCAGCCTTGAATATGATTGAGCATCAAGCCTCCGCCGTCAGCGCGCGCACAGCTGGCAACTGCCAGAAGGTATCGCGCACAGCGCTATCGGAAAAACGCTCACGCAGGCGCGCAAGCATGCGCTCGGCACACTCCTGGCGCTGCGCTTCATCCAGTACGGCCAGATGTTGCAAGCCTTGAGCCAGACGCTCGGCATCGGCCAGTGGAAACAGGATGCCGACACCCTCGACCACTTCCAGGGCACCGCCGCAGGCAGTGGCGAGTACCGGCACCCCGGCGACCATGGCTTCAAGCAGGACCATACCGAACGGTTCGTGGTCGGAGCTCAGGGCAAAAGCATCGAACGCCTTGAAATAGCGTCGCGCATTGGGCACCTGACCGAGAAAGTCCACCTGCCCGGCAATTCCCAGCTCGGCGGCCAGTGTTTTCAGCGACTGCTCCAGCCGCCCCTCACCCAGGATAGCCAGGCGGGCACCCGCCGGCAGACACGGCAGCGCGAGGGCAAAGCCACGCAACAGGGTGGCCTGGTCCTTGTCCGGATGCAAGCGACCGACATTACCGACAATCCAGGCCTGCGAATCCAGCCCCAACGCTTGGCGGGCATCGGCTGCAGGCACCAGCGCGGCCTGCAGCGCCTCGATGTCGATACGGTTGTAAAGGGTCTGGATGCGCTCAGCCGGCCACTTCGGCAAGCATTTGCGCATGTCATCGCGCACCGCGTCGGAGACGCCAAGCAGACTCAGGCGCTGACGGAACAGGTTGGCAAACAGCTGACGACTGCCGCGCTGGTAATCACCAAATGCATGATGCACACCAATCACCGGCAGGCGGCTACCGAGCAAGGCGATATAGATCGGCTTGAAGCGGTGAGCGATACAGAAGCTGAAATTGCGCGTGGCGACGATCCGCCGCAATGCGCGGATCGCCCCCAGCTTCAGGCCACGGATGGCCTTGGAGCTGAACTCGAGGAAGATCACTTCATCAGAGGCGCAGCCGGCGGCCACCTGAGGGTCGGCAGCGCCGGTAAGGAACACCGTGGTGACCTTGTAGCCGCTGCCGTTGAACAGGCTGGCGTACTGCCGCGCACAGTCCAGGAACGGACCGTCATAGCCGTGGCAGAACTGCAGGACGCGTTTTTCAGCCCTGGACGTCATAACTGTTCGCGCCGTCCTTGACTACCAGAATGTCTTCCATGATCAGGTACTGCAGATCCGAGCCGAAGAACATGTTCAGGGCATCGGTCGGCGAGCAGATCATTGGCTCGCCACGACGGTTGAGCGAGGTATTGAGCGACACGCCGTTGCCGGTCAGGTCTTCCAGTGCCTTCATCATGTCGTAATAGCGCGGGTTGTACTCACGCTTGAGCACCTGGGCCCGCGAGGTACCGTCTTCGTGGACGACTTCCGGCACGCGGGTCTTCCACTCTTCGGCGACTTCAAAGGTGAAGGTCATGAAGGGCGCCGGGTGATCGATCTTGATCATCTGCGGGGCGACGGTGTCGAGCATCGACGGGCAGAAAGGCCTCCAGCGCTCGCGGAACTTGATCTGGTGGTTGATGCGGTCGGCGACGCCAGGAACGCTCGGGCAACCGATGATCGAACGACCGCCCAGCGCGCGCGGACCGAACTCCATGCGGCCCTGGAACCAGGCCACCGGGTTGCCATCGACCATGATCTTGGCGATCTGCTCCGGCATGTTCTCGAGCTTGCGCCATTTCGGCTGGCTCGGGTGACGGGCACAGGCGGCAATCACGTCCTCGTTGGAGTACGCAGGGCCGAGGTAGACGTGTTCCATCTTCTCGACCGGCACTCCGCGGGCGTGGGAAACGTATGCAGCCGCACCGACCGCGGTACCGGCGTCGCCGGAAGCCGGCTGGACGAACAGTTCCTTGAGGTCAGGACGGGCAATGATCTTCTGGTTGAGCTTGACGTTCAGTGCGCAACCGCCAGCGAAAGCCAGCTTGCCGGTTTCCTTGAGGATGTCGCCCAGGTAGTGGTCGATCATCTGCAGGGAGATTTTCTCGAACAGCGCCTGCATGCTGGCGGCGTAGTGGATGTACGGCTCGTCGGCGATGTCGCCTTCGCGCTTGGGACCCAGCCACTCGATCAGCTTCGGCGAGAAGTAGAAGCCTTTGCCTTTCTCTTTGTAGCGGCGCAGGCCAATGACGTTGGCGTAGTCGGTATTGATCACCAGCTCGCCGTTCTCGAAACTGGCCAGACGCGAGAAGTCATATTTGCTGGCGTCGCCATACGGGGCCATGCCCATGACCTTGAATTCGCCGTCGAGCATCTCGAAACCGAGGAATTCGGTGATCGCGCCGTACAGGCCGCCCAACGAATCCGGATCGAAAAATTCCTTGATCTTGTGAATCTTGCCGTTTTCGCCATAACCGAAGAAGGTCGTGGCGTACTCGCCCTTGCCGTCAATGCCGAGGATCGCGGTTTTTTCCTTGAAACCCGAGCAGTGGTAGGCGCTGGAAGCGTGAGCGAGGTGGTGCTCGACCGGTTCGATCTTGACCTTTTTCGGGTCGAAGCCCAGTTGCTCCAGGCACCAGACGATCTTCTTGCGGTAGCGCTTGTAGCGACGATTGCCCATCAGGATCGCGTCGAGAGCACGGTCCGGGGCGTACCAGTAGCGCTTGGCGTAGTGCCAGCGGGCCTCACCGAACAGGCTGATCGGGGCGAACGGAATGGCCACCACGTCAACGTCGGAAGGCTTGATGCCAGCCTGCTCCAGGCAGAACTTCGCCGATTCGTAGGGCATGCGGTTCTTTGCATGTTTGTCGCGCACGAAGCGCTCTTCTTCAGCGGCGGCAATCAGCTTGCCGTCGATGTACAGGGCCGCGGAAGGATCATGGCTAAGGGCGCCGGACAGGCCAAGAATCGTCAATGCCAAGGGTCTAGCCTCTTCAATCTGTAAATATGCGCCCTGGCCCCTTGGGGCGAGCGGCAACGAAAGAGCGGGATTATAACGTAAAGTGTAGGAGCGGGCTTGCCCCGCGATTCAGCACACCTGATACACCGCAATCGCGGGACAAGCCCGCTCCCACTCCAAAACCTATTCAGCGATCAGCCAGTCCATGCGCCAGCTACCCTGGGTCTGCGCCAGCACCTGGGACAACCACGGCAGCAGTTCACGCAACTCCTCCTCAAGCCCCCATGGCGGGTTGGCAATGGCCAGGCCCGAACCATTGAGACCCTGCGGGCTGTCCTGGGGATGCACGTACAGCTCAACGCGCAGCAACTTTGGCGCGCCAGTGCTGGTCAGGTCCTGATAGAAGCGCACCAGCTGGCGCTGATCCTTGATCGGGTACCAGATTGCCGCGACGGTCTGGCGCATGCGACTGATTGCCTCTTTCAAGGCGACTGTGCAGCGCTTGAGCTCGTCAGCCTGCTCGAACGGCGGATCGATCAGCATCACTGCGCGCTTTTCCTGCACCGGCAGCAGCGCCCGCGGCACATGCCAGCCCTCACCCAGGTGCACGGCGACGCGCGGGTCTTTCTTCATGTTGTCCTTGAGCATGCGCCCGTCTTCGGGGTGCTTCTCGTTGAGCAACACGCGGTCCTGCTGACGCGCCAGACGCCGGGCAAGTTCGGGCGAGCCCGGGTAATAGCGCAGCTCGCCGTCGGGGTTCATCTTGCGCAGGATACGCAGATAGTCAGCGGTAACCTCTGGCAGGTCATCACGCCCCCAAAGCCGGCCGACACCTTCGATCCACTCGCCGGTACGCGTCGCCTGGTCGCCCTGCAAGTCATACAGACCGAGGCCAGCGTGAGTGTCGAGGTAGGCGAACGGCTGCTCCTTGCGCGACATCAGCGCAATAAGGCGGGTCAACACAAGGTGTTTGAAGACGTCGGCGTGGTTGCCGGCGTGAAAGGCGTGACGATAGTTCATGGCAACTCCTGCAAGACCGTGCAGTTTACCTTGTCATGCCGACGGCGTCAGGCGCCGGCTGCCAAAACCACAACGGCCCGGACTCTTGCGAGGCCGGGCCGTTGTCAGACAGCAATCTAACCGCGATTACTTGCCGGCGTGGTACGCCGCATCTGCAGTTTCGAAACGCGCGACCATCGCCTTGCTCGGGCTACCGAGCTTGCTGAATACGAAGATTGCCAGGCTGGCCAGAATGAAGCCCGGAATGATTTCGTACAGACCCATGGTGTCGAATTTCTTCCACAGGATAACGGTCACGGCACCGACGATGATGCCAGCCAGCGCACCATTGCGGGTCATGCCTTTCCACAGTACCGAGATCAGCACCACAGGACCGAAGGCGGCACCGAAACCGGCCCAGGCGTAGGCAACCAGGCCCAGAACGCGGTTCTCAGGGTTGGCAGCCAGGGCGATGGCGATCAGCGCAACGGCCAGCACCATCAGACGACCGACCCACACCAGCTCGACCTGCGATGCATTCTTGCGCAGGAAGGTTTTGTAGAAGTCTTCGGTCAGGGCGCTGGAGCACACCAGCAGCTGGCAGCTCAGGGTACTCATGACGGCAGCCAGGATGGCCGACAGCAGCACACCGGCGATCCATGGGTTGAACAGGATCTTGGCCAGCTCGATGAACACACGCTCGTGGTTCTCGGTAACCGGACCGGCAACATCAGGATGCGCCGAGAAGTAGGCGATACCGAAGAAGCCAACGGCACAGGTACCGGCCAGGCACAGGATCATCCAGGTCATGGAGATGCGGCGGGCATTGGCGATGGATTTCACCGAATCGGCAGCCATGAAACGCGCCAGGATGTGCGGCTGGCCGAAGTAGCCCAGACCCCAGCCCATCAGCGAGATGATGCCGATGAAGGTTGCACCCTTGAACATGTCGAAGTTGCCAGCACCCTGGGCTTCGATGGCCAGGAAGGTGGTATCGACACCGCCGGTAGCGATCAGCACGATCACCGGGGTCAGGATCAGGGCGAAGATCATCAGTGTCGCCTGGACGGTATCGGTCCAGCTCACCGCCAGGAAACCACCGACGAAGGTGTAGGCGATGGTTGCGGCCGCACCGGCCCACAGCGCGGTTTCATAGGACATGCCGAAGGTGCTCTCGAACAGACGAGCGCCAGCTACGATGCCGGAAGCGCAGTAGATGGTGAAGAACACCAGGATAACGATGGCAGAGATGATCCGCAGCAGGCCGCTGTTGTCTTCGAAACGGCTGGCGAAATAGTCCGGCAGGGTCAGCGCATCACCGTTGTGCTCGGTCTGCACGCGCAGACGGCCAGCAACGAACAACCAGTTCAGGTAGGCACCGACGGTCAGGCCGATGGCAATCCAGGCCTCCGACAGACCCGACATATAGATGGCGCCCGGCAGGCCCATCAGCAACCAGCCACTCATGTCCGAGGCGCCAGCCGAAAGCGCGGTTACCACGCTACCGAGGCTGCGGCCACCGAGGATGTAGTCGGAGAGGTTATTGGTGGAGCGATAGGCCATGAAGCCGATCATCACCATTGCTGCGATGTAGATCACAAAGGTGATCGTGATTGGATTGCTAAAACTCATTGTTGCGCCCTGGCGTTTGTTTTTATGTAGTGACAGCCTCAGAGAGGTTGCACCCAGGCCGCGAATGCTATGCAACAACGCAAAGTAGGTGCAACCTGTTTTTGCATTCAAGTTGCACCTCATCGGTTTTTTTGCGTAACAGCGGTTTTTTGCTCCCTTTCGGAGCAAGAACCTTCGTTTAAAGAAGAAAATGCACCATAAACGCCCATTTTCTCCATGGGGTTTTACCCACCGGACGAGTTGCACTTTTTTCCTACATTATTTGGGTTGCACTAGGTTGCACCCGAATTCGCGCACGGCTAATCTTGGCGCCAGCTTAAGCCACAGCCTGTGGCAATAATGAGGATAAGAAATGGCGACGACCACCCTTGGGGTCAAACTTGACGACCCGACCCGTGAGCGACTCAAAGCAGCTGCGCAGTCCATCGACCGCACGCCGCACTGGTTGATCAAACAGGCAATCTTCAATTACCTGGAAAAGCTCGAGGGTGGTGCCACCCTGACCGAACTCAACGGTCAGTCGATCATCAATGGCGATGAAGCCGGTGAAGTGCTGGGCGATCACAGCCACCAGTGCTTCCTCGAATTTGCCGAAAGCATCCTCCCGCAATCGGTACTGCGTTCGGCCATCACTGCCGCCTATCGCCGTCCCGAGCCGGAAGTGGTGCCAATGCTGCTGGAGCAGGCGCGCCTGCCTGCGGCCATGGCCGAGGCCACCAACAAGCTGGCCGCCGGCATCGCCGAAAAACTGCGTAACCAGAAGAGCGCTGGCGGCCGTGCCGGTATCGTCCAGGGCCTGCTGCAGGAGTTCTCCCTGTCGTCGCAGGAAGGTGTGGCCCTGATGTGCCTGGCCGAAGCCCTGCTGCGTATCCCGGACAAAGGCACCCGCGATGCCCTGATCCGCGACAAGATCAGCACCGGCAACTGGCAGCCGCACCTGGGCAACAGCCCGTCGCTGTTCGTCAACGCCGCCACCTGGGGCCTGCTGCTGACCGGCAAACTGGTCTCGACCCACAACGAATCCGGCCTGACCTCCTCGCTCAGCCGCATCATCGGCAAGAGCGGCGAGCCGATGATCCGCAAGGGCGTCGACATGGCCATGCGCCTGATGGGCGAGCAGTTCGTCACCGGCGAAACCATCGCCGAAGCCCTGGCCAACGCCAGCAAGTTCGAAGCCAAGGGCTTCCGCTACTCCTACGACATGCTCGGCGAAGCCGCACTGACCGAGCACGACGCGCAGAAATACCTGGCCTCCTACGAGCAGGCGATCCACTCGATCGGTAAAGCCTCGCACGGTCGCGGCATTTATGAAGGTCCGGGCATCTCGATCAAACTCTCGGCTCTGCACCCGCGCTACAGCCGTGCCCAGTACGAGCGCGTGATGGATGAGCTGTACCCGCGCCTGCTGTCGCTGACCCTGCTGGCCAAGCAATACGACATCGGCCTGAACATCGACGCCGAGGAAGCCGACCGCCTGGAGCTGTCGCTGGATCTGCTCGAGCGCCTGTGCTTCGAACCGCAGCTGACCGGCTGGAACGGTATCGGCTTCGTGATCCAGGCTTACCAGAAGCGCTGCCCGTACGTGATCGACTATGTCATTGACCTGGCCCGCCGCAGCCGTCATCGCCTGATGATCCGTCTGGTGAAGGGCGCCTACTGGGACAGCGAGATCAAGCGCGCCCAGGTCGAAGGCCTGGAAGGCTACCCGGTCTACACCCGCAAGGTGTACACCGACGTGTCCTACATTGCCTGCGCACGCAAGCTGCTGTCGGTACCGGAAGTCATCTACCCGCAGTTCGCTACGCACAACGCCCACACCCTGTCGGCCATCTACCATATCGCCGGGCAGAACTACTACCCGGGTCAGTACGAGTTCCAGTGCCTGCACGGCATGGGTGAACCGCTGTACGAACAGGTTGTCGGCAAGGTTGCCGATGGCAAGCTGAACCGTCCGTGCCGCGTCTACGCACCGGTCGGTACCCACGAAACCCTGCTGGCCTACCTGGTTCGCCGCCTGCTGGAAAACGGCGCCAACACCTCGTTCGTCAACCGTATTGCCGACCAGTCGATCTCGATCCAGGAACTGGTTGCCGACCCGGTCGCCACCATCGAGCAGATGGCGACCCAGGAAGGCAACACCGGCCTGCCGCATCCGCGCATTCCATTGCCGCGTGACCTGTACGGCGCCGAGCGGGCCAACTCCGCCGGTATCGACATGGCCAACGAACATCGCCTGGCGTCGTTGTCCTGCGCCCTGCTGGCCACCGCGCACAACGACTGGAAAGCCGCACCGATGCTTGGTTGCGCTTCCAGCAACGAAGCCGCTGCGCCGGTACTGAACCCGTCCGATCACCGTGACGTGGTCGGTCATGTCCAGGAAGCCACCGTTGCCGACGTCGACAACGCCATCCAGTGCGCCCTCAACGCTGCTCCGATCTGGCAAGCCACTCCGCCAGCTGAGCGCGCTGCGATCCTGGAGCGCGCCGCCGACCTGATGGAAGCCGAAATTCAGCCATTGATGGGCCTGCTCGCCCGTGAAGCCGGCAAGACCTTCGCCAACGCCATCGCCGAAGTCCGTGAAGCGGTCGACTTCCTGCGCTACTACGCGGTGCAGGCCCGTAACGACTTCAGCAACGATGCCCACCGCCCTCTGGGCCCGGTGGTCTGCATCAGCCCGTGGAACTTCCCGTTGGCAATCTTCAGCGGCCAGGTCGCCGCAGCCCTGGCAGCCGGTAACCCGGTACTGGCCAAGCCTGCCGAACAAACCCCGCTGGTCGCCGCCCAGGCCGTGCGCCTGCTGCTCGAAGCCGGTATCCCTGAAGGCGTGGTGCAGTTGCTGCCAGGTCGCGGTGAAACCGTCGGTGCGCGCCTGGTCGGTGACGATCGGGTCAAAGGCGTGATGTTCACCGGCTCCACCGAAGTCGCCCGCCTGCTGCAACGCAACATCGCCGGCCGCCTGGATGCCCAGGGCCGTCCGATTCCGCTGATCGCCGAAACCGGTGGCCAGAACGCGATGATCGTCGACTCCTCGGCACTCACCGAACAAGTCGTCATCGACGTCGTTTCCTCGGCTTTCGACAGCGCCGGTCAGCGCTGCTCGGCACTGCGCGTGCTGTGCCTGCAGGAAGACTCGGCCGACCGCGTGATCGAGATGCTCAAGGGCGCCATGGCCGAAAGCCGTCTGGGTAACCCGGAGCGCCTGAACGTGGACATTGGCCCGGTGATCGACGCCGAAGCCAAGGCCGGTATCGAGAAACACATCCAGGGCATGCGCGACAAAGGCCGCTCGGTGTACCAGGTTGCCATCGCCAATGGCGAAGAGATCAAGCGCGGCACCTTTGTCATGCCGACCCTGATCGAGCTGGAAAGCTTCGACGAGCTGCAACGCGAGATCTTCGGCCCGGTCCTGCACGTGGTGCGCTACAACCGCAAGAACCTCGACCAGCTGATCGAGCAGATCAACGCTTCCGGTTACGGCCTGACCCTGGGTGTTCACACCCGGATCGACGAAACCATCGCCAAGGTCATCGACACCGTCAACGCCGGTAACGTCTACGTCAACCGCAACATCGTCGGTGCCGTGGTCGGCGTTCAGCCGTTCGGTGGTGAAGGCCTGTCCGGCACCGGTCCGAAAGCCGGTGGCCCGCTGTACCTGTACCGCCTGCTGTCGACCCGTCCGGCTGATGCGATCGAGCAATCGTTCCAGCGCACCGACGCCGGCAACACCCCGGACACCCGTCTGCGCGACGAGTTGAGCAAGCCACTGCAAGCGCTTAAAGCCTGGGCTGCAAGCAACCAGCTGAACGAGCTGGGCAGCCTCTGCGAGCAGTTCGCCAAGCAGTCGCAAAGCGGTATCAGCCGCCTGCTGGCCGGACCGACCGGTGAGCGCAACAGCTACACCATCCTGCCGCGCGAGCATGTGCTGTGCCTGGCTGAAGTCGAGGCCGACCTGCTGACCCAGCTGGCTGCGGTTCTGGCCGTGGGCAGCTCGGCGGTGTGGCCGGAAGGCGAACTGACCAAGACCCTGCGCAACCGTCTGCCGAAAGACGTACAGGCACGCATCAAGCTGGTCGGTGACTGGACCAAGGATGAGGTGGTGTTCGATGCCGTCCTGCACCACGGCCATTCCGACCAGTTGCGCGCAGTCTGCGAGCAAGTGGCCAAGCGTGCCGGTGCCATCGTCGGCGTCCATGGCCTGTCGTCGGGCGAAACCTCGATTGCCCTGGAGCGTCTGGTTATCGAGCGGGCGTTGAGCGTTAACACTGCTGCTGCAGGTGGTAACGCGAGCTTGATGACTATCGGCTGATAGGCATCACTCAATCGCGGGGCAAGCCCGCTCCCTCAGGTTTGTGATAAGCCGGTGGGAGCGGGCTTGCCCCGCGATGCTTTCAGGCTGTGGTTTCTTCCGAAGCTGGTTCTACCCTCCTATCACCCACATCTATTTCACTGTGCAGTGCCTGCACCCCTGCCTAGACTCGACGCATCCCCAGACAGGAATGCCGTCATGTCCGAGACCCTGCTCAGCGCCCGCAACCTGGCCTTCGAACTCTACGAAGTGCTCGACGCCGAGGCCCTCACCCAACGCCCACGCTTTGCCGAACACAACCGCGAAACCTTCGATGCCGCGTTGAACACGGCGCGGACCATTGCCGAGAAGTATTTCGCGCCACACAACCGCAAGGGCGACGAGCACGAGCCGCGTTACGAGAATGGCGAAGCGCTGCTGATACCCGAAGTCAAACCCGCAGTCGATGCCTTCCTCGAAGCCGGTTTCCTCAACGCCACCCGCGACTTCGAGGCCGGCGGCATGCAGTTGCCGACGCTGCTTTCGCAAGCCTGTTTTGCCCATTTCCAGGCGGCCAACGCCGGGACCACGGCTTATCCGTTCCTGACCATGGGCGCCGCCAACCTGATCGAAAGCTTTGGCAGCGATGAGCAGAAACGCCTGTTCCTGCAGCCGATGATCGAAGGCCGCTTCTTCGGTACCATGGCCCTGACCGAACCTCACGCAGGCTCATCCCTGGCCGATATCCGCACCCGCGCAGAGCCCGCCGCTGATGGCAGTTACCGGCTGCGCGGCAACAAGATCTTCATCTCTGGCGGCGACCACCCGTTGTCGGAAAACATCGTGCACATGGTCCTGGCCAAGCTGCCGGACGCGCCGCCCGGGGTGAAAGGCATTTCGCTGTTCATCGTGCCCAAGTTCCTGGTCAATGCCGATGGCAGCCTGGGCCCACGCAACGACGTACTGCTGGCCGGGTTGTTCCACAAGATGGGCTGGCGCGGCACCACCTCGACAGCGCTGAATTTCGGCGACAACGGACAGTGTGTCGGCTACCTGGTGGGCAAGCCGCACCAGGGTCTGGCCTGCATGTTCCAGATGATGAACGAAGCGCGCATCGGCGTCGGCATGGGCGCGGTGATGCTTGGCTATGCCGGCTACCTGTATTCGCTTGAATACGCGCGCCAGCGTCCACAAGGACGCCTGCCGGACAACAAGGACCCGGCCACCGCCGCGGTACCGATCATCGGCCATAGCGATGTAAAGCGCATGCTGCTGACCCAGAAAGCCTACGTCGAAGGCGCCTTCGACCTGGGTCTGTACGCGGCGCGGCTGTTCGATGAAACCCAGAGCGGCGAAACCGAGACGCAGCGTCAACACGCCCATGAGTTGCTCGATTTGCTGACCCCGATCGTCAAATCCTGGCCGTCGGAGTTCTGCCTCAAGGCCAACGAACTGGCGATCCAGATTCTCGGTGGCCACGGTTATACCCGCGAATACCCGGTCGAACAGTATTACCGTGACAACCGTCTGAACCCGATTCACGAAGGCACCCATGGCATCCAGTCGCTCGACCTGCTCGGCCGCAAGCTGGCGCAGAACGGTGGCGCCGGGCTCAAGCAACTGGTGCGCCTGATTGCCGGGACCTGCGCGCAGGCGCGCGCATTCGCCAGTCTGGATCACCTGCGCACGCCGCTGGAGCAATTGCAGATCCGCCTGCAGAGCGTAACGCTGGGGCTGCTCGGCGACCTGGCCCAGGGTCAGGTCAACCTTGCCCTGGCCAACTCGGCGCTGTACCTCAAGGCCTTTGGTCACTGCGTGATCGGCTGGCGCTGGCTGCAACAGGCGATCCATGCCGAACAGGGGCTGGCCTTGGGCAACCCGGCCGACCACGATTTCTACCAGGGCAAATTGCAGGCCGCGCGTTATTTCCTGACCTGGGAAGTGCCGGGCTGCCATAATGAGCTGGCATTGCTCGAGGCCCGCGACGATACCTGCCTGAGCATGCGCGACGAGTGGTTCTGAGGGGGAACCACCGTACACACGGAGGTTTCTTGCATGTTCGAGATGACTGCATTGCTGCGCCAGCGCTTTGCCGCCCTGCGCAGCGGTGCCGAGTTTTTTTCCCTGCGCTATGTGCAGCAGTCCCAGCAGCAACTGTCAGTGCGCAAGAACGTTGCCGAGCCGCCGTTCTTCTTCCGCGATGAAGGGGCCATGCTGACGGTCCGACTCAAGGGTGTGGAAGCCTACGCCGCCACTGCCGATCTGTCCCAGGCAGGCCTGCAGCGTGCCCTCGAGCAGGCCGAGCGACTCGCCGCGCAGATTGGCGCCCGTGCGCTGCTTGACCTCAGCGAACAGCCGGTAGCCACAGAGCACAGCGACTATCGCTCGCCAAACCTCGAACAGCCCTTGCCATCCCTGGCCGACTGCTATGACCTGCTCGCTGGTGAGTCGAACAGCGTGCCCGCCGACAGCCGCCTGGTGAACTGGCAGGCCAGCCTTGGCATCAGCAATGTCGAACAGATTTACCTGAACACCGCCGGTGCCGAACTGCGCCAGGCTCAGCGCTTTATCTATCCAGGCTTCGCGGTCACCGCCTTCGATGGTCAGGACAGCCAGAGCCGCACCCTGGGCCGGGAGAACTTCGGCCAGCAGGGTGGCCTGGACGTCATCGAGCGCTGCGGCCTGGTTGGCGCTGGCGTCAAGGTCGCCGACCAGGCGCTGCAACTGCTGCTGGCGCCCAATACCCCGAGCGGCGTGC
Organism: Pseudomonas sp. GW821-FHT10B02; assembly: GCF_059415665.1. NCBI lineage: Bacteria > Pseudomonadati > Pseudomonadota > Gammaproteobacteria > Pseudomonadales > Pseudomonadaceae > Pseudomonas > Pseudomonas sp. GW821-FHT10B02. The sequence goes on along the minus strand of NZ_JBWKNR010000001.1, from coordinate 611,191 downwards.
GCGATCTGCTGTTGATGCCGGACCAGATGATGCTGCAGATCCATGAGTCCATCGGTCACCCGCTGGAAATGGACCGCATCCTTGGCGACGAGCGCAACTACGCCGGCACCAGCTTCGTCAAAGCCAGTGACTTCGGCACCCTGCAATACGGCTCGAAACTACTCAACGTGACGTTCGACCCGACCATCGGCGAAGAACTGGCCAGCTACAGCCATGACGACGACGGCAGTACCGCCAGCAAGCAGTTCCTGATCCGCGACGGTTTGCTGCTGCGCCCGCTGGGCGGGGCCCTGTCGCAGTTCCGCTCGGGCCTGGACGGCGTCGCCAACAGCCGCGCCTGTGGCTGGAACCGGGCGCCTATCGATCGCATGGCCAACCTCAATATCGAGCCAGGCGACCAGAGTCTCGAGCAGCTGATCGGCAATATCGAACACGGCATCCTGATGCGCACCAACCGCTCCTGGTCCATCGATGATGCACGCAACAAGTTCCAGTTCGGCTGCGAATGGGGCCAGTTGATCGAAAACGGCGAGCTCAAGGGCGTGGTCAAGAATCCCAACTACCGAGGGATTTCCGCACAGTTCTGGGGCAACCTCAGCGCGGTTGGCGACGCCAGCACCTTGCAGGTTCTCGGCACGCCGAACTGCGGCAAGGGCGAGCCGAACCAGGTGGTGCGGGTCGGGCATGCCTCACCTGCCTGCGTATTCAGCCAGATCGACGTATTCGGAGGAGACGCCTAATGGCTGCCACCCCCCTGCAAAGCTTCCAGAGCCTGGTCGCCAGCCTGCAAGAGCAGGTTCGCGCCCCCGAACACTTCACCCTGAGCTACAGCGCCGAACACTCGCAGTTCATTCGCTTCAACCATGCCAAAGTGCGCCAGGCCGGTGAGGTGCAGCAAGCCAGCTGCGCCCTCAAGCTGGTCAAGGACGGGCGCCAGGCTGAGCTACAGTTCACCCTCGGCAACGATGCCGACGTCGATCAGCAGCGCCTGGCCGAGGCTATCGAGCAACTGCGTCAGACCTTGCCATTGCTTGAAGCCGACCCTTACCTGCAGCTCAACGACAGCGCCTGGCAAAGCCATAACGTGCAGGACCAGGCGCTGCCCGAGATTGACCAGGTGCTGATGCAGATCGAGCAGGGTGCCGGGGAACTGGACCTGGTCGGTATCTACGCCGCAGGCCCGATCTGCCGGGGTTTTGCCAGTTCGTTCGGCGCATTTGGCTGGCACCAGGCCAACAGCTTCAACTTTGACTGGAGTCTGTTCCATCGCAACGGCCAGGCAGTCAAAGCCAACTATGCCGGGCAACACTGGGACAACGACGCCTTTGCCCTGCGCCTGCGCCAGGCACGCGAACAGCTGGAATACCTCGGCCGCCCGCTCAAGACCCTGGCACCCGGCGAGTACCGCGCGTACCTGGCCCCGGCGGCAGTCGATGAAATCATGGGCATGCTCTGCTGGGGCGGTTTCTCATCCCAGTCTTTGGCAACCAAGAACAGTCCGCTGCAACGCCTGTATGCCGGTGATGCGCGCCTGAATCAGCAGGTCAGCATTGCCGAACAGGTCAGTGGCTCGCTGAGCCCGGCGTTTTCCGACGAGGGCACGCCGCGCAGCGATTTGCGCCTGATCGAGCAAGGCCAGGGGCTCGACCGCCTGATCTGCGCCCGCAGCGCCGTCGAGTTCGAACTGGCCGCCAACGGTGCCGACAGCCATGAGTCACCTTGCGCCCTGAGCATGGCCGCTGGCGACCTCGAACAGCGCGACGTCCTCAGTCGCCTGGGCACTGGCCTGTACATCAGCAACCTCTGGTACCTGAACTTCTCCGACCTGCCGGCCGCCCGTATGACCGGCCTGACCCGCTTCGCCACGTTCTGGGTCGAGGACGGACAGATCCAGGCACCGGTCAGCACCATGCGCTTTGACGACAGCGTCTACAGTTTGTTGGGTTCACAGCTGGAAGCTCTGACCGCAGAGCGCGAGCTGATTCTGTCGACCAGTACTTACGGGCAGCGGCAGACCAGTTCGAGCCATTTGCCTGGAGCACTGGTAAAGCGCCTGACGTTGACATTGTGATGAGCCCATCGCCGGCAAGGCCGGCTCCCACCAATTTGCATCGACCTCTGTGGGAGCCGGCCTTGCCGGCGATGAGGCCCTAAAGGACACCTGAGCAAACCATGCCCAACCGCGCCCCGCTGGACCCTGTCACCGCCCGCTGGATCCCCTGGGTCGTAGCCATCGCCTTCTTCATGCAGTCGCTGGACGGCACCATCCTCAACACTGCCCTGCCGGCCATGGCCCGGGATCTCGCCGAAGACCCGCTGCGCATGCAGTCGGTGATCATCGCCTACATGCTCACCGTAGCCCTGCTGATCCCGGCCTCGGGCTGGATCGCCGACCGCTTCGGCACCAAACGGATCTTCTTCGGCGCCATTCTGCTGTTCAGCTTCGGCTCGCTGCTCTGCGCCCTGGCCGAAAGCCTGAGCATGCTGGTGGCGGCGCGGGTGGTCCAGGGCCTGGGCGGTGCCTTGATGCTGCCGGTCGGAAGGCTGGTAGTGCTGCGCGCCTACCCGCGCTCGGAGCTGGTGCGGATCATGAGCTTCATCACCATCCCTGGGCTGCTTGGTCCGCTGCTGGGCCCGACCATGGGCGGCTGGCTGGTGGAAATCCTCAGCTGGCACTGGATCTTCCTGCTCAACCTGCCGGTCGGTGTCATCGGCTGTTACGCCGTGTGGCGCTTCATTCCCGACCTGCGTGGCAGCGAGCGCACGCGTTTCGACGGCGTCGGCTTTGTGCTGTTCGGTGCCGCCATGGTGCTGATCACCATTGCCATGGAAGGCCTGGGCGAACTGCACCTGCCGCACCTGCGGGTGATGTTGCTGCTGTTCGCCGGCATGGCCTGCCTGGCGGCTTACTGGCTGCGCGCAGGCAGCGTCGAAAATCCGCTGTTTTCGCCCAGGCTGTTTCGCACCCGGACCTTTTCCGTCGGCATCCTCGGTAACCTGTTCGCCCGCCTGGGCAGTGGCGCCCTGCCGTTTCTGGTGCCACTGCTGCTGCAGGTGGCGCTGGGTTACTCGCCGGCACAGGCCGGGATGAGCATGATTCCCCTGGCGGCGGCAGCGATGCTGGCCAAATCCATCGCCCGGCCACTGATCGAACGCTTCGGCTACCGCACCATCCTCACCGGCAACACCCTGTTGCTCGGCCTGTTGCTGGCCAGCCTGGGGCTGGTGGACGAGCAAACGCCCTATGCCCTGCTGCTGTTCCAGCTGGGTCTGCTCGGCGCGGTCAACTCCATGCAGTTCACGGCGATGAACACGGTGACCCTGATCGACCTCGACGACGCCAGCGCCAGCAGTGGCAACAGCCTGCTGTCGGTGGTGGCGCAGCTGTCCCTGAGCCTTGGCGTGGCGTGCGCCGGTGCACTGCTCGGCGGTTTCACGGCGTCGGGCAGTGCCGAAGGTATCGAGAGCACGCTGGGCGCGTTTCAGCTGACCTTCCTGACGATCGGTCTGATGGCCATGCTGGCCGCCGCGATCTTCATGCAGCTGTCGAGGACGGACGGAAGGCGTGCCCCTCGTCCGGAACCGGAGATCGAGCCTTAGGGCTAATGGCGTCGAGGCTGGTACACTGCGCGACATTTTGTTTTGCAGGCCCGCCTCGTGACCACCATTGCCACCGCCTTCGCCACCTTGCCGCTGTCCGCCGCCATGCTGGCCAACCTGGACGCCCTCGGCTACGCCCAGATGACCCCGATCCAGGCCCAGAGCCTGCCGGTAATCCTCAAGGGCATGGACCTGATCGCCCAGGCCAAGACTGGCAGTGGCAAGACCGCTGCATTCGGCATCGGCCTGCTCAACCCGATCAACCCGCGTTACTTCGGTTGCCAGGCCCTGGTCCTGTGCCCGACCCGCGAGCTGGCTGACCAGGTGGCCAAAGAGCTGCGTCGCCTGGCCCGCGCCGAAGACAACATCAAGATCCTGACCCTGTGCGGCGGTGTGTCCCTGGGCCCGCAGATTGCTTCGCTGGAACACGGCGCGCATATCATCGTCGGCACCCCGGGCCGCATTCAGCAGCACCTGAGCAAAGGCACCCTGGTACTCGACGGCCTCAACACGCTGATTCTCGATGAAGCCGACCGTATGCTCGACATGGGCTTCTACGACGCCATCGCCGACATCATCGGACAAACCCCGAAACGCCGTCAGACCCTGCTGTTCTCGGCGACCTACCCGTCGGGCATCAAGCAGCTGGCCTCGTCCTTCATGCGCGACCCGCAGACCGTCAAGGTCGAAACCCTGCACGCCGACAGCCAGATCGAACAGCACTTCTACGAAATCACTCCAGAGCAGCGCATGGAGGCGGTCACCAAAGTGCTTGGCCACTTCCGCCCGCAATCGTGCGTAGCGTTCTGCTTTACCAAGCAGCAATGCCAGGAGCTGGTCGAGCACCTGCAGGCCAAGGGCATTTCCGCTCAAGCGCTGCATGGCGACCTCGAGCAGCGCGACCGTGACCAGGTCCTGACCCTGTTCGCCAACCGCAGCCTGTCGGTGCTGGTGGCAACCGACGTGGCCGCCCGTGGCCTGGACATCGATGCCCTGGACATGGTCATCAACGTCGAACTGGCTCGCGATGCCGAGATTCATGTGCACCGCGTTGGCCGTACCGGCCGTGCCGGTGAGAAAGGTCTGGCCATCAGCCTGGTCGCCCCGGCCGAAGGCCACCGTGCCCAGGCCATCGAAGACATTCAGAAAGCCGCGCTGCGCTGGGAACAGCTGGACAGCCTCAAGGCCCAGAACGGCGCTCCACTGCTACCGACCATGAGCACCCTGTGCATTGCTGCCGGCCGCAAGGACAAACTGCGCCCGGGCGACATCCTCGGGGCCTTGACCGGCGACGCCGGATTGCCGGGCACCCAGGTGGGCAAGATCGCCATTTTCGACTTCCAGGCCTTTGTTGCGGTGGAACGCGCGGTCGCCAAACAGGCGCTGCAGCGCCTGAACAATGGCAAGATCAAGGGCCGGTCGCTGCGGGTGCGCATCGTCTGAGCTGTTTGTTGAATTTGCGGGCCTCATCGCCGGCAAGGCCGGCTCCCAAAATGTTCTGTGCATACAGTACCTGTGGGAGCCGGCCTTGCCGGCGATAGCTTCACCACCGATCTTTGAGGATTTTGCAGTGCGTTCCACCGAAGTGATCATCATTGGCGCTGGCGCCGCCGGCCTGATGTGTGCCCTGACTGCCGCCGGTCGCGGCCGCCGGGTGCTGCTGCTCGACCACGCCAACAAACCGGGCAAGAAGATCCTGATGTCCGGGGGTGGCCGCTGCAACTTCACCAACATGTACACCGAGCCTGCCAACTTCCTCTCGCAGAACCCGCACTTCTGCAAGTCGGCCCTGGCCCGCTACACCCAGTGGGATTTCATCGAGATGGTCAGCAAACACGCTGTGCCCTATCACGAGAAAAAACTCGGCCAGCTGTTCTGCGATAACAAATCCAGCGACATCCTCGACATGCTCCTGCGCGAATGCGCTAACGCCGGCGCCGAGCTGCGCATGGACACCCGCATCGATCAGATCGAGAAGGTCGACGGCGGTTACCTGCTGGAGACCAGCGCCGGACAATTCCAGTGCCAGTCGCTGGTGATCGCCACCGGCGGTCTGTCGATCCCGACCCTGGGCGCGACCGGCTTCGGCTATCAGGTTGCCCGCCAGTTCGGCCACAGCCTGCTGCCGACGCGCGCCGCGCTGGTGCCGTTCACCATTACCGAGCCGGTGCTCAAGGGCATCTGCACCGAGCTGTCCGGTAGCTCCGTGGACTGTATCGCCAGCTGCAACGGCAGCAGTTTCCGCGAGAATCTGTTGTTCACCCATCGCGGCCTGAGCGGGCCGGCGATCCTGCAGATTTCTTCGTTCTGGGAAGCCGGCGACACGGTCGAGATCAACCTGCTGCCAGACCACGACGCCTTGACCTGGCTGCAACAGCAACAAGCCGAACGCCCCAACAGCGAACTGAAAACCCTGCTCGGCGAGGTCTTCACCAAGAAGATGGCCAACCTGCTCAGCGAGCACTGGTTCATTTCCAAGCCGATGAAACAGTACACCCCGGCGGAACTGGCGCAGGTCAGCGACAAGCTCGGCGCCTGGCAGGTGGTACCGGCGGGCACCGAAGGCTACCGCACTGCCGAGGTGACCCTGGGCGGCGTCGATACCCGCGAAGTGTCGTCCAAGACCATGGAGTCGCTGAAAAGCCCCGGCCTGTACTTCATCGGCGAAGTACTCGACGTCAGCGGCCACCTCGGCGGCTTCAACTTCCAGTGGGCCTGGGCATCGGCGTACGCGGCCGCGCAGTTCGTCTAACCTTCGCGGTAGAATCAGCGCATCAAGGAACAAATTTTGCTGGTCAGGTGACAGCCGTAACACGCTTGCTGTCTGATCAGCTCAATTTCGATCATCGCCCAAGGCCTGCCTACCCGACATGTCATCCTCCTCGTTCAGCCAATCGTTGCGCCGTCTCTGGGCTCTGGACAAATTCAGCTATGCCATCCGCGTACTCATCGCCCTGACCGGCAGCATGTTGCTGTGCTGGTATCAGGACGAGATGAGCCTGCTGATCCCGCTGTTCCTGGGCATCATCGCCAGCGCCCTGGCCGAGACCGATGACAGCTGGCAAGGGCGCCTGAACGCCCTCGCGGTTACCCTGGTGTGTTTTACCGTTGCCGCACTGTCGGTGGAGTTGCTGTTCCCCTACCCGCTGATTTTTGTCTGCGCCCTGGCCCTGGCCAGTTTTGCCCTGACCATGCTCGGCGCCTTGGGCGAACGCTACGGCGCCATCGCCTCGGCCACGCTGATTCTCTCGGTCTACACCATGATCGGCGTGGACCAGCGCGGCGGTGAGGTCAGCGACTTCTGGCACGAACCGCTGCTGCTGGTAGCGGGTGCCGCCTGGTACGGGCTGCTCTCGGTGCTCTGGCAGGCACTGTTCTCCAACCAGCCGGTGCAGCAAAGCCTGGCGCGCCTGTTCCGTGAACTGGGACGCTATCTGAAACTCAAGGCCACCCTGTTCGAACCGATCCGTCAGCTGGATGTGGAAGCCCGGCGCCTGGAACTGGCGCAGCAGAATGGCCGCGTGGTGGCCGCGCTCAATGCGGCCAAGGAAATCATCCTGCACCGGGTCGGCAATGGCCGGCCGGGCTCGAAGGTCAGCCGTTACCTGAAGCTGTACTTTCTCGCTCAGGATATCCACGAGCGCGCCAGCTCGTCGCATTACCCCTACAACGCCCTGACCGAAGCCTTCTTCCACAGCGACGTGCTGTTTCGCTGCCAGCGCCTGCTACGCCAGCAAGGCGTGGCCTGCCAGCAGTTGTCCGAGTCGATCCAGCTACGCCAGCCGTTCATCTATGACAGCGGTTTTACCCAGGCCCTGGAAGACCTGAATGCCTCCCTGGAACACCTGCGCATGCAGAGCAACCCGGCCTGGCGCGGGCTGCTGCGCTCGCTGCGGGCCCTGGCCGCCAACCTGGCAACCCTCGACCGCCTGCTCAGCGATGCCAGCAACCCCGACAATCTCGCCGATGCCAGCGACAGCAGCCTGCTCGACCGTTCGCCGCGCAACCTGGCGGATGTCTGGAACCGCCTGCGCCAGCAACTGACCCCGACTTCACTGTTGTTCCGCCATGCCCTGCGCCTGCCGCTGGCACTGTCGATCGGCTACGGCATGGTCCACCTGATCCACCCGACCCAGGGTTACTGGATCATCCTCACCACCCTGTTCGTCTGCCAGCCCAACTACGGTGCGACGCGGCGCAAGCTGGTGCAGCGGATCATCGGCACCGGCATCGGCCTGACGGTAGGCTGGGCGCTGTTCGACCTGTTTCCGAGCCCGATCATCCAGTCGCTGTTCGCCGTCGCCGCCGGGGTGGTGTTCTTCGTCAACCGCACCACCCGCTATACCCTGGCCACTGCGGCGATCACCCTGATGGTGCTGTTCTGCTTCAACCAGGTCGGCGATGGCTACGGGCTGTTCCTGCCACGCCTGTTCGATACCCTGGTCGGCAGCCTGATCGCGATTCTTGCGGTGTTCCTGTTCCTTCCCGACTGGCAGGGCCGGCGCTTGAACAAAGTGCTGGCCAACACCCTGAGCTGCAACAGCACCTACCTGCGCCAGATCATGCAGCAGTACGCCCAGGGCAAGCGCGATGACCTGGCCTACCGCCTGGCCCGGCGCAACGCCCACAATGCCGACGCGGCGCTGTCGACCACCCTGGCCAACATGCTCATGGAGCCTGGGCATTTTCGTAAGGAGGCGGATGTCGGCTTTCGCTTTCTGGTGCTCTCGCACACCTTGCTCAGTTACCTGTCAGGTTTGGGTGCGCATCGTGAAACCACACTGCCGACCGATGTTCACGAGCAGCTGATCGATGGTGCCGGGGCCAGCCTGGCCAACAGCCTGGATGAGATTGCCGAAGGCCTGGCCAGCAAGTTGCCGGTGGCTATCCACAGCGATGCTGAAGAAGCGCTGGCCATCGCGCTTGAGCAGATGCCCGAAGAACTGGAAGAAAACCAGCGCCTGGTGCAGACCCAACTGGCGTTGATCTGTCGTCAACTGGGCCCGCTGCGCACCCTGGCTGCACACCTGATCAAAGATGCGCCGGCCTGATCAGAATCCGTAGTGTTTGAGTAACCGCTGGTAGCTGCCATCGGCCTTCATCTCACCGATGGCCCGGTTAAAACCGGCAACGATCTGCTGATGCTCGGGAGCCTTCAGGCTCACCAGGATATGCAGGGTGTTTTCGCTGAGCGGCTTGTCGATGAACTCGACGCTGTCACGTACCGAACGCGATTCGCGCTGCAGGAAGTAACGGGCGACGTATTCGTCCTCCAGGGTTAATCCCACCCTGCCGGCGGCAAGCATGCGCACGGCGACCGAAAAATTGCGTACCGGAATCTTTTGCAGCTGTGCATCGGCGTCAAACGCGGGCGAATAGGCATAGTCCCTGACAACTGCCACAGGATAAGGGTACAGATCGTTCAGGGACTTGAACCTGAGCGAATCGCCCTTGCGCTTGAGCAAGCGGATGCGATTGGTCAGGTAAGCGCTGGAAAACGTCCCGATCCGGGTCCGGCTCTCATTGAACCAGGCGTTGATCAACACGTCGTAGCGCCCTTCCTCCACCCCCAGCAGCGCCCGCGCCCAAGGCACCTGCTCGAATTCGCTGGTGTAACCGGCACGGTGCAAGGCGGTGGTGACAATCACCGTGGCCAGGCCGCCACCTGGCATACCGGCGTCAGTAAAGGGTGGCCAACTGTCGGCAACCAGACGCAGCTTTTCAGCCTGCGCGGTGTTGAACAGCAACAGCATTCCAAGCAAAGCCAAGGCTCGAAGCGGTGCAGCCATGCTCAAATCCTTTAGTAGACGCGCCATTACGCGTCGTTGATATCAATTGCTTGAGAGGTACCGCTGTCAGCGCGTTTTCGCAGGTTACACAAAGATGAAGCCTCAAGGCAGAAACAATGATATCAAATGGCCTTCATTTTGAGTGTCGTCACACCCTGTGTTGACTTATGGCAATTTCGCCCTCGTCCTTGCCGATAGCATCTGCGATGATCAAGCCAATCAACTGTTCGAGAACCACCTATGTCCATCGACTGGATCTGTAAACATCACAGCGACCTTGGCAAGGAACAACTCTATGCCATTCTGCGGCTGCGCACCGAAGTCTTCGTCGTGGAACAAAAGTGTGCCTATCAGGAAGTCGATGGCCGGGACCTGGAGGGCGATACCCACCACCTGATGGCCTGGCAGGACGACGAGCTGCATGCCTACTTGCGGCTGCTCGATCCGGAGTCCCAGGGTGGCGATGTGGTGATTGGCCGGGTAGTCAGCGCAGCGTCGGCGCGCGGTAAGGGACTTGGCCATGAACTGATGGAAAAGGCCCTTGAGCAGGCCGAGAAGCACTGGCCCGGCGTGCCGGTGTACCTGTCGGCACAGGCGCACCTGCAGGACTACTACAAGCGCTATGGCTTTGTTGTGGTGGGCGAGGAGTATCTTGAGGACGACATCCCGCATATCGGCATGCGGCGCGGCTGAAACCTGGGGCTGCTTCGCAGCCAATCGCTGGCAAGGCCAGCTCCCACAAGGATTGTGCAGAACCTTGTGGGAGCTGGCCTTGCCAGCGATCGGGCCCTCAGGGATAGCCCAGCACTTCGCGAATGGTACGCAAATGCTGGATGATCCACTGCTTGTCGATCGCCCCCCAGTCGCGAATCCGGTAATGCCCGGCATGATTACGCGCTCCCGCCTGCTGCTCGAACTCACAGACAATATCCAGGTCAGCCAAGGCAGCGATGGTGTCCTGGGCCGTGCGCCGCGGCATGCCGGTCGCCTCCATCAGCGCCGGCACACTGGCGGCGGTCTGGCTGTCGATCAGCCAGGCAACATACAGCCGGCGGTAGAAACTGGTCTTGGTCTTGCTCACGTCCATTGGCAAATCCTTGGGGCTCACGCGCTGCCAGGCAGCTCGCGGTAAGTCAGGTAAACACGCAGGTCGAACTCCAGTTGATGGTAGCCCGGCTGCATGTGTTCGCAGAGCTGGTAGAAGGCCTTGTTGTGCTCGCTTTCTTTCAGATGGGCCAGCTCATGCACGACAATCATTTTCAAAAACTGCGGCGCCGCCTCCCTGAACAACGAGGCAATGCGGATTTCCTTCTTCGCCTTCAACTTGCCGCCCTGCACCCGCGACACCGCCGTGTGCAGGCCCAATGCGCGGTGGGTAAGGTCAAGGCGGTTATCGAACAACACTTTGTCCAGGTTCGGCGCATTGCGCAGGTACTCCTGCTTGAGCCCCTGGACATAGCTGTACAGCGCCTTGTCACTCTGCACATCATGACGCTGCGGGTAACGCTGCTGCAGGTAATCGCCCAGACGATTGCTGGCAATCAACTGGCGGACCTGATCTTGCAGGGTGGACGGATAGGCTTGCAGGTACTTGAGCGCAGTCATGGTCGCAAAGCAGAGGGGTAAAAACGCAGTGTACCCAACTACACCGGATGCCAGTCAAAAAAGCGTGGAAACTCGCTGGCGTGCGCTGCGGTCATCGGATGCGCCAGTAAAAACCCTTGCACGTACTCACAGCCATTGGCCCGCAGCCAGTGCACTTGTTCAGGCGTTTCGACGCCTTCAGCAATGACACTGATGCCATACGCCCGGCACAGTTCAATCACACAGCTGACCAGCGCGGCATCCGCTGTCGAGCCCGGTAGCCGCGCCACCAGATGCCGATCGAGCTTGAGCGTGTCGATGGGCAGATCACGCACCATACGCAGCGAACAATCACCGGCGCCAAAATCATCCAGCGCGATACGCACACCCAGTGTATGCAGGCGCTGCAGCTGTTTCATGGCATCGTCGAGGTTGTAGCGCAAAGTGGTTTCGGCAATTTCAACTTCCAGCTGGGCGGGCTGAAGTTCCTGGCTGAAGATCACCCGCGCCAGCTCTTCTACCAGGTTGGGCATGCTGAACTGCACCTGGCTCAGGCTGATGCTCAGCACCACCCCGGCATCGTAACGTTCGTACCAGGCCCGGCGTTGGGCCGCCCCGTTCTGGTAGATCCAGCTGGCCAGACGCGTAATCAGCCGGGCCTCCTCCAGCAGCGGGATGAACAAGCCCGGAGGTACGTCCCCGACACTCGGATGACGCCAACGCAACAACGCCTCGAAGCCCCGCAACCGGCCATCGGCCAAGGCCACCTGGGGCTGGTAGACCAGGCTGAACTCCTTATGTTCGATTGCGCTGCGCACACTGTCTTCGAGCATCAGCCGCGATCGTGCGCGACCGTTCAGGTCCTGATCGTAGTACCGATACTGCTGGCGTCCCGACTGCTTGGCTGCATACATCGCAGCATCCGCGGCCCGCAGCAACCCGTCCAGACTGGACCCGCACTCGGGATAAGTGGCGATCCCGATGCTGACCCCAAGCGTTACTTCCAGACCGTCGATCTCCTGATAGATCGACATGCGCTCAATCAGTTTTTCGGCAAAACGCGCAGCTTGTTCGGGGCAATCCAGGGCGTCGAGCAGCGCGGTGAATTCGTCGCCGCCCATGCGCGCAAGAATCGCGCAGGAGCCCAGGCAATCCTTGAGCTGCTCGGCGACCCAGTTGAGCACCCGGTCACCGGCTTCGTGCCCCAGTGAGTCATTGATGCGTTTGAACCCGTCCAGATCCAGGAACAACAAGGCCTGAGGCCGGTCTGCGCGCTCGTTGCGCAACAACGCACTTTCGGCCGCCTGATAGAAACCACGCCGATTGAGCAGACCGGTCAATGGATCGGTGATCGCCTGGTACTCGAGTTGCTGATGCAGATTGCGCACCACCGACATATCCAGCACCGTAATCACCAACGCCCGCTGCTCGCTGGGTAACGGCGCACACGACAGGGCCACCGGAATCGGATGCCCGCCGGCCGTACGCAGGACAGCATCGTGAATACGCAGGGTGTCCCGCGCCAGATAAGCCTGATAGAACGCCGACTCACGCCACACACCCGATCCGGGCGACAGCACGAAATCCAGCACCCCCTTGCCCTGCAAATGTTCGAACGATGCATCCAGCAAACTGGAAATGGCCGGGTTGGCAAAGCGGATCAGGCCGTCTTCGGCCACCACCAGGATGCCCTCGGCGGCGTTTTCCAGCACCGATGCGTTGAATGCCCGTTCGGCCTCCAGGTCATGGCTCAGGCGCTGCAGCGAACGCCGGTTGCGCTGTTGCTCCAGCAAGGCCTGGACCTTGGGCTTGAGGATCTGCGGGTCGAAGGGTTTGAACAGGTAGTCCACCGCGCCACTGGCATAACCCTTGAGCACAGCCGCCTGGGACTGCTCATTGGCGGTCAGGAAAATGATCGGGGTAAGCCGTGTACGCTGGCTGCCGCGCATCAGGCGGGCGACTTCGAAGCCATCCATGCCTGGCATCTGCACATCCAGCAGCACCAGATCGACTTCGTGCTCAAGCAATGCGCTCAGGGCTTCCGTTCCGGAGCTTGCAGTGATTACTTGCCAGTCCTGACGGGCCAGCAGGGCACGCATGCTGATCAGATTTTCAGGGTAATCATCGACGACCAGTAAAACCGAGCCGCCATCGTTTGTGTGAGGTTGCGCGCAATCCATGCTGCTTCTCTTGTGAAACTGACATCGAATTTCGGTCGAAACCCGAAACTAACTCTAGACCTGGCCGCCATAAATCTGAAGTCATCAGATTGCCATCATCCGTGGAAAGTTCCGTAAGCCGACTAACGGTCTGTCTACTCAGGCCAATACCACCCTGTACTTGGCGCGAGAGGCATAAAAAAACCCGCATCGCTGCGGGTTTTTTCTAGCCCGGGTCTTAGTTGACCTTGGCGGCCAGCTCACCTTTGAGGTAACGCTGGAACATGCCTTCCAGGGAGATCGGCTTGATCTTGGAGGCATTGCCGGCAGTACCGAAGGCTTCATAACGAGCAATGCACACATCACGCATGGCCGTTACGGTGGCACCGAAGAACTTGCGCGGGTCGAACTCGCTCGGGTTCTGCGCCATCAGGCGGCGCATGGCACCGGTGGAGGCCAGACGCAGGTCGGTGTCGATGTTGACCTTGCGCACGCCGTACTTGATGCCTTCGACGATTTCTTCAACCGGCACGCCGTAGGTTTCTTTGATGTCGCCGCCGTACTGGTTGATGATTGCCAGCCACTCTTGCGGAACCGAGGAAGAACCGTGCATCACCAGGTGGGTGTTAGGGATGCGCTTGTGGATTTCCTTGATACGGTCGATCGCCAGGACATCACCGGTAGGTGGCTTGGTGAACTTGTAGGCGCCGTGGCTGGTGCCGATGGCGATCGCCAGGGCATCGACCTGGGTCTTCTTGACGAAGTCCGCGGCTTCTTCCGGGTCGGTCAGCATCTGGCTGTGGTCCAGAATGCCTTCGGCACCGATGCCGTCTTCTTCGCCAGCCATACCGGTTTCCAGCGAGCCCAGGCAACCCAGCTCACCTTCAACCGAAACGCCGCAGGCGTGAGCCATGGCCACGGTCTGCTGGGTGACACGGACGTTGTACTCATAGTCGGTCGGGGTCTTGCCGTCTTCACCCAGGGAACCGTCCATCATCACCGAGCTGAAGCCCAGCTGGATCGAACGCTGGCAGACGTCAGGGCTGGTGCCGTGGTCCTGGTGCATGCACACCGGGATGTGCGGGAACTCTTCGATGGCAGCCAGGATCAGGTGGCGCAGGAACGGCGCGCCAGCGTATTTGCGGGCACCGGCCGAGGCCTGGACAATCACCGGGGAGTCGGTCTTGTCGGCGGCTTCCATGATGGCGCGCATCTGCTCGAGGTTGTTGACGTTGAAAGCTGGTACGCCGTAACCGAACTCGGCGGCGTGGTCCAGCATCTGGCGCATGCTAATGAGTGCCATTGTGTATCTCTCTCCCGACAAGCGTCGTTTTAATCGTGCAAGCCTGCCGCAGTGGCGGTTGCTATTCAAGTAGTGTGGGCCGCCATCACGCGGCCCGGCCAGTCACGGCGCCTTGCAGCCCCGCCCTATCAAATCGTTGGTGGCGACCCAGTACACCAGGCCTTCGTCACCCTTGCTGTGAAACGCCAGCACGCCATCGCTGTACAACGAACCCGAGGCGCCCGGTTCGGCGTTGAGCCGGTACACCTGGTCACCGCCACCCAGACGGACGTCCAGGCTTTGCTGGCTGCTGTCGGCAAAGCGCCAGAGCACTTCGGCCTGGCTGTCACACACCCAGCGCGTCCAGTTGTCTGACGGCGCCGACGCCGGTGAAGACGTGAAGCTTGCGCATCCGCCCAGTACTGCCAGGGCCATCAAGGCCACGACACCTTTCATCCAATATCCTCTAGCAGACCACAAACTGGCCGGTAGGTTGCCATCAACCGATCAAGGGCAACCCTGAGCCCGGCGCTGATGTTCGTCGTCATACTTTTCCAGGCCATCCGGGCCGAGCCGCTTGTTGATCACCGGGACGGTTTCCGCCTGCCATTCAGACTGATAGCAGCCGCCTTTCGGCGCACCGGGCTTATCGGCCGAAGGCTCCGGGGTGCTCGAGCAAGCGCCGAGCATCCCGACCAGGACAAACACAGGCAATCGCTTGACCATCAGGTCGCTCCCTTTGCCAGGCGCTGAGCGGATCAGGCCTTGGCCCGTTGTTCCAGTACTTCCACGGCTGGCAGGACCTTGCCCTCGACGAACTCGAGGAATGCACCGCCACCGGTAGAAATGTAGGAGATTTGCTCGGCAACGCCATATTTGTCGATGGCCGCCAAGGTATCGCCACCACCGGCGATGGAGAACGCAGCGCTTTCGGCGATCGCCTGGGCCAGCACCTTGGTGCCGTTACCGAACTGGTCGAACTCGAACACGCCAACCGGGCCGTTCCACAGGATGGTCTTCGACGACTTCAGCAGCTCGGCGAAGTTGGCCGCGGTTTGCGGGCCGATGTCGAGGATCATGTCGTCTTCGGCAACATCAGCCACCAGCTTGACGGTGGCGGCGGCGCTTTCAGCAAACTCCTTGGCAACCACCACGTCCACCGGCAGCGGCACGTTGACCTTGGCGGCGATGGCCTTGGCGGTATCGATCAGGTCCGGCTCGTACAGCGACTTGCCGACCGGGTGACCGGCAGCGGCCAGGAAGGTGTTGGCAATGCCACCACCGACGATCAGCAGGTCGCAGATCTGGCTCAGGCTGTTCAGGACGTCGAGCTTGGTCGACACCTTGGAGCCGGCAACGATGGCCGCCATTGGCTTGGCCGGCGCTTTCAGGGCCTTGCCCAGGGCGTCCAGTTCGGCAGCCAGCAGCGGGCCTGCGGCAGCGACTTTGGCGAACTTGGCGACGCCATGAGTCGAGCCTTCGGCACGGTGAGCGGTGCCGAACGCGTCCATCACGAACACGTCGCACAGGGCAGCATACTTCTGCGCCAGCTCGTCGGCGTTCTTCTTCTCGCCTTTGTTGAAGCGTACGTTCTCGAACAGCACGATGTCGCCGGCCTTGATCTCGACACCGTCGAGGTACTCGGCAACCAGCGGTACTTCGCGGCCCAGGGCCTTGCTCAGGTAGTCGGCAACCGGCTTGAGGCTGTTCTCGGCCGAGAACTCGCCTTCAGTCGGGCGGCCCAGGTGCGAGCAGACCATCACGGCCGCGCCTTTTTCCAGCGCCAGCTTGATGGTCGGCAGCGAAGCCAGGATACGCGCATCGCTGGCAACCACACCGTCCTTCACTGGGACGTTGAGGTCTTCGCGGATCAGTACGCGTTTACCTTGCAGATCGAGGTCGGTCATCTTCAACACGGTCATGAATGCAGTCCTTCAGGGCTGTTTACAAGTGGAGCGGGTTTGATTGACGACGTGCAGAAAATGATCGGCAACGTCGAGCATACGGTTGGCAAACCCCCATTCGTTATCGAACCAGGCCAGCAGGTTGACCAGCCGGGGGCCGGAAACGCGGGTCTGACTGGCATCGACAATCGCCGAATGGGGGTCATGGTTGAAATCACAACTGGCGTGCGGCAATTCAGTGTAGGCCAGCAAGCCCTTGAGCGGTCCGCTCAGGGCCGCATCACGCAACACCTGGTTGACCTCGGCCGCGCTGGTGTCGCGGGCGGTCTGCAAGGTGATGTCCAGGCACGACACGTTGACGGTCGGCACGCGTACGGCTTTGGCCTGAATTCGCCCGGCAAGTTCCGGGAGCAGGCGCTCGATACCGCGGGCCAGCCCGGTAGACACCGGAATCACCGACTGGAACGCCGAGCGGGTACGGCGCAGGTCTTCATGGTGATAGGCATCGATGACCGGCTGATCGTTCATCGCCGAGTGGATCGTGGTGATCGACACGTACTCAAGGCCGAAGGCCTGGTCGAGCACGCGCAGCAGAGGCACACCGCAGTTGGTGGTGCAGGAGGCGTTGGAAACCAGGCGCTCGCTGCCATCCAGGCAATCCTGGTTGATGCCGTAGACAATCGTCGCATCGACGTCCACTTCACTGGCCATCGGTTGCGAGAACAGCACCCGCGGTGCACCGGCGTCGAGGAAGCGCTGGGCGTCGGCACGGGTGTTGTAGGCGCCGGAACACTCCAGTACCAGGTCGACGCCGAGCGCCGCCCAGTCGATGCCTTCCGGGGAGGCACTGCGCAAGACTTTTACGCAGTCGCCATTGATATGCAGACAGTCGCCATCGACCTTCACCTCACCGGGAAAACGCCCGTGGGTGGAGTCGAAGCGTGTCAGGTATTCGATACTGGCCTGATCGGCCAGGTCGTTCAGTGCGACGATCTCGAAGCCCGCCTTCGCTCCCCGTTCAAAGAGTGCGCGCAAGACGCAACGACCGATACGGCCGTAGCCGTTGAGTGCAACTTTGTAAGGACGCGGTTGGGGCATGGGATGCTCACGGAACAGAAGCGTTATCTGCAAATCGCGGGGCAAGCCCGCTCCCACATCAGATACCTGTGGGAGCGGGCTTGCCCCGCGATCAATCCAGCACAGCCAGGATCAGTCTTCCAGCAGCTCTTCAGCAGTACCCAGGATGTTTTCCAGGGTGAAGCCGAACTCTTCGAACAAAGCAGCCGCCGGGGCCGATTCGCCGTAGGTGGTCATGCCGATCACGCGACCTTCGAGGCCGACGTACTTGTACCAGAAGTCGGCATGAGCCGCTTCGATAGCGATACGTGCGCCGACCTGCAGAGGCAGGACCGATTGCTTGTAGGCGGCGTCCTGAGCATCGAACACGCTGGTGCACGGCATCGAAACGACGCGGGCCTTGCGGCCTTGCTCGGTCAGCTTGTCGAACGCCTGAACGGCCAGGCCGACTTCGGAGCCGGTGGCGATCAGGATCAGCTCAGGCTCGCCTGCGCAGTCTTTCAACACATAGCCACCACGGCTGATGTCGGCAATCTGGCCAGCATCACGGGTTTGGTGCTGCAGGTTCTGACGCGAGAAGATCAGCGCCGAAGGGCCGTCCTTACGCTCCAGCGCATGCTTCCAGGACACCGCCGACTCGACGGCGTCGGCTGGGCGCCAGGTATCCAGGTTCGGCGTGCTGCGCAGGCTGGTCAGTTGCTCGATCGGCTGGTGCGTCGGGCCGTCTTCGCCCAGACCGATGGAGTCGTGGGTGTAGACGTGGATCACACGCTGCTTCATCAGCGCCGACATGCGTACGGCGTTGCGGGCGTATTCCATGAACATCAGGAAGGTCGCGCCGTAAGGCACCAGACCGCCGTGCAGGGCAATGCCGTTCATGATCGCGGTCATGCCGAATTCGCGCACGCCGTAGTACATGTAGTTGCCGCTGGCATCTTCAGCGCTGACGCCCTTGCAACCTTTCCACAGGGTCAGGTTGGAGCCGGCCAGGTCTGCCGAGCCACCGAGGAATTCCGGCAGCAGTGGGCCGAAGGCATTCAGGGTGTTCTGGCTGGCTTTACGGCTGGCGATGGTTTCGCCTTTGGCCGCGACTTCAGCGATGTAGGCAGTGGCCTTTTCGGCGAAGTCTGCTGGCAGTTCGCCGCTCAGACGACGCTTGAGTTCGCTGGCCAGTTCCGGGAAGGCGGCAGCGTAGGCGGCGTAGCGCTTGTCCCACTCGGCTTCAACGGCTTTACCGGCTTCCTTGGCGTCCCACTCGGCGTAGATGTCGGCCGGGACTTCGAACGGACCGTGGTTCCAGTTCAGCTCTTTGCGCGCCAGGGCGATTTCGTCGTTGCCCAGCGGAGCACCGTGGCAATCTTCCTTGCCCTGCTTGTTCGGCGAACCGAAACCGATGATGGTCTTGCAGCAGATCAGGGTCGGCTGCGCGCTCTTGCGTGCAGTGTCGATGGCGGTGCGGATTTCGTCGGCGTCGTGGCCGTCGACATTGCGGATCACCTGCCAGTTGTAGGCTTCGAAACGCTTCGGCGTGTCGTCGGTGAACCAGCCTTCGACTTCGCCGTCGATGGAGATGCCGTTGTCATCGTAGAAGGCAATCAGCTTGCCCAGGCCCAGGGTACCGGCCAGGGAAGCGACTTCGTGAGAAATGCCTTCCATCATGCAACCGTCACCCAGGAACACATAGGTGTGGTGGTCGACGATGTTATGGCCAGGGCGGTTGAACTGGGCACCCATGACCTTTTCGGCAATGGCGAAACCAACAGCATTGGCCAGACCCTGGCCGAGCGGACCGGTGGTGGTCTCGACGCCTGGGGTGTAACCGAACTCCGGGTGGCCCGGGGTGCGGCTGTGCAACTGACGGAAGGCCTTGAGGTCGTCGATGGTGACGTCATAGCCAGTCAGGTGCAGCAGCGAATAGATCAGCATCGAGCCGTGACCGTTGGACAGCACGAAGCGGTCACGGTCAGCGAAGTTCGGGTTGCTTGGGCTGTGTTTCAGATAGTCGCGCCAAAGAACCTCGGCGATATCCGCCATGCCCATAGGGGCACCTGGATGGCCGCTGTTGGCCTTTTGCACGGCATCCATGCTGAGGGCACGAATGGCGTTGGCACGCTCACGACGGCTGGGCATCGCTTATCTCCTGGGGCTTGAATTAATTACGAAACGAAAAAAGGCGGCCATTTTCGCCCAGGCACGCCCCCGGGGGCAATGACGGATGGTCGATGCAGCATGATTTTCCTGTGATTGAGCGAAGAATCAGGCGTTAAGCCGGGAAAACAGCAGGATCGGTCGTGTCGTCCTGCGACGAATTGCCCCGCTTATCGTGCAATATCAAAACTTTTTGATATTGCTCTTGCGACGCTGCCACAGCCTGACTAGACTGCCGTCCCATGAATCTACCTGTGCCTGCAATCCGTCCCGAGCAAAGCGAAGACCTGGCTGCCCTGTGCAAAGCCAGTGGCGACCCGCTGCGCCTGAACGTATTACGGGCACTGGCCAGCGACTCTTTTGGCGTGCTGGAGCTGGCGCAGATCTTCGCCATCGGCCAGTCGGGCATGAGCCACCACCTCAAAGTGCTGGCCCAGGCCGGACTGGTGGCAACCCGCCGCGAAGGCAATGCGATCTTCTATCGTCGCGCCCTGCCCGATGGCCTGCGCCTGGGTGGCAAGCTGCATGCGGCGCTGCTCGAAGAGGTCGATGGCCTGAGTCTGGCGGATGAAGTGCAGGCGCGCATCGGTCAGGTCCAGCAACGCCGGGCCGCCACAAGCCAGGACTTCTTCCTGCGTGTCGAAGAGAAGTTTCGCGCCCAGCAGGACCTGATTGCCGGGCTGCCGCAGTACCGCGAAAGCCTCCTGGCGTTGCTCGACAAACTCAGCTTTGCCGCTGACGCCTGTGCCCTTGAAGTGGGCCCTGGCGATGGCGAATTTCTTCCCGAACTGGCCCGGCGGTTTGTTCGGGTCACCGCACTGGACAACAGCCCGACCATGCTCGAGCTGGCACGCCAGGTCTGTCAGCGCGAAGACCTGGCTAATGTGAACCTGCAGTTGGCCGATGCACTCAGTGCAACGGATGTGGAAGCCGACTGCGTAGTGCTGAATATGGTCCTGCACCATTTCAGCGCCCCGGCCGAAGCCCTGCGGCAGCTGGCCAACCGTGTGAAAGCAGGCGGCAGCCTGCTGGTAACAGAGTTGTGCAGCCACGACCAGAGCTGGGCCAGAGAGGCCTGTGGCGATATCTGGCTGGGCTTTGAGCAGGACGACCTGGCCCGCTGGGCCAGCGCTGCGGGACTGGCTCCCGGGGACAGCCTGTATGTGGGCTTACGTAATGGTTTCCAGATCCAGGTCCGCCATTTTCAGCGACCGGCTGGCGACACTCAACATCGGTAAATTTTAGGAACCCGTCGAGATGAGCGAATACTCCCTTTTCACCTCCGAGTCCGTGTCTGAAGGGCATCCGGACAAAATCGCCGACCAGATTTCGGACGCCGTGCTGGACGCCATCATCACCCAGGACAAATACGCACGCGTAGCCTGCGAAACCCTGGTGAAAACCGGTGTAGCGATTATCGCAGGTGAAGTCACCACCTCGGCCTGGGTAGACCTGGAAGAGATCGTCCGCAAAGTCATCGTCGACATCGGCTACAACAGCTCCGACGTCGGCTTCGACGGCGCCACCTGCGCCGTGATGAACATCATCGGCAAGCAATCGGTAGACATCGCCCAAGGCGTTGACCGCAGCAAGCCGGAAGATCAGGGCGCTGGCGACCAGGGCCTGATGTTCGGTTATGCCAGCAATGAAACCGACGTGCTGATGCCAGCACCGATCTGCTTCTCGCACCGTCTGGTGGAGCGTCAGGCCGAAGCACGCAAGTCCGGTCTGCTGCCGTGGCTGCGTCCGGATGCCAAGTCGCAGGTCACCTGCCGTTACGAAGGCGGCAAAGTGGTCGGCATCGACGCCGTGGTCCTGTCGACCCAGCACAACCCTGAAGTCTCGCAGAAAGACCTGCAGGAAGCGGTGATGGAGCTGATCGTCAAGCACACCCTGCCTGCCGAACTGCTGCACAAAGACACCCAGTTCCACATCAACCCGACCGGCCAGTTCATCATCGGCGGCCCGGTGGGTGACTGTGGTCTGACCGGTCGCAAGATCATCGTCGACAGCTACGGCGGCATGGCCCGTCACGGCGGTGGCGCGTTCTCCGGCAAAGACCCGTCCAAGGTTGACCGTTCCGCCGCTTACGCCGGTCGCTACGTGGCCAAGAACATCGTCGCCGCAGGCCTGGCCGAGCGCTGCGAGATCCAGGTTTCCTACGCTATCGGCGTAGCCCAGCCTACCTCCATCTCGCTGAACACCTTCGGCACCGGCAAGATCTCCGACGACAAGATCGTCCAGCTGGTACGTGAGTGCTTCGACCTGCGTCCGTACGCAATCACCACCATGCTCGACCTGCTGCACCCGATGTACCAGGAAACTGCCGCCTACGGTCACTTCGGCCGTATCCCGCAGCAGAAGACTGTCGGCGACGACACCTTCACCACCTTCACCTGGGAACGTACCGACCGCGTCGACGCCCTGCGCGCTGCTGCTGGTCTGTAAGCCCCGAGGCTGCAAGCAAAAGCCCCAGCCGAGCGATCGGCTGGGGCTTTTTCATGACATATCGACTGACAACTGACGACGCTGCCCTGAGCATCCATTGCCTAGGCTAGGGGTTCCATACCGCCAAGCAAGGATGCTGGCCATGTTGCTCAAACTGCTCGTTTACCTTCTGCTTACCCTGCACTTATCCACAAGCCATGCCGAGGAATGCCCCGCCTGGCCAATCGACCAGGCGCGCAACGAGACCGATCGGTTGCGTGAGACCCTGGCCAACTGGGATGAGCATTACCATCGTCTGGGCCTCTCACTGGTGGCAGACGAGATCTACGACCAGAGCCGACAGCGCCTGAAACATCTCCAAGGTTGCTTCAACCTGCAGACCGTCGACAACCCGCTCGCCAGTGCCCGCGGGCCGATAACCCATCCCATCGCGCACACTGGCGTCGACAAGCTGGCCGACGATCAGGCAGTCGCTCAATGGATACACGGCAAACAGAACATCTGGATTCAGCCCAAGGTGGATGGTGTCGCTGTCACCCTGGTGTTTCGCCAGGGCAAGCTGCTGCAACTGCTCAGCCGTGGGAATGGCGTTCACGGGCATGACTGGAGCCGGCACATTCCTTATCTCGATGGCATAACCCGGCAACTTTCCCAGCCACTCGATCTCACCCTGCAAGGCGAACTGTACTGGCGCCTCGACGACCATGTGCAGTCGGCTGCCGGAGGTCTTAACGCTCGCGGCACTGTGGCCGGATTGATGTCGCGCAAACAGTTGAGCACCGAGCTGGGCGGCGGAATCGGTCTGTTCGTCTGGGACTGGCCCGAAGGCCCGAACACCCAGGCCGAGCGCCTGGCCAGGCTGGCAGCGCTGGGTTTCGCCGACAGCCAGCGCTACAGCGTTGCTATCGCTACTCATGACGAAGCGGCCCACTGGCGCCAGCACTGGTACCGCTCGCCGCTGCCCTTCGCCACCGACGGCGTAATCCTGCGCCAGGACAGCCGCCCACCCGCCGAGCGCTGGCAGCCTAACGCGCCCTATTGGATCGCTGCCTGGAAATACCCCTTCGCCCAGGCACTGGCCGAGGTCCGTGAGGTACGTTTCCGGATCGGACGCACCGGCAAGGTCACGCCTGTGCTGCTGTTAAAGCCGGTTATGCTCGATGACCGGCGCATCACCCAGGTCAGCCTGGGCTCATTGCCACGCTGGCGGTCCCTGGACATCCGCCCGGGTGACCAGGTGGCGATCAGCCTGGCCGGGCTGACCATCCCGCGCCTGGAGCAGGTGGTGCATCGCAGCGTTCATCGCCAGCCGTTGGCGCCTCCGGCAATCGGGCAATTTCATGCCTTGAGCTGCTGGCAGGCCAGCCCCGGTTGCGAAGAACAGTTCATCGCCCGACTCGCCTGGCTAAGCGGCAAGCAGGGGCTGGATATACCGCGAGTGGGCGTTGCGACCTGGCGCAACCTGGTGCAGGCGGGCCTGGTCAACACCCTGGCCGACTGGCTGACCGTAACCGACGACCAACTGCGCCAGCTACCCGGTTTCAGTGCAGCCAGTGCCGAACGGCTGTTGCAAGGCTTCGACAGTGCTCGCTCCCGCCCCTTCCAGCAGTGGCTGCACGCCTTGGGGATACCCGCACCACGCGACGCTGATCTGAGCGCGGGCTGGTCTTCACTGGCGGCCAGGACTGCCGAGCAGTGGTCTCGCGAATCCGGTATCGGAACCACGCGCGGCGAACAACTGCTGGCTTTCTTCAGGCATCCGCACGTGCAGGCGCTGGCTGCGCAACTGTTGACTCAAGACATCGAAGGATTCCCGAACGCCCTCTAAAATCAGGCATCTGCAGCTGTAGGATTTTTCCTCCAGTGCAATTGAAAAGCCTACCAAGGGTTCCTTAATTGAGGAAATCAGGGCAGGATTCCCCCAACTTTTTGCTGCCCTGCCCCGACCAAGGAGGCCCCCATGAAACTTTTCTCTCAACTCGTATTGCTGACCGCTATCGGACTTGCAGCGACTTCGCTACAGGCCGCCGAGTCAGATCAAGTCCTGACGGGTTGCGCTGCAAAGAAGGCGGATATTCAACAGCAGATCGACAAGTCCATTAACCCTTTCGAAAAAGCAGGTCTTGAGAAAGCGCTGAGTGAAGTCAACGAGCACTGCACCGATGCCGGCCTGAAGAAAGAGCGCGAACAGAAAGTGCTCGACGCCCGTCACGAAGTGACACAGCGCACCAAGGACCTGGACAAGGCCATGAAGAAGGGCGACGCCGAGAAGATCAACAAGCGCAAAGACAAGCTGGCTGAATCCAAGAAGGAACTGCAGCAAGCGCTGGACGAACTCGAAAAGTAAGTCGCTGGACTAATCGCGGGGCAAGCCCGCTCCCACCGGCCCGGTAGGAGCGGGCTTGCCCCGCGATTGTGTATTCAATGGTTACGAAATTCGGTATGACAAGCTTTGCATGCTGCTTCAACCTTGTCGGTCGGCGCGGCCAGATCCGTAGCCTTCAGCGGCTGGGTGCGAGTGACAGCGACCAACTCACCGGTAGCCACTTCCAGCTGGCGAGCCAGGTCCTGGAAGCGTGCCTGTTTCTCCCAGACCTCTGCACGAGCGCTGGTTTCATCGTCCTCGCGAACCTGCGGAAAATGCTTCCACGGCTCACGGGACAAGTTGTCGAGCTTGACCGCGCCGTCGGCGAACTTCTGCCCGTCAAAGGCCAGCCGCCCACGCAGCATGCCGCCCAGGTCTTCACTGGTCTTGAGCATCTGTTTGAAAATGGTCTTGCGCTGGCCCAGCGGCGAGTTGGGATCGACACCGCCACAGGCGGTCAGGGTCAGGCAGGCCAGCAGTACAACAGAAAGGCGCTTGAGCATCATGGTAACGTCGGCTCACGGAAAAAAGGCGGCCAGTATCCTCGCCTCATCGCCAAAGACCAATACCCTTAATAAAACTACGGGTTGCCTGGACAGCTGAAGCCCAGGCAAACCGCCAAGGAAACCCTGTTCATGAAATTTTCCCTGCGCCATCTGGGATGGTCACTCTCGGTACTGGCGCTGCTCGCCGGCTGCAACGGCGGCGGTCCGGAAAAACCCAAGCCTCACGCGCTCGCCACCTACGTCAGCAGTACCTGGAAAGACCTGCCGCAGGTCAGCGACAGTGATCTGCTGGCCGGCTTCGAAGCCTGGCGCAGCGCCTGCGAACGCCTCAAGCGCGACGCAATATGGGCCAATACCTGCGCGGCAGCAGCCAAAATACCTGGCGACAGCACCGAGGTGCGCAACTTTCTCCAGGCCCAGCTGGACGTCTACAGCATGCGCTCGGGCGAAAACAACGCCAACGGCCTGATCACCGGTTACTACGAACCGGTCTACCCCGGCAGCCTGACCCAGACCGACAGCGCGCACGTCCCCGTCTATGGCGTACCGGACGACATGATCGTGGTGGCCCTGGACAGCGTCTACCCGGAGCTCAAGGGCAAGCGCCTGCGCGGCCGCATTGAGGGCCGCACCCTCAAGCCTTACGACACCGCCGAAGTGATCAATCAGCAAGGCGTACCGGCACCCGTTCTGGCCTGGCTCACCGACCCCATGGACCTGCAGTTCCTGCAGATCCAGGGGTCCGGGCGGATCCAGCTCGACAACGGCCGCCAGCTGCGCGTTGGCTACGCCGACCAGAACGGCCACCCCTATCGCCCAGTGGGTCGCTGGCTGGTCGAACAGGGGCAGCTGAAAAAAGAAGAGGTCACCATGGGCAGCATTCATGCCTGGGCCCAGGCCAACCCGACACGGGTACCCGAACTGCTGGCGAGCAACCCCAGTTACGTGTTCTTCAGCACCCGCCCGGACAGCAACGAAGGTCCACGCGGTTCGCTCAACGTGCCGCTGACAGCGGGCTATAGCGTAGCCATCGACCGCAAGGTGATTCCACTGGGCAGTCTGCTGTGGCTCTCCACTACCCGCCCCGATGGTGCCCCGGTGATACGCCCGGTTGCCGCTCAGGACACTGGCGGCGCGATCACCGGCGAAGTGCGCGCCGATCTGTTCTGGGGTACCGGTGCCGAAGCGGGCGAGCTCGCAGGCAACATGAAGCAACAGGGGCAGATCTGGTTGCTGTGGCCTAAAGGCGCGGCGTTGCCCGAAGTGCCCAAGGTGCCCTGAGTCAGGCCGAGACCACAAAGAACGAAACGATCAGACCCAGGCCGACGAACCAGACCAGCGAACGCAAGGCGGCCCAGTCGGCCAGGTAGCAAATGATGTAGAGCAGGCGGCTGGTGATGTACAGCACCGCCAGTACGTCCTGGGTCACCTGCTCGGCATTGCCGACGATGTCGGCGATGATCACTGCCGCGGCAAAGGCCGGAAAGGCTTCAAAACTGTTCAACTGGGCGGCATGGGCACGCCGCGGCAAGCCTTCGAGCTTGTCGAGAAACGCCCGCGGATCGTGGTTCTGCCGCAGATTGAAACGACCGCTGCCGAACTTGGCGATGCTGGTACACAGGATCGGCAGAATCAACGCAATCAGTACACACCACAAAGCAACGGTCATGGCTAAATCCTTGTCGGTTGGAACATCAAAGTTTCATGATCAGCATGCCGATCAGCACCAGGGCACAGGCTAAGAGCCTCGGACCGCCAAAAGGTTCTTTGAGGTAGCGCATGCCGAACAGCACCACCAGTATCACGCTGACTTCACGCAACGCCGCGGCTTCGGCCACCGACCCCAACTGCATCGCCCAGAGCACCAGGGCATAGCTGAGCAACACGCATAAACCGACCGTCAAGCCGAGCCGCCACTGCAGGCGCCAGAACAGGATGAAGGGCGCGCGCCGGGCGACACTGGCCAGCAACGGGAACGGCCAGGCACTGAGCAGCGTCAACCAGACAAGATAGTCCAACGGTTGCGACCAGAGCCGGATCGCCTGGCCATCGAACCAGGTGTAGCAACCGATGCACAGCCCGATCAGGGCCACCACCGGCAACATCGACCAGGGCAGACGATCGCCGCCACCGCCTTGCCAGAGCAGACAGGCCATGCCACAGGGGATCAGCAGAATGCCGATGATCTGCTGGCTGCTTAAGGTCTCACCGGCGAAGGTCAGTGTCAGCGCCAGCACGACCAAGGGTGAGAGGCCGCGCATCAACGGATAGACCAGTCCCAGGTCACCGACCCGATAGGCCTGGATCAACAGAAAGCGATAGAACTGCTCGAACAGCGCAGAAGCCAGTAACCACGGCCAGACTTCGGCGGGCGGGAACTGCACGAAAGCAACCATCACCAGGGCAAACAGCAACGCCACCGCGTCCATGCTGGCGATGACCAGCAGGCGCTCGCCGCTGAATTTGATCAGGGTGTTCCAGGTTGCATGCAGCAGTGCGGCAACCAGTACCAGAGAAGTGGCTAACACGCGAAGGTCCTTGGCAGTGCAGGTCGGGTCATCAATGGCCAGCCGCTATCTAAGCATTTCCCTCGGCGCCGCGTCGCGCACATTCGAGCAGCGTGGAAACGAAATCGGCACATTGCGGTCAACGCATGCAGTCAAAAAACTGTGTCCCCAAGCCATCGCCAGACCATCCAAGGGCTGCCCGATGGGATCGGGTGCCAAATCGAAAGCCATTACAGGACCCGGAATGCTTGAGCTTGTTGCTGCGTTTATCTGTCTGACGACCCTCCTCACTTATCTGAACTACCGCTTCATCGGCCTGCCGCCGACCATCGGCGTGATGGTCACTGCGCTGTTCTTTTCCCTGTTGCTGCAAGGCCTGAGCGTCATTGGCTACCCGGGACTGGAAGAACGTGTGCAAGGCTTGATGAGCCAGATCGACTTCAACGACTTGCTGATGCACTGGATGCTGTCGTTCCTGCTGTTTGCCGGCGCCCTGCACGTCAACCTCGCCGACCTGCGCAGCTACCGCTGGCCGATCGGCCTGCTGGCCACTGTTGGTGTACTGATCGCCACCGTGGTCATCGGTTTTCTCGCTCACTGGATCTTCGCGCTGTTCGGCTGGCACGTCAGCCTGCTCTACTGCCTGCTGTTCGGCGCACTGATTTCGCCGACCGACCCCATTGCGGTACTCGGCGCACTGCGGACCGCCAATGCCTCGAAACCGCTGAAAACCACGATTGTCGGTGAGTCGCTGTTCAATGACGGCACCGCGGTGGTGGTGTTTACCGTATTGCTGGGCATTGCCCAGCTGGGCGAAACCCCGAGCATCACCGAAACCGCCATCCTGTTCGCCCGCGAAGCCATCGGCGGCGCGCTGTTCGGCGGGCTGATCGGCTACGTGACCTACCGCATGATCAAAAGCATCGAGCAGTATCAGGTCGAAGTCATGCTGACCCTGGCCCTGGTCATCGGTGGCTCGGCCATGGCCTACGAACTGCACGTATCAGCACCGATCGCGATGGTGGTGGCCGGGCTGATCATCGGCAACCTGGGGCGCAACCTGGCGATGAACGACATGACCCGCCGCTATATGGACGGTTTCTGGGAACTGATCGACGACATGCTCAACGCCCTGCTGTTCGCCCTGATCGGCCTGGAGCTGTTGCTGCTGCCGTTCTCCTGGATGCACCTGGCGGCGGCCGGTGTGCTGGCCGTGGCAATTCTGCTGTCACGCCTGCTGACTGTGGCCCCGGCAATCCTCATGCTGCGCCGCTGGCGCACAGTGCCGCGCGGCACCGTGCGGGTACTGACCTGGGGTGGCTTGCGCGGTGGTGTGTCGGTTGCTCTGGCCCTGTCGTTGCCGCCGGGCACCGAGCGTGACCTGTTGCTGAGCATCACCTACATCGTGGTGCTGTCGTCGATCCTGTTGCAGGGGCTGACGATCGGGCGGGTGGTGCGCGGGGTTACCGAGCAGCCTTGAGATCGCAATCGCCGGCAAGGCCGGCTCCCACAAAAGCCCGATATATACAGGACCTGTGGGAGCCGGCCTTGCCGGCGATGGACTCATTACTCGACTGCTGAGTCCGGGAACTGATCCTGGACATACTTGATCTCGGTCCGCCCGTGGGCCGCCGGCAAGCCGTCTTCACCAAGGTTGACGAAGACCATACGGTCAACGGTCAGGATGCTCTTGCGGGTAATCTTGTTGCGCACTTCACATTTGAGGGTGATCGAGGTGCGGCCGAATTCGGTGGCGGTGATACCCAGCTCAATGATGTCGCCCTGGCGCGAGGCGCTGACGAAGTTGATCTCCGAGATGTACTTGGTCACCACACGCTGGTTGCCCAACTGGACGATCGCATAGATCGCTGCTTCTTCATCAATCCAGCGCAGCAGGCTGCCGCCGAACAACGTGCCGTTGGGGTTGAGATCTTCGGGCTTGACCCATTTGCGGGTGTGAAAATTCATATCTACTCCTGAGCGTCTTGCCATTCGATGAGGGTAATGATGGCAGAGGCGGCCCCCCTCCTCCATTTAACATCGACTATCGTCTCGATTAATCGACAGAAAACCTTGGGCAGATGCGCAGGCGCGGCTATAATCGCCATCGCTTTAAAACGGTCATCTGCACTTGATACCGTTCCCGCCACCTGTCCGAGGGGCGCTGCAGCAGGTTCAACCTGTCAGGCTCGGATGGGGCGTTGTCTGGCCAGGCCTGCCTGCCGACACTAAACGCACAACGGCGCCCATTCGCACACTACGAATGGAGGCTCTTCATGAGCGCTGTAAACACGCCTGCCGGTTTTACCGATTTCAAAGTCGCTGACATCTCCCTGGCTGCATGGGGCCGTCGCGAAACCATCATCGCCGAATCGGAAATGCCTGCACTGATGGGCCTGCGCCGCAAGTACCTGCAAGAGCAACCGCTCAAGGGTGCCAAGATCCTCGGCTGCATCCACATGACCATTCAGACTGCCGTGCTGATCGAAACCCTGGTTGCCCTGGGTGCCGAAGTACGCTGGTCGTCCTGCAACATTTTCTCCACCCAGGACCAGGCCGCCGCCTCGATCGCCGCTGCCGGTATCCCGGTGTTCGCCTGGAAAGGCGAAACCGAAGAAGAGTACGAGTGGTGCCTGGAGCAAACCATCCTCAAGGATGGCGCGCCATGGGATGCCAACATGATCCTCGACGACGGCGGTGACCTGACCGAGCTGCTGCACAAGAAATACCCGGCCGTTCTCGAGCGCGTGCACGGCGTGACCGAAGAAACCACCACCGGCGTTCACCGCCTGCTGGACATGCTGGCCAAGGGCGAGCTGAAGATCCCGGCCATCAACGTCAACGACTCGGTCACCAAGAGCAAGAACGACAACAAGTACGGCTGCCGTCACAGCCTGAACGATGCGATCAAGCGTGGTACCGACCACCTGCTGTCGGGCAAGCAAGCGCTGGTCATCGGCTACGGTGACGTGGGCAAGGGCTCGGCTCAGTCGCTGCGCCAGGAAGGCATGATCGTCAAGGTCACTGAAGTCGACCCGATTTGCGCCATGCAAGCCTGCATGGACGGCTTCGAGCTGGTTTCGCCGTTCATCGACGGTATCAACAACGGTACCGAAGCAAGCATCGACAAAGCGCTGCTGGGCAAGATCGACCTGATCGTGACCACCACCGGTAACGTCAATGTCTGCGACGCCAACATGCTCAAAGCCCTGAAAAAGCGCGCAGTGGTCTGCAACATTGGTCACTTCGACAATGAAATCGACACCGCTTTCATGCGCAAGAACTGGGCCTGGGAAGAGGTCAAGCCGCAGGTACACAAGATCCACCGTACCGGCGCCGGCGATTTCGACCCGCAGAACGACGACTACCTGATCCTGCTGGCCGAAGGCCGTCTGGTGAACCTGGGTAACGCCACCGGCCACCCAAGCCGCATCATGGACGGTTCGTTCGCCAACCAGGTGCTGGCGCAGATCTTCCTGTTCGGCCAGAAATACGCCGACCTGCCAGCCGCTCAGAAAGCCGAGCGCCTGACTGTCGAAGTGCTGCCGAAGAAACTCGACGAAGAAGTGGCCCTGGAAATGGTCCGCGGCTTCGGCGGCGTGGTGACCCAGCTGACGCCTCAGCAGGCCGAATACATCGGCGTTACTGTTGAAGGGCCGTTCAAGCCACACGCCTACCGCTACTGATGGGCCAAAGCCGGTGTCGCTGCCAAGCGTCACCGGCTTTTTTCTGTACGCCAGCCGCAGGGCTGGCCTGCTTGATCGGTTTACCAGGATTTCGCCATGTCTCAGGAACGTCGTTACAGCTTCGAGTTCTTCCCGACCAAGACCGATGCTGGACATGAAAAACTGCTCGCCACTGCCCGCCAGCTGGCCAGCTACAACCCGGATTTCTTCTCCTGCACCTACGGTGCCGGTGGTTCGACCCGCGACCGCACGCTGAACACCGTGCTGCAGCTGGAAAGCGAAGTGAAGATTCCTGCCGCACCGCACCTGTCGTGCGTCGGTGACAGCAAGGAAGACCTGCGCAGCCTGCTGAGCCAGTACAAGGCCGCCGGCATCCAGCGCATCGTTGCCCTGCGCGGTGACCTGCCCTCGGGCATGGGCATGGCCAGCGGCGAGCTGCGCTACGCCAACGAACTGGTCGAGTTCATTCGCCAGGAAAGCGGCGATCACTTCCATATCGAAATCGCCGCCTACCCGGAGATGCATCCCCAGGCGCGCAACTTCGAAGATGACCTGAAGAATTTCGTGCGCAAGGCCAACTCCGGCGCCAACAGCGCCATTACCCAGTACTTCTTCAACGCCGACAGCTACTTCTACTTCGTCGAGCGCGTGCAGCAGATGGGTGTGGATATTCCTGTGGTTCCGGGGATCATGCCGATCACCAACTACAGCAAGCTGGCGCGCTTCTCCGACGCCTGCGGCGCCGAGATCCCACGCTGGATCCGCAAACAGCTGGAAGCCTATGGCGATGACGTCAACAGCATCCAGGCGTTCGGTGAAGAGGTCATCACCCGCATGTGCGAACAACTGCTGCAAGGCGGCGCACCAGGGCTGCACTTCTACACCCTGAACCAGGCCGATCCGAGCCTGGCGATCTGGAACAACCTCAAGTTGCCGCGTTGATCGACGCGCGACTGCCGCTGCCAGCAAATGCGGCAGGGTACTGAAAGGGTCTTGGCTTACGCCAAGGCCAGCGTACGGCTACTAGCCATAGCCGTGCGCACATCGTACTCTCCAGCCATGCCTGATTTCTCCCGCTTATTAACCGCCCTGCTGCTCACTTGCCTGAGTGCATTTGCCCACGGCGAGAAGCTGCGTATCGTCACCGAACCCTGGGCCCCCTACGTCTACGTGGAAAGCGGTCAGGCCAAAGGTATCGACTACGACGTCACTGTCGAAGTGTTCAAGCGCCTGGGCGTGGAAGTTGACTGGCAGTTCCTGCCCTGGAAACGTTGTCTGGCGATGATTGATCAAGGCCTGGCAGACGGCATCCTGGATATTTTCTACACCGAACACCGCGCCAATCAGCTCCTCTACCCCAACGAACCGTTGTCCGATGTGGAATTCGTGCTGTTCTATGCCAATGCCCGGCCCCATCCGGTCAACAGCCTGCAAGACCTGC
Organism: Pseudomonas sp. GW821-FHT10B02; assembly: GCF_059415665.1. NCBI lineage: Bacteria > Pseudomonadati > Pseudomonadota > Gammaproteobacteria > Pseudomonadales > Pseudomonadaceae > Pseudomonas > Pseudomonas sp. GW821-FHT10B02. Next base: position 578,695 of record NZ_JBWKNR010000001.1, on the reverse strand, counting down.
GCGGCCTGACCGTCGGCACCTCTCCTGGCTACTCCTATGCGCCAGCGTTCAGCGATTCGCCACTGTTCACCCGCGAGCCGGCACCAACCCACGAAGCCAACTTCGGCAAACTGCAGCGCGGGCGTATCGACTTGCTGATCACCGACCGCCGCGTCGGACGCTACCTCAGCAAATATCTTGGCCTGGATCAGCAGATCAGCGAGTTGCCATTGGTGGTCAGCCGCCAGAGCCAGTACCTGGCGGTACGCCGCGATGTCGGCATGGACGCGCTGATTCAACGCTTTAACGCCGAGCTGAACCGTTTCAAGCAAGAGCCGGCCTATGCGGCCCTGAACGCCCGCTATGCCGGTGCCGAAGAAAACTTTCGAACCACCGTTGAGCAGCAGGAACGCAGCACGCCCTGAATGCTCTGTTATACTCGGGCCTTCCCGCCAGGCTTACGCCCGGACGCTCGGCCTTGCAAAAGGCATCCCGACGGCAGGACAGCGCGGCCAAGAGCCCGCCCGCCATACTCCGGATGTGCATTGAAGACCCTGCTGGACCGGACGCGATAGCATCACCCGATGCCCGTCGCGCCAGGCAAGATTATCCCATCGGGCTTAGCCCCCACTAAGAACAGGATTGCTCATGTCCTTTGCTTCCCTCGGTCTCTCCGAGGCTCTAGTCAGTGCCATCGAGGCTGCTGGCTATACCCAGCCCACTCCGGTGCAACAGCGGGCCATTCCCGCCGTGTTGCAAGGTCGCGACCTGATGGTTGCCGCCCAGACAGGTACTGGTAAAACCGGTGGTTTCGCCCTGCCGATCCTCGAGCGCCTGTTTCCAGGTGGTCACCCAGACAAATCCCAGCGTCATGGCCCTCGCCAGCCGCGGGTTCTGGTACTGACCCCGACGCGCGAACTGGCCGCCCAGGTGCATGACAGCTTCAAGGTTTATGCCCGCGACCTCAAATTCGTCAGCGCCTGCATCTTCGGTGGCGTCGGCATGAACCCACAGGTTCAGGCCATGGCCCGTGGCGTTGATGTGCTGGTGGCCTGCCCGGGCCGCTTGCTCGACCTCGCTGGCCAAGGCAGTGTCGACCTCTCCCACGTCGAAACCCTGGTACTGGACGAAGCCGACCGCATGCTCGACATGGGCTTCATCCACGATGTGAAGAAAGTCCTCGCACGCTTGCCGGCCAAGCGTCAGAACCTGCTGTTCTCGGCGACCTTCTCCAAGGACATCACCGACCTTGCCGACAAGCTGCTGCACAACCCCGAGCGCATCGAGGTTACCCCGCCGAACACCACGGTCGAGCGCATCGAACAGCGTGTCTACCGCCTGCCGGCCAGCCATAAGCGCGCCCTGCTGGCCCACCTGATCACCACCGGCGCGTGGGAACAGGTACTGGTCTTCACCCGCACCAAGCATGGCGCCAACCGCCTGGCCGAATACCTGGAGAAGCACGGCCTGACTGCCGCCGCGATCCACGGCAACAAGAGCCAGAATGCCCGCACCAAAGCCCTGGCCGACTTCAAGGCCGGTACCGTGCGCATCATGGTTGCCACCGATATCGCTGCCCGTGGCCTGGACATCGACCAGCTGCCGCATGTGGTCAACTTCGAGCTGCCCAACGTCGAAGAAGATTACGTGCACCGGATCGGTCGTACCGGCCGTGCCGGTCGCTCGGGTGAAGCGATCTCGCTGGTCGCTCCGGACGAAGAAAAGCTGCTCAAGAGCATCGAGCGCGTCACGCGCCAGAAGATCCCGGATGGCGACCTGATGGGCTTTGATGCCTCCAAGGTTGAAGCCGAGAAACCTGAAGTCCGCGAGCGTCCACAAAACAACCCGCGCGGTGGCCGTGGTCAGCGTGCTGACGGTACCAACACCGGCAACGGTGGCCGCAAGGACAAAGGCAAGGACCAGGGCAAGGAAAAAGGTCGCGACAAAGACAAGGAAAAAACCGTAGAGAAGTCTGCCGGTGGCCGCCAGGAACGCAAACCACGCGACAACAAAAAGCCGCGCCCGCAACAGTCCGCACAAGCCGGCGTACCATCGGTACCCGCTAATCGTGACCCAGAAGAGTTCCTGGATGACGAAGTGGACAACTTTGGTAACCGCGCCGACTACGTCAGCCCTTACCAGAACAAGGGCAACCAGGGTCGCAACCGTCGCCCTGGCGCACCTGCCCAGGCAGGTGCCGGTGCTAGTGGCCAGCCGCGTAGCGGTGGTGGCCAAGGCCGCAACAACAATGGCCCGCGCACCGGTACAGGTGGTTCGGCCAGCGGCGAGAAACGCGGCGGTTCGCGTAATGGCGGCAGTGGTCAGCCGCGCCGTGACGGCGGCGGAGCCCGCAATCGTCGTCCGAACAGTGACAATCAATCGGGCGAGCCAGCCGTGCGCAATCCGCGTGAAGGCCAGCCGCAACCGAAGATCATGCACAAAGAGTCGAAAATCGACCGTTTCCCGACTGCCGAACAGCTTGAGCAACTGCCAAGCCGTCCACGTGGCGAGAAACCTGCACTGCTGACGCGTAATCGCTGATCCAGTCATGCCGATACAAAAACGCCGCCCCTAGGGGCGGCGTTTTTGTTGGTGCGGCAACAATTACTTCTGCTTGATGCCTTCGATCGAGATATCCAGGTCCAGGGTCTGCGAAGTAGCACCCGGGCCTTTGATGCCGAAATCGTTCAGGTTCAGCGTGGTGGTAGCGTTGAAACCTGCACGCTCGCCGCCCCATGGATCCTTGCCTTCACCGTTGAAGGTAGCCTTGAAGGTTACCGGCTTGGTTACGCCGTGCATGGTCAGGTCGCCAGTCACGTCAGCGGTTTTCTCGCCAGTCGGCTTGACGCTGGTGGAGACGAACTTGGCCTCTGGGTACTTCTTCACATCGAGGAAATCTTTGCTGGCGATGTGCTTGTCACGCTCGGCGTGGTTGGACCACAGGCTGGCGGTTTTCAGGTCGACAGCGATCTTGCTGGCTTCAGGCTTGGCTGCATCCCAGCTGAAGGAACCGTCGAAGTCCTTGAAGGTACCGTGGATGAAGCTGTAACCCAGGTGGCTGATCTTCCAGTCTACGAAGGCATGCTGGCCTTCCTTGTCGATCTTGTAGTCTGCAGCCATGGCCTGGCCAGCCGAAAGCAGTGCGGTACCGAGCGCCAGAGCGGCAAAAGTCTTTTTCAACATGCGTCTATATCCCTTTGGAGTGGAGGTTGAACATCAAGCTTTGCGGCCCAGCATGCGCTTGAGGGTCGCGTCACGGTCGATAAAGTGGTGCTTCAGGGCAGCCAGGCCATGCAGACCGGCAAAAATCACCAGGCCCCAGGCCAGGTAGAAATGGATTACGCCGGCGACATCCGCCTGATCGGGCAAGTCGCTGACCAGCGCTGGCACTTCAAAAAGTCCGAACACCGGGATACCCACGCCATCGGCGGTGGAAATCAGGTAGCCGGCGATCATCACCGCGAACAGGCCAAGATAAAGCAGACCGTGCCCGGCTTTGGAAGCTATGCGTGTCAGCTTGCCGTGGTTCGGCAGCGCCGCTGGTGGCGGGCTGATAAAACGCCAGGCCACACGCGCCAGCATCACTGCCAGCAATACCAGGCCGATGCTCTTGTGCAGGTCGGGGGCTTCTTTGCGCCAGGGACTGTAGTAGTCCAGGCCCATCATCCACAGACCCAGCCCGAACAATCCGAACACTGCCAGTGCCACGCCCCAGTGCATGACGATGCTGACCAGGCCGTAGCGAGAAGATGAATTGCGCAGTTGCATTGCCGTGTTTCCCTGTAAGAACTGTGCTCAGACTAACAACTTATTTATCGAATTAAAGCGGAAAAATTTGCTTCGAAATATCGAGAAAAACGATGAATAGTGTGTAACAGCGTTATTAAGGAAACATTAACTGTAGGGGAAGGTGTAGCGACATCGCGGGGCAAGCCCGCTCCCACAGGATTGATTCTGATCCTGTGGGAGCGGGCTTGCCCTGCGATAAATGCAACGCAATTACTGCGCTTTAGCCTGCACGTTGGCCACTGGCTTCTTGACCGGCGCAGGTTTGGCGGCGGCCTTCTTCGCCTGCTCGGCCTTGGCCACCGGCTTTTTCACCGGTGCTGGCTTGGCTGCCGCCTTGGCGGGCGCTGCCTTGACCGGTGCGGGCTTGACCGGCTCTTCCTTGGCAACCGGGGGCACTACTGGCGCAGGTGCTGCAACCGGTGCCTGAGCAGCTTCCGCCGGCTTGGCCGCAGGTTTTTCAACCGGCTTGTCGTCACTGCCGAACATCCGCGAGAAGAAGCCTGGCTTGCTCGCTTCCTTCTTCACCGGCTCCGCTGCCTTGGCGGGCTTGTCGGACGACCCACCAAACAGATTGGAGAAGAAGTTGCCCTTGCTGGCCGCCACTGCAGTAGCGGCTGCTGCGGCTGGCGCCGCGCTGACCGGGTCAAAGGACTTGCCCGCCGCCAGGTCCTGGACCTGGCTGGCAGCACGCTGGCCACTGCGCAGCGCGCCTTCCAGAGTGCCCGGGTAAAGCGCATCGGTGTGCTCACCGGCAAAGGCGATACGCTGCACCGGACGCTCCCACAAGCGCCAGAATTTGCTGATCTGGCCCGGGCCATAGGCCAGGTAGGCACCGCCCATGTTGGCGTCGGTGCTGTAACGGCGGACTTCGTAACCGGTGAAGGCACCGCGGGCCTGCGGGTAGAACGCATGCATGCGGATCAACACCTGGTCGACCATCTGCTTGTCGCCGAAAGCCTGCAGCAGACGTGCGTTGTCACCGGACAGGTTGATGACGACGTTGGCGCCGCCTTTGAGCGCAGGCTCGACCCACAGCATGCCAAGACCGGTGTTGCTGTAGATCTCGCCGGACATGCGCGCACGGCTCTCCCACACAGGGTGCTTGAACTTCAGCAACAGCTGGTCACGCCAGCCATAGTTGGTGCCCTTCAAGGCGGCCAGGTGTTTGGTGTCCAGGCCGGGGGTCATCTGAATCTTGGCCAGCGCGCGCAGCGGCACGGCCAGGACCACGTAATCGGCCTGATAACCGACGCTGCCGACTTTGACAGTCACGCCGTCCTTGTCCTGGGTAATGGCACTGACCGGCGAGCTGGTCTTGATGGTCTTCAGTTGCTTGACGAACGCCTGGGCCAGCACCGGGCTGCCGCCTGGCAGGCGTGCGGCGCGCAGGTCACGGTCGCTGACACCGCGATAGACGCGGGTCTGCTGGGCGAAATAAAGCAGCGACAGGCGCGATGGCTCGTCGTAGCGGGTGCGGATCTGCTGGTTGACCAACTGACGCGCGGTGGTCGGCAGCTGCAGCTTGTCCAGCCAGCTGGACACGTTCAACTGGTCGAGGGCGAACAAGGTGCTGTTGGCCGCCGGGTTCTGCGGGTCGTCAATCGAGCGCGCCAGATCGTCGAGGGTCTTTTCATAGCGCTTGAGCGCCTCGGCGGTCGCCGGCTGCTTGGTCGCAAGGTCGGTCGAGCTGAAGTACTCGCCATCGATCAGGTAACCCGGTGTACGGACGAACTCCGGTGCCGGCAGGGTGCTGATCTTGAAAGTATCGAGATACTGGTTGAGGATCGGCTGGGCCTTGCTGTTACCGATCCATTCACTGGTGGCCAGCCCGGAACGCCCGCCCATCCCCGATTTGGCTTCGAGCAGGGTTACCTGCCAGCCCTTGCCCTGCAATTCATAAGCGGCAGTCAGGCCAGCCAGACCACCGCCGACGACGATTGCCGTCGGGGTTTTGTCCTTGGCCAGCGCAGCGCCGCTGAACAGTCCTATCATTACCAGCGCACAGGCGCGCAGCCACCCAGCAGACATGTTGGCGAACTCCGGATCAAAGCAGAAAGATGGGGGGATTCCCCCTGGAAAGAGTAGCCGAAGAATACGCGAGGCCAAGTCCCCCGGCTAGCGACGCCAGCGGCTGATTGCATGTCACGGGTTGTCCTCGACCGACGCATTGCATAGGCTTGCGCCGCATGTCCGCGCTGTCGTCGCCAGGAGAAGAGAAATGGGCCTCAACCAACAGTGGATGCAACGTGACCTGAAGGTCCTGTGGCACCCCTGCACCCAGATGAAAGACCATGAACAACTGCCGCTGATCCCGATCAAACGCGGCGAAGGCGTGTGGCTGGAAGACTTCGAAGGCAAACGCTACCTCGACGCGGTCAGCTCCTGGTGGGTCAACGTCTTCGGGCATGCCAACCCGCGGATCAACCAGCGCATCAAAGACCAGGTCGACCAGCTTGAGCACGTGATCCTCGCAGGTTTCAGCCACCAACCGGTGATCGAGCTGTCCGAACGCCTGGTGCAGATTACGCCCGAAGGGCTGACCCGGTGCTTCTACGCCGATAATGGTTCGTCCTGCATCGAAGTGGCGCTGAAAATGAGCTTTCACTACTGGCTCAACAAAGGCCTGCCAGAGAAGAAGCGCTTCGTCACCCTGAGCAACAGCTACCACGGCGAGACCATCGCAGCGATGTCGGTGGGCGATGTGCCGCTGTTCACCGAAACCTACAAGGCGCTGCTGCTCGACACCATCAAGGTGCCAAGCCCCGATTGCTACCTGCGCCCTGAGGGCGTGAGCTGGGAAGAGCACTCGCGCACGATGTTCGCGGCCATGGAGCAGACCCTGGCCGAGCATCACGACACGCTCGCTGCAGTGATCGTCGAGCCGCTGATCCAGGGCGCTGGCGGCATGCGCATGTACCACCCGGTGTACCTCAAGCTGCTGCGCGAGGCCTGCGACCGCTATGGCGTGCACCTGATCCACGACGAGATCGCCGTTGGTTTCGGCCGTACCGGGACGATGTTCGCCTGTGAGCAGGCCGGCATTCGCCCCGACTTCCTGTGCCTGTCCAAGGCCCTGACCGGCGGCTACCTGCCGCTGGCGGCGTGCCTGACCACCGACGAGGTGTACAACGCTTTCTACGACGACTACTCGACCTTGCGTGCCTTCCTCCACTCGCACAGCTACACCGGCAACCCGCTGGCCTGTGCGGCGGCACTGGCGACCCTGGACATCTTCGAACAGGACAACGTGATCGAGAACAACAAGGCCCTGGCCTCGCGGATGGCCAGCGCCACGGCGCATCTGGCCGATCATCCGCACGTCGCCGAAGTGCGTCAGACTGGCATGGCCCTGGCGATCGAGATGGTCCAGGACAAGGCCAGCAAGGCCGCTTATCCGTGGCAGGAACGGCGCGGCCTGAAAGTCTTCGAACACGCCCTGACACGCGGCGCCCTGCTACGTCCGCTGGGTAGCGTGGTGTATTTTCTGCCGCCGTATGTGATTACCCCGGAACAGATCGACTTTTTGGCCGAAGTGGCCAGTGAAGGTATCGATATCGCTACGCGCGACAGTGTCAGCGTGGCGGTCCCGGGTAATTTCCATCCAGATTTTCGCGATCCGGGCTAGCAAGCATCGCGGGGCAAGCCCGCTCCCACAGGCTTCACACATCCCCTGTGGGAGCGGGCTTGCCCCGCGATAGACCAACACATATTCCGAGTTTTGAAATGAGACTGTCCCGCTTCTTCATCGACGCCCCCCTGAGCCTCGGCGAGCACGACCTTCCCGAAGCCCAGGCCCACTATATCGGCCGGGTACTGCGCATGGCCGCTGGCGATGCCGTACAGCTGTTCGACGGCAGTGGCCAGGAGTTCCTCGGCCAGCTGCTCGAAGTCGGCAAAAAAAACGTGCGGGTGCAACTGCACGAGTCCTTCACCGGGCAGGCAGACTCCAGCCTCAAGGTCCACCTCGGCCAGGGCCTGTCGCGCGGCGAGCGGATGGACTGGGCGATCCAGAAAGCCACCGAACTGGGGGCCAATGTCATCACCCCGATCGTCAGCGAGCGCTGTGAAGTACGCCTCAAGGACGAACGCGCCGACAAGCGCCTGGCCCACTGGCGCCAGGTGGCAATCAGTGCCTGTGAGCAGTGCGGCCGCTCAAGCGTGCCGCAGATCAACCCACCGGTATTGCTGGCCGACTGGCTCAAGGCCTGTGATGAACAGCTCAAGCTGGTCCTGCACCCGGTGGCCGAGCCGCTGGTCAGCCACCAGAGGCCGCAGAACCTGGCATTTCTGATCGGCCCGGAAGGCGGTTTGAGCGAGGCCGAAGTCGAGCAGGCCAAGGCCGCCGGTTTTCATGCCGCGCGCCTCGGCCCACGGGTCCTGCGTACTGAAACCGCTCCGGTGGTGGCCTTGGCGGTTGCCCAGCAGTTGTGGGGCGACTTCTAAAGCACGTAGAAAAATACGGCGATGAAGTGCAACAGGCTGCCGGCGATAACAAACAAGTGCCAGATGCCATGCCAGTGGCGAAAGCGACTGTCATAGGCAAAGAAGATGATGCCGATGGTGTAGAACGCACCACCGGCCGCCAGCCAGGCAAACCCGGCAGCCCCGAGACTGGCCAGCAGCGGCTTGACTGCGACCAGCACGATCCAGCCCATCAGCGCATAGATGATGATCGACAACACCCGCGCTTCGGAGCGCGGTTTGATCTCCTGAAGCATGCCGATCACCGCCAGCCCCCAGACCACCCCGAACAGGCTCCAGCCCCACGGCCCGCGCAGGCTGACCAGGCAAAACGGCGTGTAACTACCGGCAATCAACAGATAGATCGACAGGTGATCGAGCTTGCGCATCACCACTTTGGCCTTGCCGCGCACACTGTGATAGATCGTTGAAATGCTGTAGAGCAACAGCAGGGTAAAGCCGTAGATCGCCAGGCTGACGATCTTCCAGGGATCGCCCTGCAGAACGGCCACCACCAGCAGCCAGACTGCGCCGATACAGGCCAGCACCGCGCCGACCAGATGCGTCCAGGCATTGAAACGTTCACCGTGATACATGCAACAGGGTCCTCCGAACGACGGCCAGGCTTCCTATCCTACCCAGGCAAATGTTTCAAACCAGCCCGGCGTCTTCCAGCAACTGTTCAAGGGCCGGCAGGTCGGGCACCCTGGCGACCTGATCGCCGACCTGCACTGCCGCCAGTTCCAGCGCAGCCAGGGGTACATCGACGTAGTTGAGCTGGCTGTCGAGCTTGCATGAGCGCGGAATGCCCTGCACCAGCACGGCAATGAAGCGCAAACGGCTGCCCCCCAAGGCGTTGAGCACGACGATGCGCGCCCGCTCCCCTACCCGTAGCTGTCCACCACAAGCCGCCTCGAAGCTGAGCAGCGGCAGACGCTGGTTACGCCAGTCGATCCAGCCGAGCATCCAGTCGGGCTGTTCAGGCGCCGGGGTGCCGGCCTGATAGCCGATCAGTTCAGCCACCGCGACGTTGGGCAGTACCAGGCAACGATCGGCCAACGCCAGCAGCAAGCCAGTCAAGCTGCTGCGACGGCCATTGCGGGCAGACTGTTCAAGCATGGCGGTTACTCCAAAGCGCAATACTCTGCAGCAACACCGACTCCTGATAGGGTTTGCCCAGGTAGTCGTTGACCCCGATGGACATCGCCCGGTCACGGTGTTTCTGCCCGGTCCGCGAGGTGATCATGATGATTGGCAGGTCCTTCAGGGCCGGGTCGTGACGGATCTGCGTGGCCACCTCAAAACCATCCATACGCGGCATTTCGATGTCCAGCAGCAACACATCCGGACGATGCTCCTGCAGCAGCGTCATCGCATCGACGCCGTCCTTGGCGGTCAGCACGTTCATGCCATGACGTTCAAGCAGGCGGCCGGTAACCTTGCGCACGGTCACCGAGTCATCGACCACCATCACCAGCAATGGCCGCTTCGGCGCCTGGTCGAGCTGTTGCGCCGGCAAACGTGCGGAGCTGCCCGCTTGTTGGGCGTGATGCTGCTGCAAGCCACGCAGCTGGCCTGGCAAGTCAACAATCAGCACTACCCGGCCATCGCCCAGCAAGGTCGCTCCGGATAACCCCTGGACACTGGCAAACTGCGGCCCGAGGCTCTTCACCACGATCTCGCGGCTGGCCGCCAGGCTGTCGACCTGAATCGCGAACTGTTGTTCATGAGAATGCACCAGCAACACCGGCAGCGGCAGGCTCTGGCCCAGCAGACGCGGTTGCACGGCACCTTGCAGCAGCTCACCGAGGTAACGCAGTTCGTAGCGACGCCCGGCGTATTCATAGTGCGGCGGATCAAGCTGATAGCAGGCTTCCAGCTCGGCCGGCGGCACGCGCACAATGCCTTCGATGGTGTTGAGCGGCACCGCGTACTGCTCTTCGCCGTACTGCACCATCAGCGCGCGGTTGACCGACACGGTAAACGGCAAGCGAATCAGAAAGCGCGCGCCCTTGCCCGGACTGGACTCGATCACCATCGAGCCACCGAGTTGCTTGACCTCTTCATGGACCACGTCCATGCCCAGGCCCCGCCCGGATATCTGGGTAATTTTCTCGGCGGTGGAGAACCCCGGCTGGAGGATGAACTGCATCACCTCATGGTCGCTGAGGACCGCCGCGGGGTCGAGCAAGCCACGCTTGATCGCCTTGCTCCGCACCGCGTCCAGTGGCACACCGGCGCCGTCGTCGGTCATTTCAATGACGATATCAGCGCCTTCGTGCAACAGGGTCAGTGAAATCAGCCCCTGCTCCGGCTTGCCGGCGGCCAGGCGGATTTCACGGGACTCCAGACCATGGTCGACGGCGTTGCGCAGCATGTGCTCCAGCGGCGCCACCATGCGTTCCAGCACGCTACGGTCCATCTCGCCTTCGGCATTGCCGACCACCAGCTCGACCTGCTTGCCGAGCTCGCTGGCCACCTGTCGCACCACCCGCTGCAGCCGTGGCACCAGACGCTCGAACGGCACCATGCGCGTGCGCATCAGGCCCTCTTGCAGCTCGCTGTTGACCCGCCCCTGCTGCTGCAGCAGGCTTTGCGCTTCCTGGGCACGCAGGGTCAGGGTTTCCTTGAGATCGAGCAGGTCGGAAGCCGACTCGAACAAGGCCCGCGACAGCTGTTGCAACTGGGAGTGGCGATCCATTTCCAGCGGGTCGAAGTCGTCATAGACCTGGCCATCGCCCTCCCCCTGCTGACGACTGAGGATCCGCCCCTGGGTTTCAGTATCCAGACGGCGCAACTGGTCGCGCATGCGCTCCAGGGTGGTTTCCATTTCGTTCAGCGCGACCTGGGCATCATTGACCTGCTGTTCGATGCGCCCGCGAATGATCGAATGCTCGCCCGCCAGGTTGCCCAGGTCATCCAGCAGGTCAGAGGCCACCTTGACCATGTCCACCGGCCCGCGTTCGGGGGCTGCCACCGGAGCTTCCACCGCCGTGGCCGCTTCAGGATGCGACTGCTGGGCTGCGGTATCGGCCAGCGCCGCACTGCTGAAGTTGCGAATGTAGTCGATCAGCGCTGTCGCCGCGTGCAACGGCTGTTGCAGGCGCACCGCGTCGAGCATGTGCGCCAGGCGGTCATGGCAGTTCTGCAACAGGCTGAACAGCGCCGCACTGGGCTGCAATTGTCCGGCAGCCAGCAGCTCATAGAGAAACTCCAATTCGTGGGCCAGATCGCCGATCGGCGCAATCTCGACCATGCGCGCACCACCCTTGAGGGTATGCAGGTCACGCAGCAGGTTCTCCACCTCGACCGCATTACGCGGTTCGGCCTGCCAGCGCAGCAAGGCGGCCCCGGAGCTTTCGACAATATCGAAGCTCTCTTCGAGGAAAATCTCCAGCAGCTCCTTGTCACCGGCTTCCTGCACCGGGTCGGCAGGCTTGTCCGCTGCCGCAACGGGCGGTGCGCTGTGACGATACTCACGCAGCGCCGCCAGCAACGCCACCGCCGACGAGGGCGCGCGGCCCGCCTGGAGCTGTTCAAGCACCTCGGCCAAGTGGGCATGGCTGCTACGGAGCAAGCTGAACAGCTCGGCGCTCGGGGCGAAACGTCGATCCACCAGGCCTTCGTACAACAGCTCAAGTTCCTGGGCGAGCACCTCGACCGCACCGATGGCGGCCATCTGCGCACCACCCTTGAGGGTCTGCAGGTCGCGGTGCAGCGACGATAACGCCGAGGCATTGTCGGCATCGGCCAACCAGCGTTCCAGCGCCTGGTTGGCGCTTTGCAGCACATCGCTGGCCTCTTCGAGAAACAGCTCGATCACGGCAGGATCCATCGCCAGCGCTGCCGTTGCAGCGCTCAGGTCGGCGATCTGCGCCTGCCCCTGACGATGGCTGATCAGCCCCGTAGCCTCTGGTGCCAACGCTTCGTCGAGCAGTTCACGCAAGGCTTCAAGGCGCTCAGGATGGGCATCCACCTCCTGACCTGCGGCAAGCTGGTCAAGCATGTCGATCAGCGCCTCGTGGGCGCGCTGCGCCTGTTCGAAAAAGCGTGCACTGACGGCCAGGCTGCTTTCCTCGACCGCGCCATACAGGTCCAGCAGGGCTTCGCAGAGTTCATCCACCTGCCACAGGTCAGCCAGGTGGGCGCTCTGGCCCAGGGTGGTCAATTCATCGAGCAGCGCGGTGAGCTCCTGACGCTCGCTCGGGTGCTCTTGCCAGCGCAACAACAGCGATTCGGCATCGAGCAGGATATCCATGCCCTGGGCGAGAAAGCTGGCAATCAGCTGCGGATCGCGTTTGATCCGCAGGCCCTGGCTCGGCGCCTGAAGCAGGGCCTGCAGACGTGCTTCAACCACCTGATGGATTTCCTCGATCAGGGTCGAAGCACCGCTGATCACCGCCAGCGGCGCACTGGACAGCTGGGCCAGGCCACGGCGCAACAGCGGTTCGGCACTTTCCAGCAGGTAGATTTCTTCAAGGTCGAAGGCCAGCTGATGGGCCTTGAACTCCCGGGCCAGCAGGTCGAGCGCGGCGGCAAGTTCGGCAATCGGTAGCACCCCGGCCATGGCGGCGCTGCCTTTGAGGGTGTGAAACGCGCGCTGCAAACTGTCACTGACCGGCTGCGGCAACTGCTGATCGGCGGCGGCCAGGAAGCTGTCGAGACTGGCCAGATGCCCCTCGGCCTCGTTGCGGAAAATCTCCAGTAGCTGCGGGTCGATGGCCTCGCTGGCGTCGGCCTCATGGGGCGCGTCATTCATCGCCAGGGCGTGCAGATGCAAGGCCAGCTGTTCGACGTCTTTGCCCGCCTGCAGCTGACCGTTGGCAAAGGCCACCAGCAAGCCGGGGATCAGCGCCAACGCCTGCTGCAGACTGGCCAGCGGCGCAGCCCCCACTTCGACGCGGCCCTCAAGGACCCGATTGAGCAGGTGCTCGGCCGCCCAGGCCAGCTCCGCCAGGCCTTGCGCGGCGACCATCCGCCCGCTGCCCTTGAGGGTGTGCAGGCCCCGACGCAGTTCCACCAGGGCGTCGCGGTCGGCAGTGTTGGCCTGCCAGCGCGTCCATTGTTGATTGAGCTGAGGCAGGAGCTCATCTGCCTCTTCGAGGAACACCTCGCGCAGCTCGTCATCAACCACCGGCTGCTCGATAACCGCCGCCTCGTCCTCCGCCACTTCAGGTTCGGGTTCGGGCTCCGGCTCAGGCATATAACCCAGCGCCGCCAGGCTGGCCTGGGCAGCATCGAGAAACTGCCGGGGATTGGCTTGTGGATCAGCGAGCAACCATTGCAGATAGCACTCACCGGCGCTCAAGGCATCGGCCAGGTGCGCCAGTGCTGTGGCATCCGGTGGCGCCGCGCCGAGCAGGTGACGCTGGGCATAGTCGGCACACTGGCCAATCAGAGCAGCCGCGCGGGGCAGCATCAGCATGGCCAGGGCGCCGCGGATCTGCTGCAGCAAGTTCGGCAGTACCAGTAGGCGCTGGGGTTGCCAGCCGGCATCAAGACAATCACCGAGCTGATCCTTGACCTGCTGCAACACCGAATGGGCCTCTTCCAGCACAAGCTGACGGATTTCGGCCAGGTCGGTGCCAGGCAGCGAGCTCTGGTTCGGGTGCTGCTCCAGCGGGCCGACCATGCCTGCCAGGGTTGCTTCGACATACAGCAGCGCGCCGGCGATATCCATCAACACCGCATCGTCTGGTGCGCGCTGGCCCTGGGCCAGACTTTGCAACACCAGCACCTGGTCGATAATCACCCGCCGGGGCTGGCTGAAGCCGAGCACCGCCAGGGTGTCGGCAATCTGCCGCAGGGGCGAAAGCAAGGGCTGCAGGTCATCGATACGCTGACGGTCACTGCGGACAAACAGGTCTAGACGCTCCTTGACCCGCATCAGGTCCTCACACAGCGCCGCCACCACCGATCGCAAGGCATCGCGGTCGGAACCCGCCTGCAGACGCTCGCGCAGGGAACCCAGGGATAAATCAAGATTGGCCAGTTCCTCGGCCGCCCCCGGCGCCGTGCCGGACAGACTGCCGACAGCCAAAGGTTCGACACCACGCTCGGCCCGCAGCTGGTTGAGCACTGGCAGCACCACCAGCGGCAGGTCGCGTCGGGCGCTACGCAGCCGTTCCAGATACAGCGGCAACTGTTCGAGGCCGCGAAACAAGGCCCCCAGGGCTTCGCCGCGCTGGCTGACACGCTTTTCCTTCAGGGCTATGCCCAACTGCTCCAGCTCTTCGGCGAGCAATGCGGCGCCACTGAGTTCGAGCATCACCAGGCAGCCGCGCACCTGGTGCAGGTTGTCGATAAACCCGAGCAGGTCATCCTCATCGCCGGGTTCCGCGCAAAAGTGCTCCAGCGCCAGGCGTGCCTGGGCCAGGCAGTCGGCGATGGCGCCCTTGACCCAGGTCAGGGCTACCGTGTCGTGGCGCTCAGCCATATCTGCTCCCGTTGCCATGCTCACGTGCGGGCGCTCAACGTGGTGGGTTCGGTGGCAGGGTGAAACCGGACACCGAGCGGCGCATTTCACTGGCCATGCGGGCCAGGTTGCCAATGCTTTCGGCGGTCGCGCTGGATCCTGCCGAGGTCTGTGAGGTGATTTGCTGGATTATCGCCATGGTATGCGAGATCTGCCCGGCCGATGAGGTCTGGAGCTGGGCGGCGTCGGAGATGCTGTGGATGAGTTCGGCGAGGGTTTGCGACACCCCTTCGATCTCCTCCAGGGCGACGCCGGCATCCTGGGCCAGGCGCGCACCGCGCACCACTTCAGCAGTGGTCTGCTCCATGGAAATCACCGCCTCGTTGGTGTCGGTCTGAATGGTGCGGACCAATGCCTCGATCTGCCGAGTGGCCGAGGATGAGCGTTCAGCCAGACGCTGAACCTCGTCGGCGACCACGGCGAAGCCGCGCCCCGCCTCGCCCGCCAGCGACGCCTGGATCGCCGCATTGAGGGCGAGAATGTTGGTCTGGTCGGCAATGTCATCAATCAGGCTGACGATGTCGCCGATCTCCTGGGACGACTCGCCCAGACGCTTGATCCGTTTGGCGGTGTCCTGAATCTGTTCGCGAATGTTGTCCATGCCGCGGATGGTGTTGTGCACCACTTCATTGCCCTTGTTGGCAATGGCCACCGAGCGCTCGGCAACCTTCGCCGACTCGTAGGCATGGGTGGAAACCCGGTCGATGGACTCGGCCATGTCGCCGACTGCCACCGAGGCTTCGGTGATCTGCTCGGCCTGGTGTTCCGAGGCCTTGGCCAGCTGGTGGGCAGTGTTCTGGGTGTCCTGCACGGCGCTGGCCACTTCCTCGGCACTGAGGTTGATGGTGGCCACCAGATCACGCAACTGGTCGATGGAGTAATTGATCGAGTCGGCAATCGCACCGGTGAAGTCTTCCGTCACCGACACCATCACCGTCAGGTCGCCATCGGCCAGGTCTTCAATTTCGTCGAGCAAGCGCATGATCGCTTGCTGGTTGCGCTCATTCATCTGCGCGGTTTCACGCAGCTGGCGATGGGTTTCACGGACCATTACCAGGCCGATGAGGATGATCGACGCCAGTGCCAGCAGCCCCAGCACGTAGCCACCGACGGTATCCAGGGTGCGCCCGCCGGCAAGGTTCTCGAAGCCGTTGGCCAGGCGTGAGGCTTCATCGAGCAGGGTCTGCGACTGGTTGAAGATGTTCCCGGCCGCCTCACGCACGCGGAACAGTTCTGGCGAGGTTTCGAGAATCTCATCCACAGAACCGGCAACGAACTGGAACAGCTCGGCGATATCCGCCAGCCGCGCCCGGGCATCGAGGTCTTGAACACGGGTGATATTCAGGGTCGGGTTGCCGCCGAGCATGCCTTCGAGCACCTGGCCGAATCGGCTGGCATCGCGACCAAAGGCGTCGGCGGCCTGCACTGAAGTCTCGTCACCGGCCAGCACGGTATTGACCGAACCCAGGATACGCTCGGCCAGCAGCGACTGGCGCTGGGCCACCGCCACCTGATTGGCCGGAGCGCCGCTCTGCAGCAGGATTTCGACGACTTTTTCGTACTCAACCTGCAGTTGCGGCACGGTCTCGGCCAGGGTTGCGGCAACCTGGTGCAGCGACAGTACCGTCTGCTCACTGGCCAGAATGGTATCGGTGTTCTTGCGCAAACCTTCCCAGTCGCGCAGCACCGCATCCATTTCGTTGCGCACCGCCGGTGGTGCGGCAGGCAGGCCGGTGGCCGCGTCACCTTTGTTCAGGTAGCCCCAGCGCTGTTCGAAATCGTTACGCGCCTCGCTGAGCAGGCGAAACGCCCGCGCCTTGCCCGCTGCCGCCTCGGTGGCGTTCTTGGCAATGCGCTGGGACAACACCCGCAACTCACCGGCGTGGCCGATGTACTGCTTGTCGTAATTGGCCTGGGTGTTGAGGTAGGCGAAGTTGGCGAACAACAGGATGATCGACAGGATCAACACGACGAACAACGCCGCGATCCGGGCGCTGCTGCGCGAGCCTGGGGTTGAAGAAGCGGTGGTGGTCTTGGTCACGAATCCGGCATTCCTTTACAACGCCACGTCGAGAAAGCCCGGCGCCTGGGCCAGGGCCAGCGGGCTGAAAATGGCCCAGCAGCGTTGCTGCTGGAAATGGCCCTGGACAAAGGGTTCCGCACCGTTGAGCAACGGGGTGGGCGGCGACAGTTCGAGGCTGTGCAAGGGAAAGTGTTGCAACCCCAGCACCTCGTCGACCAACAGCCCGGCAAACAGCTCTTCATGATCGAGCACCAGCACCCGTCGCTGCTTGCGCGGTGCCGACAGCCCGAGGCCAAAAAAGCCGCACAGGTCCATGACCGGCAGCAGCCGCCCACGCAGGTTGGCCACCCCGCTGACCCAGGGTTTTACCCCGGGAATCCGGCTCAGGCGCGGCTCATGCAGGACTTCGGCGACCTCGCCCATGGGCGCGACGAACCACTGCTCGCCGATGCGAAAGCCAATACCGCTCCAGCTCTGCAGGCGGGTTTCCTGCAACGGCAGATCGGCCGCCAGCAGCCGGCAGCGCCGGTCAATGTCCAGCAGCAGTTCGAAGGCCGTCAGCGACTCGCCCATGGGTTGGGTGGTCAACCTTTGAGTACGCCGTTGAGCACCTTGATCAGGGTCTCTTCATCCACCGGCTTGGTCAGGTAGTCGCTGGCGCCTTGGCGCTTGCCCCAGACCTTGTCGGTTTCCTGATCCTTGGTGGTCACGATGATCACCGGGATGGCGGCAGTTTCCGGGTCTTTGCTGAGCTGGCGGGTCGCCTGGAAACCGTTGACACCGGGCATGACGATATCCATCAGCACCGCGTCGGGCTTTTCGTGACGCGCCAGCGCCACGCCATCGGCGCCATTCTCGGCCTTGAGCACCTGATGCCCGTGTTTTTCGAGCATTCCGGTCAGTTTGTACATTTCGGTCGGCGAATCGTCGACGATCAGAACTCGGGCCATGCTGTTCCCCATCAAAGGACTGGACGCCGCTGCCAGGGCGCGGCGTCAGGGTGCGTGTTGTTCTTCTGCGGCGAACCCGGGCACGTGGGCCCTGATTGCGTCCAGCAGTTCTTCCTTGCTGAAAGGTTTGGTCAAAAATTGATCGGAGCCGACCACGCGGCCCCTGGCCTTGTCGAACAGGCCGTCACGGGACGACAGAAGAATCACCGGCGTGTCCTTGAAAGCACTGTTGTGCTTGATCAGGGCGCAGGTCTGGTAGCCGTCCAGACGCGGCATCAGCACGTCGACGAAAATGATCTGCGGATGCTGGTCGACGATCTTGGCCAGCGCATCAAAGCCGTCGGTGGCGGTGATGACCTCGCAGCCTGCTTCATTGAGCAACATTTGTGCGGTGCGACGGATCGTTTTCGAGTCATCGATCACCATCACCTTCAGTGCCGCGCCGGGCTGTTCCATAATTGCTCTACCATCGCTGCTCAAGCGTCGCCTGGAAAGGCCGTGCAGGCCACGTGCCAGGCCTTTTTAGCACACTCTGGGGGTGCATTCCATCGGCCCGCGCCACGGCCCGCCGCAGCGCCGTCCAGGATGCGTTTTTCCCTTGACCGCCAGCGCTGCGAGCGCCACCCTGACGCCACTTTTCATTCGAGCTACTGCGGCATAGCGCCGCCGAGAGGAACTACCCCATGAGCGTTCGCCTCGGGATTGTCATGGACCCCATCGCGTCCATCTCCTACAAAAAGGACAGCTCGCTGGCCATGTTGCTGGCAGCCCAGGAACGCGGCTGGTCGCTGTTCTACATGGAACAGCAGGACCTCTACCAGGGCAAGGGCCAGGCCCGCGCGCGGATGCGCCCGCTGAAGGTGTTCGCCGATCCGCAGCACTGGTTCGAGCTGGAAGCCGAGCAAGACAACGCCCTGAGCGATCTGGACGTGATCCTGATGCGCAAGGATCCGCCGTTCGACATGGAATTCGTTTACAGCACCTACTTGCTGGAACAGGCCGAAGCCGCTGGCGTGCTGGTGGTCAATCGTCCGCAGAGCCTGCGCGACTGCAACGAAAAACTGTTCGCCACCCTCTTCCCGCAGTGCACGCCGCCGACCCTGGTCAGCCGTCGCCCGGACATCATTCGCGAATTCGCCGCTGAACATGGCGACGTGATCCTCAAACCGCTGGATGGCATGGGCGGCACCGGGATCTTCCGCCATCGCGCAGGCGACCCGAACCTCTCGGTGATTCTCGAGACCCTGACCCTGCATGGCGCCTCGCAGATCATGGTCCAGGCCTACCTGCCGGCGATCGTCGACGGCGACAAGCGCATCCTGATGATCGACGGCGAGCCGGTGCCTTACTGCCTGGCGCGCATTCCGGCCAGCGGCGAAACCCGTGGCAACCTGGCCGCTGGCGGCCGTGGCGAAGCCCGCCCGTTGACTGACCGCGACCGCTGGATCGCCGAACAGGTCGGCCCGACCCTGCGCGAGAAAGGCCTGTTGTTCGTAGGCCTGGACGTCATTGGTGAGCACCTGACTGAAATCAACGTCACCAGCCCGACCTGCATCCGCGAAATCGACAACGCCTTTGGCACCCGCATTGGCGTGCAGTTGATGGATGCCATTGATCGCAAGCTCAAAGCGCGCTGACCGCCGACGCGGAGCAACCGCGCAGAGTGGGGTATCATGCCGGTCGTTTTTTTGACCTGTGCACCCGTTCTGCCGGTTTTCCCCCGGCCTCGCGGCTGCTGGATACCTGATGACGCTGCCTGCTGACATCCCCGCCGACTTCACCCCGCCCCGCGTTCGCCCGGCGGACCGGCTCGGCTTTACCTTGTTCCTGGCAGCGCTGGTGCACCTGGCGCTGATCCTCGGCGTGGGCTTTTCCATTGCCAAGCCGGAAGAAATCCGCCGCACCATGGAAATCACCCTGGCGACCTTCAAAAGCGAGAAAGCCCCGCAGAAGGCCGACTTCCTGGCCCAGGATAACCAGCAAGGCAGCGGTACCCTGGACAAGAAAGCGGTGCCCAAGACTACCGAAGTCGCGCCGTTCCAGGACAGCAAGATCAACAAGGTCACGCCGCCCCCGGCCGCCAAGCCCGAAGTGCAGCCGCAACCGGCACCACCCAAGGCCGTAGTCGCCACCCAGGCGCCAAAGCCGCAAAAGGTCGAAACCCGGCCCAAAGAAGCCAAGCCGCAGCCCAAACCCAAGGCTGCGACTCCAGACTTTGACAGCTCGCAGCTGTCCAGCCAGATCGCCAGCCTCGAAGCCGAGCTTTCCAACGAGCAACAGCTGTACGCCAAGCGCCCGCGCATCCATCGCCTGAATGCCGCCTCGACCATGCGCGACAAGGGTGCCTGGTACAAGGATGAATGGCGCAAGAAGGTCGAGCGCATCGGCAACCTCAACTACCCCGACGAAGCCCGTCGCCAGCAGATCTACGGCAGCCTGCGGCTAATGGTCTCGATCAACCACGACGGCTCGCTCTATGAAGTGCTGGTGCTGGAGTCTTCCGGGCAACCGCTGCTCGACCAGGCAGCCCAGCGCATCGTTCGCCTGGCGGCGCCATTTGCACCGTTTACCGGCGATCTGGCCGACATCGACCGGCTGGAGATCATTCGTACCTGGCGTTTCGCCCGCGGCGACCGTCTGTCCAGCAATTGATCAGTGGGAGCAACTGTCTGTCACCAGGTTAACTGTGGGAGCTGGCCTTGCCAGCGATGCAGGCTCCGCGTAATACCTGACACCGCAACGATGTCATCGCCGGCAACGCCGGCTCCCACACTTCAGGCTTGTCAGTCTGCCGTACCGACGCCACACTAATAGCCATGAAAAACCTCAGCCCGAGTTACCTCAAGCATCAGTTCCTGATTGCCATGCCGCACATGGCCGACCCGAACTTCGCGCATACCTTGACCTACATCGTCGAGCACAACGCCAATGGCGCGATGGGGCTGGTGGTCAATCGGCCCCAGGAGCTCAACCTGGCCGATATCCTCGAACAACTGCGCCCGAACGTCGAACCGCCGGCCAGTTGCATGCACATACCGATCTATATGGGCGGCCCGGTACAGAGCGATCGCGGCTTTGTCCTGCACACCAGTGACAAGAGCTTTCAGGCCACCGTCGAGCTGGACGGCCTGTCGCTGACCACTTCCCAGGATGTGCTGTTCGCCATCGCCGATGGCGGCGGGCCGAAACAGAGCCTGATCACCCTCGGCTATGCGGGCTGGGAAGCCGGTCAGCTGGAAGCGGAACTGGCCGACAACGCCTGGCTCAACTGCCCGTTTGACCCCGAGATCATCTTCGGCATGGCCTGCGAGCAGCGTCTGGCCGCCGCAGCGGCGAGCCTGGGCATCAACCTGAGCCTGCTGACCAGCCAGGCGGGGCACGCCTGATGGCCGAACTGCGTCTGCTGCTGGGCTTTGACTACGGCACCAAACAGATCGGTGTCGCCGTCGGCCAGGTCATCACCGGCCAGGCCCGCGAGCTGTGTACCCTCAAGGCCCAGAACGGTGTACCGGACTGGACCCAGGTGGAAAAACTCATCCAGGAGTGGAAGCCCGACGCCATCGTCGTTGGCCTGCCACTGAACATGGACGGCACTCCCAGCGAAATGAGTGCCCGCGCCGAGAAATTCGCCCGGCGCCTGAACGGCCGTTTCAACCTGCCCGTGCATACCCACGACGAACGCCTGACCACCTTCGAAGCCAAGGGCGAGCGCATGGCCCGCGGCGGCCAGCGTGGCAGTTACCGCGACAACCCGGTCGACGCCATTGCCGCCGCCCTGCTGCTGCAAGGCTGGCTGGAGGCCAATACCGGGCAATCCTGATCATCGGATTCAAGCCGGGCCAGCGCTGCGCCCCCGGCCTCTTGAGGAGCAAGCATGAGCCTACCCAATCCCGCCGAACTGATCCGGCAGATGGCTGTCGACCTTCGTGCCCATCTGGCCCGGCGCAACATTAGCGAGCCACGCTTCATCGGCATCCGTACCGGGGGCATCTGGGTTGCCCAGGCCCTGCTCGAAGAACTGGGCAGCGATGCCGCCCTCGGCACCCTCGACGTTTCGTTCTATCGCGATGACTTCAGCCAGAACGGCCTGCACCCGCAAGTGCGCCCATCGGAACTGCCATTCGAGATCGAAGGCCAGCATCTGATCCTGGTCGACGACGTGCTGATGAGCGGTCGTACCATCCGCGCCGCCCTCAACGAATTGTTCGACTATGGCCGTCCGGCCAGCGTGACGCTGGTGTGTCTGCTCGACCTGGATGCCAGCGAATTGCCGATCCGCCCGAATGTGGTCGGCGCGACGCTGTCGCTGGCCGCCCATGAACGGGTAAAATTGACCGGACCCGCACCGCTCGCCCTCGAGCGCCAGGACCTCGCTTCCGCTTCCGCCCTTTAAGAGTCCCTCGCGATGACGCCAATCGACGCCAAGCGCCCGCTGCAGCTCAATGATCAGGGCCAGCTGCGCCACTTCCTCTCGCTCGACGGTTTGCCCCGCGAACTACTGACCGAGATCCTCGACACCGCCGACTCCTTCCTGGAAGTCGGCGCCCGGGCCGTTAAAAAGGTCCCGTTGCTGCGCGGCAAGACCGTCTGCAACGTGTTCTTCGAGAACTCCACCCGTACCCGTACTACCTTCGAACTGGCCGCCCAGCGGCTGTCGGCCGACGTCATCACCCTGAATGTGTCGACCTCCTCGACCAGCAAGGGCGAAACCCTGTTCGACACCCTGCGCAACCTTGAAGCCATGGCCGCCGACATGTTTGTCGTGCGGCATGCCGACTCCGGCGCCGCGCACTTCATCGCCGAACACGTCTGCCCGGAAGTGGCGATCATCAACGGTGGTGACGGCCGTCACGCTCACCCGACCCAGGGCATGCTCGACATGCTGACCATTCGTCGGCACAAAGGCGGCTTCGAGAACCTCTCGGTGGCCATCGTCGGCGACATCCTGCACTCGCGGGTAGCGCGTTCGAACATGCTCGCCCTGAAGACTTTGGGCTGCCCGGACATCCGCGTGATCGGCCCGAAAACCCTGCTGCCGATCGGTATCGAGCAGTACGGCGTGAAGGTCTACACCGACCTCGAACAGGGCCTCAAGGACGTCGACGTGGTGATCATGCTGCGCCTGCAGCGTGAGCGCATGGCCGGCGGCCTGCTGCCCAGCGAAGGCGAGTTCTACCGCCTGTTCGGCCTGACCACCGCACGCCTGGCCGGGGCCAAGCCCGATGCCATCGTCATGCACCCGGGGCCGATCAACCGCGGCGTGGAGATCGAATCGGCGGTGGCCGACGGTGCCCACTCGGTGATCCTCAACCAGGTCACCTACGGTATCGCAGTGCGCATGGCCGTACTGTCGATGGCCATGAGCGGGCAGACCGCGCAACGTCAATTCGAGCAGGAGAACGCCCAGTGACCCTCAGTATTCTCGGCGCCCGGGTCATTGATCCACAGAGCGGCCTGGACCAGACCACTGACGTGCATATCGATGCCGGCAAAATTGTCGCCATGGGCGCAGCGCCTGCTGGCTTCAGCCCGGCACGCAGCATCGATGCAACAGGCCTGATCGCGGCCCCCGGCCTGGTCGACCTCAACGTTGCCCTGCGCGAGCCGGGTTACAGCCGCAAAGGCAGCATCGCCAGCGAAACCCGCGCTGCGGCTGCTGGCGGCGTCACCAGCCTGTGCTGCCCGCCGCAGACCAAGCCGGTGCTGGACACCTCGGCAGTGGCTGAGCTGATCCTGGATCGCGCTCGCGAAGCCGGGCACAGCAAAGTGTTCCCGATCGGCGCCCTGAGCAAAGGCCTGGAAGGCGAACAGCTGGCAGAGCTGATTGCCCTGCGTGACGCCGGTTGCGTGGCGTTCGGCAACGGTCTGAATGCCTTCGCCAACAACCGCACCCTGGCCCGTGCCCTGGAGTACGCGGCAACCTTCGACCTGACGGTGATCTTCCACTCTCAGGACCGCGACCTGGCCCAGGGCGGCCTGGCCCACGAAGGCGCCATGGCCAGCTTCCTCGGCCTGCCGGGCATCCCGGAAACCGCCGAAACCGTGGCCCTGGCGCGCAACCTGCTGCTGGTCGAACAAACCGGCGTGCGCGCGCACTTCAGCCAGCTGACCAGTGCCCGTGGTGCGCGCCTGATTGCCCAGGCCCAGGAGCTGGGCCTGCCGGTCACCGCCGACGTGGCGCTGTACCAGCTGATTCTCACCGACGAAGCGCTGCGCGACTTCTCCAGCCTGTACCACGTACAGCCGCCGCTGCGCACCCGCGCCGACCGTGATGGCCTGCGCGAGGCGGTGAAGTCCGGAGTGATCCAGGCGATCTCCAGCCATCACCAGCCGCACGAGCGTGATGCCAAGCTGGCACCGTTCGGGGCTACCGAACCGGGCATCAGCAGCGTCGAACTGCTGCTGCCACTGGCGATGACCCTGGTGGAAGATGGCCTGCTCGACCTGCCAACTTTGTTGCAACGTTTGTCCAGCGGCCCTGCCCAGGCCCTGCGCCTGCCGGCCGGACAAGTGAAAGTCGGCGGGGCCGCCGACCTGGTGCTGTTCGATGCCAAGGCCTCGACCGTGGCGGGTGAACAGTGGCGCTCCAAAGGCGACAACTGCCCGTTCATCGGCCACTGCCTGCCGGGTGCGGTGCGTTATACCTTGGTCGATGGGCACATCAGCCACGAAGCCTGATCATCGCGGGGCAAGCCCGCTCCCACCCTATCCGGTGGGAGCGGGCTTGCCCCGCGATAAAGTCCTACCGCTCATCCTTCAAGGTTGAAATCCTTCCCACCACCCCCATATGAGTCTGCATCAGGCATTTTCGCCCCGCTGCGTGGAGACTCTCCCTTGACCACCATCGTTTCAGTTCGCCGCCACGGCAAAGTCGTCATGGGCGGCGACGGCCAGGTTTCTCTCGGCAACACCGTGATGAAAGGCAACGCCAAGAAAGTCCGCCGCCTGTACCACGGTCAGGTCATCGCCGGCTTCGCCGGTGCCACCGCCGACGCATTCACCCTGTTCGAACGTTTTGAAGGCCAGCTGGAAAAACACCAGGGCCATCTGATCCGCGCCGCCGTCGAGCTGGCCAAGGAATGGCGTACCGACCGCTCCCTGAGCCGTCTGGAAGCCATGCTGGCGGTTGCCAACAAGGACGCTTCGCTGATCATCACCGGCAACGGTGACGTGGTCGAACCCGAAGACGGCCTGATCGCCATGGGTTCCGGTGGCGCCTACGCCCAGGCCGCCGCCCGCGCCCTGCTGCAAAAGACCGACCTCTCGGCCCGTGAAATCGCCGAGACCGCCCTGAACATCGCCGGTGACATCTGTGTGTTCACCAACCACCACCTGACTATCGAGGAGCAGGACCTGGCCGAGTAATTCAGCTGTTCTGGCGCCCGGCCCCGGTGGCCGGGCTTTTCCACGCTGACTTATCGAGCCCAAGGACCATCACAACCATGTCCATGACCCCCCGCGAGATCGTCCACGAACTCAACCGCCACATCATCGGCCAGGACGACGCCAAGCGCGCCGTCGCCATCGCCCTGCGCAACCGCTGGCGGCGCATGCAGCTCCCGGCTGAGCTGCGCGTTGAAGTCACTCCAAAGAACATCCTGATGATCGGCCCGACCGGCGTCGGCAAGACCGAGATCGCCCGGCGCCTGGCCAAACTGGCCAATGCCCCGTTCATCAAGGTCGAAGCGACCAAGTTCACCGAAGTCGGCTACGTTGGCCGTGACGTCGAGTCGATCATTCGTGATCTGGCCGATGCCGCGATCAAGATGCTCCGCGAGCAGGAAATCGTCCGTGTCGGCCACCGTGCCGAAGATGCTGCCGAAGAGCGCATCCTGGATGCCCTGCTGCCACCGGCACGCACCGGCTTCAACGAAGACCAGGTCAACACCCAGGACTCCAACACCCGCCAGTTGTTCCGCAAGCGCCTGCGCGAAGGCCAGCTGGATGACAAGGAAATCGAGATCGAAGTGGCCGAAGCCATGGGCGTCGACATTTCCGCGCCACCGGGCATGGAAGAGATGACCAACCAGCTGCAAAACCTGTTCGCCAACATGGGCAAGGGCAAGCGCAAGAGCCGCAAGCTCAAGGTCAAGGAAGCGCTCAAGCTGGTGCGCGATGAAGAAGCCAGCCGCCTGGTCAACGAAGACGAGCTCAAGGCCAAGGCCCTGGAAGCGGTCGAGCAGCACGGCATCGTGTTCATCGACGAAATCGACAAGGTTGCCAAGCGTGGCAACGTCGGCGGCGCCGATGTCTCGCGCGAAGGCGTACAGCGCGACCTGCTGCCGCTGATCGAAGGCTGCACGGTGAACACCAAGCTGGGCATGGTCAAGACCGACCACATCCTGTTCATCGCCTCCGGTGCCTTCCACCTGAGCAAGCCAAGCGATCTGGTCCCTGAGCTGCAAGGCCGTCTGCCGATCCGCGTCGAACTCAAGGCCCTGAGCCCGGAAGACTTCGAGCGCATCCTCAGCGAACCGCACGCCTCGCTGACCGAGCAATACCGCGAGCTGCTGAAAACCGAAGGCCTGCATATCGAGTTCGCCGCCGAAGGTATCAAGCGCCTGGCCGAGATCGCCTGGCAGGTCAACGAGAAAACCGAGAACATCGGTGCCCGTCGCCTGCACACCCTGCTCGAGCGCCTGCTTGAAGAGGTGTCGTTCAGTGCCGGTGACCTGGCCAGCGCCCACAACGAAGCGCCGATCCGTATCGACGCCGAGTACGTCAACAGCCACCTCGGCGAATTGGCGCAGAACGAAGACCTTTCTCGTTATATTCTGTAAGCCTCACTCTCTTACAGGCAGGGCCGCTTGCGGCCCTGAACCACATGGCCAGAATCCCCAGCGGCATCAACCTGCACAAAGCCTCCAAGACCCTCACCCTGACCTACGGGCCAGACGAGGTGTACCACCTGCCCGCCGAATTCCTGCGGGTGCACTCGCCTTCCGCCGAGGTCCAGGGCCACGGCAACCCGATCCTCCAGTACGGCAAGCTTGGCGTCGGCCTGAGCGGCCTGGAACCTGCCGGTCAGTACGCTCTGAAGCTGACCTTCGACGACGGCCACGACAGCGGCCTGTTCACCTGGGAATACCTGGAGCAACTGTGCCTGCGCCAGCAGGAGCTCTGGGACGACTATCTCGCCGAACTGGCCAAGGCCGGAAAATCGCGCGACCCCAACGAGTCCATCGTCAAGCTGATGCTCTAGTTCAAGCCTTTCAGGGTT
Source organism: Pseudomonas sp. GW821-FHT10B02 (assembly GCF_059415665.1). Lineage (NCBI taxonomy): Bacteria > Pseudomonadati > Pseudomonadota > Gammaproteobacteria > Pseudomonadales > Pseudomonadaceae > Pseudomonas > Pseudomonas sp. GW821-FHT10B02. The sequence goes on along the minus strand of NZ_JBWKNR010000001.1, from coordinate 551,798 downwards.
TAGAGCGCATTTTCTAATTCTATTTGCTTGAATGCCTGCTCAGCGGCCAATGAATGGCCGTCTTGCGCAACACTCGAAAGTCGGGTAACCAATGGATCTGGCAAGTTCCCTGCATTGATTTGAAGCAGGGTCGAGCCGGTATGCAGAGGTCGCGAGCGAAAGCAGGCAGTCTTCTCCAGCAGAAAATACCCGCAGGGCTCATCGTCGTTTGCATCCGGCAGCAGGACCGCAGTTCGTTATTACTGGTCACCCGAGCAGCAGTACCGGGCACTCGTCTGTGTAACGCACAGCAGGCCGGTACTCGTCTCAGGACAACGGAGCGTCGTAGATGAGTAACAAGAACAACGATGACCTGCAGCGCCAAGCCTCGGAAAACACACTGGGCCTGAACCCGGTGATCGGCTTGCGCCGTAAGGATTTGCTGACATCTGCGCGAATGGTGCTGGGCCAGGCCGTTCGCCAACCGCTGCACAGTGCCAAGCATGTCGCGCATTTCGGCTTGGAACTCAAGAACGTGATCTTCGGCAAGTCGGCCCTGCAACCGGAGAGCGACGACCGTCGCTTCAATGACCCGGCCTGGAGCCAGAACCCGCTTTATCGCCGCTACCTGCAGACCTACCTTGCCTGGCGTAAAGAACTGCACGACTGGATCGATACCAGCAACCTGTCGGACCAGGACATCAGTCGCGGTCACTTCGTCATCAACCTGATGACCGAAGCCATGGCCCCGACCAACAGCGCGGCCAACCCGGCGGCGGTCAAACGTTTCTTTGAAACCGGCGGCAAAAGCCTGCTCGACGGTCTGTCGAACCTGGCCAAGGACATGGTCCACAATGGCGGCATGCCCAGCCAGGTGAACATGGAGGCCTTCGAGGTCGGCAAGAACCTCGGCACCAGCGAAGGCTCAGTGGTGTTTCGCAACGACGTGCTGGAACTGATCCAGTACCGGCCGATCACCGAACAGGTGCATGCCCGCCCGCTGCTGGTGGTGCCCCCCCAGATCAACAAGTTCTATGTCTTCGACCTGAGCCCGGAGAAGAGCTTGGCGCGCTTCTGCCTGCGCTCCAATGTACAGACTTTCATCGTCAGCTGGCGCAACCCGACCAAGGCCCAGCGCGAATGGGGCCTGTCGACCTACATCGATGCCCTCAAGGAAGCCGTCGACGTGATCCTGGCGATCACCGGCAGCAAAGACCTGAACATGCTCGGCGCCTGCTCCGGCGGCATCACCTGCACCGCCCTGCTCGGTCACTACGCAGCGCTGGGCGAAACCAAGGTCAATGCCCTGACCCTGCTGGTCAGCGTCCTCGACACCACCCTCGACAACCAGGTCGCACTGTTCGTCGACGAACAGACCCTGGAAACCGCCAAGCGCCACTCCTATCAGGCCGGGGTGCTTGAAGGCCGCGACATGGCCAAGGTGTTCGCCTGGATGCGCCCCAACGACCTGATCTGGAACTACTGGGTCAACAACTACCTGCTCGGCAACGAGCCGCCGGTATTCGACATCCTGTTCTGGAACAACGACACCACGCGCCTGCCGGCCGCCTTCCATGGCGACCTGATCGAAATGTTCAAAAGTAATCCACTGACCCGTGCCGACGCACTGGAAGTGTGCGGTACGCCGATCGACCTGAAGAAAGTCACCGCCGACATCTACAGCCTGGCCGGCACCACCGACCACATCACCCCCTGGCAGTCCTGCTACCGTTCGGCCCAGCTGTTTGGCGGCAATGTCGAGTTCGTGCTGTCCAACAGCGGGCATATCCAGAGCATCCTCAACCCGCCGGGCAACCCCAAGGCACGCTACATGACCGGTAGCGAGATGCCGACCCTGGCCAGCGACTGGCAAGAGAATGCCCACAAACACACCGATTCCTGGTGGCTGCACTGGCAGACCTGGATGGCGGCACGCTCCGGGGAACTGAAAAAAGCGCCGGCGCGCTTGGGCAACAGGGCCTACCCCGCTGGCGAAGCATCGCCGGGGACCTACGTTCACGAGCGTTGATTGCAGCGGCCGCCGCGGCCAGTTGCTGGTCGCGGCGAACTCTCCACCACAGGGCTTCGCGCATGCCGCAACCGTACATATTCAGAACCGTCGACCTGGGTGGCCAGACCATCCGCACCGCGGTTCGCCCCGGCAAGCCGCACTTGACGCCCTTGCTGATCTTCAACGGCATCGGCGCCAACCTGGAGCTGGTGTTCCCGTTCATCCAGGCCCTGGACCCGGACCTGGAGGTCATCGCCTTCGACGTGCCGGGTGTCGGTGGCTCGTCAACGCCCAGACATCCCTACCGTTTTCCCGGGCTGGCCAAGCTCACCGCGCGCATGCTCGATTACCTCGACTATGGGCAAGTCAATGCCATTGGCGTGTCCTGGGGTGGTGCACTGGCCCAACAGTTTGCCCATGACTATCCCGAACGCTGCAAGAAACTGGTGCTGGCAGCTACCGCGGCGGGCGCAGTCATGGTGCCGGGCAAGCCGAAAGTACTGTGGTTGATGGCAAGTCCCAGGCGCTACATCCAACCGTCGCATGTCATCCGCATCGCCCCGCAGATCTATGGCGGGGCCTTTCGCCGCGACCCGGACCTGGCCATGGCGCACGCCGCCAAGGTGCGTTCCTCAGGCAAGCTCGGTTACTACTGGCAGCTGTTCGCCGGGCTCGGCTGGACCAGCATCCACTGGCTGCACAAGATCCAGCAGCCGACCCTGGTGCTGGCCGGTGACGATGACCCGTTGATTCCACTGATAAATATGCGTCTGCTGGCCTGGCGTATTCCCAATGCCCAGCTACACATAATCGACGATGGTCACTTGTTCCTGATCACCCGGGCCGAAGCGGTGGCCCCGATCATCATGAAATTTCTCGAGCAAGAGCGCCAACGCGCCGTCATGCACCCACGCCCAGCCCCCGGTTAAGACGCTGACATGAGGTTGGTGTCGCTCTTGCATTGATCTGTTTGTAGATGGCCTGACGACGGAGTGTTGCCTGATGAAAGACAAGCCCGCAAAGGGGCCGGTACCGGTCCCCGCTTCGTACATGAACGTGCAGAATGCAATCACCGGCCTGCGCGGGCGCGACCTGCTGTCCACATTGCGCAATGTCAGCCGCCACAGCCTGCGCCACCCATTGCACACGGCCAAGCACATGCTCGCCCTGGGCAACCAGCTGGGGCGCGTGCTGCTCGGCGACACCCCGCACCAGCCCAACCCGCGCGACAACCGTTTCAAGGACCCGGCGTGGAATCTCAATCCCTTTTACAGCCGTGGTCTGCAGGCGTATCTCGCCTGGCAGAAACAGACCCGGCAATGGATCGATGAAAGCCAGCTGGAGCCCGATGACCGCGCCCGCGCGCACTTCCTGTTTGCCTTGCTCAACGATGCGATGTCGCCGAGCAACTCCCTGCTCAACCCCGCTGCGGTCAAGGAGCTGTTCAACTCAGGCGGCCTGAGCCTGGTGCGCGGACTGAACCACCTGGTCGATGACCTGCGCCACAACGATGGCTTGCCGCGCCAGGTCAATCCGCATGCCTTCGAGGTCGGTCGCAACCTGGCCACCACCCCAGGTGCAGTAGTGTTTCGCAGCGAGCTGCTGGAGCTGATCCAGTACAAACCGATGAGCGAGAAACAGTACGCCCGGCCGGTGCTGGTGGTACCGCCACAGATCAACAAGTTCTACATCTTCGACTTGAGCCCGGCCAATAGCTTCGTGCAGTACATGCTCAAAAATGGCCTGCAGACCTTCATGATCAGCTGGCGCAACCCCGACCCGCGCCATCGTGAATGGGGCCTGTCGAGCTACGTCGAAGCCCTGGAAGAAGCCATGAATGTCTGCCGGGCCATCACCGGCAGCCGCGAGGTCAACCTGATGGGCGCCTGCGCCGGGGGCCTGACCATGGCTGCCCTGCAAGGCCACCTGCAGGCCAAGCGGCAATTGCGCAGGGTCAGCAGTGCCACCTACCTGGTCAGCCTGCTCGACAGCCAGATCGACAGCCCCGCCAGCCTGTTCGCCGACGAGCAGACCCTGGAAGCGGCCAAGCGCCGCTCCTACCAGCAGGGCGTGCTCGATGGCCGGGAGATCGCCAAGGTATTCGCCTGGATGCGCCCCAACGACCTGATCTGGAACTACTTCGTCAACAACTACCTGCTCGGCAAGGCGCCACCGGCCTTCGACATTCTCTACTGGAACAACGACAACACCCGCCTGCCCGCGGCCCTGCACGGCGACCTGCTGGACTTCTTCAAGCACAACCCGCTGGCGCATGCCGCCGGCCTTGAGGTCTGCGGCACACCGATCGACCTGCAGAAAGTCAACGTCGACAGCTTCAGCGTGGCCGGCAACAACGACCACATCACCCCCTGGGATGCGGTCTACCGCTCGACCCTGCTGCTGGGCGGCGACAAACGCTTCATCCTGGCCAACAGCGGCCACGTGCAAAGCATCCTCAACCCACCCGGTAATCCCAAGGCCAATTATGTCGACAATCCGCGCCTGAGCAGTGACCCGCGGGCCTGGCTCTACGATGCCAGGCAGGTCGAAGGCAGTTGGTGGCCGCAATGGCTGGAATGGATTCAGGCGCGCTCCGGCGCGCAACGCGAAACCCTGATGGCTCTGGGTAACCAGAACTACCCTCCCATGGACCCCGCGCCCGGCACTTACGTGCAGGCGCGTTGAACAAGTAGAACGGATGAAAACCCGCGACCGAATTCTCGAGTGTGCCCTGCAGCTGTTCAATCAGCAGGGCGAACCGAATGTCTCGACCCTGGAAATCGCCAATGAAATGGGGATCAGCCCGGGCAACCTGTACTACCACTTCCACGGCAAGGAGCCGCTGGTTCTGGGTTTGTTCGAGCGCTTCGAAGACGAGCTGACACCGCTGCTCGACCCGCCCCTGGAGGTACGCCTGGATGCCGAAGACTACTGGCTGTTCCTGCACCTGATCGTCGAGCGCATGGCCCAGTACCGCTTCCTGTTCCAGGACCTGTCGAACCTGACCGGACGCCTGCCCAAGCTGGCCCGTGGCATGCGCAACCTGCTCAACGCCCTCAAGCGCACCCTGGCCGCCCTGCTCGCCAGTCTCAAGGCTCAGGGCCAGGTGGTCAGCGACACGCGGGCGTTAGGGCAACTGGTGGAACAGATCACCCTGACGCTGTTGTTCTCCCTCGACTATCAGCGTGTGCTAGCGCGTGAGGGTGAGGTCGGGGTGGTGGTGTATCAGGTGATGATGCTGGTGGCGCCGCATCTGGAGGCCGGGTCGCGGCATGCGGCCGAGCAGATCGCCTTGCGATATCTGGATGGCTGAAATGCATCGCGGGGCAAGCCCGCCCCCACCGATTACTACGGTGGGAGCCGGCTTGCCCCGCGATAAAGCCTGAATCAGGACTGGCTGATCGGGCTTACCGACGCCGATGGTGCTGGCGCGATCGGTGCTGCAGTTACCACAGGTGCAGCGCTGGGTGCCGGGGCCGCACTGGCCGCCGGGGCTGCTGGTTTGGCAGCAGGCTTGGCCGCTGCTTTTTTCACCGCGGGTTTCTTCGCCGCTGCAGGCTTGGCTGCTGCCGGTTTGGCTGCTGCTTTGGCCGCAGGTTTGGCCGCTGCGGTTTTCGCTGCCGCCGGTTTCGCTGCAGGTTTGGCAGCCGCTTTCGGCGCCGCCTTGGCCAGTGGTTTGGCGGCAGCCTTGGCCGCTGCCGGCTTGCTGGAGGCCGGCTTGACCGAAGCACCGGTCAGTTTCTCGATCTGCTTGGTCAAGGTGTCGACCTGCTGATGCAGCGCCTTGACTTCATTGCGGCTCGGAACGCCCAGACGCGAAATGGCACTGTTCAGACGCTTGTCGAAAGCCTCTTCGAGCTCGCTCCATTTGCCCAGTGCACGGTCTTTGACATCGCCCACCCGCGAGGTGGCCGACTTGGCCGAAGCCTTGGCCGCGTCTACGGAACTCTTGGCCTGTTTTTCAGCCTTCTCACCATCCTTGACCAGGGACTCGAACAGCTTGTTGCCGTCCTGGTCGATCTTGGAGTAGATACCCAGTCCAGCCAGCCAGATCTTGCGGGAATACTTCTCGATCCCCCCGACCCAGGAGCTGCTCTCTTTTTCGCTATTCTTCTTGCCAGCCATCCCGCTCTCCTTATTGTTTACGTGCGACACGTTCAAGCAATGCCGTCAGCTCATCGAGCTTGGCAGAGAGTGCCTCCACGTCATGTTTAGACGGAATGCCGATGCGATTCAAGGCGCTGGCAACCCGTGTGTCGAAAGCCTTTTCGATTTTATCGAGCTGGACTTCGACCTTGCCCTTGACGCTGCTGATCTCGCCTTTGACCGAATCGATCTGAGTGTTGGCTGCATCAAGCTCATGATCGATGCGTTTCTTGCCACGTTTCTCGACGGTTTCACCGGCCTTGACCAGCTCTTTCAGGTAGTCGGCACCTTCCTGACCGACCCGGGCATAAGCACCCAGACCTGCCAGCCAGATCTTGCGCGCGTAGCCGCGCACCTCACCCAGCGCGCGCTGGGTGTCGTCTTTTTTCTTCAGAATCACTTTGGCCATGCTCTGCACCTCACGCTCGAATAGATATGGAGGAACTGCCCATGGATGTTGGGCTTGAGCATAAGGTAGGGAGAAAAATTAGAATCCTCACCCTAAGGCAGGAAAAAACTGTGGGAACTGGCCACTGTGGGAGCTGGCCTTGCCAGCGATACAGGCAACGCTGATCCGCTGACACCGCGCTGATACCATCGCCGGCAAGGCCGGCTCCCACAAGACTCACGCCAGGGCTTTGTCCAGCGCCCGCTCGATCTCGCTCTTGATGGTCGTGCTCATCATCGACAGCATCATGCCCAGCTTCAACTCGACCCTGATGGTGTCTTCACCGATCTGCACGCTGCCACTGGCGCCGCTGCGTTTGACCTCGACCCGGTCACCAACCCAGCGGGCGCTGAGGTCGTACTCGCGGGCCAGCTTGTCGACCAGGGTCTGGGCCTTTTCCCGAGCCGCTTCGCGGCCCAGGCTGTGTTTGCGCTCAACGCTGATCTGGGTCATTCATTCAATCCTGGGTTCAAAGGCATACTCCTATTATGCCCGCGCCCCGACCTGCGACACACCCCGCCAAGACAAATCCGACCGTACGCCCTAGAATGGCCAGTAATTTTTTCCGGTGAAGCGATATGAACGATCAGCGCAAAGGCGACCACGCCGAACCCACCACCCATTTCGGCTACCAGAACGTGCCGGAAAGCCAGAAAGCAGAGAAAGTCGCTGAGGTTTTCCATTCGGTAGCCGCCAAGTACGACTTGATGAACGATGTGCTTTCCGGCGGCATGCACCGCCTGTGGAAGCGCTTCACCATCGAACTGTCCGGCGTGCGCAGCGGCAACCGGGTCCTGGACATTGCCGGTGGCACCGGCGACCTGGCCGCCAAGTTCTCGCAACTGGTCGGCCCGACCGGTCAGGTGGTACTGGCCGACATCAACGAATCGATGCTCAAGGTCGGCCGCGACCGCCTGCTCGACCGCGGTGTGGCCGGCAACATCGAATTCGTCCAGGCTGATGCTGAAAAGCTGCCGTTCCCGGACAACCACTTCGATTGCGTGACCATCGCCTTCGGCCTGCGTAACGTGACCCACAAGGAAGACGCCATCCGCTCGATGCTGCGGGTCCTCAAACCAGGTGGCCGTCTGTTGGTGCTGGAGTTCTCCAAGCCGACCAACACATTCATGTCCAAGGTCTACGATGCCTATTCGTTCGCCTTCATGCCGCTGGCCGGCAAGCTGATCACCAACGACTCGGAAAGCTACCGCTACCTGGCCGAATCGATCCGCATGCACCCTGACCAGGAAACCCTCAAGGCGATGATGGTCGAGGCCGGTTTCGACCGCGTCACCTACCACAACATGACCAGCGGCATCGTTGCCCTGCACCGGGGTATCAAACCCTGATGCTCCTGGCCGGCCTTCTTGCCAGCGTCGAACACGGTCTGAACCGTGTCCTGCGCCTGGACAGCACAGCGCTGCCGCGTTTGCGCCCGCTCGATGGCAAGGTGATTGCCATCGACTGCCGCCAGCCCGCACTGCAACTGTTCATTCTGCCCAGCGACGACGGCCTGATGCTTGCCGCGCACTGGGCCAATGAGGCCGACTGCACCCTGCGCGCCCCGGCCAGCAGCCTGATGCGCCTGGCCCTGAGCCAGGACAAGAGCGCCGTGCTGCACAGCCCACAGGTCGAGCTCGAAGGCGACAGCGCCGTACTGCTGGACCTGGTCGCGGTGCTCCAGGACCTGGAACTGGACTGGGAGTACGAAGTTTCGCGCTGGCTCGGACCGATCGCCACGCAGCTGCTCAGCGGCCATCTGCGCAGCCGCGCCAGCTGGACGCGCCAGGGCCTGGCCGCACTCAACCAGAACCTTTCCGAATACCTCGCCGAAGAGGCCCGGACCCTGGTTGGCCAACGCGAAGCCGAAGCCCGTTTCAGCGAACTCGACACGCTAAAAGTCGACATCGAACGCCTCGAGGCGCGCATTGAGCGCCTTGCCCGATCCCTTGATACCAGCGATAACGCATGAAGCTGCTTGCCGTCCGCCGTCTGTTTCGCATCCAGCGTGTGGTTATCCGCTACCGCCTCGATGACCTGCTGTTCGAACTGCCGCTGCCCTGGTGGCTGATGGCCCTGCGGCACCTGATGCCCTGGCGCTGGCTGCCACGCAAGACCCTCGATCTCAGCCGCGGCGCGCGCCTGCGCCTGGCCCTGCAAGACCTGGGGCCGATTTTCATCAAGTTCGGCCAGTTGCTTTCAACCCGTCGCGACCTGCTCCCCGAAGACATCGCCGACGAGCTGATGCTGCTGCAGGACCGAGTACCGCCGTTCGATCCGCAACACGCCGTGGCGCTGATCGAAGAACAGCTCGGCGCGAAGATCAGCGAGGTGTTCAGCCGCTTTGATGTCGAACCACTGGCCTCGGCCTCGGTGGCCCAGGTCCATGCGGCCAAGCTCAAGAGCGGTGAAGAGGTGGTGGTCAAGGTTGTGCGCCCGGGCCTCAAGCCGGTCATCGCCCAGGACCTGGCCTGGCTGTTCCTGATCGCCCGTGGCGCCGAGCGGGTGTCGGCCGATGCCCGCCTGCTGCACCCGGTGGAAGTGGTCAACGATTACGAAAAAACCATCTACGACGAGCTCGATTTGCTCCGCGAGGCGGCCAACGCCAGCCAGCTCAAGCGCAACTTCGAAGGCTCGGAGATGATGTACGTGCCCCAGGTGTACTGGGACTGGTGCCGCCCCAAGGTGCTGGTGATGGAACGCATCTACGGCATCCAGGTCACCGACCTGGCGACCCTGGCCGACCAGCGCACCGACATGAAAATGCTCGCCGAGCGTGGTGTGGAGATCTTCTTCACCCAGGTGTTCCGCGACAGTTTCTTCCATGCCGACATGCACCCGGGCAACATCTTCGTCAGCACCGTAAAACCGTGGAGCCCGCAGTACATTGCCATCGACTGCGGCATCGTCGGCAGCCTGACGCCGGAAGACCAGGACTACCTGGCGCGCAACCTGTTTGCCTTCTTCAAGCGCGACTACCGTCGCGTCGCCCAGCTGCATATCGATTCCGGCTGGGTACCGGCGCATACCAAGCTCAATGAATTCGAGGCGGCGATCCGTACCGTTTGCGAGCCGATCTTCGAAAAACCATTAAAAGATATTTCCTTCGGTCAGGTGCTGATGCGCCTGTTCCAGACCGCGCGACGCTTCAACATGGAAGTCCAGCCGCAGCTGGTGCTGCTGCAAAAAACCCTGCTGAACATCGAAGGCCTGGGCCGTCAGCTGTACCCCGAGCTGGACCTGTGGAGCACCGCCCAGCCGTTCCTGGAACGCTGGATGCGCGAGCGGGTCAGCCCAAAGAACCTGCTGCAGAACCTGCACGGCCAGGTCGAACAGATCCCGCACCTGGCCGGCATGACCCGCGACCTGCTTGAGCGCATGTCGCAGCCGCACCAGGCCGAGCCGCCCGGCGCCTGGCAACAGAAAGGCGATGGCTGGGCCTTGCGTCTGCTCGGCGCCGGCCTGCTCGGCGGTGGCGCGACCCTCGCCGCAGGGGCCGTCAGTCTCAGCGCTCCGGCGGCCTGGCCGGCCTGGCTGATGCTCGCGGCCGGTCTTTACCTGATCGTGCGTCGATAGCCAGCCGCGCCGCTGACTGGCACACTAGCGCAAGGGGTCGGCAGAGGATCGGGCCTCTTGTTTTGGAGTCGTACATGAAAGACTGGCTGGACGAGATCAACTGGAACAGCGATGGCCTGGTACCGGCTATCGCCCAGGACCACAAAACCGGGCGCGTGCTGATGATGGCCTGGATGAATCGCGAGTCGCTGGCCCTGACCGCCGCCGAGCAGCGGGCCATCTACTGGTCGCGTTCGCGTGGCAAACTGTGGCGCAAGGGCGAAGAATCCGGGCACGTGCAAAAACTGCATGAAATGCGCCTGGACTGCGACGCCGACGTGATCATCCTGATGGTCGAGCAACTGGGGCATATCGCCTGCCATACCGGTCGCGAAAGCTGCTTCTACCGTGTTTACGAAAACGCCGAGTGGAAGACCGTCGATCCGGTTCTCAAAGACCCCCACGCCATCTACAACGCAGGACACTGACATGAGCGACACCCTGACCCGCCTGGCCGAAGTGCTGGAAGCGCGCAAAGGCGCCGAACCTGACAGTTCCTACGTGGCCAGCCTGTACCACAAAGGCCTGAACAAGATTCTGGAAAAGCTCGGCGAAGAGTCGATCGAGACCATCATTGCTGCCAAGGATGCCGCCCATAGCGGAGATTACAGCGATGTCATCTACGAGACCGCCGATCTGTGGTTCCATAGCCTGGTCATGCTCGCCCAACTGGGCCAGCACCCACAGGCGGTGCTGGATGAGCTGGACCGCCGTTTCGGCCTGTCCGGGCACGCCGAGAAAGCAGCGCGTCAGCCATCGGCCTAACTGAATTATTTCGAGGGATTGCACCATGGGTATTTTTGACTGGAAACACTGGATCGTTCTGCTGGTGGTCGTGGTACTGGTATTCGGTACCAAGAAGCTGAAGAACTTCGGCAGCGACCTGGGCGAATCGATCAAGGGCTTCAAGAAAGCCATGAACGAGGAAGAGTCCAAGCCTGAAGAGCAGACTCCACCTCCGGTGCAACCCGTACAGCCACAGGCCGCTTCGCCACTGAACCAGCCACAGACCATCGACGGCCAGGCGCACAAGGTCGAAGAGCCGATCAGGAAAGATTGATCAATGTTCGGGATCAGCTTCAGCGAACTGCTGCTCGTGGGCCTGGTGGCCCTGCTGGTGCTCGGCCCCGAGCGTTTGCCGGGCGCCGCGCGTACCGCCGGGTTGTGGATCGGCCGCCTCAAGCGCAGCTTCAATGCGATCAAGCAGGAAGTCGAGCGCGAGATCGGCGCCGATGACATCCGCCGTCAACTGCACAACGAGCACATCCTCTCCATGGAGCAGGAAGCGCGCAAGATCCTCAACCCGCAGAGCGTGACGCCCGAGCCACCTGCGCCCGCGGTTGCCAGCAGCGAAACCGTTGCGACCCCGAGCACAGCCCCTGCCGAGGCCAAGCCGGTCGCCAGCGCAACCACCGAACCGACACAGCCCCCGCGAGCCCCATGAGCGATATTCCGGAAAACGACCAGCCAATGCCGCTGGTTTCGCACCTCACCGAGCTGCGTACACGCCTGCTGCGTTGCGTCGCGGCCATCTTCCTGATCTTCGCCGGGCTGTTTTCCTTCGCGCAGCAGATCTACACCCTGGTTTCGGCGCCGCTGCGTGAGCACCTGCCGGCCAACGCGACGATGATCGCCACCGACGTGGCCTCGCCGTTCCTGACGCCGTTCAAGCTGACCATGATCGTCTCGCTGTTCCTGGCCATCCCGCTGATCCTCCAGCAGATCTGGGGCTTTATCGCGCCGGGCCTGTACCGCCATGAAAAGCGCATCGCCATCCCGCTGCTGATCTCCAGCATCATCCTGTTCTACGCCGGAATGGCCTTTGCCTACTTCCTGGTGTTCCCGCTGATTTTCGGTTTCTTTGCCAGCGCCACTCCGGAAGGGGTGTCGATGATGACCGACATTGCCAGCTACCTCGATTTCGTCATGACCCTGTTCTTCGCCTTCGGCGTGGCCTTCGAGATTCCGGTGGCCGTGGTCCTGCTGGTGTGGATCGGCGTGGTCGATGTGAAGTACCTGAAGAAAATCCGCCCTTACGTGATCATCGGCTGCTTTGTCGTCGGCATGATCCTCACGCCGCCGGACATCTTCTCGCAGACCCTGCTGGCCGTGCCGATGTGGCTGTTGTTCGAGATCGGCGTGCTGTTTGGCGGGCTGATCCGCAAGCGCAGCGAACACCATGATGACGCCGCCGACGACCACAACGACCAGCCGCCAGCGACTCAACCGTGAACCTGCTGCTCCTCGAAGAAGCCGACTTCATCGCGGCCGATCGCGTCGTTCTGGCTGATCGGCGCTTTACCCACATGCAGGAAATCCACCGGGTGGCGGTGGGCGACAGCCTGCGCGTCGGCCGCATTGGCGGGCTGATGGGTGAAGCCCGGGTGCTGCGCCTGGAAGGCCACGAGGCCGAGCTGTCGGTCAGCTTCGAGCGTGAACCGCCGGCCAAGCTGCCGCTGACCCTGGTGCTGGCCCTGCCGCGCCCGAAGATGCTGCGCCGGGTGTTCCAGACCGTCGCCACCATGGGCGTGCCGAAGCTGATTCTGGTCAACAGCTACCGGGTCGAGAAGAGCTTCTGGCAAACCCCCTTCCTCGAACCCGAGGCCATCCGTGAGCAACTGATCCTGGGCCTGGAACAGACCCGCGACACGATCCTGCCCGAGGTCATCATCGAGAAGCGCTTCAAGCCCTTCGTCGAAGACCGCCTGCCAGCCATTGCCCAAGGCACCCTCGGTCTGGTCGGCCACCCCGGGCCGTTCCCGCCCTGCCCGCGCGGCCTGGACCAGCCGGTAACCCTGGCCATCGGCCCAGAGGGCGGCTGGATCCCCTACGAAATCGACCTGCTGGGCAAGGCCGGGCTGACCCCGGTGCAGCTGGGCGAACGCATCCTGCGCGTGGAGACGGCGGTTACCGCCCTGCTCGCTCGTCTGTTCTGACTTCAGTTTTGCGATCCGGCGCCGATGCATGGGCACCAGAACAATAAATCGCCTCTGCCGATCGCAATGGAGTCCCGCCATGTACCGTTGGTTAGCCCAGCACCTGGGTAACGTTAGCGTCAATCGTAAACTCGGTATCGGCTTCGGCCTGGTCCTGCTGCTGACCTTGAGCATTACCCTGACCGGCTGGCAGGGCATCAGCGGCGTCACCGAGCGTGGCGACACCCTGGGGGGCGTCTCCCAGGTGCTGGAGGCCACCCTGGAGCTGCGCATCGCCCGGCAGAACTTCCAGATCAAGGGTGATGAGAGCGCCGCGCAGAGCCTCAACAATGCCCTGGCCAACCTTGATCGCCAACTGCAGCAGGTCGAGCTGCGCATTGTCTTGCCGGAAAACAAACGCCGCATCGAGCAGCAGAAAGAGGCTGCACGCCAGTACCGCCAGGCACTGGACAGTGCCGACAAAGCCGCCCGCCAGCGCGAAGCCAGCCGCGCGGTACTCGGCAGCAGCGCTGACGAGGCCGCAAACCTCACCGCCGAGGTCGAACAGCAACTGCTCGGTGGCGGTGATATAAACCTGTTCAACAGTGTCGTCGGTGCCAGCAAGCTGCTGCAGCAGGCGCGCTTCCAGGTCCGCGGTTACACCTACAGCGGCAAGGCCGAATTCCAGCAGACCGCCCTCGCGGCCATCGACCAGGCCATCTCGCAGCTCAAGACCCTGGCCGAAGTGCTGCCGGCGAACTACACCGGCAACCTCAACCAGGCAGCACGCGCCCTTGGCAACTACCGGGCGGCGGTGATCGACTTCGGCACGGCGCAGACGGCCTCGGAACAGGCCGCCCAACAAATGATGGCGCAGGGCCAGATCCTGCTTGATCAAAGCCAGCAACTGACCCAGACCCTGACCCAACTGCGCGATGACGAATCGCAGCACGCCAGGTCGATGCTCACCCTGGCCACCGTCCTGGCCCTGGTGTTCGGCCTGCTCGCCGCCTGGGCCATCACCCGCCAGATCGTCATCCCCCTGCGCCAGACCCTCAACGCCGCCGACCGGGTCGCCAGCGGCGATCTGCGCCACGACCTCAACGTCGAGCGGCGCGACGAGCTGGGTCAGCTGCAACGCAGCATGCAGCGCATGACTGTCAGCCTGCGCGAGCTGATTGGCGGCATTGGCGATGGTGTCACACAGATCGCCAGTGCCGCTGAAGAGCTGTCGGCGGTGACCGAGCAGACCAGCGCCGGGGTCAACAACCAAAAGGTCGAGACCGATCAAGTGGCCACCGCCATGAACGAGATGGCCGCCACCGTGCAGGAAGTCGCGCGTAATGCCGAAGAGGCCTCCGAGGCCGCGCTGGTGGCCGATCAGCAGGCCCGCGAGGGTGATCGGGTAGTCGCAGAGTCGATTGCCCAGATCGAGCGTCTGGCGACTGAAATGAATCACTCCAGCCAAGCCATGGGCCAGCTCAAGAGCGAGAGCGACAAAATTGGCAGCGTGCTCGATGTGATCAAGTCGGTGGCCCAGCAAACCAACCTGCTGGCCCTCAACGCAGCGATCGAAGCCGCCCGCGCCGGGGAAGCCGGGCGTGGTTTTGCCGTGGTCGCCGATGAAGTACGCAGCCTGGCCCAGCGCACCCAGCAATCGACCGAAGAGATCGAGGCGTTGATCGCCGGTTTGCAAAGCGGCACCCAACAGGTCGCCAGCAGCATGGATGCCAGCCGCGAGCTGACCGCCAGCAGCGTCGAGCTGACCCGTCGCGCCGGTACCTCGCTGGAGACCATCACCCAAACCGTTTCCTCGATCCAGGCGATGAACCAGCAGATCGCCGCAGCGGCCGAGCAACAAAGCGCAGTGGCAGAAGAGATCAACCGCAGCGTGATGAATGTGCGCGATGTGTCAGACCAGACCTCCGCCGCCAGCGAAGAAACTGCAGCCTCCAGTGTCGAACTGGCTCGCCTGGGCACCCACCTGCAGGGCCTGGTCGGCAAATTCCAGCTCTGAGGTTAAACAACCTGTGCTGCTCGCTCGGGCAGCGCAGGTTGGGATACTGCCAATCTTCTGCTGTCTGCCCTTGGGCAACCGTCCTACTCCCCCCGCCGCTTCACCCAATTTCCCTAGGTTAACCGCCGAACTTTCCTACATCGTTTGCAGGTCCAGCTCGCCCGTAGCCCGCCGATGAGCAAGGGGCGGCGCCCTGACCTTCGTCCTGGCGCCGGTCATTCCTCAATTGCTGGAGACCCCCATGTTAGGACCTGTGAATCGGATGCTAGGCAACATGAGCGTCAGACTGAAGCTGACCCTGGCCTTTGCCTTGGTGCTGTTACTGACCCTATTGATCACCCTCAGCGGCTGGCGTGCACTGGACGACGCCATCCTGCGCTCGGAAAAGCTCCAGGAAATCGCCCGCCTCAATGACATCGGCAAAGACCTCAGGGCCGAGCGCATCACCTTTCGGGTACTCAATGATGCACACAGCAAGGCTCAGATCGAGCTGTCGCTGAAGGCCCTGCAGGAACTGCTCACGGCAATGCCGGGGCGTTATGCAGCGCCCGAAGACCGGCAGATGATCGTCGGCAAGTTGCAAACGGTGCAGCGCTTTACCCAGGATTTTGCACAGCTACAACAGGCCGTGGCCTTGCGCCAGACACGCCAGCAGGCCATGCAAGGTGCCGAAAAGCGCCTGGCCGAGCTGATCGATGAGGTCGCGGACCAGGCACTGGAGAACATGCGTAGCGAGAGCCAGCAGGCCAGTCAGAACCGGCTCCTGAACCTGGCCGAGGCCCTTGCCCGGCATGTCGAAGTTGCCAATCAACAGAGCCTGGTGCCGGCCTATACTTTCGAACCCCTGGAGCAGTTCGCCAGCGTTGGTCAGGCGGCGCTCGATGCCAGCCGCCAGACCTTCGAGCAACTGGCGCAGCTGATGCAAACCCATGGCCTGGCCGCCAGCACCCGGGAAAACCTGCGCGCGGCACTGAGCCGCTACCAGGACAGCCTCGATCAGTATCGCCGGGCCGCCATCACCGTGGAGAGCGTGCAAGGCACGCTGGAACAGCTAGGCATTGAGCTTCGCGATGCCAGCCGCAAACTGAGCGACCGTCAGATCGAGCAGCGCGACGCCGAAGCCGTCAAGGCCCAGAGCGTACTGACCGGCGAAGCCATGCTGGCTTTGCTGTTCGGCAGCCTGGCGGCCTGGTTGATCACCCTGCAGATCACCACACCGCTGAAACAGACCCTGGCCCTGGCCGCCCGTATTGCCCAAGGCGATCTGCAGTTGACCGGGACCGTGCAGCGCCGCGACGAGATGGGTCAATTGCAAAACAGCATGCAGGCCATGACCCTGAGCCTGCGCGAGCTGATTGGCGGGATCGGCGGGGGCATCACCCAGCTGTCCTCGGCAGTCGAACAACTGGCTGCGGTCAGCGAGCAAACCAAGGTCAGGATCGCCCAGCAAAAAGACGAAACCGATCAGGTCGCCACAGCCATGAACCAGATGAGCGCCACGGTTCACGAAGTCGCACAGAACGCCGAACTTGCCTCGCAGGCGGCGACGACCGCCGACCAGCAGGCGCAACTGGGCGACCAGGTGGTCGGTGAGGCCGTGGAACAGATCGAACAGCTGGCCCGGCAAATGGACCACTCGATCGATGCCATGCATCAACTGGCCGGCGAGAGCCAGCGCATCGGCAGCATTCTTGATGTGATCAAGTCGGTCTCCGAGCAAACCAATCTGCTGGCCCTGAACGCCGCCATCGAAGCGGCGCGAGCCGGCGAGGCCGGTCGTGGTTTTGCTGTGGTCGCCGATGAAGTCCGCGGCCTGGCCCAGCGTACTCAACAGTCAACCGAGGAGATCGAACAACTGATTGGCAACCTGCATGACGGCACCGATCAGGTCACCCGCCTGCTCGACAGCAGCAAGGTCCTGACCCGCGACAGTGTCGAGCTGAGCCGCAGGGCTGGTGATGCGCTGGGACAGATCACCCGCACGGTGTCGAACATCCAGGGCATGAACCAGCAGATCGCAACCGCCAGCGAAGAACAAAGCGCAGTGGCCGAGGAGATCAACCGCAGTGTGATCAATGTGCGCGAAGTGTCGGACCAGACCAGTACGGCCAGTGAAGAGACAGCGGCGTCGAGCGTCGAGTTGGCGCGGCTGGGGCGCCAGCTGCAGACATTGGTGGGTCGATTCAACCTGTAATCCAGGTACCATCTTTTCTGGAGCGGGCAGGTCCCGCTCCTGCAGTCAGTGCCTTGCCAATCACCTGGTATTTTTGTCAGTTGTCTCCCTCCCGGCATCCCCCTACGCTAGCTTCTGCCTGGGCTTCAAATCAATCGCATCGACGTCCTGACCTTCTCCCCGCTTGCGGCGAAGCAGGTACTGACACGCCTGAAGAATGCCCGAGGTCTTACCATGAACAAACTTTTGCTACTGCTGATCAGCATCCTGCTATCAGCCTGCGCAACCAAGGCGCCGCCCCCGTCAACAAGCGCCGCGATCACTGTCGTCGATGGTCCGGCGACTGCTACGGAATTGAATGCACGCTACCGGGATACACCGCGCAATTGTGGAAATGACAGCAAGCCCGCATTCCTGTGCAGCGGGGTCATCCTTCGCACAACGACGTATTCGGACGCCTACGATTCATGGGACCCAAGCCCCATTTCGGAGAAGAAAGGCAGCATATCCTTCTCCTACTTGCGCAAGGACAACAACTTCGTGGCCTTTGGCTGGAGACTTACCAATGGCTATGTGATCTATCCGATCCTTAAGACCCCGCCAGATAAGTTGAAAGTTCCTATCCTGTGCATGTTTCCCATGGATGGTTGGACCGATGGTCGTCTGGAGAGACAAGGCTGTGGCATCTACGGGAACAACGCTACCAGCAAGGCGTGCCATCAATTAGGCATCACGACCGGAGCCCAATGGCGGACCAACTACCCTCCAGGAACCCAAGGTGGCAACATCTGTGGTTTCGACGTTCGCGACGAACTCAATGACTACGCCGGACAAAACTTCTATGCGGCCCTACAAGCCAAATGGCAAGACTCGCGATATTTCGCCGAGCACAACGAGATGCTCCTCAGGGCGTGGAGCAAGGGACAGGGTAGCGTGCTGCCTATACAGGCATTCTTCTACGCGGACGCGGCGGGGCTGGCGAACGCCAGGAAAGACAAGCAGCGATTCCTGATCAGGACAAAAATTGACCTGCCGCTGATAAAGATCACGCTGCCAGCGCAAGCCCAAGGTAATGCGAGCTTCCAGTATCTGGCGGGTGATCAACGGTAACCGCCAAGTTACATCGTGCTCTATCGCGGGGCAAGCCCGCCCCTACAAAGTCTGGAGGAGCGGGCGAGGGTCAGAGCACCTGGCGCAGGAACGCCTGGGCGCGCAAGTCCTTCGGTGAAGTGAAGAACGCCTCCGGCGGCGAGTCTTCCAGCAGCTTGCCATGATCGAAGAACAGCACGCGGTCCGCCACTTCGCGGGCAAAGCCCATTTCGTGGGTCACGCAGACCATGGTCATGCCTTCCAGCGCCAGGGTCTTCATGACATCGAGCACTTCACCGACCATTTCCGGGTCGAGCGCCGAGGTCGGCTCGTCGAACAGCATCACCTTCGGGTCCATGGCCAGGGCCCGGGCAATGGCGACCCGCTGCTGTTGGCCACCGGACAGGCGCGAAGGGTATTCATTGGCTTTCTGGCCAATGCCAACCTTCTCCAGCAACGCCCGGGCCTTGGCCTCACGCTCGGCCTTGCCGCGCTTGCGCACCACCTTCTGCGCCAGGCACAGGTTCTCCAGCACGGTCATGTGCGGGAACAGGTTGAAGTGCTGGAACACCATGCCGACTTCACGGCGGTAGGCGTTGACGTCGGTCTTCGGGTCGGCCAGTTGCAGGCCGTCGATGGCCACGGTGCCCTCATCGAACGACTCCAGGCCGTTGAGGCAGCGCAGGAAGGTTGACTTGCCCGAGCCCGACGGCCCGAGTACAACCAGCACTTCACCCTTGGCCACGTTGGTGCTGACGTGATCGACCGCGCGCACCACCTGGCCACGGGTATCGAAGACTTTTACCAGATCACGAACTTCAATCACTTTGCGCAAGCCTCCGCTCGAGCCGGCTGGCCATGTGCGACAGCGGCAGGTTGATCAACAGGTACAGACCGGCGACGCAGAACCAGATCTCGAAGGTCGAGAACGAGGTAGTGATCGCTTCGCGCCCGCTCTTGGTCAGTTCGGTAATGGCGATCACCGACACCAGCGAGGTGTCCTTGACCAGGCTGATGAACTGCCCGGCCAGCGGCGGCAGCACGCGTTTGAACGCTTGCGGCAGCACCACGTGACGCATCGACTGGCCAGCGCTCAAACCCAGCGAGCGAGCGGCTTCGCCCTGCCCCTTGGCAATCGACTGCACACCGGCGCGAACGATTTCGGCCACGTACGCGCCGGTAAACAGTGCCAGTGCAGCCACCCCGGCGAACTCGCGGGACAGGTTGAGCACGGTGCCGATGAAGAAGTAGAAAATGAAGATCTGTACCAGCAGTGGCGTGCCGCGCACCAACTCGACGTAGACCGTGGACAGGTCACGCAGGGTCGGGTTGTTCGACAAGCGGCAGAGGCCGGCAAACAGGCCGATCACCAGGCCTAGCACGCCAGAGGCCACCGAGATCCAGACAGTGGTCCACAGCCCCCAGGCCAACGGGCCGGCAGCCCAGTGATGGGTGACGCCGATCAGGTCACCTTCGGCGACATCGTCGCCACGGGACAGCAGCACACTGGACAGCTCGACGTCGAACACCTGCTCGGCACCGCTCTCGTCACGCAGGATGACACTTGCCATGTCACCTTTGGGGGTAATCGATTCGATGGTGCCATTGTCGCTGGCGCGCTGGGCGACTTCGGACTGGTAGGCGAAGTACTGCGGTACCCGGTTCCAGCTCCACTCGTAGGAAATCATCGAGGTCGCGTAATACAGGCTCAGCGCCAGGCCCACCAGGACCAGCGCGGTCAGCCCGTGCCAGGGCCACTGGGCTTTCTTGTGTTTGATCACTTGAGGGTACTTCCGTAAAAGCGAACGCGCAGGACCAGCCTGCGCGTCGGGTTTCAAGCCGGGCGTGGTGCCGCGGCCTTATTCCATGTCCTTGAGCCAGGCGGTGTCCTTGAACCACTTGTCGTGGATTCGATCGTAGGTACCGTCGTGCTTGATCTGGTGCAGGAAGTTGTTGATGAAGTTCAGGCTGTCGTAGTCACCCTTCTTCAGGCCGAACGCCAGTGGCTCGAAGGTGAACGGCTTGTCGAGGAACAGCAGCTTGCCGGCACCGGCCTTGTTCACCGCAACCACGTTGTAGGGGGCGTCGTAGACGAAGGCGTCAGCCTTGCCGTTGACCACGTCCATCACCGCTTCCTGCTCGTTGTCGTAGCCGTGGTACTTGGCTTTGCCGATCAGCTTCTTGGCAACCATTTCGCCGGTGGTACCGAGCTTGGAGGTCAGGCGGTACTTCTCGTTGTTCAGATCCTTGTAGGACTTGATCTCGCCCGCCAGCTCCTTGCGGATCAGCAGGGTCTGACCCACAACGATGAAGGGTTCGCTGAAGTTCAGCTTCAGGTTGCGTTCCTGGGTCAGGGTCATGCCGCTGCTGATGATGTCGAACTTGTCGGTCATCAGGGCCGGGATGATGCCATCGTAGGAAGTGGAGACCATCTCCAGCTTGACGCCCATGGACTTGGCCATGGCCTTGAGGATATCGACTTCGAAGCCGACGATCTCGCCACGCTTGTTGGTCATCTGGAACGGCATGTAGGTAGGGTCCATGCCGGCACGCAGCGTGCCGCGCTTGACCGCCTCATCAATGGCGCCGGCTGCCTGGGCAGCACTGACTGCCATCAGCGCGGTGACGCCGACCAGCAGCATCGACAGATATTTTTTAAACATCACCAGATCCCCCAGCAAGAAAGCTCGAATTTTATTTTTGGCGCGAACCGTCCTACAGACGGGTGCGAGATATTCGGGGGGGATGCTAACGCATGGGCGGCGTTGTGGGTATCAGAAAAAGGGCTGAAAAAAATCGCGGGGCAAGCCCGCTCCCACAGAGACACCATTGACTGGTGCAGTCCTTGTGGGAGCGGGCTTGCCCCGCGATAAATCAGGCACTGGCCAGCGAAGGCTGCGCCACAGGCTCCGGATGCAACGGCAACAAAGGCGAGTGCGGGTCGTTGGCGATCGACTGACGCCAGACGCCCAACCAGGCCTCGTTATGCTCGGCCCAGACCCGCGTATGCAAGCGCGCCAGAGCGACCGGATCGCTGAGCAATGCCAGCCGGGTATTGCCGTCCAGGCCGCTTGGACCGAGGTCCAGCGCCTTGTCGATTCGCTCGGCACGCAGCGACTCAATCGGTGCCGCGACACCATGACGCGCGGTAGCCAAGGCACAGGCCAGGGCATTCTGCTGCGGGTCGACCACGGCCCGGACGAAACCGTCATGCATGGCATGCCAGCGGTTTTCGTGGGTGTACTGGTCGGTTGCCAGCAACTCGTGCGGCGTAGCGTATTCCTCAGGGATCAGGAACAGGCTCTCGTCCTTGGCACGCAGGCCCAGGTGCACCCGGCTGGAGATCACCGACACCGGGATCGACAGCATCAGCGAGCCGACAATGGGCACCAGCCACCACAGGAAGCTCGGGTTCAGCCACGCCACCAGCAAGGCCCAGGCCAAGCCCAGCAGGGTCTGCGGACCATGACGGCGCACCGCTTCGCTCCACGGCGTCGAGTCATCGTCACGCTGCGGCGAGTTCCAGGTTGCCGCCCAGCCGAGGAACGCAGCCAGGACGAAACGGGTGTGGAAAATCATCCGCACCGGTGCCAGCAGCATGGAGAACAGCATCTCCAGCAGCATCGACAGGGTCACCTTGAAACGCCCGCCGAACTCTTTCGCACCCTTGGCCCAGATCAGGATGATGCTGAGCAGTTTGGGCAGGAACAACAGCACGATGGTGGTCGAGAACAGCGCAATGGCCTTCTCCGGGTGCCACTGTGGCCACAACGGATAGAGCTGACGCGGTTCGAGGAAGTACTGCGGCTCCATCAGGGTGTTGGTCGCCAGCAACGCCGTCGACAGCACCAGGAAGAAGAACCACAACGGCGCCGACAGGTACGACATCACCCCGGTGAGGAACACCGCACGGTGCACCGGGTGCATGCCCTTGACCAGGAACAGGCGGAAGTTCATCAGGTTGCCGTGGCACCAGCGCCGGTCGCGCTTGAGTTCGTCGAGCAGGTTCGGCGGCAATTCTTCATAGCTGCCCGGCAGATCGTAGGCAATCCACACGCCCCAGCCGGCACGGCGCATCAGCGCGGCTTCGACGAAGTCGTGGGAGAGGATCGCACCGGCGAACGCACCTTTGCCCGGCAACGGCGCCAGGGCGCAGTGCTCGATGAATGGCTTCATGCGGATGATCGCGTTGTGGCCCCAGTAGTGCGACTCACCGAGCTGCCAGAAGTGCAGACCGGCAGTGAACAACGGGCCGTAGACGCGGGTCGCGAACTGCTGCATGCGCGCATACAGGGTATCCATGCCCGAGGCTTTCGGCGCGGTCTGGATGATCCCGGCATCCGGGTTGGCTTCCATCAAGCGCACCAGGCTGGTCAGGCATTCGCCGCTCATCACGCTGTCGGCGTCGAGGACCACCATGTAACGGTAGTCACCGCCCCAGCGACGGCAGAAGTCGTCGAGGTTGCCGCTTTTGCGCTTCACCCGGCGGCGACGGCGGCGGTAGAAGATCCGCCCGAAGCCCTTGGCCTCGCGACAGACTTCCAGCCACGCCTGCTGTTCAGCCACAGCAATATCGCTGTCGTTGGTATCACTGAGCACGAAGAAATCGAAGCGGTCCAGGTCACCGGTGGCAGCGACCGACTCGAAGGTCGCGCGCAGGCCGGCAAACACCCGTGGCACATCTTCGTTGCAGATCGGCATGACGATGGCGGTACGCGCCCCGGCCTCGATCGGCTCGTTACCGGCGCTGCTACCGGAGATGCGGTACTTGTCGCGACCGGTCAGCAGCTCGAGAAAGCCCATCAACGCGGTCCAGAAACCGGCCGAGACCCAGCAGAACAGGATACCGAACAGGATCAGGATGCTGGTCTGCAATGCGTACGGCCAGACCTGAGTGGCGGTCTGCAGCAGCGACTGGTGGGTGATTTCGTCGAGATCGACGAACGACCAGCCCTGGTACGGCAGGATACCTTTCATGTACCAGCCGGCAACGATGGTCTGACCGAGCATCAGTGCCAGCAGGATGTAGCGGCGCATGGAGCCGACCCAGCGCCAGCGCGCCTTGGGCAGCTCGCGCTTTTCCGGTGCCGGGGCGTTGCGCCGCCCGGTCAGGCGGCGCCAGCCACGGATCAGGATGTTGGTGCGCCATGGCTCGGGAATCACCCGGGTACGGCGGATCGGCGGCGTCGCCTTGAGACAGACCCGGCCACTGCCATCCACCGCAAGCATCTCGGCGTCGTGCATGTCCTGGGCGCTGTTCAGGGTCAGGCGCTCACCCACCGAAGCCTGCACGGCTTCGGCATCGCGAGTGCCCGGCTGGGCCGACAGACGTTGATGCAGCTCGCTGAACGAGGTGCAGCTGGCAAGTTCTGCCCGCTGCTCATCGCTCAGTGGTAAATGGGCCAGGTATTCGCCAAGCGATTCTGGCCGTGCTTGAGAGTTACTCATCGGCAGGCAACTGATAGCTCCAGGTCTCGGTCAGCACCTGTTCGGTGGTGGCCGGTGCCCCGGTGGTGGATGCCGCGTCGGCGGCTGGTTGCTCGGCAGGCTTCTCGGCCTTGGCAGCCTTGGCAGCTGCCTTGTCCTGTTTAGCCGGTTTGGCTGGCTTGGCAGGCTCGACCGGGACGTCACGCAGCAGCGCTGCACGCATTTCCACGGACTTGCTCGGGTCTTTGACCTTCATCCGCAAGGTCAGGCGCCAGCCTTTGATTTCCGGGTTGTAACGCAGGTTGTTCTCGACCAGCTCGGCGTTGTCACCGATGCTGACCTGACTACGTACAGCAGTGTCTTCTGGCAGTTTAGCCAGCACCGGGCCTTCGAAGTCGACCAGGAAGGCCACGCTGCCGTCCGGCTGACGGATCAGGTTGGACTGTTTGACGTCACCGGTAGAGCGCAGGGTCTGCTTGACCCAACCGAGGTTCGGCGAGTGGAACTCGGACTCGTCGATGGTCCAGTGCAGGCGGTAGGCGTACTCGAACGGCGTGCCCGGCTCCGGCAGTTTTTCCGGGCTCCAGAAGGCAACGATGTTGTCGTTGGTTTCATCGGCGGTCGGAATCTCGACCAGGTCGACAGTACCTTTGCCCCAATCACCAACCGGCTCGATCCAGGCGCTTGGACGCTTCTGGTAGTTGTCATCGAGGTCTTCGAACTGGCTGAACTCGCGCTGGCGCTGCAGCAAGCCGAAACCACGCGGGTTCTCGACGCTGAAGTTGCTCACGGCCAGGTGTTTCGGGTTGTTCAGCGGACGCCACAGCCACTCGCCGTTACCGGCATGGATCGACAGACCCTCGGAGTCGTGCAGGGCCGGACGGTAGTTGAGCACTTTCGAAGGCTGGTTGCCGCCGAACAGGAACATGCTGGTCAGCGGGGCAATGCCCAGACGGCTGACGTGGTCACGCAGGAACACCTTGGATTTGACGTCGACAATGGTGTCGCTGCCCGGACGCAGGGTCAGCTTGTAGGCACCGGTGGAACGCGGCGAGTCGAGCAGCGCGTAGATCACCAGGTGTTTGTCGGTGGCCTTGGGCTTTTCAATCCAGAACTCGGTGAACCGCGGGAATTCTTCGCCGGACGGCAGCGCGGTGTCGATGGCCAGGCCACGGGCGGACAGGCCATAGACATGGCCCTTGCCGACCACGCGGAAATAGCTGGCGCCAAGCAGGGTCATGATTTCATCCTGCTTGTCGGCCTTGTTGATCGGGTACAACACGCGGAAACCGGCGTAGCCGAGGTTCTCGGTGGCCTTTGGATCAAACTGCACGCTGCCGAAATCGAAGCGGCTCGGGTCGTACTTGATCTCCTCGACCTTGGTCGAGGTGACTTCGTTGATTTTCACCGGCGTGTCGAAATGCATGCCCTGGTGATAGAAGGACAGCTTGAACGGGGTCTTGTCCTTGGCCCACTCGGCCTTCTCCGGCAAGAAACGAATCTGCTGGTAGTCAGCGTACTTCATGTCACGGAACACAGCTGGCAGATTGCTTTTCGGCGCTTCGTACTTCTGTCCGGCAAGATCCTTCGCCTTGGCCGCAACATCGTCAAGGTTGAACGCCCAGAGCTGACCTGCGCTGAACAGGCCTACCAGCGTTGCGCCTGCCAAAAAGGCCTTGCGCAGCCGATTGCCAGGGGTTCTTGGTGCATTACAGGGACTAACAATCACGAGCAACCCTCGCCGAAAACAGATCAATAAACCAACGGCCAGCGACATATGCCAGGTTGGCGAGCACTGTTCGGACTCCGAAAGGGCGCAATGATTCCCCAAACGGTTCCGGACAGTCTCAAGTCAGAGTAAAACGAACCCACGAACGCAGGTTCACAATAGCGCGCGATTATCCAGCAGGCCGCGTTACAACGCATCAGGCCAAACAAACTATTTATGCTACAAAACCCCTTGTTTTCCTGCAAACAGGGGTTTTTTGCCATCAGATTTGTAACATAAATGTTACGGGGCCATCATTGACCAGGTGCACCTGCATGTCAGCCCCGAACTGACCACTGGCAACCGTGCCGTGCAGCGTCTGGGCCTGGGCCAGCAAATAGTCGAAAAGCTCCGCGCCGAGGGCTGGTGGCGCCGCAGTGGAAAAGCTCGGGCGCAAGCCGCTCTGGGTATCGGCAGCCAGGGTGAACTGCGATACCAGCAGCAGACCGCCGCCAATATCCTTGAGCGACAGGTTCATCTTGCCCTGGGGATCGCTGAACACCCGGTAGTTGAGCAGCTTGTGCAGCAATTTATCGGCGTGTGCCCGGGTATCACCGGGTTCCACCGCGACCAGCACCAACAGGCCCTGGTCGATTGCCCCTACCGTTTTGCCCTCGACATCCACCCGTGCACCACGTACACGTTGCAGCAGCCCCTTCATGCTTCTTCCAGAGGCAGGTCGAGCAAGCGCCGGGCCATCTGGTCGGCGGCACGCACCAGGGCGTCGGTGATACCGGGCTCCGAGGCGGCGTGACCGGCGTCGCGAATCACCTTCAGCTCACTGTTCGGCCAGGCCTGATGCAGTTCCCAGGCATTGTCCAGCGGACAGATCACGTCGTAGCGGCCATGCACGATGACCGCCGGCAGATGGGCGATCTTCGGCATGTCGCGGATCAGCTGGTCCGGTTCGAGGAAGGCATTGTTGGTGAAGTAGTGGCATTCGATACGGGCGATCGACAGCGCGCGCTGCGGCTCGGAGAAGCGATCGACCACCAGCGGGTTGGGGCGCAGGGTTGCAGTGCGCCCTTCCCAGGTCGACCAGGCCTTGGCCGCATGCATCTGGGCAATCTGGTCGTTGCCGGTCAGGCGCTTATGGAAGGCTTTGACCAGGTCACCGCGCTCTTCAGCCGGAATCGGCGCGATGTAGTCCTGCCAATAGTCCGGGAACAGGCGACTGGCGCCGGCTTGATAGAACCACTCGATCTCCTGCGGACGGCACAGGAAAATCCCGCGCAGGATCAGGCCATGGACGCGCTCGGGGTGGGTCTGGGCGTAGGCCAGGGCCAGGGTCGAGCCCCAGGAGCCGCCGAACAACAGCCACTTTTCGATCCCCAGGTGCTTGCGGATACGCTCCATGTCTTCGATCAGGTGCCAGGTGGTGTTGTTTTCCAGGCTGGCATGCGGGGTCGAGCGACCGCAGCCGCGCTGATCGAAGGTGATGATCCGGTACAGGTTGGGATCAAAGTAGCAACGGCTCTGGGCATCGCAGCCAGCGCCCGGGCCACCATGGATGAACAGCACCGGCAGACCTTCCGGCGAACCGCTCTCGTCGACGTACAGCACATGCGGTGCTTCCACGGCCAGATCGTGCCGGGCGTAGGGTTTGATCTGCGGGTACAAGGTCTGCATTACGCACTCCGTGTGGGAATTATTCTGCCGTTGGGCATCATAAACCTGAATTGCGCTTTGAGCATGTACCTGTGTTGGTCTTACGGGTCTCATCGCGGGGCAAGCCCGCTCCCACAGAGGTGGTGATGACGCCTGTGGGAGCGGGCTTGCCCCGCGATAGCTTCAACGCGAGTAGCGCTCCTGCCCCCACGCCAACACTGTCTCCAGCAATTTCTTCAACACCACCTGGGTCGGCTGCGCCAGATCCTCGCGATACCTGAACGGCTCGACCTCTTCCATATAGGTACTTTGCGCCAGCTCCAACTGCACCGCATGGATGTTGTTGGCCGGATCGCCATAGTGACGGGTGATATGCCCGCCCTTGAAGCGGCCATTGAGCACATGACTGTACTGCCCGGCCTCAGCGCAGACACCCTGCAGGCGCTCAGCCAGCTGCGGATCGCAACTGGCGCCATTGAAGGTGCCGAGGTTGAAGTCCGGCAGCTTGCCTTCGAACAGGTGCGGGATGTGCGAGCGGATCGAGTGCGCATCCCACAGCAGTGCGTAGCCAAACTGCTCGCGCAGGCGCGCCAGCTCACGACGGATCGTGTCGTGATAAGGGCGCCAGATGCCCTCCAGGTACTCCGCCCGCTCTTCTGCCGACGGCTCCTTGCCAGCCTGGAACAGCGGCTCGCCCTCGAACAGGGTAGCCGGGTACAGGCCCGTGGTAGCACCGGCATACAACGGCTTGTCATCATCTGGACGGTTCAGGTCGATGACAAAACGTGAGTACTCGGCGGCCACCACGCTGGCCCCCAGCTCACGGGCAAAATCGTACAGCTGCGGAATATGCCAGTCGGTATCGGGCAGGCTCTGCGCCTGCGCCACCAGCCCGGCCTTGACCACCGGCGTCAAACGCAGGCCGGCATGCGGCATGCTGATCAGCAGTGGCAGGTCGCCTTGGTGAAAACTCAGTACCTTGTCCATAGGCCCTCCTTCAATTGAAAATTTCGCGGCCCATACGTACCACCCGCTTGGGCAGGTCGCCGCCCAGCCAATAGCACAGGTCCGCCGGACGCTCGATCTGCCAGGCAATAAAGTCCGCCACTTTACCCACCTCCAGCGTGCCATGGCTGTCGCCCAGCCCCAGTGCCGTTGCGGCGTGGGTGGTGACGCCGGCCAGAGCCTCTTCCGGAGTCATGCGGAACAGGGTGCAGGCCATGTTCAGCATCAGCCGTAGCGACAGCGCCGGCGAGGTGCCAGGGTTGAGGTCGGTGGCGATGGCAATCTTCACCGCGTGTTTGCGCAAGGCATCCATCGGTGGCAGTTGGGTCTCGCGCAAAAAGTAGAACGCGCCGGGCAACAGCACCGCCACGGTGCCGGCCGCGGCCATGGCGATGGCATCGTCCTCGGTCATGAACTCCAGGTGATCGGCCGACAGCGCCTGATAGCGCGCCGCCAGGCTGGAGCCGGCCAGAGACGACAGTTGCTCGGCATGCAGTTTCACCGGCAGCTTCAACTCACGTGCCTTGATGAACACCCGCTCGACCTGGGCCGGGGAGAACGCCAGGTATTCACAGAATGCATCCACGGCATCGACCAGCCCTTCGGCCGCCAGTGCCGGAAGCATCACCTCGCAGATATGGCTGATGTAATCGTCAGCCCGGTCCTTGTACTCCGGCGGCAAGGCATGCGCCGCCAGGCAGGTACTGCGCACGGTCAGCGGCAACTCTTCACCGAGGCGGCGAATGACCTTGAGCAGCTTGCGCTCGCTGGCCAGGTCCAGGCCGTAGCCGGACTTGATCTCCAGGGTGGTGACGCCATCACGCATCAACGCCTGGACCCGCTGGCGGGCACTGCTGAACAGTTCATCTTCGCTGGCCGCACGGGTCGCCCGCACGGTGCTGGCAATGCCACCACCCTGGGCGGCGATCTCGGCATAGCTGACCCCTTGCAGGCGCTGCTCGAACTCGCCGCTGCGATTGCCACCGAACACCGCGTGAGTGTGGCAGTCGACCAGCCCCGGAGTGACCCAGGCGCCGCCCAGGTCCACGGTTCTGTCAGCGCTCAGGGTCGGCAGCGACTGGCGCGGGCCGATCCACTCGATGTGGCCGGCGCTGGTGATGATCGCCGCGTCCTCGATGATCGAGTACGTGCCTTGGGCCATGCTCGCCACATGGCAGTGCTGCCAGAGGGTTCTCATGCAATGTCTCCGTTTCTAGCGGTGAAGTTGGGACGGATCCTGGGCCAGCGGCGCCTCGCCTTTCGCTGCCCGCGGCTTGCACCACAGCAGGTAGGAGGCGACCAGGAACAGCACCCAGACCACGCCGACCAGCAGCGCTGCCTGAGTATCAGGGAAGTAACCGAGCACGCCGAACACGAACAGCATGAAGGCAATCGCCGCCGCCGGACCATAAGGCCAGAACGGCACCGGGAACTTCAGCTCGGCAACTTCTTCGCGGCTCATGCTGCGACGCATGGCAACCTGGGTCACCAGGATCATCAGCCACACCCAGACGGTCGCAAAGGTGGCGATCGAGGCGATCAGCAGGAACACGTTTTCCGGGATCAGGTAGTTGAGTACCACGCCACCGAGCAACGCTGCACCCATGACCAGCACGGTCATCCACGGCACGCCGTGACGGGAGATTTTCGCGAAGCCCTTGGGCGCATGCCCTTGTTGGGCCAGGCCGTACATCATGCGGCCGGCGCCGAAGATATCGCTGTTGATGGCCGACACGGCTGCCGAGATCACCACGATGTTCAGCACAGTCGCCGCCGAGCCGATCCCGAGGTTACTGAAGATCTGTACGAACGGACTGCCCTGGCTGCCGATCTGCGGCCATGGGTACAGGCACATCAGCACGAACAGGGTCAGTACATAGAACAGCAGGATGCGCATCGGCACCGCATTGATCGCCTTGGGCAGCACGCGCTGCGGGTCCTTGGCCTCACCGGCGGTGATGCCGATGATCTCGATGCCACCAAAGGCAAACATCACCACGGCGAAGGACGCGATCAGGCCGCCAATGCCATTGGGCATGAAGCCGCCATGCTCGAACAGGTTGCTGATGCCCACGGCGTTGTCGGCACTGGCGTTGTTCAGGCCGAAAATCATGATGCCGAAGCCGGCCAGGATCATCGCGACAATCGCTCCGACCTTGAGCAGCGACAGCCAGAACTCCATCTCGCCGAAGACTTTGACGTTACACAGGTTCAGGCCGCCAATGAGGAAGACGATGCCCAGCACCCAGATCCAGCGGGCAACTTCGGGAAACCAGAAGCCCATGTAAATGCCGAAAGCAGTCACGTCGGCAATACAGACGATGATCATTTCAAAGGCATAGGTCCAGCCCAGGATGAACCCCGACATCGGTCCCAGGTAGGTGGTGGCATAGCTGCCGAACGAGCCGGAGACCGGGTTGTGCACAGCCATCTCGCCGAGGGCGCGCATGACCATGAACACCGCGGCGCCACCGATCAGGTAGGCCAGCAACACGGCCGGGCCGGCCATCTGGATCGCCGAAGCAGAGCCATAGAACAACCCGGTACCGATTGCCGAACCGAGGGCCATGAAGCGGATATGGCGGGCCGTCAGGCCACGTTTGAGCCCTTCTGCTTGTTGCATGTCGCGTCCTTTTTCTTGTTCTTGGGGTGTCGCTGAATGACATTGGGGCTGCTTTGCAGCCCATCGCAGGCTTCGCCAGCTCCCACAGGACTATTGTGGGAGCTGGCGAAGCCTGCGATGGGCCGCGAAAGCGGCCCCGGAAGTGTCACAGGCTAGGCAGGACCTTGGCCGGCAGCAGAGCGGTCAGCGAACCTTCGGCCAGCAGGGCGATAGCCGCCTCGATGTCCGGCGCGAAGAAACGGTCCTTCTCGTAGAACGCAACCTTGCCACGCAGGGCCTTACGCGCCTGCTCCAGCTTCGGCGAGGTTTTCAGGCCTTCGCGCAGGTCCAGGCCCTGGGCGGCAGCAAGCCACTCCACGGCAAGCACACCGCGGGTGTTTTCAGCCATTTCCCACAGACGCTTGCCGGCAGCCGGAGCCATCGACACGTGGTCTTCCTGGTTGGCCGAGGTCGGCAGGCTGTCGACGCTGTGCGGATGCGCCAGCGCCTTGTTCTCGCTGGCCAGCGCGGCCGCAGTCACCTGGGCGATCATGAAGCCGGAGTTGACCCCGCCGTTGGCCACCAGGAACGGCGGCAGCTGGGACATGTGCTTGTCCATCATCAGCGAGATGCGACGCTCGCTCAGCGAGCCGATCTCGGCAATCGCCAGGGCCATGTTGTCAGCGGCCATGGCCACAGGTTCTGCGTGGAAGTTACCACCGGAGATCACATCACCTTCGCTGGCGAATACCAGCGGGTTGTCGGACACGGCGTTGGCTTCGATCACCAGTACTTCGGCGGCCTGACGGAACTGGGTCAGGCAGGCGCCCATGACCTGTGGCTGGCAGCGCAGCGAGTACGGGTCCTGGACCTTGCCGCAGTTTTCGTGGGAGGCCGAGACTTCGCTGCCATCGCCGAGCAGATCGCGGTAGCAGGCGGCGGCATCGATCTGGCCACGCTGGCCACGGGCGGCATGGATACGCGCATCGAACGGCGAACGCGAACCCAGCACCGCTTCGACCGTCAGGGCGCCGATCGAGGTCGCTGCGGCGAACAGATCCTCGCCTTCGAACAGACCGCGCAGGGCATAGGCGGTGGATGCCTGGGTGCCGTTGAGCAGCGCCAGACCTTCCTTGGCCGCCAGGGTCAGCGGCTCAAGACCGGCAACCGCCAGGGCTTCGGTGGCCGACAGCCATTGACCGTTGTGACGCGCCTTGCCTTCACCGAGCAATACCAGCGACATGTGCGCCAGCGGAGCCAGGTCGCCGGAAGCGCCCACCGAACCTTTGAGCGGGATGTGCGGGTAGACCTCGGCGTTGATCAACGCGATCAGCGCGTCGATCACCTTGCGACGGATGCCGGAGAAACCACGGCTCAGGCTGTTGACCTTGAGCACCATGATCAGCCGTACCAGAGCATCGTCGATTGGCTGGCCAACGCCGGCGGCGTGCGACAGCACCAGCGAACGCTGCAGGTTTTCCAGGTCATGGCTGGCAATGCGGGTCGACGCCAGCAGGCCGAAACCGGTGTTGATGCCGTAGGCAGTGCGGTTTTCCGCGAGGATCTGCTCGACACAAGCGACGCTGTCGTCGATCTGCTGATCGGCGCTGGCATCCAGCTTGAGTTTTACCGGCTGCTGGTAGATCGCACGCAGCTGAGCCAGGGTCAGGGTGCCGGGCTTCAGGGTCAATTCAGTCACGTTAATGCTCCGTACTCGTGAGGCGTATGCGCCTGCATAGATATCAGTATCAACCATTTACCGCAGATCAGCCTGTGATCATCGGCAGGTTCAAGCCTTGTTCTTTGGCGCAGTCGATGGCGATCTGGTAACCGGCATCGGCGTGACGCATGACACCGGTGGCCGGGTCGTTGTGCAGGACGCGGGCGATACGCTCGGCAGCCTCGTCGGTACCGTCGCAGACGATGACCATGCCCGAGTGCTGCGAGAAGCCCATGCCGACGCCACCACCGTGGTGCAGCGAGACCCAGGTCGCGCCGCTGGCGGTGTTGAGCAGGGCGTTGAGCAGCGGCCAGTCGGAGACGGCGTCGGAGCCATCCTGCATCGACTCGGTTTCGCGGTTAGGGCTGGAGACCGAACCCGAATCGAGGTGGTCGCGGCCGATCACGATCGGCGCCGACAGCTCGCCGCTACGGACCATTTCGTTGAACGCCAGGCCGAGCTTGGCGCGCAGGCCCAGGCCTACCCAGCAGATACGAGCCGGCAGACCCTGGAAGCTGATGCGCTCGCGGGCCATGTCCAGCCAGTTGTGCAGGTGGGCGTCGTCCGGGATCAGTTCCTTGACCTTGGCGTCGGTCTTGTAGATGTCTTCGGCATTGCCCGACAGCGCCGCCCAGCGGAATGGACCAATACCGCGGCAGAACAGCGGACGGATGTAAGCCGGTACGAAGCCGGGGAAGTCGAAGGCATTGCTTACGCCCTCTTCCTTGGCCATCTGACGGATGTTGTTGCCGTAGTCGAAAGTCGGCACGCCCTGCTTCTGGAACTCGAGCATGGCTTTGACGTGTACAGCCATCGATTGCTTGGCGGCTTTGACCACTGCGGCCGGCTCGGTCTGCGCGCGGTCGCGGTACTGCTCCCAGGTCCAGCCGGCAGGCAGGTAACCGTTGAGCGGGTCGTGGGCGCTGGTCTGGTCGGTGACCATGTCAGGACGCACGCCACGCTTGATCAGCTCAGGCAGGATTTCGGCGGCGTTGCCCAGCAGGGCGATGGAGATGGCTTTGCCTTCGGCGGTGTACTTGGCGATACGGGCCAGGGCGTCATCGAGGTCCTTGGCTTGCTCGTCGACATAACGGCTGCTCAGGCGGAAGTCGATGCGGCTCTGCTGGCATTCGATGTTCAGCGAGCAGGCACCGGCCAGGGTCGCGGCCAGTGGCTGGGCGCCGCCCATGCCACCGAGGCCGGCGGTCAGTACCCACTTGCCCTTGAGGCTGCCGTTGTAGTGCTGGCGACCGGCTTCGACGAAGGTTTCGTAGGTGCCCTGAACGATGCCCTGGCTGCCGATGTAGATCCAGCTGCCGGCGGTCATCTGGCCGTACATGGCCAGGCCCTTGGCATCCAGTTCGTTGAAGTGCTCCCAGTTGGCCCAGTGTGGCACCAGGTTGGAGTTGGCGATCAGTACGCGCGGAGCGTTGCTGTGGGTCTTGAACACGCCGACCGGCTTGCCCGACTGCACCAGCAGGGTTTCGTCTTCGTTGAGGTTGGTCAGGCTCTCGACGATCTTGTCGTAGCACTCCCAGTTACGCGCGGCACGGCCGATACCGCCGTAAACCACCAGTTCTTTCGGGTTTTCTGCGACTTCCGGGTCGAGGTTGTTCATCAGCATGCGCAGCGGCGCTTCAGTCAGCCAGCTCTTGGCGGTGAGCTTGTTGCCGCGTGCAGCGCGGATTTCGACGTCACGGAATTTTTTGAAGTTGTTGTCAGTCACGGAAATGGCTCCTAAGCGATCAGTCCAAACCAACCCAGGCATTGGGTGTGTGATGGTGCTTATACAAACACATCTTTACTTGTATGTACAAGCATAGGCAATTGAAATGCCAACTCGTCGAAGCAAGCCCTATCCAAGCTGAAACGCAGGCGCCAGAGCCCCGCAGGGCCTGGCTTTGATCAGCAGAAAATATTTTTCAGGGGATAAACGGTGAAGTGAAGCCGACCAGTGGCGTTGCACCACTTTGGGACAATCGGTAACAGCCTCGGCCGAAGTGCCCGGCCGAGGCGTAACGATTTCAGTGCGGCGTCAGCTCGATCAGGCAGCAACGGCCCTGCACATTCAAGGTCTGCAGGCTATCGTTGCCTTGCAACTGCAAGCAGTCGTAGCGGCCGAGCCGGTGCTCGCCCTGCCCGGTCAGCGTTACCTCCACCTGGGAAGCGGCAGCGAACAGCAACAACGTCGAGGCCGAGCTGAACACCCGCTGGCTGCCATCCAGCCATTGCAGGCGCGCACGGTAACGTTCGGGGGCATAGATCAGGTTGAAATCGCGAATCGAACCACCGAGCAAGGTGCAGCTGACCTGGCTTTCGCCATTGAAAGCAAAGGCATCGTAAGGCAACAGCGGCCGGGTGGCCTGGCCATCGACCTGCAAACGCATGCCCTCGCCTTCAAGCACGGTGATGATCCGCTGATACCCGGCGAAACTGGAAAACCCGCCCGACTCGGCGATATCGGCTATCGACAGTCGCCAGCCGAAGCCATCCAGGCCTTCGCCGGCATCGCGGGTGATTTCTTCGGTACTGCCGCCGCCGTTCTTCCACGGCATGCGGGGGTAGTCTTTGGCGCGTAAAACCTGCAACTGGCTCATTTGCTGAAGCGTCCTTCCAGACGATGACGGGAACCGGGATGAATCAGACGAGCGGCAGTCACTGGCTGGCGTCCCGACCAGGTGCGGCGACGGATCAGCAGGCAGGGCTCGCCTTGTTCGATTTGCAACAGACGGCACTCTTCTGGCTCGGCGAGGATCGCCTCGACCACATGCTCGCCTTCGGTCAGCGGCGCCACCTGGGACAGATAGGCGTATGGCGTCTGTTGGGTGAAGTCCTGCTTGAGGTAGTCCGGGGCGATCTGCGCGTTGACGAAGCGGTCTTCGATCTGCACGGCAATACCGTTTTCGTAATGCACGATCAGCGAATGGAACACCCGCTGGCCTTCGCGCATGTCCAGGGCCAGGGCACGCTCGGAGCCGGCAGTTTCCTCGGCGAGGGTGATCACCTTGCACGTGTGTTGATGGCCGCGGGCGGCGATCTCATCGGCAATGTTGTTGACCTCGAACAGCGCCGAGCGGGTCTTGGGCTCGGCAACGAAGGTACCGACGCCCTGCATGCGCACCAACAGCCCCTCGGCGGTCAGTTCGCGCAAGGCGCGGTTGATGGTCATGCGGCTGAAGCCCAGCTGGCTGACCAGCTCGCTTTCCGACGGCACCCGATGGTGCGGCGGCCAGCTGCCATTCTGGATCTGCTGGGCAATCATCTGCTTGACCCGGGCGTACAGCGGCGCCGGCCCCTCGCCCATCTGGGCAACCAGCGCGGAGACAGGAGGTGTCGGCACGGAAAATGTCCTTGTTCGGTTGAATGAACGGTAGCTTGCCGGAGTTTACCCAGCAGGCAAACGTCTGTATATGTATATACAAATAATCACAATGAGGTGTTGCGTCGATGTCCGTCTTCTTTGCCGAGCGCGCTCTGCTGCCTACGGGCTGGGCCGAAAACGTCCGAATCGAGGTCGGCGCCGATGGCCTGCTGGCCAGCATCCAGACCGGTGGCTCGGCTGAAGGCGCCGAGCGTCTGGCCGGTCCGCTGCTGCCAGGCATGCCCAACCTGCACTCGCATGCGTTCCAGCGCGCCATGGCCGGGCTGGCCGAAGTGGCTGGCAATCCCAATGACAGCTTCTGGACCTGGCGCGAGCTGATGTACCGCCTGGTCGGCAAGATCAGCCCCGAGCAGTTGCAGGTCATCGCCCGTCAGCTGTACATCGAAATGCTCAAGGCCGGTTACACCTCGGTCGCCGAATTCCACTATGTGCATCATGACAGCGAGGGCCAGGCCTATGCCGATCCGGCCGAGTTGTCCTTGCGCATCAGTCAGGCCGCCAGTGCCAGTGGCATCGGCCTGACCTTGTTGCCGGTGCTGTACAGCCACTCCGGTTTTGGCGGCCAGGCGCCCAATGAAGGCCAGCGCCGCTTTATCAACAGCACCGAACAGTACCTGAATCTGCAGTCACGCCTCGCGCCGCAACTGGCCAGGCAGCCGGCGCAAGCGCTGGGCCTGTGCTTCCACTCCCTGCGCGCGGTCACCCCGGAGCAGATCGCCGAGGTTATGGCCGCCAGCGACAAGGCCTGCCCGGTGCATATCCATATCGCCGAGCAACAGAAGGAAGTCGACGACTGCCTGGCCTGGAGCGGACGCCGTCCGCTGCAATGGCTGTACGAAAACACCGAAGTCGATCAGCGCTGGTGCCTGGTCCACGCCACCCATGCCGAGCCCGATGAAGTCGCGCTGATGGCCCGCAGCGGTGCAATCGCCGGCCTGTGCCTGACCACCGAAGCCAACCTCGGCGACGGCATCTTCCCGGCGGTGGACTACCTGGCCCAGGGCGGTCGCCTGGGGATTGGCTCCGACAGCCATGTGTCGCTGAGCGTGGTCGAGGAGCTGCGCTGGCTGGAATACGGCCAGCGCCTGCGTGACCAGCGGCGCAACCGCCTCTATCGCGGCGACCAACCGATGGTCGGGCGGACCTTGTATGACGCGGCGTTAAGCGGCGGCGCGCAGGCACTGGGGCAGCCGATTGGCGAGCTGGCGGTAGGCAAGCGGGCGGATTGGCTGGTGCTCGATGGCAACGATCCATATCTGGCTACCGCCAGCGAGGACGGCATTCTCAACCGCTGGTTGTTCGCCGGAGGGGATCGTCAGGTGCGGGATGTGATGGTCAACGGCCAGTGGGTAGTACGTCAGGGGCGGCATGCCCAGGAAGAAGACAGCGCACGGGAGTTTACCGGGGTGCTGCGCAGCCTGCTGGGCTGATCCGAAATCGAGGTGCGGCTATCGCTGGCAACGCCAGCTCCCACAGGGATTGTGATCATCACTTGAACTACTGTGGGAGCCGGCCTTGCCGGCGATGAGGCCCTCAAGGCGTGTGCGCAAGCATGTCCTTGTCCGCCACCCGCCAGATCAGGCGGTTGGTGTCATAACCCTGCTGACGCGCTTTGGCCAGCAGGCTTTCCCGCTGCCAGGCCGGCACCGTCGGCTTGCGCGAAAGTATCCACAGGTATTTGCGATCCGGGTTGCCGACCAGCGCGGTCTGGTAGTCGTCACCGACATACAGCACCCAGTATTCGCCCCTGGTTACCCCCGGCAGCACCGTCGAGAACCAGTTGTCGAACTCCACCCAGAGCTTGTCGGTCTTGCCGGGCACCTGTGGCGTGGCGTTGCCGCTGGCTTCCTGCCACTCACCTTCAAGGGTCTGGCAGCGGTTCAGTACCCCGACCGAGCCATCAGGCTTGAGGTTGTAATGAGCCTCGGACTGGGCGCAGTCGCGCTGGAAAAACATCGGCAGGCGCGCCAGTTCAAACCACTTGCCCTGGTAACGCTTGAAGTCGACGCTATCGACCGTCTTCGGCGGAATCGGCCCGGTGCCCGAACTGGCACAGCCGCCCAGGATCAGGCCGATACACAGGGCCAGCAGCAGGTGTAGCGGTTTCATTTGAGCCCCTGTCCTGAGTACATCAGCACTTTGTCGGCGGCGTATTGCACGCTGATAAAGCTCTTCTCGTCACCCCAGGTGCAACTGGACATGCCCAGTGCGCCGGAGCACTCCTTGGGCGTGCCGAGCAGTTTTTCGACCTCGGCCTTGGCCATGCCAGCCTTGAGCTGTGAATAGTTTTCCTGGTTGATTTTGTTGCACGCAGTCAGAAACACGCACAAGGACAACAAGGCGAGGGAACGCAACGACATGAAAGGTCACTCCTGGACATGAGGGTGCAGGCACGGTGGCCTACCGACAGCTTAGAAGGGTAAAACCGCGTCTGGTTCCCCGCCTTCAGCGCTTTCCTGACGTCAAATCACTGCCTTTGGTCGTATTGCGCCACTTGCGCATTAATCTTTTGCCCAAAGCGGACGACACAGGGGCGCGCTGCGACGTATTGCCGCGCCCTCCCCGTTGACCCGCCTTGTGCAGACAGACCCGCAATGACAAAAAACCTGAAGTTCAGCCACAAGATTCTGCTCGCCGCCGCTCTGGTGGTCGCTGTCGCCTTTACCTGCTTTGTCCTGTTCAACGATTACCGCCAGCGCCAGACCCTGCGCAGCAATACCGAGGCCTCCATGCAGGAGCTCGGCAACCTGACCAGCAGTAATATCCAGACCTGGCTGCAAAGCCGCCTCCAGATCCTGCAGTCGCTGTCTCAGCAAGTGGCCGTCGATGGCGCCGGCAAGGACAGCCTGACCCGCAGCCTCAACCTGCCGGTGTACGGCAACAATTTCCTCCTGACCTATTTCGGCGGCCAGGATGGCTACATGCAGTCTGTCCCCCTGGGCAGCCGCCCTGCCGATTACGATCCACGCGTACGCGGCTGGTACAAGGCTGCCAGCAGCGCCGGCCAGACCATCGTCACCGAACCGTACATTTCGACTTCCGCCAACAAGCTGGTGATCACCCTGGCCACGCCGGTGCAGCATCAAGGCCGGCTGATCGGCGTCAACGGTGCCGACACCGACCTGGACAGCATCAGCGCAATCATCAATGCGCTGAACTTCGACGGTCACGGCCAGGCCTTCATCGTCAACGGCGACGGCAAGATCCTGGTCCACCCCGACAGCAAGCTGGTGCTGAAAAACCTCAGCGAAGCCTACCCGAAGAACACCCCGCAGATCGGCAGCGGTCTCAAGGAGGCTGAACAGGGAGGTCAGCAGCAGTTCATCACCTTCACCAAGGTCAATGGCGTGCCCTCTGCCGACTGGTATGTGGCGCTGGTGCTCGACCAGGATTTTGCCTTCGCCATGCTCAGCGAACTGCGTACCTCGGCGATTGTTGCCACGGTGATTGCGGTGCTGATCATCATCGCCTTGCTGGGCCTGTTGATCCGCGTGCTGATGGAACCGCTGCACGTCATGGGCCGGGCGATGCATGACATCGCCGAAGGTGAAGGCGACCTGACCCGCCGCCTGCGCATTCACGCCCAGGACGAATTCGGCAGCCTCGGCCAGTCGTTCAACCGCTTCGTCGAACGCATTCACGAGTCGATCCGTGAGGTGTCCTCGGCCACCGGCCAGGTCAACGAAGTGGCCTTGCGCGTCATCAGCGCCTCGAATGCCTCGATCCATAACGCCGACCAGCAATCGAGCCGCACCAGCAGTGTTGCCGCAGCCATCAACCAGCTCGGCGCCGCCGCCCAGGAGATCGCCCAGAACGCTGCCCTCGCCTCGCAGCATTCCAGCGACGCACGCAACCTGGCTGCAGAAGGTCAGCAGGTGGTCGAGCAGACCATCGAGGTGATGAACCAGCTGTCGACCAGGATCAGCGACTCGTGCGACAACATCGAGACACTGAACGCCAACACGGTGAACATTGGCCAGATCCTCGAAGTGATCAGCGGCATTTCCCAACAGACCAACCTGCTGGCGCTCAATGCCGCCATCGAAGCGGCGCGTGCCGGTGAGGCCGGGCGCGGCTTCGCAGTGGTGGCCGATGAGGTGCGCAACCTGGCCCACCGCACCCAGGATTCGGCGCAACAGGTGCAGCGCATCATCGAAGAGCTCCAGGCCGGCGCCCGCGTCGCGGTCAGCACCATGACCGAAAGCCAGAGCCACAGCCAGCACAGCGTCGGCATTGCCAACCAGGCCGGTGAACGCCTGGGCAGCGTGACCCAGCGTATCGGTGAGATCGACGGCATGAACCAGTCGGTGGCCACCGCAACCGAAGAGCAGACGGCCGTGGTCGAGTCGATCAATGTCGACATCACCGAGATCAATACGCTGAATCAGGAAGGCGTGGAGAACCTGCAAGCGACCTTGCGGGCCTGCAATGACCTGGAGAATCAGGCCAGCCGCTTGAAGCAGTTGGTGGGGAGTTTCAGGATCTGATCTGAAATTTATCGCGGGGCAAGCCCGCTCCCACAGGATCGGTGGGAGCGGGCTTGCCCCGCGATTGAATTCAACTCAAAACCGCGAGCCGGGTTCCAGCAGAAAATCCATCTCTTCATCGGTACTCGGCCGATTCAGCAGCAGATTGCGATGCGGAAAGCGGCCAAAACGGGCAATCACCCGCTGATGCTGCTCGGCATAGTCGAGAAAGCCTTCGAACAAGCGTCGGTCGCTGTCCGGCTGCGCATCGAGCAACAGCTGATAACATTCGACACTGATGTTCTGCCAGTCGAGCACTTCGGCATGCTCCAGCACCAGCAGGATGAACACCCGCTGGATCGGCAGCAGTTGATAATCCCAGGCCTTGTCCAGGCCCTGCATCACCAGGACCTGGGCACGCCGGTCGCCATCGAAGGCATGCGGCGTGTCGCGGTGGATCATGCGTGGCAACTGGTCGAGCAGCAGAACCAGGCCCAGCCAGCCCTGCGGGCTTTGCAGCCACTCGTCCAGTCCGCCCGCGAGTGCCTGGGCAACCAGATCGCCGAAGCGCTCTTGCGCCTCGACGTCGTGGTGCTTGCCGAACCACAGCGTACTCTTCTCGTCAGCGACGTCCTGAGGGCTGGTGCCCCATCCGAACCACCACTCCAGTAACGGCTGCCAAGGTGCGAGCATGACTTACTCCTGGTGATAACCGGTAACGCGCTCGACTTCCTGCTTGGAGCCGAGGAACACTGCCACGCGCTGGTGCAGGCTCTCGGGCTGGATGTCGAGGATGCGCTGTTTGCCGTCGGTGGAAGCACCGCCAGCCTGTTCGATGATGAACGACATCGGGTTGGCTTCGTACATCAGACGCAGCTTGCCCGGCTTGGACGGCTCGCGCGCGTCACGCGGGTACATGAACAGGCCGCCACGGGTCAGGATGCGATGCACATCAGCAACCATCGAGGCGATCCAGCGCATGTTGTAGTTCTTTTTCAGCGGACCGGTCTCACCGGCCAGCAGTTCGCCCACATAGCGGGTTACCGGCTCTTCCCAGTGACGCTGGTTGGACATGTTGATGGCGAATTCGGCGGTGGTTTCCGGTACCTGGATGTTCTCGTGGGTCAGAACGAAGCTGCCCAGCTCGCGGTCCAGGGTGAAGCCTTTGACGCCGTTGCCCAGGGTCAGGATCAGCATGGTCTGCGGACCATAGATCGCGTAACCGGCGGCAACCTGCTTGGTGCCTGGCTGCAGGAAGGCCTGTTCGTTGAGGCTTTCGTTCTGGCTCAGGTACTCGTTAGGGCAACGCAGTACCGAGAAGATGGTGCCGACCGACACGTTGACGTCGATGTTCGACGAACCGTCCAGTGGGTCGAATACCAGCAGGTAGGCGCCTTTCGGGTATTTGCCCGGGATCTGGTAGGCGTTGTCCATTTCTTCGGACGCCATGCCGGCCAGGTGACCG
The DNA here is from genome assembly GCF_059415665.1 of Pseudomonas sp. GW821-FHT10B02. Lineage (NCBI taxonomy): Bacteria > Pseudomonadati > Pseudomonadota > Gammaproteobacteria > Pseudomonadales > Pseudomonadaceae > Pseudomonas > Pseudomonas sp. GW821-FHT10B02. The sequence continues at coordinate 509,962 of NZ_JBWKNR010000001.1, read as the reverse complement.
CCCCACTCGTTGGCTTCGAGCAGGATGTCGTTGGAAATCACGTCCAGTTTCTTCTGGACTTCGCCCTGCACGTTTTCAGTGCCCATGCTGCCCAGAACACCGCCCAGGGCGCCCTTGGAAACGTTATGGCTGATCTCCTTGCACGCACGCGCCACCACTTCGATCAGGAAGCGCAGATCGGCAGGGGTACTGTTGCTGCGGGTCTGCTCAATCAAATAGCGACTCAGGGTAACGCGGGACATGTATGGCTCCGAAGGATGGGGGGTAGTAAAAACCCCCGCAGTTTACAGGGAGAGTGCAGCGCTAGCGAGCTATCCGACACGCTTGCCCGATCAGACGGCAGTTTGGCCCGAGAGTTCACCGCTCCCGGGCCGTCATGCACAGCTTAGTCGAGGGCTTTCCAGATCTGCGTGGCGTACTCGCGAATGGTCCGGTCCGAGGAAAACCAGCCCATGCGCGCGGTGTTGAGCACTGCGATGCGCCACCACTGCTTGGGATCGTGCCAGAGCGCTTCGACGCGCAGCTGAGCGTCCCAGTAGGCATCGAAGTCGGCGCAGACCAGGAAGCGGTCGTGGGCCACCAGCGAGTCCACCAGCCCTACGTAACGGGCCGGATCATCCGGGGAGAACACGCCGCTGCGAATGGCCTGGAGCACGTCGTTGAGCCGGTACGAGGCGCTGATCGCGGTATGGGCACCAAAGTCGCCACTGCGTTTACGCGCCTCCACCTGCTGCGCGGTCAGGCCGAAGATGAACATGTTCTCGGCACCAACCTGCTCGCACATCTCAACGTTGGCACCGTCCAGGGTGCCGATGGTCAGGGCGCCATTGAGCCCGAACTTCATGTTGCTGGTGCCGGAGGCTTCGTAACCGGCGGTGGAGATCTGCTCGGAAAGATCGGCCGCCGGGATGATGCTTTCCGCCAGGCTGACGTTGTAGTTGGGCAGGAACACCACCTTGAGCAGGCCGCGCACGGTCGGGTCGTTGTTCACCACCCGGGCGATGTCGTTGCTCAGTTTGATGATCAACTTGGCCTGGTGGTAGCTGGCCGCCGCCTTGCCGGCGAAAATCTTCACCCGCGGTGCCCAGTTGGTACCGGGCTCGGCGCGTATCGCCTGGTACAAGGCCACGGTGTGCAGCAGGTTGAGCAACTGGCGCTTGTATTCGTGGATGCGTTTGACCTGCACATCGAACATCGCTTGCGGGTTGACGGTAATACCCAGGCGCTCCTGGATCAGGCTGGCCAGGGCTTTCTTGCTGTGCAGCCGTTGCTCGGCGAACTGTTTGCGGAACGCTGCCTTGTCGGCAAACGGGTCGAGATCGCGCAGACGGCCTTGCGGGTTGTCGAGCACGTCTTTACCCAGCGCCTCGACCAGCATGCCGGTCAGCTGCGGATTGGCCTGATACAGCCAGCGGCGGAAGGTGATGCCGTTGGTCTTGTTGTTGATCCGCTCCGGGTAGAGCTTGTGCAGTTCAGCGAATACCGTGCTGCGCATCAGCTTGCTGTGCAACGCCGACACGCCATTGACGCTGTGCGAGCCGAGAAACGCCAGGTTGCCCATGCGCACACGCCTGCCGTTGTCTTCCTCGATCAGCGACACCGCGCGCAGCACGTCAAAATCATGGATGCCCTTGGCCCGCAGGGCATCAATGTGAAACGCGTTGATCAGGTAGATGATCTGCATGTGCCGCGGCAGCATGCGCTCCATCAGGCTGACCGGCCAGGTTTCCAGAGCCTCGGGCAGCAGCGTGTGATTGGTGTATGCCAGGGTATCGACGGTCAGTTGCCAGGCCGTGTCCCACGGCACCTCGTGCTGATCGACCAGCAGACGCATCAACTCGGCCACGGCAATCGAGGGGTGGGTGTCGTTGAGCTGGATCGCCGCAGACTCATGCAGGTTGAGCAGACTGTCGTGCATGTTCAGGTGGCGACGCAGCAGATCCTGCAGCGAGGCGCAGACGAAGAAATACTCCTGGCGCAGACGCAGTTCCTGGCCGGCCTCGGTGCTGTCGGCCGGGTACAGCACCCGCGAGATACTTTCGGCGCGGGCCACCTCGGCCACCGCGCCCAGGTGGTCACCGGCGTTGAAGCGTTCCAGATGCAGTTCTTCCAGCGCCCGTGCCCGCCACAGGCGCAAGGTGTTGACGCTGGCGCCACGCCAGCCGACCACCGGCGTGTCATAGGCGACCGCCCGTACGGTCTCGGCCGGCGACCACACCTGGCGTTGCTGGCCATTGGCGTCATGCACGGTTTCGACGCTGCCACCAAAGCTGATCGGATAGATCACCTCGGCCCGCTCGAACTCCCAGGGGTTGCCGAAATCCAGCCAGTTCTCGGTCTGCTCCTGCTGCCAGCCATCGACCACCGCCTGGCGGAACAGGCCGTGCTCGTAGCGAATGCCGTAACCATGGGCGGCAATCCCCAGCGTCGACATGCTCTCCATGAAACAGGCAGCCAGCCGCCCGAGACCACCGTTGCCCAGGGCCGCATCGGGCTCCAGCAGGCGAATGCGCTCCAGATCGACATCCAGGCCACTGAGCGCCTCGCGGGCGATGTCCAGCAAGCCCAGATTGCTCAAGCTGTCGTACAGCAAGCGGCCGATGAGAAATTCCAGCGACAGGTAGTACACCCGCTTCTGGCTCTTGCGATAAATCTGCCGGGTGTGGTCCATCCAGTGATCGACCATATGATCACGGGCTGCCAGGGCAATGGCTTCGAACCAGTCATGGTCGAAGGCGTGTTCCGGGTCTTTGCCGACCGCGTAGGTCAATTTGTCCAGTACAGCGGTGCGAAAAGCGGCCACCTCTGCGTCACGAGCGAGTGGTTCCTGAGACATGCGACGTCCTCGACCAGGTTGACGAATGCGGATGGAGATTTCTCAGCCTAGACCGTTCGACACAGAGCGAAAGCGCAGGTTCGGGAGTTTCTGCGTAAAAACAGCGGCCATGGCTGGCGGAACCGGCAAATGGTTGTTCACATTTTGACCAACTCCGGTATGATCGCGCGCCCACCCGAACATCTAAAACCTGAACCTGATGAAACCGACCCTGATTGCCGCCGCCGAAGTCGACCGCCTGGAAACCTGGCAGAAGTACCAAAGCCATATGTGCGGAGGCTGCAACTCGACCTGCTGCACCTTGCCGACGGAAGTGAAAATCAAAGACCTGATCCGCATGGGCGTGGTGGATGAGTTCGAAGTGGGCGAGCCGCCGAAGAACATTGCCAAGCGCTTGCAGAAGGACGGGATCATCCAGCGCTTCAACCAGAAGTCGGGGATCTTCACCCTGGCGCAGATGAGCAACGACGATTGCCTCTATCTGGATCGTAAAAGCCGCATGTGCACCATTTATGACAAGCGCCCGGACACCTGCCGTAATCACCCGCGGATCGGACCGCGTCCAGGGTATTGCGCCTACATTCCCAAGCCAGCAGCGCGCCGCTAAAAGCATCGCCGGCAAGGCCGGCTCCCACACATGCCCTTGTGGGAGCTGGCCTTGCCGGCGATTGGCGTGCGCAGCGCGCCCCGAGCGCACAAACAAAAACGCCCCCGGCCTTGCGACCGGGGGCGTTTTCGTTTCAGCCGGGCTTAGTTAGCCTTGGCTTTCTTGGCAGCGCGGGTACGCTCGCCTTCGTCGAGGATCTTCTTACGCAGACGGATCGACTTAGGAGTCACTTCGCACAGCTCGTCGTCCTGGATGAATTCCAGAGCCTGTTCCAGGGTGAAGCGAACAGGTGGAACCAGAGCGATGGTTTCGTCTTTACCCGAAGCACGCATGTTGTCGAGCTTCTTGCCCTTGGTAGGGTTGACGCCCAGGTCGTTGTCACGGCTGTTCAGACCAACGATCTGACCGTTGTAGATCTCCTGACCGTGCTCAACGAACAGCTTGCCGCGAGCCTGCAGGGTTTCCAGCGAGTAGGTCAGTGCCTTGCCGGTCTCTACCGATACCAGTACGCCGTTCTGACGACCGGACATGTGGCCGGACTTCATTGGAGCATAGCGATCGAAGATCGAGGTCAGGATGCCTGCACCGTTGGTCAGGGTCAGGAACTGGTTACGGAAACCGATCAGACCACGGGCTGGAATGTTGTATTCCAGACGTACACGGCCCTTGCCATCCGGAACCATGTTGGTCAGGTCGCCTTTACGCAGACCCATTTCTTCCATGACCTTGCCCTGCGAATCTTCAGGGATGTCGATGGTCACGTTCTCGAACGGTTCGTGCTTGACGCCGTCGATTTCGCGGATGATCACTTCCGGACGACCAACGCCCATTTCGAAGCCTTCGCGACGCATGGTTTCGATCAGAACCGACAGGTGCAGCTCACCACGGCCGGAAACCTTGAACTTGTCAGCCGAGTCGCCTTCTTCAACGCGCAGTGCAACGTTGTACAGCAGCTCTTTGTCCAGACGTTCCTTGATGTTACGGGAAGTCACGAACTTGCCTTCTTTACCGCAGAACGGCGAATCGTTGACCTGGAAGGTCATCGAAACGGTTGGCTCGTCAACGGTCAGCGGCTTCATCGCTTCGACTGCGTCCGGGGAGCACAGGGTGTCGGAGATGAACAGCTCGTCGAAACCGCTGATGCAGACGATGTCGCCAGCCTGGGCTTCTTCGACGTCAACGCGGTGCAGACCGTGGTGACCCATCAGCTTGAGGATACGGCCGTTGCGCTTCTTGCCGTCGACGTCGATAGCGACAACCGGGGTGTTCGGCTTGACGCGACCACGGGCGATACGGCCAACGCCGATAACACCGAGGAAGCTGTTGTAGTCCAGTGCCGAAATCTGCATCTGGAACGGACCGTCACGGTCAACAGCTGGCGCTGGAACGTTGTCGATGATCGACTGGTACAGCGGGGTCATGTCTTCGGCCATTTCGGTGTGGTCCAGACCGGCAATGCCGTTCAGGGCCGAGGCGTAGACGACTTTGAAGTCCAGCTGTTCTTCGGTAGCACCGAGGTTGTCGAACAGGTCGAAGATCTGGTCCAGAACCCAGTCAGGACGCGCGCCCGGACGGTCAACCTTGTTGATAACGACGATTGGACGCAGGCCGGCTTCGAAAGCCTTCTTGGTCACGAAACGGGTTTGCGGCATAGGGCCGTCTTGGGCGTCGACCAGCAGCAGCACGGAGTCAACCATCGACATTACACGCTCAACCTCGCCACCGAAGTCGGCGTGGCCGGGGGTGTCGACGATGTTGATGTGGTAGCCGTTCCAGTTGATGGCGGTGTTTTTCGCCAGAATGGTAATACCGCGCTCTTTTTCCTGGTCGTTGGAGTCCATGACGCGCTCGTCGTTGAGCTCGTTACGCTCCAGAGTGCCGGACTGACGCAGGAGTTTGTCGACCAGGGTGGTTTTACCATGGTCAACGTGGGCGATGATGGCGATGTTACGCAGATTTTCGATCACGTGTGTATCTCGATCAGAGGATTCGGGTTGCCGCCCAGTCTAGGCGGCGAATATGAATGAATGGCGCTCAACGGGCCCGCAGGTCGGGGGGGCGATGGCGGATGCTCCCGCCATATAGCCCCGGCGTTTTATGTCGGACGATAAACGCGCACATTGGCATGTCCCTCACTGAGCAAATGATGGGCATGCAGGCGACTCATCACACCCTTGTCGCAATACAGCAGGTACTGGCGCGTAGCGTCCAGTTCCTTGAAGCGACTGTTCAGGGCGTAGAACGGCAAGGCCTTGACCTCGATGCCGTCCAGTTCCAGGGGCTGGTCTTCCTGGGCATCAGGGTGACGAATGTCGATCACCACTTGCCCGGCCAGCGCCTGGCTGACTTCTTCGATCTGAATATCCTGGCTGAGTTCATCGATCACATGGTCGATGGAGATCAGGCGAGCACGCTCCAGGGCACGCTCAAGCACGGCCATGTCGAACTGCTTCTCTTCATGGTCGACGCGGTGACGCTTGGCGCAGGTGGTCGGGTTCACCGAAATCACGCCGCAGTATTCAGGCATGTGCTTGGCGAACTCGGCAGTGCCGATCTGGTTGGCCTGGTCGATGATGTCCTGCTTGTGGCTGGCCAGCAGCGGGCGCAGCACCAGCTTCTCGGTGGCCGAGTCGATCACCGCCAGGTTCGGCAGGGTCTGGCTCGACACCTGGGAGATCGCTTCGCCGGTGACCAGCGCATCGATCTCGAGACGGTCGGCAATATTGGTCGCCGCGCGCAGCATCATGCGCTTGAGGGTCACGCCCATGTAGCTGTTGTCGACCTTGCCGAGAATCTCGCCGACCACTTCTTCGAACGGCACGCTGACGAACAGCACGCGCTGGCTGCTGCCGTATTTCTTCCACAGGAAGTGGGCGACTTCCATCACCCCCAGCTCGTGGGCGCGGCCGCCGAGGTTGAAGAAGCAGAAGTGGGTCATCAGACCGCGGCGCATCATCTGGTAGGCCGCCACGGTGGAGTCGAAACCGCCGGACATCAGCACCAGGGTCTGCTCCAGCGCGCCCAGCGGGTAGCCGCCGATGCCCTTGTGCTGGTTGTGGATCACGTACAGGCGCTTGTCACGCACCTCGATGCGCACCTCGACCTCGGGGTTGCGCAGGTCGATACCGGCGGCGCCGCACTGCTGACGCAGCTGGCTGCCGACATAACGGTCGACGTCCATCGAGCTGAAGTCGTGGTGACCGCCACGCTTGCAGCGTACGGCGAAGCGCTTGCCGGCCAGCAGGTGGCCGAAGTGGGCCTTGCACTTGGCGACGATATCGTCGAAGTCACCCAGCGGGTACTCGTCGACCTGCAGGAAGTGGGCAATGCCCGGCATGCAGGTCAGACGCTCGGTCATCTCGCGCAGGACTTTCTCGTCCTCGATGCGGGTGACCACCTCGAGGTTGTCCCAGACACCGTCAACCGCGAGCGCAGGATCGAGGTCCTTGAGCACGGTACGGATGTTGCGGCCCAGTTGACGGATGAAGCGTTTGCGAACCGGGCGGCTCTTGATGGTGATCTCTGGGAAGACTTTTACGATTAGTTTCATGAAATACAGCGCGCGAGGTGCCGACTAAAAAAGTGGGGCGCGGATTATAGCGGAAATTGCTCAAGGTTTAACCAATTAATCTACAGAAGGTTTTCCGCGCACCAAAATGAGGCATCACGCTTCATTTACGCCTCTTATGAGTGCAGAAAACCGCCCATATTTCAGGCTGACGCCCCTGAAATGCTTGGCAATCGGGCAAAAATTCCAAACCGGGGCACTGGCATGCAATTTGCTCCCTTGTGATGCAGGTTGCCTTGGCCGACTATTCGCGCCCGGCATCACCCAAATTCCAGGGCTGCACAGGCTAGCTCTACCCCACCCGGAGGACACTATGTCGAAGTCGGTTCAACTCATCAAAGATCATGACGTTAAATGGATTGATCTGCGCTTCACTGACACCAAGGGCGTACAGCACCACGTGACCATGCCGGCCCGTGATGCGCTGGAGGAAGACTTCTTCGAAGTCGGCAAGATGTTCGACGGTTCCTCCATCGCTGGCTGGAAAGGCATCGAAGCCTCGGACATGATCCTGATGCCGGTCGACGAAACCGCCGTGCTGGACCCGTTCACCGAAGAGCCGACCCTGATCCTGACCTGCGACATCGTCGACCCTTCGAGCATGCAGGGTTACGACCGTGACCCGCGCGCGATCGCCAAGCGTGCCGAAGAGTACCTCAAGAGCACCGGCATCGGTGACACCGTGTTCGCCGGTCCAGAGCCTGAGTTCTTCATCTTCGACGAAGTGAAGTTCAAGTCGGACATTTCCGGCTCGATGTTCAAGATCTTCTCCGAGCAAGGCTCGTGGATGTCCGACCAGGACGTTGAAGGCGGCAACAAAGGCCACCGTCCAGGCGTCAAAGGTGGTTACTTCCCGGTTCCGCCGTTCGACCACGACCACGAAATCCGTACTGCCATGTGCAACGCACTGGAAGAAATGGGTCAGACCGTCGAAGTTCACCACCACGAAGTGGCGACTGCCGGCCAGAACGAAATCGGCGTCAAGTTCAACACCCTGGTGAAGAAAGCTGACGAAGTCATGGCCCTGAAATACGTCGTGCACAACGTTGCCGACGCTTACGGCCGCACTGCCACCTTCATGCCGAAGCCACTGTACGGCGACAACGGCTCGGGCATGCACGTGCACATGTCGATCTGGAAAGAAGGCAAGAACACCTTCGCAGGCGAAGGCTATGCCGGCCTGTCCGACACTGCCCTGTACTTCATCGGCGGTATCATCAAGCACGGTAAGGCCCTGAACGGCTTCACCAACCCGTCGACCAACTCCTACAAGCGTCTGGTGCCAGGCTTCGAAGCGCCGGTAATGCTGGCCTACTCGGCTCGCAACCGTTCCGCTTCGATCCGTATCCCTTACGTTTCCAGCCCGAAAGCCCGCCGTATCGAAGCGCGCTTCCCGGACCCGTCGGCCAACCCGTACCTGGCCTTCGCCGCGCTGCTGATGGCCGGCCTCGACGGTATCCAGAACAAGATCCACCCAGGCGATGCCGCCGACAAGAACCTGTACGACCTGCCGCCTGAAGAGGCCAAGGACATCCCGCAGGTTTGCGGCAGCCTGAAGGAAGCCCTGGAAGAGCTGGACAAGGGCCGTGCGTTCCTGACCAAGGGCGGCGTGTTCTCCGACGACTTCATCGATGCCTTCATCGAGCTGAAGAGCGAAGAAGAGATCAAGGTCCGCACCTTCGTACACCCACTGGAATACGAGCTGTACTACAGCTGCTGATTCCGTGACGGTGTAACGCCATCAAAGAGAGGCCTCCTTCGGGAGGCCTTTTCTTTTTCTGACGCATGCATAGGTCACAGCCGACAGGTTTAACGCTCACAACGCGGCACACTGGTCTTTTTCTGTTCAGGACTCCTCATCATGCGCACAGCCCTGTTTACCCTGCTGTTCACGCCCCTGCTCCTCGCCCAAGGCTGCACATCGACACCGCCACCGGTCAGCGCGCTGCAGCCATTGCTCGACAGCGTCGAACAACGCCTGGATATCGCCGAAGCCGTTGCCCTGAACAAATGGGACTCGGGCCAGCCGGTACAAGCCAGCGAGCGCGAACTGCAGGTGATCGCCGACGCCCAGGCTCAAGCCGCGCGCCTGGGCGTCGACAGTCAGCGCGCAGCCGTGTTTTTTACCGATCAGATCGAAGCCAATAAGTTGCTCCAGTACAGCGCGCTGTCACGCTGGCATGCGGCGGGCAGCGCACCACAAACGCCACGCATCGATCTGGCCAAGCAGTTACGCCCACAGCTGGACCGTCTGCAACGCACCCTGCTCAGCCAGCTGGCGACCTTCGACCGCAGCCGCCCGGTGCCTTGCCAACCTGCACTGGCCCAGGCCATCGAGCAGCGCGAGACAAGCCCGCAACGAGCGCTGGCCCTGATCCGTGCCACCGCCCATTTATGCGCCGCGCAGTAAATCCTCCTCTATGCTCTATATTGGTGCACGCAATAGCTTGCACCTAAGCAAATCAGCCCATTTTGGTTCAAGAAAACCGCCAGATCAGGGCTTTGTAGCCATATTTAGCGCAAATACAGGTCTTTATCCGGCAAATACGCTTCTTTTCGGAGCCTTGGTTTGTTTTTTGCATTTTCTTCTCACCAGCAGACAACCAGCGCCCGCGACCCTGGCCCAGCCGGGGTCGTCATGAGCCAAAAGAGGTCACCGACGCCCCATGACCATCAGCGATGCCCTGCACCGACTGCTACTGGACAACCTGACCACTGCCACCATTCTGCTCAATGCCGAATTGCGCCTTGAGTACATGAACCCGGCAGCGGAAATGCTCCTGGCCATCAGTGGCCAGCGCAGCCATGGGCAATTCATCAGCGAGTTGTTCACCGAATCCCCTGAAGCGCTCAACTCCCTGCGCCAGGCGGTGGAACACGCGCACCCGTTCACCAAGCGCGAAGCACAGCTGACTTCGCTGACCGGGCAGACCCAGACCGTCGACTATGCGGTAACGCCGATCCTCAGCAGTGGCCGCACCTTGCTGCTGCTTGAGGTGCACCCCCGCGACCGGCTGCTGCGCATCACCAAGGAAGAGGCCCAACTGTCCAAGCAGGAAACCACCAAGTTGCTGGTGCGCGGCCTGGCCCACGAGATCAAGAACCCGCTGGGCGGGATTCGCGGCGCCGCACAGCTGCTCTCGCGGGAACTGCCCGAAGAAAGCCTCAAGGATTACACCAATGTGATCATTGAAGAGGCGGACCGCCTGCGCAACCTGGTCGATCGCATGCTCGGTTCGAACAAGCTGCCGTCGCTGGCCATGACCAACATCCACGAAGTACTCGAACGGGTCTGCAGCCTGGTCGAAGCCGAAAGCCAGGGCGGCATCACCCTGGTGCGTGACTACGACCCGAGCCTGCCGGACGTGCTGATCGACCGCGAGCAGATGATCCAGGCCGTACTCAATATCGTGCGCAACGCCATGCAGGCCATCAGCGGCCAGAACGAACTGCGCCTGGGCCGCATCAGCCTGCGCACCCGTGCCATGCGTCAGTTCACCATCGGCCATACCCGCCATCGCCTGGTGGCCAAGGTCGAGATCATCGACAACGGTCCGGGTATCCCTGGCGAGCTGCAGGAAACCATCTTCTACCCCATGGTCAGCGGCCGTCCGGACGGTACCGGGCTGGGCCTGGCCATTACCCAGAACATCATCAGCCAGCACCAGGGCCTGATCGAATGTGACAGCCATCCAGGCCACACCACCTTCTCGATCTTTCTGCCGCTGGAACAAGGAGCCACCGCCTCATGAGCCGAAGTGAAACCGTCTGGATCGTCGACGATGATCGCTCCATCCGCTGGGTCCTGGAAAAAGCCCTGCAACAGGAAGGCATGACCACCCAGAGTTTCGACAGTGCCGACGGCGTCATGAGCCGCCTGGCCCGGCAGCAGCCGGACGTGATCATCTCCGATATCCGCATGCCCGGGGCCAGCGGTCTGGACCTGCTGGCGCAGATTCGCGAACAGCACCCGCGCCTGCCGGTGATCATCATGACCGCCCACTCGGATCTGGACAGCGCGGTGGCGTCCTATCAGGGCGGCGCATTCGAATACCTGCCCAAACCGTTCGACGTCGATGAGGCGGTATCGCTGGTCAAGCGCGCCAACCAGCACGCCCAGGAGCAACAGGGCCTGGATATCGCCCCGAGCCTGACCCGCACCCCGGAAATCATCGGCGAGGCGCCGGCGATGCAGGAGGTGTTCCGCGCTATCGGTCGCCTCAGCCACTCCAACATCACCGTGCTGATCAACGGCGAGTCGGGTACCGGTAAAGAACTGGTGGCCCATGCCCTGCACCGCCACAGTCCACGGGCAGCCTCACCGTTCATCGCCCTGAACATGGCGGCGATTCCCAAGGACCTGATGGAGTCGGAGCTGTTCGGCCATGAAAAAGGCGCGTTTACCGGCGCCGCCAATCTGCGTCGCGGGCGCTTCGAACAGGCCGATGGTGGCACCCTGTTCCTCGACGAAATCGGCGACATGCCGGCCGATACCCAGACCCGTCTGCTGCGGGTACTGGCCGACGGCGAGTTCTACCGGGTCGGTGGCCATGTGCCGGTGAAGGTCGACGTACGCATCATCGCCGCGACCCACCAGAATCTGGAAACCCTGGTGCAGGCCGGCAAGTTCCGTGAAGACCTGTTCCATCGCCTCAACGTGATCCGCATCCATATCCCGCGCCTGGCCGACCGTCGCGAGGACATCCCGACCCTGGCCCGGCACTTCCTCGGCCGCGCCGCTCAGGAGCTGGCGGTTGAGCCCAAGCTGCTCAAACCCGAGACCGAAGAGTTCATGCGCAACCTGCCGTGGCCGGGCAACGTGCGCCAGCTGGAGAACACCTGCCGCTGGATCACGGTGATGGCTTCGGGCCGCGAAGTGCATATCGGTGACTTGCCGCCAGAACTGCTCAACCTGCCGCAGGACAGCACGCCAGTGACCAACTGGGAGCAGGCGCTGCGTCAATGGGCCGACCAGGCCCTGGCCCGCGGCCAAACCAGCCTGCTCGACAGCGCCGTGCCAAGCTTCGAACGGATCATGATTGAGATCGCCCTCAAACACACCGCTGGCCGCCGTCGCGATGCCGCGGTATTGCTCGGCTGGGGGCGCAATACCCTGACGCGCAAGATCAAGGAGTTGGGGATGAAGGTCGCCGGTGGCGAAGAAGACGGCGACGACGAGGCCTGACCTCCAGGGCCTCTTCGCCGGCAAAGCCGGCTCCCACAATGGCTATACATGTACCTTGTGGGAGCTGGCCTTGCCAGCGAGGGGCCGCACCGCCATGCACCGAAATCTGCCTCGACGCACCGCAGCAAGGCACAAATCCCCGGTAAAACCCCGTCCCAGCCCGTTAAACCCACTAATCTGCGGGCTGCAATAAAACTGGCACACACCCTGCATTAGTATCAGTACTTCCAGTTTTGGGGGCCTTGGTACAGGCAGGCCGGGGATTCCCCTCTTTTATTCGTGCAGTCTCACCTGCACACGCCAGCGCCCATCATCCTCTGCTCCGGCCCAGTTGCCGTGCAGAGGACGGGCCGCGACCAGGGTCACCAGCAACCCGCCATCACTCTTCTGCACCCGCCAACTGACCGGTTTGCCCTGCTGGCGCAACTGGCCCCGGGCCACCTTGCCTTCGGCCTCGAACAGCAAGGCCAGGGTGCCATCGACTTCTTCGCCGTGCAGCTTGGGCTCTTCGTTGAACCACAGGTCCAGGCCACCCTCGACCACCTGAACCTGCTCCAGCACCCGCGGCTCGGGGGCGGTCAACCGGCCGATCATCAAGCCCACCAACATGCCGAAAATCGCCAGGGAAAACAGCACGCGCGGCCATTGCTGCGAACGCGGGTCCGGTTCAGGAGTAGAATGCTCGCCATCTTTATGCTCGGAGCCGTGCATGTTTCACGTCATCCTCTTTCAACCAGAGATTCCGCCGAATACTGGCAATATTATAAGGCTGTGCGCCAACAGCGGCTGTCACTTGCACCTGATCGAGCCGATCGGCTTCGAACTGGACGACAAGCGCCTGCGCCGCGCCGGGCTGGACTACCACGAGTATGCCACCCTCAAGCGCCACGCCGACCTGCCCAGCTGCCTGGAAAGCCTTGGCCAGCCGCGCCTGTTCGCCTTCACCACCAAGGCCTCGCACCCCTACCACGAGACGGCATTCCAGCCTGGCGACGCCTTCCTGTTCGGTCCGGAAAGCCGTGGCTTGCCTGCCGAGGTGCTGGACAGCCTGCCCGCCGAGCAGCGCCTGCGCCTGCCGATGCGGCCGGGATGCCGAAGCCTGAACCTGTCCAATACCGTGGCAGTGACGGTGTATGAGGCCTGGCGCCAGCAAGGTTTTGCCTGAGCCATGAAAAAAGCGCCCATCAGGGCGCTTTTTCGCTACATCGCAACAGGTTTATTGCAGCGAAGGGGCTTCGCCAGCTTCCTGCATGCGTTGCATTTCCTGGGCGTACAGGGCGTCAAAGTTGACCGGCGACAGCATCAGCGCCGGGAACGAGCCACGGGTCACCAGGCTGTCCAGTGCTTCACGCGCGTACGGGAACAGGATGTTCGGGCAGAACGCGCCCAGGGTGTGGCTCATCGAAGCCGCATCGAGGTTCTTGATCAGGAAGATACCGGCCTGCTGGACTTCGGCAATGAAAGCCACTTCGTCAGCATTCTTGACGGTTACCGACAAGGTCAGTACGACTTCGTGGAAATCGCCTTCCAGACCTTTCTGCTTGGTGTTCAGGTCCAGGGCAACACTCGGCTCCCACTGCTGACGGAAGATCGCCGGGCTTTTCGGCGCTTCGAACGACAGGTCACGCACATAGATGCGCTGCAGGGAGAATTGCGGGGTGCTTTCGTCGGCTGCTGCTGCGTCGTTGTTCTGTTGATCAGTCATGACAGATCCTTCTTTCCAGGGTCTTTAATAGGGGTTCTGGTTCAGGCCTTGAGCAAGCCGTCGAGTTTACCGGCGCGCTCAAGGGCATACAGGTCGTCGCAACCGCCGACGTGGGTGTTGCCGATCCAGATCTGCGGCACCGAGGTACGGCCGGCCTTCTGGCTCATTTCGGCGCGCACCTGCGGCTTGCCATCGACCTTGATCTCTTCGAAGGCCACACCTTTGCTCTGCAGCAGGCGTTTGGCCTGCGAGCAATAAGGGCAGTAATCGCTGGAATAGACGATGACGTCGCTCATTTCACTTCACCAATGGCAGGTTGTCGGCTTTCCAGCTCGACACACCGCCAGACAGCTTGGCAGCGGTGAAGCCGGCTTTGAGCAGTTCGCGGGCGGTGGTGCCAGCGTGCTGGCCCATGGCATCGACGACGATCAGGGTCTTGTTGGCCTTGTGCTTTTCCAGCTCGCCGATACGCGCGGCGAACTTGTCCTGCGGAATGTTCAGGGCACCGACGATATGGCCAGCGGCGTAATCCTTGGTCGAACGAATGTCGATCACCAGGCCTTTATCGCTGTTGACCAGTGCGGTCAGCTCGCCAGTGCTCAGGCTGCGTCCGCCTTTGCGCGCTTCGGTGATGATCAGCAGCACCAGCAGAACGACGAAGATACCAACCAGCAGATAGTGATTTGTTGCGAATTCAATCAGGTGAGCAACCATCGGAGGGTGTTCCAGGCCATTAAAAATGTTGGCCAGTATACACAGCCCCCAAGGTCGGCCAAAGCCCGCCCGACCGGCTTGTCGGCAGTAATTCTCATCTAACCCCTGCAGTCCGTCGGCCAGCCGTCATTGGCGAACAAGGTTAATTCGTCATTCATGACCAATTTGCCCTAAAATGCGTGTCTTTATCATCTGAACAACCGTGAGTGGGATTGATGACGAGCACGCCAAAACCTTTGGTCCTGATCATCCTGGATGGTTTCGGTCACAGCGAAAGCCACGAATACAACGCCATCTACTCGGCCAGCACGCCGGTTTACGATCGCCTGCGCGCCACCCAGCCGCACGGCTTGATCTCCGGGTCCGGCATGGACGTCGGTTTGCCTGACGGACAGATGGGCAACTCCGAGGTCGGTCACATGAACCTCGGTGCCGGTCGCGTGGTGTACCAGGACTTTACCCGGGTCACCAAGGCCATCAAGGACGGCGAGTTCTTCGACAACGCCGTACTCTGCGGCGCGGTCGACAAGGCCGTGGCTACCGGCAAGGCCGTGCACATCCTCGGCCTGCTGTCCGATGGCGGCGTGCACAGTCACCAGGATCACCTGATCGCCATGGCCGAACTGGCTGCTCAGCGCGGTGCCGAGAAAATCTACCTGCACGCCTTTCTCGACGGTCGCGACACGCCGCCGAAAAGCGCGCAATCGTCCATCGAACTGCTCGACGCCACCTTCGCCAAACTCGGCAAGGGCCGCATCGCCAGCCTGATCGGCCGCTACTTCGCCATGGACCGCGACAACCGCTGGGACCGCGTATCGGCTGCCTACAACCTGATCGTCGACAGCGCCGCCGAATACACCGCCGACAGCGCCCTGGCCGGCCTGGAAGCGGCCTATGCCCGTGGCGAAAGCGATGAGTTCGTCAAAGCCACGCGCGTTGGCGAAGCGGTCACGGTCGAAGACGGCGATGCGGTGATCTTCATGAACTTCCGTGCCGACCGCGCCCGCGAACTGTCGCGGGTGTTCGTCGAAGCCGACTTCAACGAGTTCCCACGCGCGCGCCTGCCAAAGCTGGCCGCCTATATCGGCCTGACCCAATACTCGGCCAAGATCCCGGCGCCTGCCGCGTTCGCACCGGGCAGCCTGGACAACGTGCTCGGCGAATACCTGGCGAAAAACGGCAAGACCCAGCTGCGCATCGCCGAAACCGAGAAGTACGCCCACGTCACCTTCTTCTTCTCCGGCGGCCGTGAAGAGCCGTTCGAAGGCGAAGAGCGCATCCTGATCCCGTCGCCGAAGGTTGCTACTTATGACCTGCAGCCGGAGATGAGCGCCCCGGAAGTCACCGACCGCATCGTCGAAGCCATCGAGCAGCAGCGCTACGACGTGATCGTGGTCAACTACGCCAACGGCGACATGGTCGGCCACAGCGGCGTGTTCGAAGCCGCGGTCAAGGCTGTCGAAGCCCTGGACCTGTGTGTCGGCCGTATCGTCGAGGCGCTGGACAAGGTCGGTGGAGAAGCCCTGATCACCGCCGACCACGGCAACGTCGAGCAGATGGAAGACGCCTGCACAGGTCAAGCGCACACCGCGCATACCACTGAGCCGGTGCCGTTCATCTATGTTGGCAAGCGCAACCTGCAGGTCCGCGAAGGTGGCGTGCTGGCTGACGTGGCGCCGACCATGCTCAAGCTGCTGGGCCTGGAAAAGCCTGCAGAAATGACCGGTACGTCGATTCTGATCGACGCCTGAAGCCGCTAAACCGGCCGCAACGGTCGGTTTTCCGGACAAACGCCTCAATGCAGTTGCCTTGAGGCGTTTTTTTTGCAAGCCGCGGCGGGCATACTAGGCCAGTCTCTATCCCTGGTGTCGCCCACTCCATGTTTCGCGCCCTGATTGTTCTAGCCCTGTCTTGCCTGCTCAGCCCGGCGTTTGCCGACGAGCGCGCGCAAACCCAGCAGCAACTCGACGCCACGCGTCAGGACATTGCCGAGCTGAAGAAAATGCTCGGCCAGTTGCAGCAGGAAAAATCCGGTGTGCAGAAAGACCTGCGCAGCACAGAAACCGACATCGGCAAGCTGGAAAAGCAGGTGGAGGCCCTGCAACAGGAACTAAAAAAGACTCAGGGCGAGCTGGAGCGCCTTGACCACGAGAAAAAAAAACTCCAGAGCGCCCGCGTTGAACAACAACGCCTGATTGCCATCCAGGCCCGTTCGGCCTACCAGAACGGTCGCGAGGAATACCTCAAGCTGCTGCTCAACCAGCAGAACCCGGAGAAATTCGCGCGCACCCTGACCTATTACGATTACCTGAGCCAGGCGCGCCTGGAGCAGTTGCGCAGCTTCAATGAAACCTTGCGCCAGCTGGCCAACGTCGAGCAGGACATCAGCCTGCAGCAGGCCCAGTTGCTGGCCCAGCAAGGCAATCTCGATGCCCAGCGCCAGGAGCTGGAAAAAGTCCGCACCGAACGCCAGCAGGTACTGGCCAAGCTGAACAACGACGTCAAGGCCCGTGACCAGAAGCTGCAAGCTCGCGAGCAAGACCAGGCCGATCTGAGCAAGGTCCTCAAGACCATCGAGGAAACCCTCGCCCGTCAGGCCCGAGAAGCCGAAGAAGCGCGGCAAAAGGCCTTGCTGGCGGC
The DNA here is from genome assembly GCF_059415665.1 of Pseudomonas sp. GW821-FHT10B02. Classification (NCBI taxonomy): domain Bacteria; kingdom Pseudomonadati; phylum Pseudomonadota; class Gammaproteobacteria; order Pseudomonadales; family Pseudomonadaceae; genus Pseudomonas; species Pseudomonas sp. GW821-FHT10B02. Next base: position 492,707 of record NZ_JBWKNR010000001.1, on the reverse strand, counting down.
TCAGGAGGCAGAAAAACAGCGCCAGCGCGAAGCCCTGGCAGCCAAGGATGATGCGCCGAGCAAGCCCAAGAGCATCCCCGGCCCGCTGGTTTCCAGCAGCGGCGAAACCTTCGGCGGCGCTTTTTCTTCAGCCCGGGGCAAACTTCCATGGCCAGTCAATGGTCGATTGCTGGCACGCTTTGGCGAAACCCGCGGCGGTGATTCGCGGACCAAATGGGACGGCGTGATGATCAGCGCCTCCCCAGGCAGCCAGGTGCGCGCCGTACACGGTGGCCGGGTGGTGTTTGCCGACTGGTTGCGCGGCGCTGGACTTCTGGTCATTCTCGACCATGGTAATGGTTACCTGAGCCTCTACGGCCATAACCAGAGCCTGCTCAAGAGCGCCGGAGACGTCGTCAAGGCCGGCGAGGCGATTTCCACCGTCGGCAACAGCGGCGGCCAGGACAGCTCGGGGCTGTACTTCGCCATCCGCCAGCAAGGTCGCCCAAGCGACCCCGCACAATGGTGCCGTGCCCAGGGATAGGTACCACCACCCGTATTTGACGGCGTAGCGCGATATCGGGCTACGCCGAGGCTCCAGCCGGAGCGCTACCAGGATCAGGAGTTCGTTCGACATGCTGCATTCGCCTCGCCTCACCTCGCTGGCCCTGACCATCGCCCTGGTCCTCGGCGCGCCCCTGGCCCGTGCGGCCGAGCCCGTCAAGCCGACCCCGGTGCCGGCCACGACGGTATCGGCCCCTGCCAAGGCGCCACTGCCGCTGGACGAGCTGCGCACCTTCGCCGAGGTCATGGACCGGATCAAGGCGGCCTATGTCGAGCCGGTGGACGACAAGACCCTGCTGGAGAACGCCATCAAGGGCATGCTCAGCAACCTCGACCCGCATTCCGCCTACCTCGGCCCGGAAGACTTCCAGGAGCTGCAGGAAAGCACCAGCGGCGAGTTCGGTGGCCTGGGCATCGAAGTCGGCATGGAAGATGGCTTCGTCAAAGTGGTATCGCCGATCGATGACACCCCGGCCTCGCGCGCCGGGATCGAGGCCGGTGACCTGATCGTCAAGATCAACGGCCAGCCGACCCGCGGCCAGACCATGACCGAAGCAGTCGACAAGATGCGCGGCAAGATCGGCGAGAAAATCACCCTGACCCTGGTGCGCGACGGCGGCACGCCTTTCGACGTGACCCTTGCCCGTGCGGTGATTCAGGTCAAGAGCGTCAAGAGCCAGCTGCTTGAAGACGGCTACGGCTATATCCGCATCACCCAGTTCCAGGTCAAGACCGGCGAAGAAGTCGGCAAGGCCCTGGCCAAACTGCGCAAGGACAACGGCAAGAAGCTGCGCGGCCTGGTCCTCGACCTGCGCAACAACCCCGGTGGCGTGCTGCAGTCGGCGGTGGAAGTGGCTGACCACTTCCTGACCAAAGGCCTGATCGTCTACACCAAGGGCCGCATTGCCAACTCCGAGCTGCGCTTCTCGGCCGACCCGTCTGACGCCAGCGAAGGCGTGCCATTGGTGGTACTGATCAACGGCGGTAGTGCTTCGGCTTCAGAAATTGTCGCCGGCGCCCTGCAGGACCATAAACGTGGCGTGCTGATGGGCACCGACAGTTTCGGCAAAGGTTCGGTACAAACCGTACTGCCGCTGAACAACGATCGCGCCCTCAAGCTCACCACCGCCTTGTACTACACCCCGAACGGCCGCTCGATCCAGGCCCAGGGCATTGTCCCGGACATCGAAGTGCGTCAGGCCAAGCTGACCGCCGAGGTGGACAACGACAACTTCAAGGAAGCCGACCTGCAGGGCCACCTGGGCAACGGTAACGGCGGCGCCGACCGGCCATCAGGCAGCGCCAAACGCAAGGACCGTCCGCAGGACAATGACTTCCAGCTGAGCCAGGCCCTCAGCCTGCTCAAGGGCTTGAGCATTACGCACAGCAAGTGATCCCCTGCATGCGGTACCTGTTGTGTCTTCTGCTGTACCTGTTGAGCGGGGCCGTGTTCGCGGCGCCTGCCCAACAGGGCAAGGCCTACATGAGCCTGATCATCGACGATCTTGGCCAGAGCAGCGCCCGCGATAGCCGCACCCTGGCGCTACCCGGCCCGGTGACCATGGCGATCATGCCCGACACCCCGCACGCCACTGAATTTGCCCGCCAGGCCCACAAGGCGGGTAAAACCGTGATCCTGCATATGCCCATGGACCCGGCCACCGGCCCCTATGCCTGGCACCCCGGCACGCCGATAGCGGAACTGGCGCAACGTCTGGATGCGGCCTTGGCCAAGGTGCCCTACGCCGCCGGGATCAACAATCACATGGGCAGCCGCATGACCTCGCAAGCCGAGCCGATGGCCTGGCTGATGGGCGAACTGCAGCGCCGCCACCTGTTCTTCGTCGACAGCCGCACCAGTGCCGCCACCGTCGCCGCCGCCAAAGCCCAGTCAGTCGACCTGGCGCATGTTTCGCGCGATGTGTTCCTCGACGATGTACGCACAGCCGAGGCGATTGCCGGGCAATTGCGGCTTGGCGTCGAGCTGGCGCGCAAACAGGGATCCGCCGTACTGATCGGTCACCCTTATCCACAAACCCTTGAAGTACTGGAACGTGAAATGCCCCGGCTCAGGAGTCAGGGCATTGAATTGATCAACCTTCGGCAGATGATTGCCGAGCGCAGCAATCAGGCCATGCCTGCCCATGGCAGCCATGGCGTGTATCGCAATCGCTAAAGCGGCTCACTCGAAAGGTATTACCCCAATGACGTCACTTAACGTCAGATTACCTCGATAGACCGCCAGCAACTCGCGCGAGCTGCCACGCGCGGCCTCCATCTGCGTTTTCCAGCCCAGCGTGCGCTGCGACCAGATCTTCAAGTGCCCTTTGACAAAATTGTCCGCCGGGGCCATGGGATCTCGATAGTGGAAGTGTGCCTCCCAAAGGCCTGTTCCCCTTTCATTGCTCCGTGATGGCAAGCGCTGGATTTCATAGATATCCAGATAATCGTTAGGCGAAAGCACTTTTCGCCTGACGGTACGCCTAATGGAAATCTGTTTCTCATTGAACAGGAATCGAAGACTGGCAGCCGTCGGATGGCTAGTCGTCAGGTAGTAACTGGTCAACAGATCCTGCTGCGTGTCCTCCAGACGCGCGATAGCATCCTTCAGCTGCGTCTCAAGATCGCCAGCGACGCCTGTGCTTTCCAGGGCTTTTGAGGCTTCATTGAGTTTCTCGACATGCCCTTCAATCACCGATTGCATGCCAATCGGCTCATCTTTCCCGATGTATTGCCTGGCCAGTTTGATGATCGATTCAAGCTGTCCAAGCGCTGCGCGCGCATTCGACCTGGCAGCTCCAACATCTATGGAATTGGATACTGGCTGGACTTCGCTCACCGGCTCCTCGACCTGCTCCACCCAATGATCGTCTTGCCTGTTGAACGTCTTCAGCACCTTGGCGCCAGAGGAGTCTCTTTGCTGCACGACGTTAACGCCATTGACCTCAATTTCTTCACCAATAACGCTGCGCCCACTGTGTGTCTGAACTACACGATGCTTGCCGTTGCGGCGCTGGTACAAACGAGGCTTGGGTGGAGCAGGTTCGGAAAGCTCTGACTCGCGGACCGCCTGGGCCAGATTGTTCTCCGCTGAATCAATCAGGACCTCGAGGACATCCCGATACTGCTGGAGTGCATCAATTTTGATCGCAACACCACCGGTTTCGCCAAAATACGCCGCGTTCCACTGGAAGGTGCGATAGCTCTTCAATGTCCCCGTTAATACACTGATTCTGTCCGCCGCTGGCAAGTCAAGCGCCGCCAATCCACCATGGGCGCTTCCTGCGCTTTTCAATTCTTCATTCCACAGCTTCTGGTGATACTGGATGAGTATCTCTTCATCGACCCCCGCCCTGCGATCAAGACATAATTCCGCCAGGTCTTCGAGCAAGCCCATGAGTAAATCGTTGTAGGTAAGCCGACGCTGCTCGATCATTCCCTCTAACTGGACCTGCTTGCTCTGGCGTGCCTCGCTCTCGTCCAGGAAAACGATTTCATCATCCTTCAACGTGTCAGTCAGCAGCCAGTCCAGACGTTCCGATGCCCAGACAAGGTCAAATCGCAGCGTCACAGCTTTATCAACTAAAGATCGCACGAAGTCATAGTGCTCAAGCTCAGTGTCGCTGATAGGTTGCGCTACCATTTCATTGATGAGCGTTTGCACATTGAGATGGTTGATTGTGGCCGCTAAATCGTTGTAGATAACCACGCAGTGATCGATCAGTTCCTGGCGGATCACGCCTCGCTGGCGCTTTACAGATGGCATCAACTCTTGTCGGGCAAACTTTGGCTGGACCATGTTCGACAGGACTTTGTCTAACTTCAGGTCCACTTTGATCAGTTCTTTCAGATCCTCAAACACCTGATACTTGGCTGCCAGGGCATCGGCTTTGGCTAACGCGATCTTCCTGTCGAACGCTAGAGTCAAGGTGAGACCGTCCATATTTGCAGGCACTTTAGCCCTCTGGGCCTGCAGCTTTTCAATATGGCTCTCTCGATCGCCCAATGCTGTATTACTCAGGTTGAAACCTTCAGCGACGCGGTTTCGCTCGACGAGGACGGCCTCCTGCTGAGTGTTAAACCCATCAAACTCCTTCTGGTTCTCCTCCCTGACCAGGTCAACTCGCCGTCTCGGCCCGCCACCCAACAGACGCAACCCGGTATCTACACGCCATTGTCCATGCTCCCAAAACAACCAGGGGCCCAACACGCCCTTAACGCCAACCACTCGCACGCCTTGCTCGGACACATCGACCCGATAAACATCAGCAGCCAATGCTGCATAGTAATGCCCTCCAATGCTGTACAAACCGCGAGCTGCCCCGGATTCGAGCGGCTGCAGGCCGTTCAGAGAAACGTCTGAGCGCATAGTGAGTAGAGTCTTACGCTGCTCGCCCGGGAGAACATTGACCCCATGCCTTCCACGCCAGGTAAAGTCCAGCTGCATGCCCAGGCGTTCTCCGAGCGAACCGGGCAAGCCTTGTTTCTCCAGCACCGGCACCAGCTCTATTTCCCCGAACTCCCGTTTTTGGGCCAGAGGCCCTTCAAGTCCGGAAACATCGGGCAAGCGACCGATCACAGACACTTCCCCCTGAGGCAATCGGCTATGGAACAGGACCATGCCCAGATTCAGGAGCAGATCGACCACCGCGGCCGAGCGCTCGAACGCACTGCCCTGGGTAAGTGCCGACAGATCGCTTTTCAACCCGTGGATGCCCTGCACCAGCCAAGCCACGGTAGCTGCGGGTCCACGCAGCAACAAGGTGACCACGTCGAACAGCAACCAGGCACCTTCGGCAAGGATTGCCCAACGGCTCTCGGCATTTGATACTGACTGACGGTCGGCCAGTTCGACCAATAGATCGCGGTTTGCCTTGTAGAGCTTTGCATCGACGTCGATCCGCCAGAATTGCGTGGCAAGACTTGCCGGCTGTACTGATTCCGGCAGCAACGAAGTATCGAGGATCGGTCGCCCCAGATGCGGCTCGCTGAACCCGCCGTGGTCATAGACACTTCGCACTTGCGGCATCAACCAGTCGAGGATGCTGTCCTGCAGTGCTCCTTGCTGACGAATCGCGACCATCATCGCCTCAAGGCTGGCGAATTCCTTGATGGACGAAGATGCATATAAAGGCCGGTACAACAGCACCAACGCAGGCTGCGCCGAGAACAGCACATACATACCGCTGACCAGATCGGACTCGCTGGCGCCCGGTTCACGCTTGAACGCCAGAGGCATCAGGGTGGTGGCGGGCAGATCCCGGTCGACATCGCCGCGACAGTAGTCAGCGACACACTGCAGGCCCGCCTCACTCAAGGTCCCTCCCAGCTTTGCCTTGAGCGCGCTGAACAGCAGTGAGCAGCGCCACTCCCGGGCGAAACAGGTCACCCGCTGTTCACGGGTCGCTGGGTCGTCGAGTTTTTGTGCTACGTAGTTTGGATAGTGGTCACCAATGTCGACCAGCTCGACCAGGGATTTGACATAGTCGAGCGTCAGCCAGTCCATGATCAGCTGCCCTTCTCGGTGCTCGATGGCGGTCAAGGTCGCCCCCTGCAGGGAGCTGAGATTAGCGATGGCAAATTCCGTCAGGGTCATGGTCCTGGTTTCCACCACACCGCCTCCGACCCCCGCCCCCGCGCCACCCGGTATACCCCTGGCAACCGTGAGCGTCAGGTTCAAGTCATCAGGAAAGTAGTTGGCATCAACCGGATGGTCGTCGAGCAGCTGCATTCGCAAGCGCTGGCTGGCATAGCTGTGCAGGTCCAACACACCGTCTAGCGCCGCAGCGCCCTGCGATCTGGCCTGGGCCAAGGCAAGTTCGAACAATGCGCACTGGTAGGCGAAGCTGTCCCCTGGCGAAGCCCGCAATATGCCAGGTGGCGGCGAGATGCTCGCAGCACTTTGGACGGTGTAGCCTTCAATAAACCATTGCGACGGGTCGCTCAGGGCGGCAAAGACCTGCTCCATCTGTGCAACGTCTGCCAGCCGCGAGTAGCGCAAGCGCTGCACTGAATCGAGCATGACTTCCAGCAGCAATGCAGCCTGCTGAGCGTAAACGTCACCTTCCAGTTCATAGCGGTTCCAGCTCATTGAATCGAAGCGGTACTGCTCAGCCAGCTCGTCTCGCAGTGCCAAGGCAAAATCATCGAGCGAGGCAAACGACCTCACCACACTTGAAGGTGAGCACCACAACACCACCGTGCGCTCATCCCATTCACCGCTCACCAGCAGGTTCGGCAGTGTTTGCGAGAGACGCTCACCGTCTACTTCGAGTTCTACCTCTACGGTGAATACACTCGGACCGTTCGCCCCCCCCTCAAGCAGCCCACGGATGCAGGCTTCCTGCTGAGCATCGAGCTTTTGCCAGGGCAGATTGCGCAGCAATGCCGACTTCAGTGTCTGCTGCAGCCAACGATCGCGACTGACACCCGAACCTGACGCTGCTTGCCAGTGTTCGACCTGGGCTTGCTGGAAATGGTATGGCAATTCGAGCAGCAGATCGTTGATGGCCTCAGTCACGCCTTTCAATGCAATGTACTCATGACCATCACTACCCTCGAAGCGGTAGGGTTCAGGGAAGGTCAGCCCGTGCTGCTGGCCATAGGCCTCCTCCAGATCCAGCGCCTTTCCGTCCAGTACGGCCTGCAGCAGGACCTCCAGCAACGGCTCTGACGACTGGGAGTTTCCTGGCCCGGGCTGGGGAACCAACAGGCGAAACGGCGCAGCATCGATTAGTTGCGGTTGGACATTGGCGAGCCTGGGATAGTGCTCGAGTAAAAGCTGCAGGAGCTTTTGCCCGGCGACCTGGCGCAAGGTAGGACGGCTGGCGAACTGCAGCGCCACGGCGTGCTTGAAATCCAGGGTAGGGTTTTGTGTTGCTTGGCTGCTCATGAACATATGACTCCTGGCAAATTGACAGGAGCCCACGCTACCCAGCCGTCTATGTGCACCGGTGTTATATATTGCTCCGGTCCGCGTCAGTGATAAGCGGTACCGAAACGAAAAAGGGGCCCTGCTCTCACGAGCAGGACCCCTTGCGGTGAATCAGCTGTTATCAGCTGTACACACGGCCCAGCAACTGGCGATGGCTCTCGAACTGGTCGAGTACATCACGGGTGATCTGGTCAGGCGTAAAGCCCATCAGATCGTATTCCTGGCTGCCGTTGTGCAGGTACACCTCGGCACGGTAGAAGCGCTGGCGCACCTCGCTTTCACCTTCGACCGGCGCCTCGCTTGGCGCGGCCAGGTAACCGTCCAGGCTCACTTCGTAGACGAAAGGGTTGCCCTCTTCCATCATCACCCGCAGGCCCATGGTCGAGCGCGACTGACCGACGCGGGTCTCCACCTCAACGCCCAGGTTACGCAACTGCACGGCAGCTTCCTTCAGTGCCGGGCTGACCTGCTTGTCCATGAAGCGCTGAACCATCGCCTGGGTCGGCTGCAGGTCGAGCTGGCTCAGGCGCTCGCTGAAGCCGCGGCGACCGCGGGCTGCCAGCTCGGCTTGTTCCTGTTCGATCTGGCTGTCCTGCTTCATGGCCTTGTACAGGCCGAACATGAACAGCACCAGCACCACCGAGAACGGCAAGCCGGCCAGTACCACCATGGTCTGCATGGCGGCGAAGTTACCGGCGAACAGCAGACCGATGGTCACCAGGGTGATCACCACCGACCAGAACACGACCATCCAGTGCGGCGCGTCCTCGTCGACCTGGCCGCCTTTGCACGACAGGTTGGCCATCATCACCGCGCCAGAGTCGGCCGGGGTGAGGAACAGCACGAAGCCGACGAATACCGCTACACCAATGACAATCTTGGCCGCCGGGAAGAATTCCAGCAGTTGGTAGATCGACATCGACGGCTGCTCAAGCGCGGTCTTGCCCAGCTCCACGGCGCCATGGTTCATCACCAGGTCCAGCGCGGTGTTGCCGAAGATCGACAGCCAGGCCAAGGTGAAGCCCAGCGGGATCAGCAGGACCCCGGCGACCAGTTCACGCACGGTGCGGCCCTTGGAGATACGCGCGATGAACATGCCGACGAACGGGCCCCAGGAAATCCACCAGGCCCAGTAGAACACGGTCCACAGCCCCAGCCAGCGCTCGGACTTGCCCGCCTCGCTTTCGTAGACGTAGAGATCGAAAGTCTTCAGCACGATGCCGTTGAGGTAGTCGCCGATGTTCTGCACGAAACCGTTGAGCAGGTGCAGAGTGTCACCGGCCAGCAGGACGAAGATAAGCAGACCGCTGAACAGGATGATGTTCAGGTTCGACAGGCGACGGATGCCGTTCTCTACACCGGAAACTGCGGCCACAGTAGCCACTGTGGCCATGACCAGGATCACGATCAGCAGGTTGGTCTTGCTGTGGTCCATGCCGAACAGGTATTCCAGGCCCGAAGACACCTGCATCGAGCCGATACCGAGGTTGGTCACCAGACCCAGCAGGGTCACGAACATGCCGAAGATGTCCACCGCGTGACCGGCGCCACCCTTGACCCAGCGCTCGCCCATCAGCGGGTACAACGCCGAGCGCAGCGCCAGCGGCTGGTTGTGACGGTAGGCGAAGTAACCCACGGCCAGACCGACCAGGGCGTAAATCGCCCAGCCGTGCAGGCCCCAGTGCAGGAAGGTCAGCTGCAGGCCCTGGCGCGCAGCCTCGGCGCTGGCAGAAGCGCCTTCTGGCGGGTTGAAGTAGTGGTCCAGCGGCTCGGAAGCGCCGAAGTACAACAGCGAGATGCCGATACCCGAGGAGAACAGCATGCCGGCCCAAGCGCCGTAGCTGAAGTCGGGTTTGTCGTCCTTGCCGCCAAGCTTGAGCTTGCCGAAGCTGGAGAAGGCCAGGACGACCACGAATACCAGGTAGCCGCCGATCACCAGCATGTAATACCAGCCGAAGCTGCGTGTCAGCCAGGTCTGGGCAACGTTGAGCACTTCGCCGGCTTTTTCAGGTACCGCGATAAGCAAGGCAGTCAACACGAGGATCAGCAACGCGGAGGTGATGAACACCACGCGGTTGACCCGGACCCTCTCAGTAGGGGTCTTGGTAAGGGAGGCAGAACTCATTGCACGTAGGCTCCGGGCAGTGCGAGAGAAACGAAACGACCTTTGCCTGAGCAAATGGTGCAATAGCCCCACTGCGTCAGGTGTTATAAAAGCACCTTGGAAAACCGTGATCCCGAATCGATTGCGTTGAAAAAAAACAGAACGAAAACCCCGCTCCGAGGGTTGACCGTGCAGTCCTCGACCGCTCGGCAGATCTGTTCAACGCGCCGCTTACACCCGTCAACACCTTGTATTTCGGGGGTTCCACGCCTTTTTGGGGTGCCAATTTGGGCCAACTGACGACAGGAAAAACCTGTCAATGGCACAGATTGTCGCAGAGCTTATTCTTTGTTGATTGAACGTTCAATCAAAACAAAATAGACTGGCCTTCGCCGAGGCAGCCGCTCGTCGACTGCTCGCAGGCCTGAGGAGATTTGCAAGATGCCCAAGGTCGGTATGCAACCCATCCGCCGCCAGCAGTTGATCGAAGCCACTTTGCTGGCCATCGACCAGGTCGGCATGGGTGACGCCAGCATTGCGCTGATCGCCCGTTTGGCCGGTGTGTCGAATGGCATCATCAGTCACTACTTTCAGGACAAGAACGGCCTGATCGCAGCGACCATGCGGTATTTGATGAGCGTGCTGAACGAGAACGTCGTCGCCAACCGGCAGGCGCTCAAGGACAACAGCCCGCGTGCCCACCTGCAGGTGATCATCGAAGGCAACTTCGACGCCAGCCAGGTCAACGGCCCGGCAATGAAAACCTGGTTGGCCTTCTGGGCCTCCAGCATGCACCAGCCGTCTTTGCACAGGTTGCAGCGGATCAACGATCACCGCTTGTATTCCAACCTGTGCTGCCAGTTCCGTCGCGCCCTGCCGTTGCCTGAAGCACGCAGCGCAGCCCGCGGGCTGGCAGCGTTGATCGACGGTCTGTGGCTGCGCGGTGCGTTGTCCGGAGACGCCTTCGACACCGACCAGGCGAAACAAATCGCTTACGAATACATGGATCTACAACTGGCGAAGCAGACGAGCCTGGACACATACACCCAGGCCTCTGAACCACTACGCGCCGCAATTGCCAAACCGGCAGGAGCGTCGCTCGGATAGCCAAAAACACAATGCACTTGCGAGGACACTATGGCCCGTTTCGAACTGCAAAAACTCTACATTGATGGTGGTTATGTCGACGCTTCCAGCGACGCTACCTTCGACGCCATCAACCCGGCCAACGGCGAAGTCCTCGCTCAGGTGCAACGTGCCACTCAAGCAGACGTCGAGCGCGCAGTAGAAAGCGCCGAGCGTGGCCAGAAAGTCTGGGCGGCGATGACCGCCATGCAGCGTTCGCGCATCCTGCGCCGCGCCGTCGACATCCTGCGCGAGCGCAACGATGAGCTGGCCGCCCTGGAAACCCTGGACACCGGCAAGTCCTACTCGGAAACCCGCTACGTCGACATCGTCACCGGCGCTGACGTACTGGAATACTACGCAGGCCTGGTGCCAGCCATCGAAGGCGAGCAGATCCCGCTGCGCGACAGCTCGTTCGTCTACACCCGCCGCGAGCCGCTGGGCGTGACCGTCGGTATCGGCGCCTGGAACTACCCGATCCAGATCGCCCTGTGGAAATCCGCACCCGCCCTCGCGGCCGGTAACGCGATGATCTTCAAGCCGTCGGAAGTCACCTCGCTGACCACCCTGAAACTGGCCGAAATCTACACCGAAGCCGGCCTGCCAGACGGCGTATTCAACGTTCTGACCGGCAGCGGCCGTGAAGTCGGCACCTGGCTGACCGAGCACCCACGCATCGAGAAAGTTTCCTTCACCGGCGGCACCACCACCGGCAAGAAAGTCATGGCCAGCGCCTCGAGCTCCTCGCTCAAGGAAGTCACCATGGAACTGGGCGGCAAGTCGCCACTGATCATCTGCGAAGACGCCGACCTCGATCGCGCCGCCGACATCGCCATGATGGCCAACTTCTACAGCTCGGGTCAGGTCTGCACCAACGGCACCCGCGTCTTCATCCCTGCCTCGATGAAAGCGGCCTTCGAAGCCAAGATCGCCGAGCGCGTTGCCCGTATCCGCGTTGGCAACCCTGAAGACGAAAACACCAACTTCGGCCCGCTGGTCAGCTTCGCCCACATGGAAAGCGTGCTGGGCTACATCGCCAAAGGCAAGGAAGAAGGCGCACGCGTTCTGTGCGGCGGCGAGCGTCTGACCGACGGCGAATTCGCCAAGGGCGCGTTCGTGGCACCAACCGTGTTCACCGACTGCCGTGACGACATGACCATCGTCAAGGAAGAAATCTTCGGCCCAGTGATGAGCATCCTCTCCTACGAGAGCGAAGAAGAAGTTATCCGTCGCGCCAACGATACCGAATACGGCCTGGCCGCCGGTGTCTGCACCAACGACATCAGCCGCGCGCACCGCATCATCCACCAGCTGGAAGCCGGTATCTGCTGGATCAACGCCTGGGGCGAATCGCCTGCCGAAATGCCGGTTGGCGGCTACAAGCAGTCCGGTGTCGGCCGTGAAAACGGCGTGAGCTCGCTGGCTCAGTACACTCGCATCAAGTCGGTACAGGTCGAGCTGGGCAACTACAACTCGGTGTTCTAAGCACCCCTGTAGCCGCGCCCGGTCCGCAAGGCCCGGGCGCCCCACGCTTTCCTGTCTACCGCCAACATGAGGGAACAGCAATGTCCCATGAATTCGATTACATCATCGTCGGTGCCGGCTCTGCCGGTAACACCCTGGCGACCCGCCTGACCGAAGACGAAGGCGTTACCGTCCTGCTGCTCGAAGCCGGTGGCCCGGACTACCGCGCCGACTTCCGTACCCAGATGCCAGCTGCCCTGGCCTTCCCGCTGCAGGGTCGTCGCTACAACTGGGCCTACGAGACCGATCCCGAGCCGCACATGGACGGCCGCCGGATGGAATGCGGTCGCGGCAAGGGCCTGGGTGGCTCGTCGCTGATCAACGGCATGTGCTACATCCGTGGCAACGCCATGGACTTCGACGGCTGGGCAGAACTGCCAGGCCTGCAGGACTGGACCTACCTGGACTGCCTGCCGTACTTCCGCAAAGCGGAAACCCGCGACATCGGCGCCAACGACTACCACGGTGGCGAAGGCCCGGTCAGCGTGACCACGCCGAAAGCCGGCAACAACCCGCTGTTCCACGCCATGGTCGAAGCCGGCGTGCAGGCCGGTTACCCGCGCACCGAAGACCTCAACGGCTACCAGCAGGAAGGCTTCGGCCCGATGGACCGTACCGTGACGCCTAAAGGCCGTCGCTCCAGCACCGCCCGCGGCTACCTGGACACCGCCAAGAAGCGCTCGACCCTGACCATCGTCACCCACGCCCTGACCGATCGCGTCGTGTTCGACGGCAAGCGTGCCATTGGCGTGACCTACCTGGTCGGTGCCAGCGAAGAGCGCGTGGAAGCACGTGCGCGTAAAGAAGTCATCGTCTGCAGCGGCGCCATCGCCTCGCCGCAACTGCTGCAACGCTCCGGCGTCGGCCCGGCCGAACTGCTGAAAAGCCTCGACATTCCGGTGGTCCACGACCTGCCGGGCGTCGGCGAAAACCTCCAGGACCACCTGGAACTGTACCTGCAGTACGCCTGCACCCAGCCGGTCTCCCTGTACCCGTCGCTGCTCTGGTACAACCAGCCGGCCATCGGTGCCGAGTGGCTGTTCAACGGTACTGGTATCGGTGCCAGCAACCAGTTCGAGGCCGGTGGCTTCATCCGTACTCGCGAAGAGTTCAAATGGCCGAACATCCAGTACCACTTCCTGCCGGTTGCGATTAACTACAACGGCAGCAACGGCGTACAGGAACACGGCTTCCAGGCGCACATGGGCTCGATGCGTTCGCCTAGCCGCGGTCGTATCCAGGCCAAGTCGAAAGACCCGCGCCAGCACCCGAGCATCCTGTTCAACTACATGGCTACCGAGCAGGACTGGCAGGAATTCCGTGACGGCATCCGCCTGACCCGCGAAATCATGGCCCAGCCGGCGCTGGACCCTTACCGTGGTCGCGAGATCAGCCCGGGCGCCGACGTGCAGACCGACGAGGAACTGGACAAGTTCATCCGCGAGCACGCCGAAACCGCGTTCCACCCGTCCTGCTCGTGCAAGATGGGTACCGACGACATGGCGGTGGTCGATGGCCAGGGTCGCGTGCATGGCATGCAGGGTCTGCGTGTGGTCGATGCCTCGATCATGCCGATCATCATCACCGGCAACCTCAACGCCACCACGATCATGATCGCCGAGAAAATCTCCGACAAGATCCGTGGCCGCCAGCCGCTGCCGCGTAGCACTGCCAAGTACTACGTGGCCAACGAGGCGCCGGTCAAAGGCAAGGCGATGCGTGAAGTGAAGCAGGCCTAACACCCTGCTGCCCCTATCGCCGGCAAAGCCGACTCCCACAGAGAACAGGGTGATCTTCACCCCTGTGGGAGCCGGCCTTGCCGGCGATGAGGCCCTTGCCAGCGACACACAAGAAAAGCACCTGCCCGGTGCTTTTTTTGTGCCTGCGATTAACCCTTTACAGCCCGCCAACCCCTCAGGTTAGAATCCTTGGCACGCGACCTGCTTATCCACAGCAAACCGCCCCCTTCCTGCTTTTCCCCGGAGTACTGCCTTTGGATGCGTCCACCATCAATAGCCTGTTCTTGATCGGCGCATTGCTGGTAGGTGCAAGTATTCTGGTCAGCTCACTGTCATCACGGCTGGGCATCCCGATCCTGGTCATCATCCTCGCCGTCGGCATGCTCGCCGGCGTGGATGGCGGCGGCATCATCTTCAACAACTACCCGACCGCCTATCTGGTGGGCAACCTGGCGCTGGCGGTGATCCTTCTCGACGGCGGCTTGCGCACGCGCGTAGCGAGTTTCCGCGTGGCCCTGTGGCCGGCGTTATCGCTGGCCACGGTCGGCGTGCTGATCACCACCGGACTCACCGGCATGGTCGCCGCCTGGCTGTTCAACCTGAGCCTGATCCAGGGCCTGCTGATTGGTGCCATTGTCGGCTCCACCGACGCCGCCGCGGTGTTCTCGCTGCTCGGCGGCAAGGGCCTGAACGAACGGGTAACCGCTACCCTGGAAATCGAATCAGGCAGCAACGACCCGATGGCGGTATTCCTCACCGTCACCCTCATCGACATGATCGCCAGCGGCCAGACCGGCCTGCACTGGAGCCTGCTCACCCACCTGCTGCGCGAGTTCGGTATCGGCGGCCTGATGGGCCTCGGTGGCGGCTGGCTGATGCTGCAGCTGGTCAACCGCATCAACCTGGCGGGCGGCCTCTATCCGATCCTGGTGATTGCCGGTGGCCTGGTGGTGTTCTCCCTGACCAACGCCTTGCACGGTAGTGGCTTCCTCGCCGTGTACCTGTGCGGCCTGGTCCTTGGCAACCGGCCGATCCGCAGCCGCCACGGCATTCTGCACATGCTCGACGGCATGGCCTGGCTGGCGCAGATCGGCATGTTCCTGGTCCTCGGCCTGCTGGTCACCCCGCATGACCTGCTGCCCATCGCCCTGCCCGCCCTGGGCCTGGCGCTGTGGATGATCATCTTTGCCCGGCCGCTGTCGGTGATCGCCAGCCTGCTGCCGTTCAAGGCCTTCCACGGCCGTGAGAAAGCCTTTATCTCCTGGGTCGGCCTGCGCGGCGCGGTACCGATCATTCTCGCGGTATTCCCGTTGATGGCCGGGCTGCCTGATGCCCAGCTGTTCTTCAACCTGGCGTTCTTTATCGTCCTGGTCTCGCTGTTGGTGCAAGGCACCAGCCTGCCGTGGATGGCCAAGCTGCTCAAGGTCACGGTGCCCCCCGACCCGGCGCCGATCTCGCGCTCGGCCCTGGAAGTGCACATCACCAGCGAGTGGGAACTGTTCGTCTATCGCCTCGGTGCCGAAAAATGGTGCATCGGCGCCGCCCTGCGTGAGCTGAAAATGCCCGAAGGCACGCGTATCGCCGCCCTGTTTCGTGGCCAGCAACTGCTCCATCCGTCGGGAAGTACCACCCTGGAAGTCGACGATCTGCTGTGCGTGATCGGCCACGAACACAACCTGCCGGCCCTCGGCAAGCTGTTCAGCCAGGCCCCGCAACGCGGTCTGGATTTGCGCTTCTTTGGTGACTTCGTGCTCGAAGGTGACGCAGAACTGGGGGCTGTAGCGGCGTTGTACGGTTTGCAGCTCGACGGCCAGGACCCGCATATGCCGCTCAGCCGCTTCATCGCCCAGAAGGTTGGCGGTGCGCCGGTGGTCGGTGACCAGATCGAATGGAACAACACCCTGTGGACAGTGGCGGTGATGGAGGGGAACAAGATCAGCAAAGTGGGCGTCAAATTCCCCGAAGGAACTCGACCCGGCCCCGGGTTGTTCCTTTAAACTCAAAACTTCGCCCCTGGTTGTAAGAATTTTCTGCCTATGTCTCTGCGCACCTCCATATGCGCAGCCCTGCTCGGGCTGTGTCTGTCACTCTCCTACGCCTGGGCGGCAGAACCGCCAACCCGTGCGTCCATCCAACACAGCCTGGACAAGATCGCCGAGCGCAAACTGCCGGAAGCCGAGCAAAAGGCTTTGCAGCAGGTCCTCGAACAGACCCTGACCTTCCTCGGTACCAAGGAAGACAGCGAGAAAAAGCTCGTCGCTCTCAAGCAGCAGCTCAGCGATGCGCCGCGCCAGACCAGCGAAAACCAGCGCGAGCTGCTCAAACTCAATGACAGCAAGGTGGTCGCCGTCGCCCAGCGCTATGCCGCGCTGAGCGTACCGCAGCTGGAACAGTTGCTGGCCGAGCGCACCACCGAGCAAGGCGAACTGCAAAAAGCCCTGTCTGAAGCCAACAGCCTGACCATCACCTCGCAGACCCGCCCGGAGCGGGCCCAGGCTGAAATCAGCGCCAACCAGACCCGCGCCCAGCAAATCAACACCAGCCTCAAGCTCGGCAAGGATGGCGGTAAACCGCTGACCGCCGACCTGCGCAACCAGCTCAATGCCGAACTGGCGGCGATCAATGCCGTAACCCTGCTGCGCCGCCAGGAACTGGCCGGCAACAGCCTGCTGCAAGACCTGGGCAACAGTCAGCACGACCTGCTGATCGAACGCGCCACGCGCCTGGAACAAGAAATCCAGGACATGCAGACGCTGATCAACCAGAAACGCCTGGCCCAGTCGCAACAGACCGTTACCGAACAGTCCATCGAAGCGCAGAAGGCCGGTGGCAGCACCTTGCTGGCCACCGAGAGCGCCGCCAACCTGAAGCTCTCCGATTACCTGCTGCGCAGCACCGACCGCCTCAACGAACTGACCCAGCAGAACCTCAAGACCAAACAGCAGCTGGACAGCCTGACCCAGGCCGACCAGGCCCTGGATGAGCAGATCAGCGTCCTCAAAGGCAGCCTGTTGCTGTCGAAGATCCTCTACAAGCAGAAGCAGGCCCTGCCGCACCTGAAGGTCGATCGCAACCTCGCCGACCAGATCGCCGATATCCGCCTGTACCAGTTCGAGATCAACCAGCAGCGCGAGCAGATCACCAGCCCGAGCAGCTATGTCGACAAACTGCTGGCCAATCAGCCACAGGAAAACGTCACCCCGCAGTTGCGTAAGGCCTTGCTGGAAGTGGCGATCACCCGTAGCGACCTGCTGGAACGGCTGAATCGCGAACTGAGTGCCCTGCTCAACGAATCCATCACCCTGCAACTCAACCAGAAGCAGCTGCTGAGCACCTCGCAGAGCTTGCGCACCACGCTCGACGAGCAAATGTTCTGGATCCCGAGCAACAAGCCACTGGACCTGGAATGGCTGGGTACGGTGCCTGAGCGTCTGAAAAAGCAACTGATCAGCCTGCCCTGGGGCTCCGGAATCAAGGAGCTCGGCGACGGCCTGACCCAACGGCCGCTGCTGTTCCTGCCCTTGCTGCTGTTGATCGGCGCCCTGCTGTGGCGACGCAAATACTTGTATGGCCGCTTGAACAAGGTTCACCAGGACGTCGGTCACTTCAAACGTGACAGCCAGTGGCACACGCCTCAGGCCATCCTGATCAATATCCTCCTGGCCATGCCCCTGAGTCTGGGCCTGGCCCTGTGCGGCCTGGCCCTGCAGATCGATGCTCGCGGGCAGAACGCCAACCTCGGCGCCGCGCTGTTTCAGATCGCCCAGGCCTGGCTGGTGTTCTACACCGCCTACCGGATCCTGGCGCCAGGCGGCGTGGCTGAACTGCATTTCCGCTGGGACAAGCCGCAAGTCGAGTTCCTGCGCCGCTGGATTCGCCGCCTGGGTGCGGTGGTGCTGGCGCTGGTCGGCGTTGTCGCGGTGGCAGAGCATCAACCCTCGGCGCTGGCCGACGACGTGCTCGGCATTGGCGTGGTGCTGACCTGCTATGCCCTGATGACCTGGCTGCTCAGCCGCCTGCTGCTCAGCAGCCCGGCGCACCGCAATACCTCGCTGTTCCGCCAGGCTGTGGGCGTGGCCTTCACCGCCCTGCCGGTCGCCTTGTTCATCGCCGTGTGCTTCGGTTACTACTACACCGCGCTGAAGCTCACCGACCGCTTGATCGACACCCTCTACCTGCTGATGTTCTGGCTGGTGATCGAGGCCGCGTTCGTTCGTGGTCTGGCCGTTGCCGCCCGGCGCCTGGCTTACCAGCGGGCGCTGAGCAAACGTCAGGCGACCACCAAGGAAGGCCTCGATGGCGAAGTGATTGTCGAAGAACCGACCCTCGACATCGAACAGGTCAACCAGCAGTCCCTGCGCCTGATCCGCCTGGCCCTGCTCGGCGGCTTCATCGGTGCACTGTACTGGGTCTGGTCCGACCTGATCAGCGTGGTGGCCTACCTCGACAACATCACCCTGTACGAGTACACCAGCGGCACCGGCGCGGCCATGAGCATGGTGCCGATCAGCCTCAGCGACATGCTCGGCGCCCTGGTGATCATCGGCATTACCTTCGCGCTGGCGCGCAACTTGCCGGGCCTGCTCGAAGTTCTGGTGCTGTCGCGCCTGAACCTGGCCCAGGGCAGTGCTTACGCCACCACCACCCTGCTGTCCTATGTGATTGCCGGGGTCGGCTTCGTCTCCACGCTCTCGGCCCTCGGCGTCAGCTGGGACAAACTGCAGTGGCTGGTGGCTGCGCTGTCGGTGGGCCTGGGCTTCGGCATGCAGGAGATCTTCGCCAACTTCATTTCCGGCATCATGATCCTGTTCGAACGTCCGGTACGGATCGGCGACACCATCACCATCGGCAACCTGTCCGGCACGGTGAGCAAGATCCGTATCCGTGCCACCACCATTACCGACTTCGACCGCAAGGACATCATTGTCCCGAACAAGACCTTCATCACCGGACAACTGATCAACTGGTCGCTGACCGACACCATCACCCGCGTCACCCTCAAGCTCGGTGTCGACTATGGCTCGGACCTGGACCTGGTGCGGACCCTGCTGCTCAAGGCCGCCAATGACAACCCGCGGGTGCTCAAGGAGCCGGAACCGATTGTCTACTTCCTGAACTTCGGCGAAAGCACCCTGGACCACGAACTGCGCATGCACGTGCGCGACCTCGGTGACCGCAATCCGGTGCTCGATGAGATCAACCGCTTCATCAACAAGGAATTCAAGAAGCAGCAGATCAACATCTCGTTCCGGCAGATGGAGATCTACCTGAAGAACATGCAGGGCCAGGAGTACAAAATGGTCCCGGTGGAGAGCATGGACAAGACGGTGAGCGTGACCAAGCCGCTGCTTGACGGCGACAAGCCGAACGACGCGGCGTCCGGCAAAACCGCCTGACTGGACGTAGACGGCCATACCCTTGCAGAATGATCGGATATTCTGCTGGAGATGGCCGTTGAAAGCCCTCGACGAACTGATATTCGACAACCGATTTGCCCGCCTCGGCGACGCCTTTTCTACTTCGGTGCTACCTGACCCGATTGCCGAGCCACGCCTGGTGGTGGCCAGCGAGGCCGCCATGGCCTTGCTCGACCTGGAGCCGACCGAGGCGCACTCGCCGATGTTCGCCGAACTGTTTGGCGGCCACAAGCTGTGGAGCGAGGCCGAGCCACGGGCGATGGTCTATTCCGGACACCAGTTCGGTGGTTATAACCCGCGCCTGGGCGATGGCCGCGGCCTGCTGCTGGGCGAGGTCTACAACGATGCTGGCGAGCATTGGGACCTGCACCTCAAGGGCGCTGGAGAAACGCCTTACTCGCGCATGGGCGACGGCCGTGCGGTACTGCGCTCGTCGATCCGCGAATTTCTCGCCAGCGAAGCCCTGCACGCCCTGGGCATCCCCAGCAGCCGCGCCTTGTGCGTGATCGGCTCGAGCACGCCGGTCTGGCGTGAAACCCTGGAACGTGCGGCGATGCTCCTGCGCCTGGCGCCGAGCCATGTGCGCTTCGGGCATTTCGAGTATTTCTATTACACCCGCCAGCCCGAACAGCAACGAATCCTCGCCGAGCATGTGCTGAAACTGCATTTCCCCGAATGCCAGACCGAACCCGAACCGTACCTGGCGATGTTTCGCAGCATCGTCGAGCGCAACGCCGAACTGATCGCCCTGTGGCAGGCCTATGGCTTCTGCCACGGGGTGATGAACACCGACAACATGTCGATCCTCGGCATCACCTTCGACTTCGGCCCGTTCGCCTTCCTCGACGACTTCGACGCCAACTTCATCTGCAATCATTCCGATGACCAAGGCCGCTACAGCTACAGCAACCAAGTGCCCATCGCCCACTGGAACCTCAGTGCCCTGGCGCAGGCGCTGACGCCGTTCATCAGTGTCCCGGCGCTGCAGGAAACCCTGGCGCTGTTCCTGCCGCTGTACGAAGCCCATTACCTGCACCTGATGCGCCGCCGCCTGGGCCTGCTGCGCGCAGAGGAGGACGACAAGGTACTGATCGAGCGCCTGCTGCAACTGATGCAGCCCGGCGCGGTGGATTACACCCTGTTCTTCCGCAAGCTGGGCGACCAGCCCGCCGAACAGGCGCTACAGGTAGTGCGCGATGACTTTGTCGACCTGGCCGGCTTCGACCGCTGGGCCGTGGATTACCTGGCCCGCATCGCCCGTGAACCCGACAACGCCGAAGGCCGTCGCGAGCGCATGCACGCGGTCAACCCGCTGTACATCCTGCGCAACTATCTGGCCCAGCGCGCCATTGAGGCCGCTGAAGGCGGTGACTACGAAGAAGTGCGACGCCTGCATCAGGTCCTGTGCAAGCCGTTCGAGGAGCAGCCGGGAATGCAGGCCTATGCCGAACGACCGCCGGAGTGGGGCAAGCATCTGGAGATCAGCTGCTCGTCGTGACCCGGTAGGAGCGGGCTTGCCCCGCGATGCGATGTGACCGACTGACTGTAATCGCGGGGCAAGCCCGCTCCCACAGCTGGAGTACCGATGACCGATCCACTGCTAATTCCCTGCCCGCACTGCAACGGTCTGAACCGCATCCCCGCTGAGCGCCTCGGCGATACGCCAAAATGCGGCCGCTGCAAAAAACCGGTGCTACTGAGCAAACCCTTCGACCTCAAGCAAGGCGACTACGCCAGCCAGATCAAGGGCGACCTGCCGTTGCTGATCGACGTCTGGGCCGACTGGTGCGGGCCATGCAAGTCCTTCGCGCCAATCTTCGAACAGGCCGCCAGCCAGTTGAGCGGCCGCTGCCGCCTGGCCAAGCTGGACAGCGAGGCCAATCAGCAACTGGCGGGGCAACTGGCAATTCGTTCGATTCCCAGCCTGATCCTGTTCAGGAATGGCCGGGAAGTGGCGCGCCAGAGCGGCGCATTTCCACTCCAGCAATTACTGGAGTGGCTGCGCAGCCAGGGGATCTAGGCGTTTTCTTCGAGCAGTGCGTGCAACTCGACAAACTGCTGGGTCAGCTTGTGCCGGGGCTCCAGGTGGATCAACGGCAGGTTGGCCTGGTGCGATTCACGCATCTTCACCGAACTGTTGAGGTACACCGGCAATACCGGCAGGCCTTCGGCCAGCAATTCGTCGAGCATCTGCTGCGGCAGGCTGGCCCGGGCCTGGAACTGGTTGACGACAATGCCTTCGACTTGCAGGTCTTCATTGTGGTCGTCCTTGAGTTCTTCGATTTCGGCCAGCAGGCCATACAGCGCCTGGCGGGAAAAACTGTCGCAATCGAAGGGAATCAACACGCGATCAGCAGCGATCAGCGCAGAAACCGCGTAAAAATTCAGGGCTGGCGGGGTATCCAGATAGATCCGGTCGTAGTCCTCTTCCAGCTCGTCGAGCAGTTTGCGCAGCTTGTTGATCTTGTGCTTGGCCTCAAGCTTGGGCTGCAGGTCGGCCAGCTCGGCGGTGGCAGTCACCACATGCAGGTTGTCGAAGGGGGTTTCGTAGATATCGACCTTGTTCTTCTTGGCAAACGGCCCGGATGACAGGGTCTGCTTGAAAAAGTCGGCAATGCCCATGGGAATGTCCTCGCCGGTCAGCCCGGTGAGGTACTGGGTCGAGTTGGCCTGGGCATCCAGGTCGATCAGCAAGGTTCGATAGCCTTCATTGGCACTTACTGCCGCCAGGTTGCAGGCAATGCTCGATTTGCCCACACCACCTTTCTGATTGAACACCACGCGCCGCATGGAAAGACCTCCGTGTATCTGGGAATGACCGAGTATGTCGGCGCAGCGCCGGTTTAGCCAGCACCATCCGGCCCCTCAAATCAATGAATCGGCTTGCCGCACAGCAATGCTGCAAAGGTGTCGGCCATCACCGACGACGATTCACGTCGCTGCACCAGCCATACCGCCGTGTCCGCGCCCTCGTCGAGCAGCTCGCGGTACACCACGCCATCGATACGCATGCGCTGGAACGAGGCCGGCAATACCGACACCCCCAACCCGGCTGACACCAAACCGATGATTGTCATCGCCTCGCCAGCCTCCTGGGCAAAGTGCGGGCTGAAGCCCGCCTGCCGGGCCAGGCTCAACAACTGCGCGTACAGGCCACTGCCGTAACTGCGCGGAAAGAACACGAACGGCTGCTCGGCCAGCGCCGCCATGTACAGCCCGCCTTCGCTGCCGTGTGCAAGCGGATGCGCAGCGTTGATCACCGCGACCAGGGGCTCACGGAACAACTCCGTGGCCACCAGGCTTTCCGGCAGAGCCAAGGGCCGTATCAGGCCGACTTCAATACTTTCATCGAGCACCGCATCGGCCACGGCCTGGCTGCTCATCTCTTTAAGGTTCAGGTGCACGGCCGGAAACCGCTGGCGAAAGGCGTAGATCGCTTTAGGGATCGTGGAGTTGAAAGGCGCCGATGAGGTGAAGCCGATCTTCATCTCGCCCAGCTCACCCAGCTGCGCACGGCGGGCGACATCGGCGGCCTTGTCGACCTGGGCCAGCACCAGTCGTGCCTCTTCGAGAAACAGACGCCCCGCCTCACTGAGTTCGACACGACGATTGGTCCGCTCGAACAGACGCGCCCCAAGCTCCTGTTCCAGGGCCTGGATTTGCTGGCTCAAGGGCGGTTGAGAAATCCCCAGGTTCTGCGCCGCCCGGCCAAAATGCAGCTCTTCGGCGACAGCAATGAAGTAACGCAGGTGGCGCAATTCCATGGCAACTCCAATAGGTCGCAAAACCTCTTAAACAGGTCGAACAATATATTGGAAATGATCATTAGCCAGCTATATGCTTTTTTCACTGCCTGACAGGCCGTAGCGCCCCCGAGGTCATCCGTGAAAACTGCTGTTGCTCCACACGTCCACGAACTGCCCCCCGCCCCGCTCGACGAGATCGTCGCAAGCCTGAACGAACACTGGATCGAAAAAGGCACCCCGGCCTTTTTGCGTACCGTACTGGCGCTGTTCTGCGGCGGCTTTGCCACCTTTGCCCTGCTCTACTGCGTGCAACCGATGATGCCGCTGCTGTCCCAGGAGTTTTCCATCAGCGCTGCGCAAAGCAGCCTGATCCTCTCGGTGTCGACCGGCATGCTGGCGGTCGGCCTGCTGATCACCGGGCCCATCTCGGATCGCATCGGGCGCAAGCCGGTGATGGTGTTTGCCCTGTTCTGCGCAGCCCTGTGCACCCTCGTCAGTGCGCTGATGCCCAGTTGGCACGGCGTTCTGCTGACCCGTGCGCTGCTGGGGCTGTCGCTGAGCGGTCTGGCGGCCGTGGCGATGACGTATCTGAGCGAAGAGATCCATCCACAGCACATTGGCCTGGCCATGGGCCTGTATATCGGTGGCAACGCCATTGGCGGCATGAGCGGTCGCCTGATCACCGGGGTACTGATCGATTTCGTCAGCTGGCACACGGCACTGCTGGTGATTGGCAGCCTGGCCCTGATCGCGGCAGTAGTGTTCTGGAAAGTGCTGCCCGAGTCGCGAAACTTTCGTCCGCGCTCACTGCACCCGCGCAGCCTGCTGGAGGGTTTTACCCTGCACTTTCGCGATGCCGGACTGCCCTGGCTGTTCCTCGAAGCCTTCCTGCTGATGGGCGCCTTCGTCACCCTGTTCAACTACATTGGCTATCGCCTGCTGGCCGAGCCTTATCACATGAGCCAGGCGTTGGTCGGCTTGCTGTCGGTGGTGTACCTGTCGGGCATCTACAGCTCGGCGCAGATCGGTGCCCTGGCCGACAAACTGGGGCGGCGCAAAGTGTTCTGGGGCACCATCCTGCTGATGTTCAGCGGCCTGTTGCTGACCTTGTTCAGCCCTTTGTTGCTGGTGATCGTCGGCATGCTGGTGTTCACCTTCGGCTTCTTCGGCGCGCACTCGGTGGCCAGCAGCTGGATTGGACGGCGCGCGACCAAAGCCAAAGGCCAGGCGTCGTCGTTGTACCTGTTCAGTTACTACGCAGGATCGAGTGTGGCCGGGACGGCCGGTGGGGTGTTCTGGCACCAGGGCGGATGGAACGGGATCGGGCTGTTCATTGGCAGCTTGCTGGTGGTGGCGTTGCTGGTGGCGTTGCACCTGAGCAAGTTGCCAGCCAAAAGTTGAAAAAGGGCCGCTATGCGGCCCCTTTCAATCAGTTGATCACTTCAACCAGATCAACATCCACTTCACGACTCATCAAGTGCTTTTCGACTTCACCGGTCAGCTTGACCTTGGTCTTGTCATTGAAGGCCACTGGCGGCATGTCTTCCTTGTCGATTTCGACAGTGATGGTGCCAGTGCTGTCCTTGAATTCGAACTTGTCATCGTTGTTCAGCTTCTTCACCACGAAGCCTTGCAGCACCACCGGGGTGTCGTCGGCAGCATCGTTGGCTGCGGAGACGGTGGTCACCGGCTGAGCACCTGGACCGGTATAACCGGCTGCCAGAGCAGCGGTGCTGAACAAAGGGGCAAGCAGCAGAGCGAGGTAGCGGGTTTTCATGGTGGTATTCCAATGTGCAGAGAAGATGCACCTACGATAAAACGCCGCGCTGAATTCAAACTTAATTTCCATTGTTGCCCTGAACCGGTTCTTTCGGAGCCAGCAGGCTGATGCGAACTTCCAGCGCCTGCTCGATTCGCTGCAGAGACAGCGATACAATTTTCCCTCCTTGCTGTTCTAACCGGTGTAGCCACTGCACTACGGCGCCCCCATCGCCACGGGCACTGAACTGAATGTGTTCAAGGTTGAAGTCCAGGCTTTGGACTGTCAGCCCAGCAGCGATCGCGCTGCTATTGAGCCATGCGACAGAGAACAGTGAAGTTTCAGGAGGAGCAGCCGCCGCTTGAGCACTGACAATGGCTTTAGCCAGCACTACTTGCTGTTCATAAGCATGTTCGGCAAATGCCAGACGTTCACGCCCGACACCCCAGACTCCACGCCACATCAGCAAGGCCAGCATTAGCACCACCCCCACCAACAACAGCCTGCGGCCTTGCACCTTGTACAGCGCCGCGAAACGAATCCTGACCCGGTTCATTTGCGCATCGTCCAGACCACATTGGCTCGAATACCCTCCTGTGACTGAGTAGCCTGCTCAACCACCAGTTCAGCACCTGCGCGAAGGCGTTCCAGATCGCTCAAGCCCCGTGCCAGCACCAACAGTTGCCATTCCTGCCCCTCCTGCCATTGAGCACGCTCAAGGTGCACATTGCCCGTCACCACCATCACCTCGCTCAAGGCTTCAAATCGTTGCATCAGCGACTCGCTGGACACCCGGTTATGCTGCAGCGCTTTCAATTGCGCCTCAAGGTCCGGACCTGGCGTGTGTCCGGGAAACAACTGCTGAAACCGTACGACACTCGATTGGCGCAGCTCTTCAGCCCGGGACTGGAGAAACTGAGCGCGCGAAAAATCGAACAGGCTGGCAAGTGTGCAAAGCAATAGCATTGCGCACATGGGCCATTGCCAGGAAAGCGCGGCACGCCGACGACGGAACGAGCCCTGGAGCAGATCAACAGATGTGCTCCTGATCGAGAACAGCAGCACTTCAGTACTCTGCACCGGGCTGGTTCCGAGCGGTTCCGTTGATTCGGCTGCGTCGCAATACCACTTCATCTCCGGCAGCTCAGGCTTGAGTTGCATTGCATCGTGTGAACTGAGCGCCAGCCGTGCCGGTAGTGCCCCACCGAGCAGCCAGCGCTCGCCCACCCTCAACGCACACGGCTCTGTCTCAGGCAACAAGTCTGCATCGGCATATACCGCGGCCAGAACAATCCCGGTGCCTGTCAGCAACTCGATGATCCGCGCAAAGAGCTGTCTATCGGCAGTCAGTACGGGGTAGCGGTCATCAATGCCTCTGGCGCCCACAGCGAAATGCAGAGACTCCAGTGGAGCGTCCAGTTGCTCTTCCACTGCAAAGACAATCGCCTGGGACGACACGCGGCGCATTTGTGGCGGTGACAGGGTCCAGCCGATCATTTCCTGAGGTAGCACCACATTCACTGCAACACCTTGCAGGCATGAGCATGCGCTATCCAGATCGCAGCACGTGGCAACAGCTTGTCCCGCCTGCCAGAGCATCACCGGCCAGGCCCCTGAGCACTCACCCAGTCCAGCGGGCAAAAGATACAACCAGCGTTCGCTCATGATGCTTGATCACTCCCAAGACGAGATACGCTGCGCCGTATCACCCGAACCTGATTTTTCTCCGGACCGCGCTCCAGGTCACTGAACAGATACAGCGTTTGTCCGTTCTGTTGCACTTCGACGGTGACGTGGAACCAATGGCTGCTGACCGCCAGCCCATGTCCGCCAATGGTAAGTTGTTGGGCATTGGCTGCTTCGTTAAAGGCTTGCACCGTGGCATATCCGTTCTCGGGACGCTGGCGCAACAGCTGATCCACGACGCTTTCATCAATCCCTTCAAGCATCGACAGCAACGTTGAAGAAACCGTATTGATGTTCAGCCCGGCCGACACCGGCAGCAGCGACACCCAAGGTTGCAATCGCTGCATCAGTGCACGGTCAACGCCAGGTAGCGAGCGCAGCTGTTCAAGCTCCAGCAGGCTCATGCCCTGCAGCTCTTCCGGCCCCAGTGATTTGATGCCGAGCGCATCACGCAGGCGTTGCCAGCGCTGCAACGTAACGCGGTCTATCTGCCCCTTCCTCGTCAGCGCCCGCAGGTTGAAGCGGCTGGCCCGGTCCTCGATCTTGACCAGTACCTGCCCCTGATCAAGCTGCAACCGTTGCGAATGTGTCCAGGGCTGGTCCAGATGTGTGGAAGCTACCGCATCTCCATGCTCCGCAGCCAACAATGCGCGAGCATAGTTTTCCCCGGTAACAGCCAGCTGCCATTGCTGTAGAAAACGCACCTGCTGCCCGATACTCGCAACCATCATTTCGTGACTGCGCAGCAACCCCGATACGATCAGCAATGCCAGAGCCATGACCAGCAGCACGGTAATCAACGCCATCCCGCTTTGCCGCTTACTGTTCATAGGACGGCTGCACAAACAGAATGACCCGCCTGAGGTCTTGCCAACGTTCCGTTGAAAGCACCACCTCCAGCGCTTGTGGTGCAGCTTTCAAGCCAGCGCTGACAGGCCACTCGGCCTGCCAGCCGAGGTCGTGGTGGAAGAGTCGCCAACTGACTTTCGTCACGTCGGCCAGCAGGCGCTGGGAATGTGTATGGCCTTGTTCAAGTTCACGGCTGTCGCGCCACAGGCCAGCCTGCTCCAGGCGATAGTTCACCAGCCGCAGGCCACTGCGAGGCAGGTCCGAAGGGTTGCGCTCCCCAGCGCGCAGCCATTGCATGCGCGTGCCCCGCAAACTCACGCCATAGCCGTTTGCCGCATCATTGGCGGCAAATACACCATGGCGTACATCGCGCTCAAGAATGGCAAATGCACGCTGCAGATTGCGCAGCTCTTGCGCATGCTCGCTTGCAGCACCTTCCGTGCGTACCAGCACGTCGAACAAACGCCAGCAAGCCACGGCCAACAATGCAAACAAGGCCAGCGCCAGTAACAATTCCAACAAGGTGAAACCACGTTGCCCACTAGTGTTCATGAGTATCGGCCTGAAACCCCAGATGATTGCTGGCCAGCACCTGCTCCGAGTCACTCAGTACGACACTTACTTCCACCCAGGTCAGCCCTGCATCTCCGGTATCGCGCCAGGTCTCATGTAAAGTCCACTCCCGTTCGCCCATACGCCGAGTTACTGACTGAGAGGCACTTTTCCGTGGATTCAGGGACAACTCGGTGAGGTGGTTGTCCACCAGCCATGCCGCCAGTAATCGCTCATGCAGGCCCGTCTGCTGGAAAACCACATACCCAGAGGCAGACACCACTGTCGTCGACAGCAAGGCGAACACCGCCAATGCAATCAGCACCTCCAGCAGGGTAAAACCTTCTTGCTTAGCCATCGCTGTGCAGGTCATCCAATCCGTCGCTGACAACACTTGCCAAGCGCTGTCCCTTGCGCTCGAACTGCAAGGTAAAGGCAGCCACCTCGTCGCTACTGGAAATAAGCACCTGAGGTTCAACGCAATGTTCTGGCAAACGTAACCGGCGTCCGTCCATCTGCAGCTGCAAATCGAGGTCAGTGAACAGCCCTTGACCGTGGGGCTGCCAGGTGACGCCTTGCCATCGCATCAAACGGATACGCCCCTGCAGGATACAAAGGCCATACTCTCGCCCTTCCAGCACTGCCGATTGACGGCCGAGGAACATGAGATCGACAACACCGCGTGCCTGCTGGCGCGCCTCGCGGGACTCATCCTGCAACGTGTTTAGCCCGACCATGCCCAACACACTGCCGATCACTACCAGCACGAGTAATAGCTCCAGCAATGTAAAGCCCTGCTCAGCACGCCTGATCATTCAAGGCTCCCAGTTACCGATTTCGGCTGCCAACCCGTCTCCACCCGGCTGACCATCCGCGCCAAGAGAGTACAAGTCAAAACCATAGGCCGATCTCAGTCCCGGGTTCAGGTACTGATAAGGTGTGCCCCAAGGATCCTGCGGCAATACCTTCAAATAACCCTGTGCGCTCCAATGACGCGGACTAGGTATCCCCTGCGGACGCTGTACCAGCGTTTGCAGACCTTGGGTGGTACTCGGGTAGTAACCATTGTCGAGACGGTAGACTTCCAGTGCAGTGGCAATGGACTTGATATCCGTACGTGCAGCGGTTGCCTTTGCCTGGTCTGGTCGCCCCATGATGTTGGGGAGTACCAACGCCCCGAGAATGCCGAGGATGACCACAACGATCATGATTTCAATCAGGGTGAAACCGCGTTGCTGGCGGTGTCGCAAGGTAGGACGAAGAGACATGGTCAGCTCACCAATTGGTTGAGATTGAGAATGGGCATGAGGATTGCCAGTACGATGAAGAGGACCATGCCGCCCATCACCACCAGCATCAGCGGCTCGAACAGGCTGAGTGCCAGAGCGATGCGCCCGGCAAGCAACTTGTCCTGAAGGTTGGCCGCGCGCTCAAGCATGTGGTCGAGCTCACCCGCGCGCTCGGCGCTGGCAATCATCTGCACCATCAGTGGGGGCAGGCTCGCACTTTGCTCCAGACTTCGGGCCAGGCTGACGCCTTCGCCCAGGGACTTCGCTGCCTCCTGCAAACGCTGACGCACCAGTAGATTGCCGACCACTGCCGCCGAAATCTCCAGCGCCTCAACGAGGGGGACACCACTACGGGTCAGAATTGCCAGCGTCCTGACGGCACGGGCTGCTTCGCTGCCGCGCAGTAACGGCCCAAGCAATGGAAGGCGTAACAGCATGGCGTGCCAATACCGGCGCCGCCTGGGCTCATGCAACAACTGACCGGCGGCCAGTATTGCGCAGGCAACCACCATGGCAATCCAGATTCCGTACTGGCGCACAGCATCGCTGATCGCCATCAAGGCTACGGTTACACCGGGCAGTTGCTGATGGTTATGCACAAACACCTGAACCACATCCGGAACAACATAGCCAAGCAGGAAGGCGACGATGGCCAGGGAAACGACCATTAGCACCAGCGGATAGACCATCGCCAGACGAATGCGCTGACGCGCCAGCTGCTGGGCCTCGGTATGCTCGGCCAAGTGATCGAAGGCCTGTTCCAGATAGCCGGAGCGCTCGGCAGCCGCTACCGTGGCGCAATACACTGCAGGGAAGGCCTGGGGGTGTGCGGACAGTGCTGTAGCCAGGGGGTTGCCTTCGGTAACACGACCGGCAATGTCCAGCACCAACTGTCGGACCCGGCGCTTCTCGTTCTGCGACGCCACAGCCTGCAGCGCTTCGGTCAGCGGCATTTGTGCCTGCAACAGCGTGGCCATCTGCCGAGTGATCAATACCCGCTCCGCCTGAGTCAATGGAGAACCTCGGAGTCGCGCCAACAAGCTCGACGCCAAGGCCGGACGCATAGCCAACACCTGCAAGCCCTGTACCCTGAGCAACTGCCGGGCATGTCTTGCATCGCGAGCAACCACTGTGCCTCGCCTACGCTTTGCACCGGCATCCAGTGCGCAGTAACTGAAGGATTTCATAACGGGTCCTGTACGGTGACCCGTAGCAATTCTTCAACACTCGTGCGCCCCTGGCGGACCAACTCCAGACCGTTCTCAAAAAGACTGGCTGACTGCTCGCGCACCTGTGCAGATAGCTGTGCTTCAGAAGCACCCGCATGAATGGCGTCGGCCAGCGTTGGCGTAATCAGGACCATTTCGTATATTCCCAAGCGCCCGCTATAGCCGCTCAGGCAATGCTCACAGCCTTGCGCATTGAATACACGTTGCAATCTTGCATCGTTCAAGCGCGTGGCTATCTGCGCCGTGACAGGCATCTCCAGACGACAGTGAGGACACAGTGCCCGAACCAGTCGCTGAGCCAGCACCCCTGTCAGCGATGAAGCCAGCAGGCAGCTATCCACGCCAATATCGAGCAGGCGAGTGATGGCCCCGACCGCACTGCTGGTATGCAGCGTCGACACCACCAGATGCCCCGTAAGCGACGCCTGCACAGCCACCTGGGCCGTTTCCCGGTCACGTATTTCTCCGACCATGACCACATCGGGGTCCTGACGCAACATGGCGCGCAGGCCTCGCGCAAAGGTCATTTCGACCTTGGGGTTGACCTGAGTCTGGCCAATGCCCGGCAAGTGAAACTCGATTGGGTCCTCAACGGTCAGGATGTTGCGGGAACTGTCGTTGAGAACTGAGAGGGCAGTGTACAAAGTGGTCGTCTTGCCCGACCCGGTGGGCCCCGTCACCAGGAAAATTCCGTGCGGTCTTTGCAACACCTGCTGGAAATGCGCCTTCACCTGTCCCTGCATGCCCAAAGTATCAAGGTCCAGGCGCACGGCCTGGCGATCCAGCAAGCGCATGACCACACGCTCACCGTGAGCCGAAGGCAAGGTTGATACCCGGACATCAACCTCATGGCCGGCCAGACGCAAACTCAGTCGTCCATCCTGTGGTACGCGTTTCTCAGCGATGTCCAGCCGTGCCATGACCTTGATTCGAGAAACCAGCAACGCGGAAAGTTCGCGCCGGGGGCGTAACACTTCGCGCAACATGCCATCGATCCGCAAGCGCACGCGCACGTCATGTTCAAAGGTTTCCAGATGGATATCAGACGCTTTTGCGCGCACGGCCTCACTGAGTAATGCATTGAGCAAGCGGATGATTGGCGCATCGTCCTGTTGCTCCAGCAGATCGCAGGATTGCGGTAAATCCTGAGCCAGCCGGGAGAGATCCAGCTGTTCGTCCAGGCCTTGCACTACCGATTGTGCTTCATCCTGGTCCGAGCTGTAGCAGGTGGCCAACCGATCGGCAAATACACCAGCATCGACCCGGCGCAGTGGCCAGTCGGCCCCCACTATTCGTCGAGCCTCTCCCAGCGCGCTCAATGGAACATCTTTGCGAATCAGCAGACAAGGCTCTGGAGCATGTAGATCGAGCAGGATCCCGTTGCGCCGGGCAAAGCCGAATGACAATCGCCCGTTCACCGGCCACCCTCCGGCTTAGCCTCGAACAAACTCCGCGGATCCTGATCCAGCCAGTCAGTATTGTCCTGGCGAAGCCGATCGTACTGGCGCTGATTGCTCTGCGTCCGATCGGCAGTAGTACGGATAATGGTCGGTCGCAGGAATACCATCAGATTGGTCTTGATTTGCGTATCGCGACTCCAGCGAAACAGCCCGCCAATCCAGGGCAGACGCCCCAGACCAGGCACTTCGCTGCGCTCACGACGAATGCCGTCCTTGATCAGGCCGCCAACCACAATGATCTGTCCATCCTCGGCGAGGATCGTGCTCTTGAGCACGCGCTTGTTGGTGACGATATCGGCCCCCGACAAACCAGGGACAACCTCTGAACTCTCCTGCTCGACCTCCAGGCGCAGGTTACGTCCCTCATTGATATGCGGACGGATTTTCAGGCTGATGCCGACATCCTTGCGCTCGACAGTGGTAAATGGATTGTCAGCACCACTGCCGGATGTGGTGTAGGAGCCTGTCTGGAAAGGGACGTTCTGCCCCACCAGTATTTCTGCGTCCTGATTATCCAGGGTCAGCAGGCTCGGGGTAGAAAGCAAGTTGTTCCGCGTATCGCTGGCCAAGGCTGAAATTAACGCGGCAAAACGGTCTGTACCTACTGCCAGCCCTGCGCCAACCACCACCCCGGATTCGGCCCCGGACAGCAGATCGGGAAGTGAGACCCCTGCACCAGGAAAGTTGACCGCTCCGGTGAGCGAGCCGGTATTGACACCCCACTGCAATCCCAGCGATTGACTAATGTCGCCAGAAACCTCAACGATTGCCGCCTGAATCAACACCTGGGCGCGAGGCTGGTCCAACTCCCGGACTATCTGTTCCAAGGTACGCAGGCGCTCGCTATCTGCCACCAGCACCAAAGCATTCTGGCTTTCATCCGCCTCGATCCTTGCCGCCGGGGCCAACTCGGACTTGCCTGTGCTGTCCGCCTTGGCAGGCTCCGTGAGGCCCTTGCCAATCTCGCCCATCACCTTGGCCAATTGTCCCGCATCGCCATAGTCGAGGCGAATGACCCGCCAATTTTGAGCACCTGCTGGTGAGGGTGTATCGAAGGCTTGTACCAGACGTACAAGCTTCTGACGCACCTTGGATGACCCAAGCACCAACACGCGATTTCCACTTGGGTCGGCAAGCACCTTGTGAGTAGCACGGTTCGAATCTGTAGCAGCGCTTACCAGTGTGACCACGTTGTTGGCGGTCGCATGCTTGAGCTGTACCAGGCTGAACTCATGCTGCTGGCCCGCATCCAGCTGTTCAACCAGATCCCCGAGGCGCTCCAGATTCGCTGCCGAGTCGGTGATCACCAGCGCATTGGCCGAAGCCGAAGGTCCCACATAGCCTGCACTGGATACCAGGGGGCGCAAAAGCCCGGCGATATCTGCCGCAACGCTGCTGCTTAATTCGAACACCCGAGTGGTCATTGCATCGGGAAGACCCGAGGCCTGTTGATTGGCCCAGGTTTTCGCTTCGCCGCCCGGTACAATCAGCAAGCGCTCACCGTCGTTAATGGCCGAGAAGCCCTGCGCATTGAGCACCGAGTAGAAAAGCCGACGTACTTCTTCGCCCTCCAGGGGTTCGTTGGAATGTACAGTTACTCGGCCTTGCACCCGCGGATCAAGGACAATGGTCTGGCGCAAGATGGAGCCCACCTCACGAACAACATCGCGAATGTCGGCGTCGTTCATTGCCAGTTGCCAGGTAGGCTCTTCAGCTTTTGACTGCAGAGCAAACAAGCCAGACATCAGCAACAGGCATGCAATCGACAGCCAGGACCGGTTCATGGCTGCACCTGCGGATCCGGAAGAAAATACCGCGACGCGGGTACACCAGATGCTTGCGTCAAGGCCGCCACAGTCGCGAGAAAATGGCGATCCGCAGGCACTAATGGCAGCCTCTCCTCCCGTCCAGCACGCCAGAGTACGATCTGTTGCGCCCCGATTTGCCGCAGTACGCTTCCCCCTGGCACGCTGTCACCAATGCGGTATACCTCATCGCGTCCCAGGGCGCCGATAAGCACGCGCGAATCACCCTGAGGCGCAATAAATATCGCTTTGAGCAACAATTGCTCCGTGCTTTGTGGCACCTGCCCTGAAGACAACAAGCCAAAGGCCAGCTCAGTGGTGCGAACCTTTAGTGGTGCTGACAGCTGATGACTCGGCGGCTGCGGAGCTGTCACTTCAGGTGCCTGCCACTCTCTGCGAAACATAGCGTCCTTCCAGACCATCCACCCACCGGCAACCAGCACCAACAGCAATGACAGGCCGTTTAGCGGGGTCATGATGAAAACCACATGCGTTTAAGTACGGGACGTCCGGCACACACGTGGCGAATGACAGCTGCCACATGAATTGCGATCAGCAGCGCCAAGATGGCACAGGCGATGCCGTGAACCACATTGAATATCCGCTGCAGGGACTGATCGTGAAGCGGCTGCGTGAAGCTGAACCAGGAAAAAACCTCAACCGGCCTGTCCATCATCAAAACACCTGTCACCAGAACAAGTGCAGTTACGCCGTACAAAGAATTATGTACAACCTTTACAGCTCGCTCATGATTAGGAGTTGCAACACAACTCACACTCACCGGCCAGCGCACGCGAAAATAGCAACGCAATATAAACAGCGGAATAAAAAGCGTTGTAACTGCAACATTAAAAGCAGCAACATTTGCAGCAACATCGCTACCCACTTCAAGCAGCGCCAAGTAAAACCCACTCAGTGTTGCCCAGATAATAACCACCGCAGACAGCCAGTGAAGCAGAATCTGCCACACGCTGTAATATGACTTATTCAAAACAGTCACCATTGATACAGCAAGCAATAGCCCGTCATCTATAATAACGGGCATACACTTGTGCTCAGAAGTTATAGGGCATCCCAGGCATCTTGCCAGTGTGAACCGACACCAGGCTCGTAGTTATTACTACTCGCTGAGTAGATCTTGCACCAACCTTCGGCCGGGAACGGTTTGCACTTGTAGACAACGCCATTCTTAGGTTGCAGAACTCGAACACCCTCTCGATACAGTTCGATACCTTGAGGGAAAACATAGTCATGACCGCCCTGTCCCTCTACAAGCCGCACCGAGCGTTCCTCCTGAAGCACTACACGGCCATTTTCGGAGATACCAACCAATTTGAGCAGGTGTTCACCTCCAGTGCTTTGCACTGCCAAGGTGAATGGCACAGTGCCTTGGTCGACTAGGTGACTGACAGAACCAACTTGCTTATGACTGCTGTCGAACAAACTGGCGGTGACCGTCAGCTTCTTGTTGCTCATCACCGAGAAGTCCAAGGTCGCCATGTTCTCATTCAACGGATATTCGGCGGCGAGACCATGGATATGCAGGTAGGCTTCATCGCCCGGATTAAATTCGTAAGCCAGCTCGAAACTGCTGATGCCCGCTGACGGCTTGGCATACAAGGTGTTGCTACCATGTGCCGGGAGAATATTACCCTCACCGTCACGCTGGCCCGCCTTGACCTGACTCTGGATCTGATTGATATGCTGCGCCAGTTTGTACGACCAGTTCTCTGGCTGGCCTTCTTGCGCCGTGCTGACCTGGATAGTGGTGCTAAAGCCTTCGTGCTCCACGCCTCTGACAAACGCACGTGCCTTGACCCGATCACCGACTTCGAGCGTACGCTGTGGCTGGATCTGCCCGACCTCCGCCCACTCTGGCCCCGGCTCGCCCGGACCGCTGGCACCGATGTCCACGTCCATCACTTTATAGAAAGCGTTAACCGTGTTATCGATGGTCCAGATGCCATAGATTACGTGGTAACCCTGCCGGTCCGGTGGTAATTGACACCGATGTTTCTCTTTACCTGGCCCGGTGCCACCTTCCGGCAAGTCGAATGGTGGCGTTCCATTCCATTGCACCGAGCAAAAAGGAGCGGCGTCAAAGGATGCTCGCGACAACGGCAGATTGGGGTTCCAGTCGTTGCGGGTAATGTAGTACTCCCAACCCGTTGTGTTATGGCCTGCGGCGTAATGCCAGCTGAATTCGACCGAACCGGACACAGGTGTCTTGTGCCAACGCGTTGACGTTTGAACATCAAGTTGAGCAAACGCCTGGTTTTCACCACTCGCAAGTTTACCGTCTGCCGGGCCTCGTGCCGGAAATCCTTTTATGGTTTCACCGACACTTTGCGGCTCATACTGGGCGGCGCCACAATTTATGTTCAGCCCCCGATTACATGCATAGGCCCGCGAAGGCGGATCAACAACATAACCATGCGCCGACACCCCCGAAGAAAATATCGCTGCACATATCGAACCACTCATAACTGACAACAAGGATAACGAAATCCGTTTCATAATCTGTTCCTCAGCCGACTACTTAATCAAGACTTAATAGTCGCTGAGGAGAATAATATTTGATGTCAGAAAAATAACTTAGCTGCGTTTGAAAAAGCGCTCTACACGACTGGAAAGCTTCGAGCATAAAAAACCCGGCGTTAGCCGGGTTTCTATTAGCATGGTTGTCTATTTGTGGTACTGCGCCGACAACTCGTGCACGGCGTTGATGAACGCCCCCGCATGCTCCGGATCGACTTCCGGGGTAATGCCGTGGCCGAGGTTGAACACATGGCCGCTGCCATGGCCATAGCTGGCGAGGATGCGCCCGACTTCGGCGCGGATGGCTTCTGGCTTGGCATAAAGCACGGTCGGGTCCATGTTGCCCTGCAGGGCGACCTTGCTGCCGACACGCTGGCGGGCTTCGCCGATGTCGCAGGTCCAGTCCAGGCCCAGAGCGTCGGCGCCAGCGTCAGCGATGCTTTCCAGCCACAGGCCACCATTCTTGGTGAACAGGATGACCGGTACCTTGCGCCCTTCATGCTCGCGAATCAGGCCGCTGACGATCTTGCGCATGTAGGCCAGGGAGAACTCCTGATAGGCCGCCGCCGACAGGTTGCCGCCCCAGGTATCGAAGATCTGCACGGCTTGCGCACCGGCGAGGATCTGACCGTTGAGGTAGCTGATCACCGACTGCGCCAGCTTGTCGAGCAGCAGGTGCATGGCTTGCGGGTTGTCGTAGAGCATGGCCTTGGTCTTGCGGAAGTCTTTCGACGAGCCGCCTTCGACCATGTAAGTGGCCAGGGTCCACGGGCTGCCGGAGAAGCCGATCAGCGGCACACGGCCGTTGAGCTCGCGGCGGATGGTGCTGACCGCGTCCATCACGTAGCCGAGGTCTTTCTGCGGATCAGGGATCGGCAGCGCTTCGATGTCGGCCAGGGTGCTGATGACCTTCTTGAAACGCGGGCCTTCGCCGGTTTCGAAGTACAGGCCCTGGCCCATGGCGTCGGGGATGGTGAGGATATCGGAGAACAGGATCGCGGCGTCCAGCGGGTAGCGGTCCAGCGGCTGCAGGGTGACCTCGCAGGCGAACTGCGGGTTCATGCACAGGCTCATGAAGTCACCGGCCTTGGCGCGGCTGGCGCGGTACTCCGGCAGGTAGCGGCCGGCCTGGCGCATCATCCACACTGGGGTGACGTCTACGGGTTGCTTGAGCAGGGCGCGCAGAAAACGATCGTTCTTCAAGGCAGTCATGTCGGCATCCGGAAAAAAAGTGCGGGCATTTTCTCAGACACCAACGGAAAAGGCACGGTAAGTACCGTGCCTTTTGTCTATCGACTTGTGACAGATCAATAGATTTAGCTAAAAGCATCGCCGGCAAGGCCGGCTCCCACAAGGTCACAGGTGTGTACAAGACCTGTGGGAGCTGGCCTTGCCAGCGATGAGGCCCGATCAGACCTCCAGGTAATCGAGAATCCCCTCGGCGGCATTACGCCCCTCAAAGATCGCCGTCACCACCAGGTCAGAACCGCGAACCATGTCGCCACCGGCAAATATCTTCGGGTTGCTGGTCTGGTGCTTGAAGGTGTTCTTCTCCGGTGCCACAACGCGACCCTGGCTGTCGGTCTGGATGCTGAACTGCTCGAACCATGGCGCCGGGCTCGGACGGAAACCGAAGGCGATGACCACGGCGTCAGCCGGGATGATCTCTTCGGAGCCCGGAATCGGCTCGGGGCTGCGACGGCCACGGGCATCCGGCTCGCCGAGACGGGTCTCGACCACCTTCACGCCTTCCACCTTGTCTTCACCGACAATCGCGATCGGCTGGCGGTTGTAGAGGAACTTCACGCCTTCTTCCTTGGCGTTCTTCACCTCTTTGCGCGAGCCCGGCATGTTCGCTTCGTCACGACGGTAGGCACAGGTTACCGCCTTCGCGCCCTGGCGGATCGAGGTGCGGTTGCAGTCCATCGCCGTGTCGCCACCACCGAGTACCACGACCTTCTTGCCCTTCATGTCGACGAAATCTTCCGGCGACTTCTCAAAGCCCAGGTTGCGGTTGACGTTGGCCACGAGGAAATCCAGGGCATCGTGCACGCCAGGCAGGTCTTCACCCGGGAAGCCGCCTTTCATGTAGGTGTAGGTGCCCATGCCCATGAACACTGCATCGAACTCTTCGAGCAGTTGTTCCATGCTGATGTCCTTGCCCACCTCGGTGTTGAGGCGGAACTCGATACCCATGCCGGTGAAGACTTCGCGACGATTGCTCAGCACAGTCTTTTCCAGCTTGAACTCGGGAATACCGAAGGTCAGCAAGCCACCGATTTCCGGGTTGCGATCGAACACCACCGGGGTCACCCCGCCGCGCACCAGCACGTCGGCGCAGCCCAGGCCGGCCGGACCGGCGCCGATGATGGCGACACGCTTGCCGGTCGGCTTGACCTTGGACATGTCCGGGCGCCAGCCCATGGCGAAGGCGGTGTCGGTGATGTACTTCTCCACCGAACCGATGGTCACCGCGCCGAAGCCGTCGTTAAGGGTGCAGGCACCCTCGCACAGACGATCCTGCGGGCACACCCGGCCGCAGACTTCCGGCAGGGTGTTGGTCTGGTGCGACAGCTCGGCGGCAGCGAGGATGTTGCCTTCGGAGACCAGCTTCAACCAGTTGGGGATGAAGTTGTGTACCGGGCACTTCCACTCGCAGTACGGGTTGCCACAGCCCAGGCAGCGGTGGGCCTGCTCGGCCGACTGCTGGGGTTTGAAGGGCTCGTAGATTTCCACGAACTCTTTCTTGCGTTGACGCAACAGTTTCTTCTTCGGATCCTTGCGCCCGACCTCGATGAACTGGAAGTCATTACTCAGACGTTCAGCCATGTTCTAAACCTCATCAAACTCTTCAGGCGCATATCACTGCGGGTTGGCACGGGTGCTGGACAGCAGGTTCTTCAGGTTCGCCGCCTTCGGCTTGACCAGCCAGAAGCGCCGCACGTAGTCGTCCAGGTTTTCCCAGAGCTCACGCCCCCATTCGCTGCCGGTTTCTTCGACGTATTCAGCCAGGACACGCTGCAGGTGGCTGCGATAAGCCTCCATCGCTTCGCCGCTGATGCGCTGGATTTCCACCAGTTCATGGTTGAGCTTGTCGACGAAGCTGTTGTCCATGTCCAGCACGTAGGCGAAACCGCCGGTCATGCCAGAACCGAAGTTGTAGCCGGTCTTGCCCAGTACGCAGACAAAACCACCGGTCATGTATTCACAGCAGTGATCGCCTGTGCCCTCGACAATCGCGTGGGCACCGGAGTTACGCACGGCAAAACGCTCGCCCGCAGTGCCGGCGGCGAACAGCTTGCCGCCGGTGGCGCCGTACAGGCAGGTGTTGCCGACAATGGCACTGTGCTGGGTGGCGAACGGGCTGCCCGCAGGCGGCACGATCACCAGTTTGCCACCGGTCATGCCTTTACCGACGTAGTCGTTGGCATCACCTTCGAGGTACATGTTCAGGCCACCGGCGTTCCACACCCCGAAGCTCTGCCCGGCAGTGCCCTTGAAGCGGAAGGTGATCGGAGCCTTGGCCATGCCCTGGTTGCCGTGCAGACGCGCGATCTCGCCGGAAATCCGTGCACCGATGGAACGGTCGCAGTTGCAGATATCCAGCTCGAACTCGGCACCGGACAGGTCGCGAATGGCCGGCAGGGCCATGTCGACCATCTTCTCGGCCAGCACGCCCTTGTCGAACGGCGGGTTGCGGTCGACTTCGCAGAACTGCGGCTTGTCGGCCGGCACGTGCGGACTGCCCAGCAGCGGGCTGAGGTCGAGGTGCTTCTGCTTCTCGGTTTCGCCGGGGAGCATTTCCAGCAGGTCGGTACGCCCGATCAGCTCGCCGAGGCTGCGCACGCCGAGCTTGGCCAGCCACTCACGGGTTTCTTCGGCGACGTAGGTGAAGAAGTTCACCACCATGTCGACGGTGCCGATGTAGTGGTCCTTGCGCAGCTTGTCGTTCTGCGTTGCTACGCCGGTGGCGCAGTTGTTCAGGTGACAGATTCGCAGGTATTTGCAGCCCAGGGCGATCATTGGCGCGGTACCGAAGCCAAAGCTTTCGGCGCCGAGGATGGCGGCCTTGATCACGTCGAGGCCGGTTTTCAGGCCGCCGTCGGTCTGTACCCGGACCTTGCCGCGCAGATCGTTGCCGCGCAGGGTCTGGTGGGTTTCAGCCAGGCCCAGTTCCCACGGGGCACCGGCGTACTTGATAGAAGTCAGCGGCGAAGCACCGGTACCGCCGTCGTAACCGGAGATGGTGATCAGGTCGGCATAGGCCTTGGCCACACCGGCGGCGATGGTGCCGACGCCCGCTTCCGCCACCAGCTTGACCGAGACCAGCGCCTGCGGGTTGACCTGCTTGAGGTCGAAAATCAGCTGCGACAAGTCTTCGATCGAGTAGATGTCGTGGTGCGGCGGTGGCGAGATCAGGGTTACGCCAGGCACGGCATAACGCAGCTTGGCGATCAGGCCGTTGACCTTGCCGCCAGGCAGTTGCCCGCCTTCACCGGGCTTGGCGCCCTGGGCCACCTTGATCTGCAGCACTTCGGCGTTGACCAGGTACTCGGGGGTCACACCGAAACGACCGGTGGCCACCTGCTTGATCTTCGAGCTCTTGATGGTGCCGTAGCGCGCCGGGTCTTCGCCGCCCTCACCGGAGTTGGAACGCGCGCCCAGACGGTTCATCGCCTCGGCCAGGGCTTCATGCGCCTCCGGCGACAGCGCGCCGAGGGAGATACCGGCAGAGTCGAAGCGCTTGAGGATGGCGTCCAGTGGCTCGACTTCCTCCAGCGCCAGCGGCTGCTCGGCGACCTTGACCTTGAGCAGGTCGCGGATCATCGATACCGGACGCTGGTCGACCAGCGTGGTGTATTCCTTGAACTTGGCGTAGTCGCCCTGCTGCACAGCGGCCTGCAGGGTGTTGACCACATCCGGGTTGTACGCGTGGTACTCGCCACCGTGGACGAACTTCAGCAAGCCGCCCTGCTGGATCGGCTTGCGCGCGCTCCAGGCTTCCGCAGCGAGCAGTTTCTGCTCGTTCTCGATGTCGACGAAACGTGCGCCTTTGAGGCGGCTGGCAACGCCACGGAAGCTCAGCTCGACGACTTCCTCGGACAGGCCGACCGCCTCGAACAGCTGCGCACCACGGTAGGAACCGATGGTCGAGATGCCCATCTTCGAGAGGATCTTCAGCAGGCCCTTGGAGATGCCCTTGCGGTAGTACTTGAAGACTTCGTCCAGGTCACCGAGCACTTCACCGGTGCGAATCAGGTCAGCCAGCACTTCGTAAGCCAGGTACGGATATACCGCCGAGGCACCGAAACCGATCAGCACCGCAAAGTGATGCGGGTCGCGGGCAGTAGCGGTTTCGACCAGGATGTTGCTGTCGCAACGCAGGCCCAGTTCGGTCAGGCGGTGATGCACGGCGCCCACCGCCAGCGAGGCATGCACCGGCAGTTTGCCCGGGGCGATATGGCGGTCGCTCAGCACCAGCTGGGTCTTGCCGCTGCGCACGGCTTCTTCGGCCTGGTCGGCGATGTTGCGCACCGCAGCTTCCAGACCAACGCCTTCCTCGTAGTTGAGATCGATCAGCTGACGCTCGAAACCCGGACGGTCGAGGTTCATCAGCGAACGCCACTTGGCGGGCGAAATCACCGGCGAGCTGAGGATCACCCGCGAGGCGTGCTCGG
This sequence comes from Pseudomonas sp. GW821-FHT10B02, assembly GCF_059415665.1. Classification (NCBI taxonomy): domain Bacteria; kingdom Pseudomonadati; phylum Pseudomonadota; class Gammaproteobacteria; order Pseudomonadales; family Pseudomonadaceae; genus Pseudomonas; species Pseudomonas sp. GW821-FHT10B02. Next base: position 450,730 of record NZ_JBWKNR010000001.1, on the reverse strand, counting down.
GGGATTCCTGGAAGATGTTGCGTTCGGCACCCAGGCAGATCTCCAGCGACATGACGATCGCTTCGCGCAGCGGGTCGATCGGCGGGTTGGTGACCTGGGCGAACTGCTGGCGGAAATAGTCATAGGTCGAGCGCACGCGCTGGGAGAGGATCGCCATCGGCGTATCGTCGCCCATCGAACCGACTGCTTCCTGGCCTTGCTCGCCGAGCGGACGCAGGACCTGGTCACGCTCTTCGAAGGTGACCTGGAACATCTTCATGTACTGCTTGAGCTGGTCAGCGTCGTAGCTGGCCACGCCCTGGTCATCGCTGAGGTCGGCCTGGATGCGCAGGGCATTCTGGCGTAGCCAGCGCTTGTACGGGTGGCGCGACTTCAGACGGTTGTCGATGGCGTCGGTGTCGAGGATCTGGCCGGTCTCGGTGTCCACGGCAAAGATCTGGCCTGGACCCACACGGCCTTTGGCGATCACGTCTTCAGGCTTGTAGTCCCACACGCCGATTTCCGACGCCAGGGTGATGTAGCCGTTCTTGGTGGTAACCCAGCGCGCCGGGCGCAGGCCATTGCGGTCGAGCAGGCAGACCGCGTGGCGACCTTCGGTCAGTACCACGCCGGCCGGGCCATCCCACGCCTCCATGTGCATGGAGTTGTATTCGTAGAAGGCACGCAGGTCGGCATCCATGGTCTCGACGTTCTGCCACGCTGGCGGAATGATCATCCGCACGCCACGGAACAGGTCGATGCCACCGGTGACCATCAGCTCGAGCATGTTGTCCATGCTCGAGGAGTCGGAGCCGACACGGTTGACCAGCGGGCCGAGCTCTTCCAGATCCGGGATCAGGTCATTGGCAAACTTGGTGCGACGGGCCTGGGCCCAGTTGCGGTTACCGGTAATGGTGTTGATCTCGCCGTTGTGGGCGAGGAAGCGGAACGGCTGCGCCAGCGGCCATTTCGGCAGGGTGTTGGTGGAGAAGCGCTGGTGGAACACGCAAATGGCGGTCTGCAGGCGCTCGTCATCCAGGTCCGGATAGAAGGCGGCGAGGTCCGCCGGCATCATCAGGCCTTTATAGATAATGGTCTTGTGCGAAAAACTGCAGATGTAGTGATCGGTATCGGCGGCGTTGGCCACGGACGAGCGACGACGGGCACTGAACAGCTTGATGGCGAATTCCTGATCGCTCAGGCCTTCACCGCCGACGAACACTTGCTCGATCTGCGGCAGGCGCTCCAGGGCCAGGCGGCCGAGGACGCTGGTGTCGATCGGCACCTTGCGCCAGCCGACCAGCTGCAGGCCAGCGGCGAGGATCTCGCGGTTCATGTTGTCGCGGGCGGCTTCTGCCTTGGTGGTGTCCTGATTGAAGAACACCATGCCCACCGCGTACTGCTTGGGCAGCTCGGCGCCGAACTGTTCCAGGGCCACTGCGCGCAGGAACTGATCGGGCTTTTGCATCAACAGACCGCAACCGTCACCGGTCTTGCCGTCAGCGTTGATGCCACCGCGGTGGGTCATGCAGGTCAATGCCTGCATGGCTGTTTGCAGAAGGTGGTGGCTGGGTTCGCCCGTCATATGGGCGATCAGGCCGAAACCACAGTTATCCTTGAATTCTTCGGGATGGTACAGACCTGTTTTCATAGACACTTTCTCACCAGGTTCGCCTCTCACCAAGGCAAATCTCTTTTTAGTACAACCACTTACCATCCACGCCGAACGAATGCCAGCTTTGCGGGGGCAATAGGGGAGCCATTGTTGCACAGCGACAGGGAAGCCCACAAATTTACGACGAATAGTCGTAAATCCATGTCGCATTTTTGAATGTTTTTAAGCGTGCGCCGTGGTAACGGCATGGCTTGAGTCTGAAGCGTTTCAGCCTGGACTGCAAGATGGGCTTGTGGCCGGCAGTCTGGGACAGAAAAGCCTGCCGCGTTTTACGCAGCAGGCTTGACCGTAATTCAGGAGTCGCTCAGCAGGTGGCGGGGGTAGTGCCACCAGGCTATATCAGCGGGTCGCGGCCAGTTCTTGTTGGACGCTGGCGACGGTACGTGGCCAAGGTTTACCAGCCTGGACCTTGGCTGGCAAGGCTTTGATTGCAGCCAGGGCGGCATCACGGCTGGCGAAGTTGCCGTAAGTGATCACGTACAGCGGCTTGCCCTGCAGGTTTTTCTTGAAGTAGCGATAGTCGCCACCCTGGGCTTTGACGTAGGCCTGAGCGGATGCCTCGGAGCTGGTGCCGAGGATTTGCACGACATAGTTGCCCGGTTTCTGCCCAGCGTACCAGCTGCCACCTGCGGCCGGCTTGGCTGCAGGCTTCTCGACAGGTTTTGCTGCAGGCTTGGCCGTCGCAACCTGGGTAGGCGCAGGCTTGGCCACAGGTGCAACCGGCTTACTGGCGACCGGTGCAACCGGTTGCGGCGCCGGGGCGACAGCCTGGGCCTGGGCCACTGGCTGCGCCGGAGCAGGTGCAGGGCCAGCAGCAACGCCAGCTGGCGGGGCAATGGTGGTGACGGTCGGCGGCTGCAGCGCGGTATCACCAGCCGGGCCTCCCTCTTCGCCATCACCCATGCCGGTGGACTCGGCCAGCGGGCCGCGCATCACCGGTTGCGACTGACCTACCAGCGGCAGTGGCATGGGTTGCGAATTTCCAGCGAACTCAATCGCCGGGCCGCCATTGTTCGACTGTGCATTACCTGGCTGGCCCTGGCCCAGTGGCAATTGCGCTTGCTCTGCAGGCGCGGTTGGCGCCTGATCGCCCTTCTTCGGCATCAGCACCGCCGCGGCAACGGCGACCACAACGACAGCAGACAGTGCCAGCACGTGTTTCTTAGGCATATTGAACCCCATTGATGGTCGCTTGGCCGTGGTCCGGCTGGCGATCATGGCTTCGATCAAGGTATCGCGGGCGACCTGGTTGATTGCCCCAGGCCAGCCATCCGAGTTTTGGTGAATATCGACAATCTGTTCACTGGTGAACACCTCGATCCCTCGCCCGGCACCTTCCAGGCGCTGCTCGAGGTATTCCCGGGTCTCTTCTTCGCTGTACGGCGCAAGCTCGATGACATGGAAACGCTCCAGATCAGCACTGAGCTCTTCCAGCCCGGCGATCAGTGACGGCTCGCCGAACAGAAATACATGCGGACGCCCTTCCGGAGTGCCCGCCGCCAGCTCCAGCAAGGCTTGGAGTGCCGACTCGTCGAGTTGTTCCGCATCGTCCACCAACAAGTAGACTTCCTGGCCGGTCAACGCCAGTTGCACCACCTGGGCAAGCAGCTCGGGGACCTCAGGCTGGGCAACACCCAGCGCCTGGGCGACCTGGCCGAGAACGCTGGCGGCATCGCTGGCGCCACGCGCGGAAACCACCACGCTTTGCACCGATTGTTTGTTGGTGCTGGCAACCAGCGCCTGGCGCAGCAGGGTCTTGCCGCTGCCCTGAGGGCCGGTTACCACCAGCAGCAGCTGACTGTAGCGGGCCAGATGGTGCAGTTGGCCAAGCACCGGCTTGCGCTGGGCCGGGAAGAATTTGAAACCCGGCACCCGTGCAGCGAAGGGGTCGTGGTTCAACTGGTAATGGCCGAGAAAGGCCTCGTCGGCATGCAAACTAGTCATCGGACGCTCATCAACCTCAAAGCTGGGCCACGATCGCGCGGTAATCCGCGGCCAGCGTGGCCTGAAGAATCTCTTTCGGATAGTCGTCGGTGACCACCGCTTCGCCCATGCGGCTCAGCAGGACCAGACGCAGACGACCGTCGAGTACCTTTTTATCTACTGCCATGTGTTCCATGAACTGCGCCGGGGTCATTTCCTCCGGCGGCACCACCGGCAAACCTGCCTGCTGGAACAGACGGATGCCACGATCACGTTCCTGCTGGCTGATCCAGCCCAGACGCATGGACATTTCCAGGGCCATCACGGTACCCGCTGCCACGGCCTCGCCATGCAACCAGACACCATAGCCCATGTGGGTTTCGATGGCGTGGCCGAAGGTATGGCCGAGGTTGAGGGTGGCGCGCACGCCTGACTCGCGCTCATCAGCACCGACAACGGCGGCCTTGGCTGCGCAGGAGCGCGCAATCGCCTCGGTCAGGGCAACCTGATCCAGGCCGCGCAAGGCTTCCATGTTCGCTTCGAGCCAGCCCAGGAACGGTTCGTCACAAATCAGGCCGTACTTGATCACTTCGGCAAGACCGGCCGACAACTCGCGCGGCGGCAGGGTGTTGAGGCTACGGGTATCGATCAGCACCGCATTGGGCTGATAGAAGGCGCCGACCATATTCTTGCCCAGCGGGTGGTTGATGCCGGTCTTGCCGCCTACCGAAGAGTCGACCTGGGACAGCAAGGTCGTCGGCACCTGGATGAAATCCACGCCACGCTGGTAGCAAGCAGCGGCAAACCCGGCCATGTCGCCGATCACCCCGCCGCCCAGCGCGACAACTGTGGTGCGACGGTCGTGGCGGGCAGTGAGCAAGGCATCGAAAATCAGCTGCAGGGTTTCCCAGTTCTTGAACGCCTCGCCATCAGGCAACACCACCGGCAGTACCGAATAGGCACCCAGGGTCTTGCTCAGACGCTCGAGATAAAGGGGCGCGACAGTCTCATTGGAGATAATGGCGACCTGCCGGCCGGCAATATGCGGCGCCAGCAGTTCAGGTTGATCCAGCAGGCCTTCGCCAATGTAGATCGGGTAGCTACGTTCGCCCAATTCGACCTTTAGTGTCTGCATGTGTCCCCACAATGAACGAGGCGCGGCATCGATGGCTCGACCCGCGCGATAACGGTGTGCCCTGTCATGGCATGACTGGCCGCCGAGGATAGTCCTGGCTTAACGGGGCGGCAACTTCTGCAAGCGCTCGAGAATATCCTGCACAACCATTCGCGGCGGCCGTTCGTCGGTTTCCACCACCAGGTCTGCGATCTCGCGGTAGAGCGGATCACGGATCTCCAGCAAAGCTCGCAAGGTCGCCTCTGGGTTGGCAGTGCGCAGCAATGGCCGATTGCGGTCACGCGAGGTGCGCCCGACCTGCTGCTCGACCGAGGCGTGCAGGTACACCACCCGCCCTCCGGCATGCAGGGCCTGACGATTGGCATCGCGCATCACCGCGCCTCCACCGGTGGCCAGGACCACGCCATCGAACGCGCAGAGCTCGGCGATCATCGCCTGCTCACGGTCACGAAAGCCCGGTTCGCCTTCCTTGTCGAAGATCCACGGGATATTGGCGCCGGTACGCAGTTCAATTTCCTTGTCGGAATCCTTGAACGGCAGGCGCAGCTCTTTGGCTAACAGGCGACCGATGGTGCTTTTACCAGCACCCATGGGCCCCACAAGTATCAAATTTCGCACAGAATCAACGACTCACAGCAATCGCCTGGTCACTCATGATACGCGGAGTCAGGAAGACCAGCAGCTCGGATTTTTTCTCTTGTAGAACATCGCGACGAAACAGCCGCCCAACATACGGCACATCGCCGAAAAATGGCACCTTGTCGACAACTTTACTTTGCACCGTTGAGTACACGCCACCGATCACGATGGTCTCGCCGTTCTTCACACGGACCTTGGCATTGACCTCGTTCTTGCGGATTGGCGGCACCTGGGCCAGGGCATTGAGGTAGTCCGGCTCATCCTTGGTCACCTTCACGGCCATGATCACCCGGTTGTCCGGGGTGATCTGCGGCGTCACCTCCAACGACAGCGACGCCTCGCGGAAGGTCACAGAGGTAGCGCCACTGCCACTGGTTTCCTGATACGGCACTTCGGTGCCCTTGAGGATCCGCGCGGTTTCCTTGTCGGCGGTGACCACTTTGGGCTGGGAGATGATTTCACCATTACCGGATTTCTCCATGGCACTGAGTTCCAGGTCGAGCAGGACATTGTCGCGCACCAGTCCCAGGCCGATGGCCGAGCCAGCCCGCTCCGCCCCCAGGTCGACAAAGGTGTCGGCGCCACCCAGGACCAGACCACTGCCCAGATCCAGCTCCCCGCCCCAGCGCACGCCCAGGCTCCTTTCGTAGTCGACATTCGCTTCAACGATCCGCGCTTCGATCATCACCTGGCGCACCGGTACATCCAGGCGAGCGATCAACTGGCGTAATTCCTCCAGCCGCTCCGGGGTCTGGCGCGCGATCAGGGTATTGGTTCGCTCATCGACACCCAGCGCCCCCGCAGCGGCGTCGAATGGATCATTCTCCGTCAGCGACCGGAACACTGCCGCGATGTCTGCCGCCTTGGCATAGTGAATCGGCAGCAGCTCCCGGCGCGTCGGCACCAGGCCGGCCACCTGCTGACGACCTTCCAGCAACTGCCGCTCCTGACCGCCAAGCTCGCCAATGGGCGCCACCAGCAGGACATTGCCTTCGGTACGCCGTTCCAGCCCCTTGCTGCGCAGCACCAGGTCCAGCGCCTGCTCCCAGGGCACATCCTGCAGGCGCAGGGTGACCCGGCCCTGCACCGCATCGCTGGCAACCAGGTTGACCCCGGAAAAATCAGCCAGCACCTGCAACACCGAACGTACCTCGACGTCCTGGAAGTTCAACGATAAAAGCTCACCCGGCGGCGCGCTACTGGCCGACACCGCGCAAGCAGCCTGCAGGGTAAACAACCCGGCGAACAGCGCCATACTCCATCCTGCCTTCATCTGCGACCTCCCTGGTCCACTGCTTTATCCCGCGCCTGCAGGCTGCTTCAGGCGCAGCGTTCGACGCCGCTCGACCCAGCCCTTGCCCACCACAAACACCTGCTCGGCCACTTCGATCTGCTGCTCCTCAATGCCCACAACCTGCCCCTGATCACGCCCAAGGCGATCACCCAGCTGAAGGCGATGAACGACGCCAGCGACTTGCAGCAAGGCAAAGCGCGCCGAACCACGGGCAAGGCTGCCAATCATCTCGAACTGGTCGAGCGGCAAAGTTTCCAGGTACTGGCGGTGCTGCATCAGGGAGGAAGGCTCGAACGGATTTCGCGCAATATCCGGCGCCGGAGGTACAGGCTCTGATGCCTCCCCGGAAAGGCCAGAGACCGCTCCCGCCTGCTGGCTACGGTAGGCACTGAGCTGCACCTTTAAACGCAGGCCAGTCTGCGTCGGCAGCAAAGAGAAATCCTGCAAAGTAATGAGTCGAGGCAAGTACGCAAGGCCATGGACAAAGGCCAGCAAGGCCGGGTAAGTGCCCTGCAACTGAAGCTGCATGGGCTGTTCGATGTGTTGGTCTTGGTGGATTTCCGGCAACAGCTCCACCTGTTCGACGAACACTCCACTCGATTGCCCCTGATAGGCAATGCTTTCCAGCAAGTCGGCCAGTTCACCACCTGCGGCCAACCTCCAGCGCGCCTCATCAAGGCTCCGGTATGCCACAGCCAGTTGTACCTCATGGGCGGCAAGCGCCTGCGCACCTGCGACCTTCTCTGCCTGCTCGATCCGCAAGAACTGCGACTGTTCGGCGCCCTGCTCTATTTCGATGAAAAGCGCCCGCAGTTGAACGATATAAGCAAGCCCCAGCAGCAGCGCCAGACACCCCGCCAGCAATAGCACCTGCCTGATCGGCGAGCCCGCCGCCCACTGCTGCCATCGAGCGATGGCCAGGAAGCTCAAGACTCGCCCCTCAAGGTCACGCTCAGCTCGAACGTCTCCCCCTCATCCACTGCTTTCATTTGCTGCAACTCGGCCTTTCCGAGCGCACAAGAAAGGTTGCGCAGCAGTTGCGCGACCAATGAACCGGAGTGCGCCAACCCATGGACATGCAGGCGCGCGCCTTGCCGCGTCAGCGCCGTGAGCTGCACCCCAGGGGGCACAGCGCGCTCAAGCTGCTCAAGAAGATCCACCAGGAGTACGCGCTTGCCCTGCAGAGCCCCCAGCGCCTGCAGCCTGTCCTGGATCTGCTCCTGCTCAATTTTGTGCTGCGCTGCCTGTGCCAGCTGGCTATCGAGGCCGTCGATAATCAGCCGGATCGCGGCGTGTTCGACGACCTGGCGCTGCTGCACCTGGCGCCCCAGATAATCCGTCAGCAGGGTAACAAGTAGCGCTGTCAGCCCTACGCCGAACAGCGCCAATTGCATGCGCCGGATACCGGCCTGAAGCTGTTGCTCCCGCCAGGGCAGCAGATTCAAGCCAGGCATCGATTGTCCTCGCGCATTGCCAACCCGCAAGCGACTGCAAGACACGAGGCTTGCGCGGTCAAAACGCAGGACTGCAGCCCCGGCGCCAGCAGCAGATGCTTGAATGGGTCGGCATGCCGCACCTTAACGCCGAGGTGCTGCTGCAATTGCCGGGGCAAGTCCGGATCCACCGCAGCGGCCCCCGCCAGCAGCAACTGATCTGGCAATGCCCTCCCCGGACTGGACAACAGGTAGTTATCCACCGCCGTTGCCAAGCACTGCACAACGTCCCCCGGGGCAGGCATACGAACTTCGCGACGCATCGACACAGGCCCTTCACCCCACTCGTGAATGACCAGAACATCGGCTTCGGCCTGCAGTAACAAGCCATCTACCTGTAACGCACGCTGCAAGGCGTGACTGTCGGGCTCAACCACACAGGCCCGCACACCCGCGGTTTCAAGACTGGCCTGGAGAACATCCAGCAACGCCAGATGACAAGCGGCAACGACAACCCGCTGGTGCTGCGACGCGTCAGGATCAGGACCCATGACCTGAAAGTCGACTGCCGCATCCTCAAGCGCAAAAGGAACGAACTGACCGGCATCGGCTGGCAGACGCTCGATAATCGCTTCGTCGTCCAGATCAGCCGGCATCGACAGCAGCTTTTCGATCACCAGCCCGGCTGGCAGCGCAATGGCCGCTCTGCGCACCGATCCAGCGCTACGCCGAACAACCTGAAGCAGGGCTGCCCCGACCTGCTCGGGATCTGCAATCCAGCCATTGTGCATGGCCGTCACCGGCAAGGGCTCGAGCGCCCAGGCCTGCACGCTGTAGCGGCCACGGTGGCGGCGCAGGCGCACCAGCCTGATGAACGGAGGGGTAATTTCTATCCCCAGAAGTGAACCGGCATCCTTGCCAAGGCGTCCAAGCATCGGTTTTCCTTTGATCGCTGCAGGTCAACAGGGGCTATGCCCCGTCAAACCTGGCTGATTCCCCGACGGGCGCGGCAATAACGCGCCCGTGCGAAAAATGCTTATAATGCCCAGCGTTTTTCCTTGTCCGCTGGCCCTGCGCGCAACCCACTCTTTTACCTGGACGCCCAAAAGCCTTGATACGCCTGCTGAAGTTCTTCTGGTGGTCTTTCGTCGCAGTCATTTGCGCAATCGTGCTCGGTCTGAGCGGCGCGTTTCTGTATCTTAGCCCCAGCTTGCCCTCGGTAGAGGCCCTCAGAAGCATCCAGTTGCAGATCCCTTTGCGGGTCTACAGCAGCGACGGAAAACTGATCGCCGAGTTTGGCGAAATGCGCCGTTCTCCCATCCGTTTCGCCGACATTCCGCCCCATTTCATCCAGGCTTTGCTCTCGGCCGAAGACGACAATTTCGCCAATCACTATGGGGTCGACCCCAGTAGTTTGATGCGTGCTGCAACACAATTGCTCAAGTCCGGGCACATCCAGACCGGCGGCAGCACCATCACCATGCAGGTGGCGAAGAACTTCTTCCTCAGCAGTGAGCGCAGCTTCTCGCGCAAAACCAACGAAATCCTCCTGGCCTTGCAGATCGAACGCGAGCTGACCAAGGACGAGATCCTCGAGCTGTACGTCAACAAGATCTACCTGGGCAACCGCGCCTACGGCATCGAAGCTGCGGCCCAGGTGTATTACGGCAAGTCGATCCGCGACATCAGCCTGGCGCAGATGGCCATGATCGCCGGCCTGCCCAAGGCGCCGTCGCGCTTCAACCCGCTGGCCAACCCGGTGCGCGCCAAAGAGCGCCGCGACTGGATCCTCGGGCGCATGTACAAGCTGGGCAAAATTGATGAGGCGAGCTACCAGGCCGCCCTGGCCGAGCCGATCAACGCCAGCTACCACGTGCCGACGCCAGAAGTCCGCGCCCCTTACATCGCCGAGATGGCCCGCGCCGAAATGGTTGGCCGGTACGGCAGCGACGCCTACACCGAAGGTTTCCGGGTCACCACCACGGTACCGAGCGACCTGCAGGAAATCGCCAACAAAGCTGTCCTCGATGGCCTCAGCGCCTACGATGAGCGCCATGGCTATCGCGGCCCTGAAGCCCGCTTCCCGGGCAAGACCCGCGCCGCCTGGCTGCAGGAACTCGGCAAACAGCGCCCGCTGGGCGGCCTGGAGCCAGTGATTGTCACTCAGGTCGACAAGACCGGCCTGCAGGTGCTGACCCGTGCCGACAACCTGGAGCATGTGGCCTGGGACACCATGAAATGGGCCCGCCCGTTCCTCAACACCAACAGCCAGGGGCGTGCGCCGCAACAGCCCTCTGACGTTGCCCAGGTCGGCGACCTGATCCGCGTCCAGCGCCTGGACAACGGCAACCTGAAGTTCAGCCAGGTGCCGGGCGCGCAAAGTGCGCTGGTCTCGCTCGATCCCAACAGCGGCGCCATCCGCGCCCTGGTTGGCGGTTTCTCCTTCGAACAGAGCAACTACAACCGCGCCATGCAGGCCAAGCGTCAGCCGGGCTCGAGCTTCAAGCCTTTCGTCTACAGCGCAGCGCTGGACAACGGCTACACCGCCGCCAGCCTGGTCAACGACGCGCCGATCGTGTTCGTCGACGAATACCTGGACAAGGTCTGGCGTCCGAAGAACGACACCAACACCTTCCTCGGCCCGATCCGTATGCGGGAAGCGCTGTACAAGTCGCGCAACCTGGTGTCGATCCGCTTGCTGCAGGCCATGGGTGTCGGTCCGACCATCGACTACATCAGCAAGTTCGGCTTCAACAAGCAGGACCTGCCGCCTAACCTGTCCCTGGCCCTGGGCACCGCCACCCTGACCCCGATGGAAATCGCCACCGGCTGGAGCACCTTTGCCAACGGCGGTTACAAGATCACGCCATACCTGATCGAACGCATCGAAAGCCGTAACGGTGAAACCCTGTTTACCGCCAACCCGCCACGGGTGCCGCAAGCGGAACAGGTCGAATCCGGTATCGCCGCGCCAGAAGCGCCGATCAGCACCCAGTTCCCCGGCGAAGCGGCTGCCACGCCTGCCAGCAACCAGCCTGCCTTCCCGCAGGCGCCAGCAGTGGCCGAACGCATCATCGACGGTCGCACCACCTACATCCTCACCAGCATGCTCCAGGACGTGATCAAGCGCGGTACCGGGCGACGCGCCCTGGCTCTGGGCCGCACTGACCTTGCGGGCAAGACCGGCACCACCAACGAATCCAAGGACGCCTGGTTCTCCGGCTACAACGCCGATCTGGTGACCACCGTCTGGAGCGGTTTCGACCAGCCTGAAACCCTGGGCCGCCGTGAGTACGGTGGCACCGTGGCGTTGCCGATCTGGATGAACTTCATGGGCCCGGCGCTCAAAGACAAACCTAACCACGCTCCGGCCGAGCCGGAAGGCATCCTCAGCCTGCGGGTTGATCCGGTCAGTGGCCGGGCAGCAACGCCGAGCACGCCGAACGCCTACTTCGAGCTGTTCAAAGCCGAGGACACACCGCCATCGGTCAACGAGCTGAATGGCTCGGCGCCGGGCAGCCCGCTGCCAGCGGATGAAGCGGCGCCGATCGATCTGTTCTGACTCTTCGGGGCCGCTTTGCGGCCCATCGCCAGCAACGCTGGCTCCCACATTAGAGCAGTGTGACCCGGCCCATGTGGGAGCTGGCATTGCCAGCGATGAAGGCACAACAGATCCACAAGTAAACATCCACAAAAAAGCCCCGACTCTCACGAGCCGGGGCTTTTTTATTACAACGCTACAACGGCTTAGCCGTTGAACACGTCATCCACGCTTTTCAGCGGGTAGTTCTTCGGATACGGCAGGGTCGCCACGCCGGTTTCGATCGCAGCCTTGGCCACGGCATCGGAAACAACGGTGATCAGACGGGCATCCATTGGCTTCGGAATGATGTACTCACGACCGAATTCCAGCGCGTCGACGCCGTAGGCTGCGCAGACTTCCTTCGGCACTGGCAGCTTGGCCAGATCCTTCAGGGCGTTGGCGGCAGCGATCTTCATCTCTTCGTTGATGCGCTTGGCGCGAACGTCCAGAGCACCACGGAAGATGAACGGGAAGCCCAGCACGTTGTTGACCTGGTTCGGGTAGTCGGAACGACCGGTGGCCATGATCACATCGCTACGGGTGGCGTGCGCCAGCTCTGGAGCGATTTCCGGATCCGGGTTGGAGCAGGCGAAGACGATCGGGTTTGGCGCCATCGACTTCAGGCCTTCAGCGCTCAGCAGGTTCGGGCCGGACAGACCAACGAACACGTCAGCGCCGTCCAGGGCATCAGCCAGGGTGCGCTTGTCGGTCGCATGGGCGAACACCGCCTTGTACTGGTTCAGGTCGTCACGGCCAGCGTGGATCACGCCAGTACGGTCAACCATGAAGATGTTCTCGATCTGCGCACCCATGCTCACCAGCAACTTCATGCAGGAGATGGCGGCAGCGCCAGCGCCCAGGCAGACGATCTTGGCATCAGCCAGGGTTTTGCCAGCGATTTCCAGGGCGTTGATCATGCCGGCGGCGGTAACGATCGCGGTGCCGTGCTGGTCATCGTGGAATACCGGGATGTCGCACTGTTCGATCAGGGTGCGCTCGATCTCGAAGCACTCGGGCGCCTTGATGTCTTCCAGGTTGATGCCACCGAAGGTGATGGAGATGCGGCGGACGGTGTCGATGAAAGCTTGCGGGCTCTCCGACTCGACTTCGATGTCGAAAACGTCGATACCGGCGAAACGCTTGAACAGAACACCCTTGCCTTCCATGACCGGCTTGGAAGCCAGTGGGCCGAGGTTACCCAGGCCAAGGATGGCGGTGCCGTCGGAAATGACTGCTACCAGATTGCCCTTGCCGGTGTACTTGTAGGCCAGCTCCGGATCGCGACCAATTTCACGTACCGGCTCGGCCACGCCAGGGCTGTAGGCCAGCGCCAGGTCGCGAGCAGTCGCGGTAGGTTTGGTGAGCTCGACGCTCAGTTTCCCCGGACGAGGCTGAGCATGATATTCGAGAGCGGCGGTTTTCAAATCTGACATGGTGGGCATTCCGCTATTTACTGTTCTGACGGACCGCCGAGGATACGCAAAGAGCAAAGGGCCGACAAGACTGGTCGGTCACTTGTGTCAAGGCCTTTAACCTACGACTTTCCGCCAAGAGCCGCAGCCCGCAAGGGTTTCAATGTGTACAATCGAAGAAAAAAATGTCCACAATTTTTTATCTTTCGACCCGTTCCAGCATCGAAGGATCAGTCAAAGGCAGCAACCAACGCTTCTGCCCGGCTTTCAGGCCGCCTTTGCGGGAACGATCCAGCACCCAACCGCGCGCTTCGACGCTCCGGCCTTTGAGCCCATCAACGAAGGCTGGAGGAAAACTGCGCTGCAGGCGCGCCGGGACCTGAAGCACAAGCGCATCGTCGATTTCGATCCAGATGCCGCCGCGATTCCGCTCGATACCCGTAACTTGACCGCCGATCAAGGCAAAACCGGATTGCCGTATCTGGGCCGCTGGGATCACCGGGGATTGCCGCCAAACACCGGCCTTCAGCTGACGGGCGGCACGCTCTGCCTGCTGCTGACAGTCGCTCAGCGACACGTTCGGCGCCACGGCAACCCGATAGCCAAAGCCTTCGCTGAGCAGTTGCGCTTCAAAATTGTCGCCAGAGCGGCCATAGATGTGCGCCAGGGTGCGCCCGTACTTGTCTTTGGACTCGACGCCTGGCACCAGCCCGACCTCACCCCCGCTGGCCTTGACCATGGCCTGCAAACGCTGGCGAGCAGCCTCGGCGAAGGGTTCGCTGGTTCGGCCCTTGCGGCCGATTTCCGGGGCATTGATGCCAATCAAGCGAACGCTGCGGCCATCATTCAGACGCAAGGTATCGCCATCGACCACCTGGCGCACGGTGACCTGCTGGGGATCGACCGGCAGCGGGCAAAAGGCCAGTGCCGGCAACTGCCAGATTGCGCCCACAAAAAAGGCGCCCACAAGGGACGCCTTTTTCAGCAGCATTGCCAAACCCATCGGGCCGGCTACGCGCAATCTTACTTCTTGCCGAACGCTGCGAAGCGATCTTCGAAGCGCTTGACGCGGCCGCCGGTATCCAGAGTCTTCTGCTTACCGGTGTAGAACGGGTGGCACTCGTTGCATACGTCGGTACCCAGTGGAGCGCACAGGGTCGAACGAGTTTCGAACTTGTTACCGCAGCTGCAGGTGACTGCGACTACTTCATAATTCGGGTGAATTTCTGGCTTCATGGTCACTTCCTCGACTGCGTGCCGCCACCCAACACCATTGTTGAATACCGCACGTAATTAGGCGGCGAATAATACCAGAGCATGCTGTCAACGCAAGTTGTCGCTTGCACCGACCGTCGTCTGCTAGGCTCGCCGGGTCTTGGTAACCCCCTTCAGAGAATTCATCGCGTGTCCGACGTCATTCTGCGCCTCGCCCTGCCCTCGCCCCTGCGGCGACTGTTCGACTACAGGGCGCCAGCGAGCATGGCACGCCAGGCGCTGACCCCGGGGATGCGTATCCGCGTGCCCTTCGGGCGGCGGGAAATGATCGGCATCCTGATCGAAATCAGCGACAAGAGTGAGGTTCCGGCTGACAAACTCAAGCCGGCAATTGCCTTGCTCGACCCGGTTTCGCCGCTGCCCCCGGCGCTGTTCAAGCTGTGCCTGTGGACTGCTCAGTACTACCAGCACAGCCTTGGCGACACCCTGAGCTGGGCCCTGCCGGTGCTGTTGCGCCAGGGCGAACCGGCCGAGGCCCGCCAGGAGCGCTTCTGGCAGATTGCCCCGGGGGCGCGCCTGGATGATCCGCGTATCGCCCGCGCACCACGCCAGCGTGAAGCTCTGACGACCCTGGCACAGCACCCCCACGGCGTTGCCCACGCCCTGCTGAGCAAGCTGATGCTGAGCAAGGACAGCCTCGACCTGTTGCTGGCCAAAGACCTGGTGCAGGTCGAAGTGCGCCGCCATCTACCTCAGGAACGCCATGAGCACTGGCTGGCGCAACCCGAGCTGCCACTCAACGACGAACAACGCGCAGCCTTCAATGCCGTGCGTTCTGGCTTTGACAGCTTTCATGCGTTCCTGCTTGCCGGCGTCACCGGCAGCGGCAAGACCGAGGTGTACCTGCAGCTGATCCGCGAAACCCTTGAGGCCGGCAAACAGGCGCTGATCCTGATTCCGGAAATCAACCTCGGGCCGCAGACCCTGGCGCGCTTCGAACAGCGCTTCAATGCCCGCATCGCCCTGTTGCACTCGGCGGTCAACGACCGCGAACGCCTGGACGCCTGGCTGGCGGCCCGCGACGGCGAGGCCGATATCATCATCGGCACCCGCTCGGCACTGTTCACGCCGATGAAACACCCCGGCCTGATCATCATCGACGAGGAGCACGACGGCTCTTATAAACAGCAAGAAGGCTTGCGCTACCACGCCCGCGATCTGGCCCTGGTGCGGGCACGCCAGGAAAACATCCCGATTCTGCTCGGCTCGGCGACGCCGTCACTGGAAAGCCTGCACAACGCCCACAGCGGCCGCTACGGCCTGCTGCGCCTCAATCAGCGCGCCGGTGGCGCCCAGCAGCCACGTTTTCTGCGCCTGGACGTCAAGAGCCGGCCGCTGGACAGCGGTATCAGCGGGCCGATGCAGCAGGCCATCGGCCAGACCCTGGCCGCCGGCCAGCAGGTGCTGGTGTTCCTCAATCGCCGCGGCTTTGCCCCGACCCTGCTGTGCCACGATTGCGGCTGGATGTCCGAGTGCCCGCGCTGCGACGCGCGCATGACCGTCCACCAACGCTCCAACGAGCTGCGCTGCCACCACTGCGGCTACGACGAACGCGTGCCGCGCCAGTGCCCGCAATGCAACAAAGTCGACCTGCGCCCGGTGGGCGCCGGCACCGAGCGGGCCGAAGAACGCCTGAGCATTCTGTTCCCCGACTTTCCGGTACTGCGCGTGGACCGTGACAGCACCTCGCGCAAAGACGCCATGAACCAATTGTTCAACACCATCCAGCGCGGCCAGCCGTGCATCCTGGTCGGCACCCAGATGCTCGCCAAGGGGCACCACTTCCCGCGGGTGACCCTGGTGGCGATCCTCGATGCCGATGGCGGTTTGTTCTCCGGCGACTTCCGCGCCAGCGAGCGCATGGCCCAACTGATCGTCCAGGTCGCCGGTCGCGCGGGACGCGCCGAGGAGCCCGGCAAGGTGATTATCCAGACCCACCTGGCCGACCACCCGCTGCTGGTGCAATTGACCGAACAGGGTTACTTCGCCTTTGCCGAGCAGGCCCTGAGCGAGCGCCGCGCGGCGGGCCTGCCACCGTTTGCCCACCTCGCCCTGCTGCGCGCCGAAGCGCACAAACCGGGGCAGGCCGAGAGCTTCCTCGACGAAGCCTGCAGCGCCGCCGAACAGCTGCTGGCGGAACTCAACCTGCAGGGCATCGAGCTGTTGGGCCCGGTACCGGCACCGATGGAACGACGTGCGGGGCGTTTTCGTGCACAACTATTGCTCCAGGCCAATGCGCGGGCGCCTTTGCATCGACTGATCAGTGCCTGGTTGCTACTGTTGGAACAAATGCCGTCCGGGCGCCAGGTACGCTGGTCTTTGGATGTAGATCCGGTGGATCTGTACTGACGAACGTGTGGGAGCTGGCCTTGCCAGCGATACGGCACCTTGCCCCCGCTGACAAGGCGCCGATGCAATCGCCGGCAATGCCGGCTCCCACAGACTTGCGACACCAAAGGTTGGCAACCTCGCCCCGGCAACGGATAATGTCCAGTTTTTCCACCTGCGCATCGAAGCGCCGCCGCGCTTGCGGTCGAAAGAGAAGCCCATGAAAGACACCATTCGCCAGCTTATCCAGCAAGCCCTCACCCAACTCGTCACCGACGGTGTGTTGCCTGAAGGGCTGACGCCGGCGATCCAGGTGGAAAACGCCCGGGACAAAACCCACGGCGACTTCGCCAGCAACATCGCGATGATGCTGGCCAAGCCGGCCGGCATGAAGCCGCGTGACCTGGCGGAAAAAATCATCGCCGCGCTGCCTGCCGACGAGCAGGTCAGCAAGGTCGAGATCGCCGGTCCCGGCTTCCTCAACTTCTTCCAGAACACCCAGGCCCTGGCCGCACGCCTGGATGCCGCGCTGGCCGACGCCAAGCTCGGGGTCAGCAAGGCCGGCCCGCAGCAGAAGGTGGTGGTCGACCTGTCGGCCCCTAACCTGGCCAAAGAGATGCATGTCGGCCACCTGCGCTCGACCATCATCGGCGACGCCGTGTCGCGCGTCCTGGAGTTCCTCGGCGACACCGTGATTCGTCAGAACCACGTCGGCGACTGGGGCACCCAGTTCGGCATGCTGATGGCCTACCTGCAGGAAAACCCGATCACCAGCGACGAGCTGTCGGACCTGGAAAACTTCTACCGCGCGGCGAAAAAACGCTTCGACGAGTCGGAAGAGTTCGCCGACCGCGCCCGCGGCCTGGTGGTCAAGCTGCAAGCTGGTGACGAGGAATGCCTGAAGCTGTGGACCCGCTTCAAGGACATCTCGCTGTCGCACTGCCAGAAGACCTACGAACTGCTCAACGTCAAACTGACCATGGCCGACGTCATGGGCGAAAGCGCCTATAACGATGACCTGGCCAATGTCGTCAGCGACCTCAAGGCCAAGGGCCTGCTGGTTGAGAGCAAGGGCGCCCAGTGCGTGTTCCTCGAAGAGTTCAAGACCGCTGAAGGCGAGCCTTTGCCAGTGATCGTGCAGAAAGCCGACGGCGGCTACCTGTACGCCACCACCGACCTGGCTGCCATCCGCTACCGCAGCAACGTCCTCAACGCTGATCGCGCCCTGTACTTCGTCGACCAGCGCCAGGCCCTGCACTTCAACCAGGTGTTCGAAGTGGCCCGCCTGGCCGGCTTCGTCGGTCATCCGATGCAAATGGAACACATGGGCTTCGGCACCATGAACGGCGCCGATGGCCGCCCGTTCAAGACCCGCGACGGCGGCACGGTGAAGCTGATCGACCTGCTCACCGAAGCCAAAGAGCGTGCTTACACCCTGGTCAAAGAGAAGAACCCGGAGCTGCCGGAAGACGAACTGCGCGCGATCGGCCAGGTGGTCGGCATCGACGCGGTTAAATACGCCGACCTGTCCAAGCACCGTACCAGCGACTACAGCTTCAACTTCGAACTGATGCTCAACTTCGAAGGCAACACCGCGCCGTACCTGCTGTACGCCTACACCCGCGTTGCTGGCGTGTTCCGCAAGCTGGGCAAGAGCTTCGATGAAGTGGACGGCCAGATCGTCCTGCAGGCGGCCCAGGAACAAGACCTGGCCGCGCGCCTGGCACAGTTCGGCGAAATCCTGAACAACGTCGCCGAAAAAGGCACTCCGCACGTGCTCTGCGCCTACCTGTACGACGTCGCCGGCCTGTTCTCCAGCTTCTACGAGAACTGCCCGATCCTGGGTGCTGAAACCCCTGAACAACAGCAGAGCCGCCTGCGCCTGGCAGCCCTGACTGGCCGTACCCTCAAGCAAGGTCTGGAACTGCTCGGCCTGGAAACCCTGGAGCGTATGTAAGTTGGCTGCCAAGAAAAAACCCGCCCCCAAGCGCGGCGCCAGTCGCAACCAGGCCCCGGCAAAGCAACCGATTCCGGGCTGGTTGTGGCTGGCGATCGGCCTGACCGTCGGCGCCTTCGTCGTTTTTCTGATGAAGCTCGAGCCGGGCAACGAAGAGGTCAAGCGCAGCAAGCCTGAACAGCAGAAAGCCGAGAAGGCCGCCGAAGCCAACAAGACCGCGCCAAGCCCGCAACAGCCGGTCAAGCCAAAGTATGACTTCTATACCCTGCTGCCCGAGTCGGAAGTGATCGTGCCGCCTGAGGCGGTACCGGAGAAGACCCCGCCGGTGCCGGCGCAACCGCCGGTTACCCCAGCGGAAGCGGCGAAGATCGATACCGCACGGGCTCAGGCGGCGCTGATGGGGCAGACGCCACCACCGGCACCACCGGTGATCAAGCCGGCGGCAACCACCCAGTTCTTCCTGCAGGCCGGCTCGTTCCGCAAGCAGGCCGATGCCGACAAGGTCCGTGCGCAGATCATCCTCCTCGGCCAGGCGGTCAAGGTGGAGTCCGGCACCGTCAAAGAAGAAACCTGGTACCGGGTCCTGGTCGGCCCGTTCAGCAATCGTGAACAACTGACCGTAGCCCAGAAACAACTGGCCGGCAGCGGCTTCAGCAACCTGTTGCTGCAGCAGCGCCAGACCCGCCAGTAATCCCGCCGGCGGCCTTGTCGCTCACGACAAGGCCGCCAGTTTCAACGCCGCTGGGCGTTGGCCAGCGATACCTGGGTGTTCAACGTCCAGAAGTCATACAAGACCCCCACCAGGAACAAACCACCCGTGCACAGGTAGATGATCCCGGTGATCCATTTGCCCTGGTACATGCGGTGTACGCCGAAAATGCCGAGGAAGGTCAGCAGGATCCAGCTCAGGCTGTAGTCCAGAGGGCCGGCGTGAAAGCGCAGATCAGCCTCGCGATCCATGGCCGGAATCAGGAACAGGTCGATCAGCCAGCCGATACCCAGCAGGCCCAGGGTAAAAAACCAGATCGTGCCGGTAACCGGCTTGCCGTAATAGAAGCGGTGCGCCCCGGTGAAGCCGAAAATCCACAACAGGTAACCGATCACCTTGCTGTGCGTGTCGTGTAGCTGTCCATCCTGTTGATAACTGTTCATTCATAGCCTCTGAGGGTTATCGGTAAATTTTCTAAGAAAAAATGTGACTTTTTTGTGTTAGGGCGACGTACGGAGGGAACCAATCGACCAGTGGATCAAAAAGTGATCAAAAAGCTGTTATAAAGTTGCGCGCTAACCAACAAGAGCCCTGCCCATGCGTCATCTTTTCAAGACATGGCTGACCCTTTGCCTATTATTGCCACTGGCCGCCCACGCCACCAACCGTGAGCAACGTTTACCCAACGGCTTCTCCACCCAGTCCACTTATTCTGCGGCTGCGCGTTCGAACAAGAACGTCAGCAACAAGGCCCAGTTGCGCACCCGCTCCAGCAAGCCAAGCCTGCCGGTCGCGTCGATGTCGCCGCAGCAAAGCAGCGACGTGCTCAGCCGTGCCGTCAATGTGCTGGGCACCCCGTACCGCTGGGGCGGCAGCAGCCCGAGCAAGGGCTTCGACTGCAGCGGCCTGGTCAAGTACGCCTTCAACGACATCGAAGAAATCGACCTGCCTCGCACCTCCAATGCCATGGCCCAGGGTCACGGCGTGAAAGTCGATCGCAATGACCTCAAGCCCGGCGACCTGATCTTCTTCAACATCAAGAGCCGGCGGGTCAACCATGTTGCCATTTACCTGGGCAACGACCGCTTCATCCACGCCCCGCGTACCGGCAAGCGCGTCAGCATCGACACGCTGAACAAGCCCTACTGGCGCAGCCGCTATGTGGTTGCCAAGCGCGTCCTGCCGAAAAGCCAGCAATTGGCCCTGGCCAAGCGTTAACGCCATTCATGCGTCCGCACGCGGACGCTTTCAAGGTTGATCACGCCACGCGTCACCAGGCCCTGCAGGCAACTGTCCAGGGTCTGCATACCTGACGCCCCGCCCGTTTGAATCGTCGAATACAGCTGCGCCACCTTGCCCTCGCGCACCAGGTTGCGCACCGCTGGCGTGGCCAGCAGGATCTCGTGCGCCGCCACGCGCCCACCGTCGACTTTCTCCACCAGCACCTGTGACACCACCGCCTGCAGGACTTCGGCAAGCATGGCACGAACCAGCTGTTTTTCCTCGGCGGTAAAGACATCCACCAGCCGGTCGATGGTTTTTGCCGCTGACCCGGCGTGTACCGTTGCCAGCACCAGATGCCCGGTTTCCGCTGCGGTCAGCGCCAGCCGGATCGTCTGCGCGTCGCGCAGCTCGCCGAGCATGATCACATCCGGATCCTGACGCAGCCCGGCGCGCAAGGCCTGGGCAAAGCCATGGCTATGCCGGCCGATTTCACGCTGGCTGATCAGGCTGCGTTGTGGCGTATGGATAAACTCGATGGGGTCTTCAAGGGTGAGGATATGCAGTTGCCGCTCCCGGTTCAGGTGATCAAGCAAAGCGGCCAAGGTGGTGGACTTGCCGGAACCGGTAGGGCCGGTGACCAGCACCAGCCCCGCAGGCAGCTCGGCAATCTGCCGGAACACGCTGCCCAGGCCCAGCTCGGCAAGGCTGCACACCCGGCTCGGAATCACCCGCAGTACTGCCGCCGGTCCTCGACACTGGGTAAACGCATTGACCCGAAACCGCGCCAGCTCAGGCAAGGCGACGGAGAAATCGGTTTCCAGAAGCGTTTCGAAATCCTTTTTCTGCGCCTCCGTCATCAGTTGCCCCAGCAACTCAAGCACCTGTTCAGCGCTCAGGATCGGCTGATCCAGACGGCAAAGCCGTCCATCCAGGCGTATGGCTGGCGCCTCTGCCGCCGCCAGGTGCAGATCCGAGGCCCCGGCCCTTGTTGCCAGGGCCAGCAGTTCAGTCACATCCATGAGACTCCCCAAAGGCTGCCAAGCAGGTAGAATGCCGCAGACCCAAAGAGCCGCCGGCATCGATCAATGTCCACCATAGCAGACAACCTTTCCACGCTCGCCGCCCGCATCAGCGCTGCCGCCGAGGCCGCTGGACGCGCGCCGTCCGACATCCGCCTGCTGGCGGTGAGCAAGACCAAACCCGCCGCCGCCGTGCGTGAAGCCTTTGCCGCCGGGGTTCGCGATGTCGGTGAAAACTACCTGCAGGAAGCCTTGAACAAACAGGGCGAATTGACCGACCTGCCCTTGACCTGGCACTTCATCGGCCCCATTCAGTCGAACAAGACTCGCGCGATTGCCGAGCATTTTGACTGGGTACATTCCGTGGACCGCCTGAAAATCGCCCAACGCCTGTCTGAGCAACGCCCCGAGGGCCTTGAGCCGCTGAACATCTGCCTGCAGGTGAATGTCAGTGGCGAGGCCAGCAAATCCGGCTGCACGCCTGAAGAATTACCGGCGCTGGCCAGCGCCATCGCTGCACTGCCGCGACTGCGGCTGCGCGGACTGATGGCGATTCCCGAGCCGACCGACGATCGCGCCGCTCAGGAAGCCGCTTTTGCCCGGGTTCGCCAACTGCAAGACAGTCTGGGCCTGAGCCTGGACACCCTTTCCATGGGCATGAGCCACGACCTGGAAGCGGCCATTGCCCAGGGCGCGACCTGGGTGCGTATCGGCACCGCGCTGTTCGGCGCCCGCGACTATGGCCAGCCCTAGACCTATGCCTTCTTCAACTTTTTCCTAAAGGACCTGACATGAGCAAGACTCGTATTGCCTTTATCGGCGCCGGCAACATGGCCGCCAGCCTGATCGGCGGCCTGCGCGCCCAGGGCCTGGATGCCTCGCAGATCCGCGCCAGTGATCCGGGTGCCGAGCAGCGGGCCAAAGTCCACGCCGAGCACGGCATTGAACTGTTCGCCGACAACGCCGACGCCGTCGAGGGCGCCGACGTTGTCGTCCTGGCGGTCAAGCCCCAGGCCATGAAAGCCGTTTGCCAAGCGCTCAAACCCAGCCTCAAGCCCGAGCAGCTGGTGGTTTCGATTGCCGCCGGGATCACGTGCGCCAGCATGAACAACTGGCTCGGTGCACAACCGATCGTACGCTGCATGCCCAACACCCCGGCGCTGCTGCGCCAGGGCGTGAGCGGCCTATACGCTACTGCCGAAGTCTCCGCAGCGCAGCGCCAGCAGGCTGAGCAACTGCTGTCGGCGGTGGGCATTGCCCTGTGGCTGGACAGCGAACAACAGCTCGACGCAGTCACCGCCGTCTCCGGCAGCGGCCCGGCGTACTTCTTCCTGCTGATCGAAGCCATGACCGCCGCTGGCGAAAAACTTGGCCTGCCACGCGAAACCGCCGCCAAACTGACCCTGCAAACCGCCCTGGGCGCTGCGCACATGGCCGTCAGCAGCGATGTCGACGCCGCCGAACTGCGCCGCCGCGTTACCTCCCCTGCCGGCACCACTGAAGCGGCGATCAAGTCGTTCCAGGCCGATGGATTCGAAGCGCTGGTGGAAAAAGCGCTGAGCGCCGCCGCGCATCGCTCGGCCGAAATGGCCGAACAACTGGGCAACTAAGGAGCCGAACATGATCGGATTGAACACCGCTGCCATCTATATCCTGCAAACCCTGGGCAGCCTTTACCTGCTGATCATCATGCTGCGCTTCATCCTGCAGCTGGTTCGCGCCGACTTCTACAACCCACTCAGCCAGTTCGCCGTGCGCGCCACCCAGCCGCTGCTCAAGCCAATGCGCCGGGTCATCCCGAGCCTGTTCGGCCTGGATATGTCGTCGCTGCTGCTGGCGATCATCGTCCAGCTGCTGATCATGGGCCTGACCCTGCTGCTGGCCTACGGCACCACCGGTAATCCGCTGCAGTTGCTGGTCTGGTCGATGATTGGCGTGACCGCGCTGTTCCTGAAGATATTCTTCTTCGCCCTGATCATCAGCGTGATCCTCTCCTGGGTCGCTCCGGGCAGCCACAACCCTGGCGCCGAGCTGATCAACCAGATCTGCGACCCGTTCCTGGCGCCGTTCCGTCGCCTGCTGCCGAACCTGGGCGGCCTGGATATCTCGCCGATCCTGGCATTCATGGCCTTGAAGCTGATCGACATGCTGGTGATCAACAACCTGGCGGCCATGACCGGGATGCCGGAGATGCTGCGCCTGCTGGTCTGATCCGAAACCTCGCTGAACCCATCGCCGGCAAGGCCGGCTCCCACAGGCTAAGCACTGTAGGAGCCGGCCTTGCCGGCGATGCTGTTAAAGGGCTTGGTACATTGCTTGCTGCATATCCCGGTGGTCTTTAGACTTACGCCTCATTTAAGCGTGAGCAGGGTCGATGTCCACTGTCTTTCCCGAAGATTCGGTCGGTCTGGTAACACCGCAACTGGCACAGTTCAGCGAGCCTCTGGCGCTGGCCTGCGGTCGCTCGCTGGCCACCTATGAACTGATCTACGAAACCTACGGCACCCTCAACAGTGCGGCCAGCAACGCTGTGCTGATCTGCCATGCGTTGTCCGGCCATCACCATGCTGCGGGCTATCACAGCCCCGACGACCGCAAGCCGGGCTGGTGGGACAGCTGCATCGGCCCAGGCAAGCCGATCGACACCAATCGCTTCTTCGTGGTCAGCCTGAACAACCTCGGCGGCTGCAACGGCAGCACCGGCCCCAGCAGTATCAATCCGCTGACCGGCAAGCCTTATGGCGCCGACTTCCCGGTGCTCACCGTGCAAGACTGGGTACACAGCCAGGCCCGCCTGGCCGACCGCCTCGGCATCCAGCAGTGGGCCGCCGTCGTCGGTGGCAGCCTCGGCGGCATGCAGGCGCTGCAGTGGACCATCACTTACCCTGATCGCGTGCGTCACTGCCTGGACATTGCCTCGGCCCCCAAGCTCTCGGCACAGAACATCGCTTTCAACGAAGTAGCCCGCCAAGCGATCCTCACCGACCCCGAGTTCCACGGCGGCTCGTTCCAGGACCAGGGCGTGATCCCCAAGCGTGGCCTGATGCTGGCGCGCATGGTCGGGCACATCACCTACCTGTCCGATGACTCCATGGGCGAGAAATTCGGCCGCGAGCTGAAAAGCGACAAGCTCAACTACGACTTCCACAGCGTCGAGTTCCAGGTCGAAAGCTACCTGCGCTATCAGGGCGAGGAGTTCTCCGGGCGCTTCGATGCCAACACCTACCTGCTGATGACCAAGGCCCTGGACTACTTCGACCCGGCCGCGGCCCACGGCGGCGACCTGGCGGCGACCCTGGCCAATGTCACCGCGGACTACTGCGTGATGTCCTTCACCACCGACTGGCGCTTCTCGCCAGCGCGCTCGCGGGAGATCGTCGACGCCCTGATCGCCGCGCGCAAGAACGTCTGCTACCTGGATATCGACTCGCCCTATGGCCACGATGCCTTCCTGATCCCGACCCCGCGTTACATCACGGGATTCACGAACTACATGAACCGCATCGTCTGCTGAGGAAGCTATGAGAGCCGACCTGGAAATCATCCAAGACTGGATCCCCGCCGGCAGCCGGGTACTCGACCTCGGTTGCGGTACCGGTGAACTGCTGGCGTCGCTGCGCGACCACAAGCAGGTCGCCGGCTACGGCCTGGAAATCGACCCCGACAACATCGCCCAGTGCGTGGCCAAGGGCGTCAACGTCATTGAGCAGGACCTCGACAAAGGCCTGGGCAATTTCGCCAGCAACAGCTTCGACGTGGTGGTCATGACCCAGGCCCTGCAGGCCGTGGAGTACCCGGACCGGATCCTTGACGAAATGCTGCGTGTAGGCCGCCAGTGCATCATCACCTTCCCCAACTTCGGCCACTGGCGTTGCCGCTGGTACCTGGCGACCAAAGGTCGCATGCCGGTCTCGGACTTCATGCCGTATACCTGGTACAACACGCCGAACATCCACTTCTGCACCTTTGAAGACTTCGAGGCGCTGTGCAGCGAACGTCGCGCCCAGGTCCTCGACCGTCTGGCGGTCGACCATTTGCACCGCCACGGGTGGGCGAGCAAGCTATGGCCTAATCTTCTAGGGGAGATCGGCATTTACCGTGTCAGCAGCCCCGGCCTTGCCGAACACAAGGTCGCGGTATAACCCGCACACTGGAGGAGAACGATCATGGGTCGCTTGTTGAGCTTTTTACTGACTGCCTGCCTGAGCGTAACCGCAGTCGCCGCCGATGCCATCAAAGGCGAGCGCCAGGAAGTGTTCGGTGATACCACCGTACACTACAGCACCTTCATCTCGACCTTCCTGCAACCGGATATTGCCAAGGCCGCAGAGCTGGTTCGCAGCAAGAACCAGGGCGTGATCAACGTGTCGGTGATCAAGGCCGGGCAGCCGGTGGTCACCCAGGTCAGCGGCACCGTCAAAGACCTTACCAGCGCCTCGGTCCCGTTGAAGTTCAAGCAGATCACCGAGCAAGGCGCGATCTATTACATTGCCCAGTTCCCTGTGGAACAACAGGAAACCCGGACCTTCACCATCGACGTTGGCATTGGTGGCAAGACCGAAACCATCAGTTTCAACCAAGAGCTTTTCCCAGGCGAATGATGACTTTTCAGCAAATCGTATTGGCCAGCCACAACGCCGGCAAACTCAAAGAACTGCAAGCCATGCTCGGTGATACCGTGCAGTTGCGCTCGATTGGCGAATTCAGCAGCGTCGAGCCGGAAGAAACCGGCCTGTCGTTCGTCGAGAACGCCATCCTCAAGGCGCGCAACGCCGCACGCATTTCCGGCATGCCGGCGCTGGCCGACGACTCGGGGCTGGCCGTGGACTTCCTCGGTGGTGCACCCGGCATCTACTCGGCGCGCTATGCCGACGGCAAGGGCGACGCGGCCAACAACGCCAAGTTGCTCGATGTACTCAAGGACGTCCCGCAGGAACAACGTGGAGCCCAGTTCGTCTGCGTCCTGGCGCTGGTCCGGCACGCCGACGATCCGCTGCCGATCCTCTGCGAAGGCCTCTGGCATGGCCGCATTCTGAGCGAAGCCAGCGGCGAGCATGGCTTTGGCTACGACCCGCTGTTCTGGGTGCCGGAGCGTAACTGCTCGAGCGCCGAGCTGAGCCCCGCCGACAAGAACCAGATCAGCCACCGTGCCCGTGCCATGAGCCTGTTGCGTCAACGTCTGGGCCTGGCATGACCGATCATTCGCCGGCACAGCCACTGCACCTGGGCGAGGCTGGCTTTACTTCCCAAGCACCGCGGGCGGCCCTGCCACAGCTGCCGCCCCTGGCGCTGTACATCCATATTCCCTGGTGCGTGCGTAAATGCCCGTACTGCGACTTCAACTCCCACGCGGCTACGCCTGAGCTGCCGGAAGAGGCGTACGTCGATGCCCTGCTGGCCGACCTCGACCAGGAACTGGGCGCTGTCTATGGCCGGCCGATCAGCTCGATCTTCTTTGGCGGCGGCACCCCCAGCCTGTTCAGCGCCCGCGCTTTGGGCCGGCTGCTGCAGGGTGTGGAGCAACGCATTCCGTTTGCCAGCGATATCGAAATCACCCTGGAAGCCAATCCCGGGACGTTCGAGCAGGAGAAGTTCAAGGCTTACCGGCAACTGGGCATCAATCGCCTGTCGATCGGCATCCAGAGCTTCCAGCAGGCCAAGCTTGAGGCCCTGGGGCGCATTCACAACGGCGACGAAGCGATTCGCGCCGCCGACATGGCGCGCAATGCCGGGTTCGACAACTTCAACCTCGACCTGATGCACGGCCTGCCCGACCAGTCGCTGGACGACGCCCTGGCTGACCTGCGCCAGGCCATCGCGCTGAACCCTACGCACCTGTCCTGGTACCAGCTGACCCTGGAACCGAACACAGTGTTCTGGAACCAGCCACCGCTGCTGCCCGAAGACGACATCCTCTGGGACATCCAGGAGGCCGGCCAGGCGCTGCTGGCCAGCCACGGCTACACCCAGTATGAAGTCTCGGCCTACGCCCAGCCGGGTCGCGCGGCGCGTCACAACCTCAATTACTGGAGCTTTGGCGACTTCATCGGCATCGGTGCCGGGGCCCACGGCAAGCTCAGCCACCCTGACGGGCGCATCCTGCGCACCTGGAAGACCCGTCTGCCCAAGGACTACCTGAACCCGGCGAAAGCCTTCAAGGCCGGCGAAAAGCTGTTGCCGGTGGACGAACTGCCGTTCGAGTTCCTGATGAACGCCCTGCGCCTGACCCAGGGCGTCGACGCCGAGCTGTTCAGCCAGTGCACCGGACTGCCGCTGGAACAACTGACTGCAGCCCGCCGCGAGGCCGAACAAAAGGGCCTTTTGCAGGTCGAATCGACGCGACTGGTCGCTACCCCGCGAGGCCAGTTGTTCCTCAACGACCTGCTGCAGTATTTCTTGACCTAAGGATTACGAATGGACTTGGTACTCGACCTGCTCTCGACTGTTTCCCGCTGGAGTCGCAGTAATTTGTCGGAGATCTCACTGGCGCTTGTGGGCTGTTTGCTGGTGCTGTTCGGCACCGACATCAAAGGCTGGGTGGAACAACGCCTCGGCGGCCTGGCAGGCGCCTTGCGCGTACCGTTCATGGCCTTGCTGGTGATGATCGGCAGCGGTGCGGCGCTGATCTATGCCACGCCGTGGGTGGTGAAGGGCCTGGCGCAGTTCAACAACTATGCGTTGGCGCCGGTGTTGCTGATTGTGCTGGTGTTGATTGGCGTAGTCGCGGACCGCCGCTAAAAGCATCGCCGGCAACGCCGGCTCCCACCGGTTAATCACAAACCCTGTGGGAGCCGGCCTTGCCGGCGATCGAGCGCAACGCGCTCGCAGCTTTACGCCAGTTTTTCGAACTTCAGATCCCACACCCCATGCCCAAGTCGCTCGCCACGGCGTTCGAACTTGGTGATCGGGCGTTCGGCCGGACGCTCTACGCACTTGCCGTCGGCTGCCAGGTTGCGGTAACCCGGGGCGACATTCATCACTTCCAGCATGTATTCGGCATAGGGCTCCCAGTCGGTAGCCATATGGAATACACCGCCGACCTTGAGCTTGCTGCGCACCAGCTCAGCGAACTCGGGCTGAACGATACGACGCTTGTGGTGACGGCTCTTGTGCCACGGATCGGGGAAGAACAGCATCAGGCGATCGAGGCTGTTGTCAGCCACGCACTTGTTCAGCACTTCGATCGCGTCGCAGTCGTACACCCGCAGGTTCTTCAGGCCCTGGGTCAGCACGCCGTTGAGCAGCGCACCAACACCCGGACGGTGCACTTCGACACCGATGAAGTCCTGATCCGGCGCGGCAGCGGCCATTTCCAGCAGGGAATGGCCCATGCCGAAACCGATCTCCAGGGTGCGCGGCGCCGAACGGCCGAACACCTGGTCATAATCCACCGGGCTATCGGCCAGTGGCAGGATGAACAGCGGCCCACCCTGCTCCAGACCACGTTGCTGGCCTTCGGTCATGCGCCCGGCACGCATCACGAAACTCTTGATGCGGCGGTGTTGGCGCTCTTCGCCTTCGGCGGAGATCGGCGTTTCTTGCGATTCAGTCATCAGGGGCTCTTACTTGATCAGACCATCCAGCGGCGACGAGGCGCTGGCATAGAGTTTTTTCGGCATACGCCCGGCGAGGTACGCCAGACGACCGGCGACAATGGCGTGTTTCATGGCTTCGGCCATCATGATCGGCTGCTGGGCATTGGCGATTGCCGAGTTCATCAGCACCGCCTCACAGCCCATTTCCATGGCGATGGTGGCGTCGGACGCGGTACCGACACCGGCGTCGACCAGCACAGGCACTTTCGATTCTTCGAGGATGATCTGCAGGTTGTACGGGTTGCAGATGCCCAGGCCGGTGCCGATCAGGCCTGCCAGCGGCATCACCGCGATGCAGCCGGCTTCGGCCAGCTGGCGGGCGATGATCGGGTCGTCGCTGGTGTAGACCATCACGTCGAAACCGTCCTTGACCAGCACTTCGGCGGCCTTGAGGGTTTCGATCACGTTGGGGAACAGGGTTTTCTGGTCGGCCAGGACTTCCAGCTTGACCAGGTTGTGGCCATCGAGGAGTTCACGGGCCAAGCGGCAGGTACGCACGGCTTCGACCGCGTCGTAGCAGCCTGCGGTGTTCGGCAGGATGGTGTAGCGATCCGGCGGCAGCACATCGAGCAGGTTCGGTTCGCCCGGGTTCTGGCCGATGTTGGTACGGCGCACGGCTACGGTGACGATCTCGGCACCCGAGGCTTCGATGGCCAGGCGGGTTTCTTCAAGGTCACGGTATTTACCGGTGCCGACCAGCAGGCGCGACTGGAAGGTACGGCCGGCCAGGGTAAAGGGCTTGTCGCTGCGAAGGTTGCTCATCGGAAATCCTCTGAATGGTTGAGGGACTTGCAAGGTGTTCCTGGGGCCCTAGCCGCCGCCGATGGCATGCACGACTTCGACCTGATCGCCTTCACACAGCGCTGTGGCTGCGTGCTGGCTACGTGGCACGATATCCAGGTTGAGCTCTACCGCGACACGGCGCCCGACAAGGTCCAGGCGGGTCAGCAGGGCCTCGACGCTTTCGCCATCGGGCAACTCGAAGGGTTCACCGTTCAATTGAATGCGCATGCGCACGGCCACCATTATTTTTAGGGGCCCGCATTCTAGCCCTGATCAGGTGCTGCGACCAAGGCCAAGCATCGCCATTCGTCTCGATTCGGACCGCCGAGTCAACCCAGGCGCCAGGCGGCGAGCCCCAGACACAGCCAGCCGCCAAGGAAGGCCAGGCCACCGATTGGGGTGATCATGCCCAGTTTGCCGATGCCGCTGAGGGTCAACAGGTACAGGCTGCCGGAGAACAGCACGATGCCCAGGGCGAACAAGCCACCGGCCCAACCGACCAGGCGACCGGGCAATTGCGTTGCCAGCACGGCAACGCCGAGCAAGGCCAGGGCATGCACCAGCTGGTAGGTGACCCCGGTGTGGAAGATCGCCAGGTACTCGCTGCTGAGACGTCCCTTCAAGCCATGCGCGGCGAAGGCGCCAAGGGCAACGCCGGTGAACCCGAAAAAGGCAGCGAGCAAGAGAAAACTACGCAACATGAGGCGACTCCTAGTCATCACAGGGTCTGTATAATGGCCCGCTCATTCGGTTCGGCCAAGCCATCTCTATGTTGTCGTCCATTATCCGCCGTCTTGTCCGCGCCCTGCTCTGGTTCGCCGCTGGCAGCGCTTTGCTGGTGCTGGTGTTGCGCTGGGTACCGCCGCCGGGTACGGCGCTGATGGTCGAGCGCAAGGTCGAGTCCTGGTTCAACGGCCAGCCGATTGACCTGCAGCGTGACTGGGAGCCCTGGGAGCGCATTTCCGATGAGCTCAAGGTGGCGGTGATCGCCGGTGAAGACCAGAAATTCGCCAATCACTGGGGCTTCGACTTCATCGCCATCCAGGCCGCCCTGGCCCATAACGAACGCGGTGGCAGCATTCGCGGTGCCAGCACCCTGAGCCAGCAGGTGGCCAAGAACCAGTTTCTCTGGTCGGGGCGCAGCTGGCTGCGCAAAGGCCTGGAGGCCTGGTTCACCGCCCTGATCGAGCTGCTGTGGTCCAAAGAGCGGATACTTGAGGTCTACCTCAACAGTGCCGAATGGGGCGAAGGCGTGTTCGGTGCGCAAGCCGCCGCGCAACATCATTTCGGTGTCGATGCCAGTCGCCTGAGCCGTCAGCAGGCCAGCCTGTTGGCCGCCGTGCTGCCCAGCCCGCTGAACTGGAGCGCCAGCCGCCCCAGCAGTTACGTCGCACGGCGTGCCGGCTGGATCCGCCAGCAGATGCGCCAGTTGGGTGGCAGTGGCTACCTGGCGCAGCTGGACAGCCCGCGCAAGGCGCCCTGGAACCAATAAAAAACCCGGCAAAGCGCATACTTTGCCGGGTTTTTATTGTTTGCCGATTACGCGGTAAACGCCTTAGAACGCGCCCATGTAGTCACGTTTGCCCACTTCCACACCGTTGTGACGCAGGATTGCGTAAGTGGTGGTGACGTGAAAGAAGAACTGCGGCAGGCCGTAAGTCAGCAGATAGGCCTGGCCACTGAAGCGCTTCTCTTTCGGCGTGCCCGGACGGGTCACGATCTCGATGCCTTCCTTGCCATCGATCTGCGCCGGCGCAACGCCGTCGAGGAAAGCCAGAACCTTGCTGATCAGCGCTTGCAGTTCAGCGAAGGTGGTTTCGTTGTCATCGTATTTCGGCAGTTCGACCTCAGCCAGGCGTGCCGATACACCCTTGGCGAAATCAACAGCGATCTGTACCTGGCGAACCAGTGGGAACATATCCGGGTACAGGCGAGCCTGCAGGAGGACGCTCGGATCAATGTTTTTCGCCGTGGCGTGAGCTTCGGCCTTGTTCAGAACATCACTCAAGGCGTTGAGCATTTGCTTGAAAACAGGAACAGAAGCGGCATACAAGGAAATGGTCATAGCAATCTCGACATGGGTGGCGGAAAAAGTGACGGGGCCAGCGTGGCGCGATTATAGACTTGCGCTGCTGCCTGAAAGACCTGGCACCATAAAAAAGCCCCGACATGTCGGGGCTTTTTGTTTATTGCCTTAGCGCGGCTCAGATTGCGATCAAGGCTTTCACCTTGTTCATCGCATTCTTCTCCAACTGACGAATCCGCTCGGCGGATACGCTGTATTTCTCGGCCAGGTCGTGAAGCGTGGCCTTTTCCTCGGCCAGCCAGCGCTGATAGAGGATGTCGCGGCTACGGTCGTCCAGACCCTGCAAGGCTTCGTGCAGGTTGCTGGTGGAGTTGTCGCTCCAGTCGGCATCTTCAAGCTGAAGCGCCGGGTCGTAGCGATGGTCTTCCAGGTAGTTGGCCGGCGACTGGAAGGCACTGTCGTCGTCAGCTTCGGAGGCTGGATCGAAGGCCATGTCCTGACCGGTCAGGCGGCTCTCCATCTCGCGCACTTCACGTGGCTCGACACCCAGGCTTTCGGCTACACGATGCACTTCATCGTTGTTCAGCCAGGCCAGACGCTTCTTCTGGCTGCGCAAGTTGAAGAACAGCTTGCGCTGGGCCTTGGTGGTCGCGACTTTGACGATGCGCCAGTTACGCAGGATGAACTCGTGAATCTCGGCCTTGATCCAGTGCACGGCAAAGGACACCAGGCGCACACCCATTTCCGGGTTGAAACGCTTGACCGCTTTCATCAGGCCAACATTGCCTTCCTGAATCAGGTCAGCCTGGGCCAGCCCGTAGCCGGAATAGCTGCGAGCGATATGTACGACAAACCGCAGGTGGGCGAGCACCATTTGCCGAGCCGCCTCAAGATTCTGCTCATAGTAGAGACTCTCGGCCAGTTCACGCTCCTGCTCCGGCGTCAGCAATGGAATGCTGTTGACCGTGTGCACATAGGCTTCCAGATTTGCGCCGGGAACCAGGGCATAGGCAGGTTGCAACGAAGTGGTCATACGAAAAAACCTCCGACTCACTAAACTCGTGCCCGCAGGCACTGCCAACATTGACCGGGAACCGCGAAACAAGTTCCCTAAAAATAAAAAGAGTCAATAGCAGCAAAAAGACACTATCGCGGTGCAAGCTCGCTCAGGTGGCGGGCGACCGCAATCCAAGCACCGATATACCCTAACAGTACCGCACCAAGCAAGAGCGACAGACCATCGGCAGACGGAACCCCGGCCAGGGCGAAATCACTGCCATATAGCCCGGAAAGCCCGATTACCGCGTCATTCAGCCAGTTCAGGCCGAATGCCAGCACGCCCCAGGCCAACACCCCGGCACCCAGGCCGTACAAGGCGCCCATGTACAGGAAAGGCCGGCGTACATAGCTGTCGGTGCCGCCTACCAGCTTGATCACTTCGATTTCGGTACGGCGGTTCTCGATGTGCAGGCGAATTGTGTTACCAATTACCAAAAGCAGCGCCGAAACCAGCAAAACCGTCAGACCGAAGACAAAACGGTCACCCAGCTTGAGGATCGCGGCCAGGCGCTCGACCCAGACCAGGTCCAGCTGCGCCGCATCCACCTTGGGCAGTTCAGCAAGGCGCTGGCGCAAGGCTTCGAGGGCTGGTTTGTCGACTTCCGCCGGGGTCACCACGACCACGCCGGGTAGCGGGTTTTCCGGCAGTTCGCGCAGCGCATCACCGAGCCCGGACTGCTGCTGGAACTCTTCCAGCGCCTTCTCGCGGCTGACGTACTCCGCCTCGGCCACACCCGGCAAGCCCTTGATCTGCTCACGCAGGGCTTCGCCGTCACGGCTGCTGGCGTCGAGCTTGAGGTACAGGGAAATCTGCGCCGCGCGCTGCCACGAACCACCCAGACGCTCGACGTTGCTGAGCAGCAACGACAGGCCCATGGGCAGGCTCAGGGCCACGGCCATCACCAGACAGGTGAAAAAGCTGCCGATCGGCTGCTTGGCCAGGCGCCGCAAGCTGTCGAGCAGGCTGGAGCGGTGGCTTTCCAGCCAGGCATGCAACAGGGTGCGGAAATCCGGACCATCGTCGTCATGGCTGTTGCGTTTGTTCTTTTCCGGTGCCGGATCGGCGGCTTTCGGCGCGACCCGTTCGGAAACCTTTGGACTGCGTGTCGCACTCATTGCCCGGCCTCCCCGTCGCCGATCAAGCGGCCGCGCTGCAGGGTCAGCATGCGATGGCGCATACGCGCGATCAGTGCCAGGTCGTGACTGGCGATCAGCACACTGGTGCCCAGGCGGTTGATATCTTCGAATACACCCATGATCTCCGCAGCCAGGCGCGGGTCGAGGTTACCGGTGGGCTCATCCGCCAGCAGCAAGGCCGGACGGTGCACGATGGCGCGGGCAATACCGACCCGTTGTTGCTGGCCGGTGGACAGGTCGCCGGGAAACAGCTCGGCCTTGTCCGACAGGGCTACACGCTCGAGTGCCGAGTCGACGCGCTTGGCCACCTCGGCCTTGGACAGGCCAAGGATCTGCAGCGGCAAGGCAACGTTGTTGAAGACGGTACGGTCGAACAGCAGTTGATGATTCTGGAACACCACGCCGATCTGTCGGCGCAGGAACGGAATCTGCGCATTGCTGATCTGCCCCAGGTCCTGCCCGGCCAGC
Source organism: Pseudomonas sp. GW821-FHT10B02 (assembly GCF_059415665.1). NCBI lineage: Bacteria > Pseudomonadati > Pseudomonadota > Gammaproteobacteria > Pseudomonadales > Pseudomonadaceae > Pseudomonas > Pseudomonas sp. GW821-FHT10B02. The sequence continues at coordinate 416,077 of NZ_JBWKNR010000001.1, read as the reverse complement.
AGCAGCTTGCCGCTGGTCGGTCGTTCCATGGCCAGCAGCAGGCGCAGCAAGGTGCTTTTGCCGGCGCCGGAATGGCCGGTGACGAACAGGAATTCGCCCCGACGCACCCGAAAACTCAACTCATGCAGGCCTACGTGGCCATTGGGGTAGCGCTTGGCGACCTGTTCGAATCGAATCATGGATGCTCCCGCTCGGCAAACAGTGCTGTCACGAAGGGTTCGGCTTCGAAAGTGCGCAGATCGTCGATGCCTTCGCCTACGCCAATATAGCGGATCGGCAGGCCGAACTGCTTGGCCAGGGCGAAGATCACCCCACCCTTGGCGGTGCCGTCGAGCTTGGTCAGGGCCAGGCCAGTGAGTTCAACGCTCTGGTTGAAGTGCTTGGCCTGGTTGATCGCGTTCTGTCCGGTGCCGGCATCCAGCACCAGCAGGACCTCATGCGGCGCGTCGGCATCGAGCTTGCCGATCACCCGACGGACCTTTTTCAACTCTTCCATCAGGTTGTCTTTGGTGTGCAGGCGACCGGCGGTATCGGCGATCAGCACATCGACGCCGCGCGCCTTGGCGGCCTGGACGGCGTCGAAAATCACCGAAGCGGAGTCGGCGCCGGTGTGCTGGGCAATGACCGGAATCTGGTTGCGCTCGCCCCAGACCTGCAACTGCTCGACGGCTGCGGCACGGAAAGTGTCGCCGGCAGCCAGCATGACTTTCTTGCCTTCCAGCTGCAGTTTTTTCGCCAGTTTGCCGATGGTCGTGGTTTTACCGGCGCCGTTGACGCCAACCACCAGGATCACGAAAGGCTTGGTTTGAGACTGGATGCGCAGTGGCTGTTCGACCGGTTTGAGCAGGTCGGCCAGCTCGCCTTGCAGGGATTTGTACAGGGCATCGCTGTCAGCCAGCTGCTTGCGCGCGACCTTCTGGGTCAGGCTCTGGATGATCACCGAGGTGGCTTCAACGCCAACGTCGGCGGTCAGCAGGCGGGTCTCGATCTCGTCGAGCAAGTCGTCGTCGATGGCTTTCTTGCCCAGGAACAGGCTGGCCATGCCCTCGCCGATGCTGGCGCTGGTCTTCGACAAGCCCTGCTTGAGGCGGGCAAAGAAGCCAGCCTTGTTCTCTTCGCTACGGGCCGGAGCAGGCGCCTCGACAGGCGTGGGTTCGACAACAGGGGCTACAGGCGCAACGGTGGCCACCGGAGCCTCCGGAGCCTCCGGAGCCACTGGAGCCACTGGAGCCACTGGAGCCACTGGAGCCACTGGAGCCACTGGAGCAGGCTCGGGCTCAACGACTGGCGCTGCAACCGGTTCAGGTTGGACAACGACCGGCGCGGGCTCTACCACAGGTGCCGCGACAGGTGCCGGACGCTCCGGGATCGGTGGCGGGGCGTGCGGTTCAAGGTCTGCCACCAGGGCAACCGGCTCTTCAGGCACCGGCAGGACCAAACCGACGGACGGCGCGGGTGGCGCCTCGACTGCAACCACCGCTGGTGCGACGACAGCAGGCTCCGGCGCAACGGCAGGTGCGGGTACAGACGTGTGGGCACCGTCGATTGGCGCCGGGGCGACCGGCGCTTCGCTGGTCAGCGCTGCAGGCTGCTCAGGCTCAACCGGTGCAGGGGCTTGTGGCTGTTCGGCAACTGGTGGCTGGGGCTTTTTGCGCAGCCAGCCGAACAGGCCTTTCTTTTCACCAGCCGCGGCCGGCGTCTTTTTGTCGTCGTTGGAACCAAACATGGAAGACGGCTATCTCAGGGTAGCGATGCGCCACTGCGGCGCCTCGAAAATTCTTTTAACGCAGAACAGACTACTTTTATTCCGGCTCGTTCATGCGCAGCATTTTGTCATCAAGCCTGCGGGTCAGATCCGCAACAGGCATGGTCGTCAGGCAACCGGATCAGTATCCTAGCACCTCCTAGCCCGCTGACGCTAAGACCACGCGGGCAGTCCTACAGGTTAAACAACGTATGAATGCTCTAGCCCGCCGCGCCGCTGGCCTGTTGCTCAGCACAGTTTGTCTGCCGTTCGCCGCCTTTGCCGCCGATCCGCAGCCCACCCACGAGTTCATTCTCGACAACGGCCTGAAAGTGGTCGTGCGCGAAGACCACCGCGCGCCAGTGGTGGTCTCGCAGATCTGGTACAAGGTCGGCTCCACGTATGAGTCCCCGGGCCAGACCGGTCTGTCCCACGCGCTGGAACACATGATGTTCAAGGGCAGCGAGAAACTCGGCCCCGGCGAAGCTTCGCGCATCCTGCGCGACCTGGGGGCCGAAGAGAACGCCTTCACCAGCGACGACTACACCGCTTACTACCAGGTTCTGGCCCGCGACCGCCTGCCGGTGGCCCTGGAGCTGGAGGCCGACCGCATGAACAGCCTGCGCCTGCCAGCCGACGAGTTCAGCCGCGAAATCGAGGTAATCAAGGAAGAGCGCCGCCTGCGCACCGACGATCAACCCAATGCCAAGGCCTTCGAGCTGTTCAGCGCCATGGCCTTTCCGGCCAGCAGCTACCGTACCCCGACCATCGGCTGGATGGCTGACCTCGATCGCATGAAGGTCGAGGAACTACGCCACTGGTACGAATCCTGGTACACGCCGAACAACGCCACCCTGGTGGTGGTCGGTGACGTGACGGTCGACGAGGTCAAAGGCCTGGCCCAGCGTTTCTTCGGCGCCATCCCCAAACGCGCGATTCCACCGGCCAAGCTGCCACTGGAGCTGGCCGAGCCCGGCCTGCGCGAAACCACCCTGCATGTACGCACCCAGCTGCCAAGCCTGATCTACGGCTTCAACGTACCGGGCCTGGCCACCGCCAAGGACCCGCGTACCGTACACGCCCTGCGCCTGATCTCGGCACTGCTCGATGGCGGCTACAGCGCCCGCCTGCCGAGCCGGCTTGAGCGCGGCCAGGAGCTGGTCTCCGGCGCCTCGTCCAACTACAACCCGTTCACCCGCGGCGACAGCATGTTCCTGATCTCGGCCACGCCGAACCAGCAGAAGAACAAAACCCTGGCCGATGTTGAAAGCGGTATCTGGAAGCTGCTCGACGAACTCAAGACCACTCCGCCTTCGGCTGAAGAGCTTGAGCGCGTGCGCGCCCAGGTCATCGCCGGGCTGGTCTACGATCGCGACTCGATCAGCAGCCAGGCCACTGCCATCGGCATGCTCGAGACCGTCGGTCTGTCGTGGAAGCTGATCGACAGCGAGCTCGACGAACTGAAAAGCGTGACCCCGGCCGACATCCAGAACGCTGCGCGCACCTATTTCACCCGCGAACGCCTGAGCGTTGCCCATGTACTGCCCGAGGAGAACGCTCATGAGTGAACGCAGCGCACCCCGCTACACCCTGATCGGTCTCGGCATCCTGTCGCTGGTTGGCGTGCTGGCGTTTGTCCTGGCCAAGCCGGCCCAATCGGACAACACCGCACAACCGGCCACTAGCACCGCAGCCAAACCGGCCAACACCCTGCAGACGCTGGCGGAGCTGGACGGCAAGGCGCCGAGCCGCCGGCAACTGAACATCCAGACCTGGAACACCACTGAAGGCGCCAAGGTGCTGTTCGTCGAAGCGCGCGAACTGCCGATGTTCGACCTGCGCCTGACCTTCGCCGCCGGTAGCAGCCAGGACGGTGACGCCCCGGGCCTGGCGACCCTGACCAACGCCATGCTCAACGAAGGCGTGGCCGGCAAGGACGTTACCGCAATTGCCGAAGGCTTCGAAGGCCTCGGTGCCGACTTTGGCAACGGTGCCTACCGCGACATGGCCGTGGCCACCCTGCGCAGCCTGAGTGCAGCGGACAAGCGTGAGCCGGCGCTGAAGCTGTTCGCCGAGGTAGTCGGCAAGCCGACCTTCCCGCAGGATGCCCTGACACGCATCAAGAACCAGATGCAGGCCGGTTTCGAGTACCAGAAGCAGAACCCGGGCAAGCTGGCCAGCATCGCGCTGTTCGAGAAGCTGTATGGCAACCACCCGTATGCCCATCCAAGTGATGGCGATGCCAAGAGCATTCCACCGATCACCCTCGAGCAATTGCGGGCCTTCCACGCCAAGGCCTATGCCGCGGGCAATACCGTCATCGCCCTGGTCGGCGACCTGAGCCGCGGCGACGCCGAAGCCATTGCTGCCCAGGTCTCGGCCGCCCTGCCCAAAGGCCCGGCGCTGGCCAAGCTGCCTCAGCCTGCCGAGCCCAAGCCTGGCACCACGCACATCGACTTCCCGTCCAAGCAGACTCACCTGATGCTGGCCCAGCTGGGCATCGACCGCAACGACCCGGACTACGCAGCACTGTCGCTGGGCAACCAGATCCTCGGTGGCGGCACCTTCGGTACCCGCCTGATGAGCGAAGTCCGCGAAAAGCGCGGCCTGACCTACGGCGTCTACTCGGTGTTCAGCCCGATGCAGGTGCGCGGGCCGTTCATGATCAACCTGCAGACCCGTGCCGAACTCAGCGAGGGCACCCTGAAACTGGTTCAGGACATCCTCGCCGACTACCTCAAGACCGGCCCGAGCCAGCAGGAACTGGATGATGCCAAGCGCGAGCTGGCCGGTAGCTTCCCACTGTCCAATGCCAGCAACGCCAGCATCGTCGGCCAGTTGGGCGCCATCGGCTTCTACGGCCTGCCGCTGACCTGGCTGGAAGATTACATGCAACAATCCCAGGCGCTGACCACCGAACAGGTCAAGACCGCCCTGAACAAGCACCTCGCCGCCGACAAGATGGTCATCGTCACTGCAGGCCCGAGCGTGCCGCAGAAACCTCTGCCGCCACCCACTGACAAACCCGCCGAGCAGCCGCTTGGTGTACCGGAGCATTAATGGCCAGTCCATCCGCCAAATCGGCCAAGCCACACAACGGCCAGGGCCAGCTGCGCATCATTGCCGGCGAATGGCGCAGCCGTCGCCTGAGCTTCCCTGACGCCCCCGGCCTGCGCCCGACGCCAGACCGGGTGCGCGAAACCCTGTTCAACTGGCTGGCGCCGCATATCGAAGGGGCCAAGGTACTCGATGCCTATACCGGAAGTGGCGCCTTGTACCTGGAAGCACTCTCGCGCGGTGCTGCTGAGGCCGTGGCGCTGGACAGCAACCCGGCGGCCATCGCCAGCCTGCGGCAGAACCTGGAAACCCTGCGCTGCCCTCGCGGCCAGGTCATCCAGAGCGATGCCCAGCGCTACCTGCAGGGTGAACCGAAGCAGACCTTCGACCTGGTGTTCCTTGATCCGCCGTTCCACCAGAACTTGCTGGCAACCACCTGCACCCTGCTTGAAGAGCGCCAGTGGCTGGCCGAAAACGCCTGGATCTACACCGAGAGCGAAACCCCGCCTTCGACCTTGCAGTTGCCCGGCAACTGGCGCCTGCACCGCGAGAAGAAGGCTGGCCAGGTGTACTACGCCCTCTGGCAGCGCAGCTGAGTTGCAACGACGACCCTGCTACGGCGGGGTCGTCACACTGTGCAATAGATATCTATCCCCTTTCGCTCGCCTTTTTGCCTGATCGTGCTTCTGGTCACCAACCACAAGGAGCACTGTCATGGATCGACGTATTTCCTTCACCAGCGGCCTGCTCGGCCTGTTGCTGGTATCTGGCCAGGCCCTGGCCGATCCCCCTGAACGCCATGAATTCACCCTGGAAAACGGCCTGCATGTGGTCGTCAGCGAGGACCGCCGGGCACCGGTAGTCACCACCCACCTGTTGATCAAGGTGGGCTCAAGCCATGAGTACCCTGGGCAATCCGGGTCGTCCCATGCCCTCGAACACCTGCTTTACCGGGGTAGCGCCAAGACCGCACCCGGGGAGTTTTCGAAAGTCATCGAACGTCTGGGCGGCACTGACAATGCCTATACCAATCGCGATTTCACCGTTCATCACCAGACCCTGCCCAGTGAACGGCTGGCGGTAGCCCTGGAGCTAAGTGCCGACCTGCTGAAGGGCGCCGACCTCAGTGATAGCGAATTCGTTCGTGAAATCGAGGCCGTCAGGTCCGAGCGCCGCGAAAGGGTCGATGAAAATCCGACGGCCAGGCTCGACGAGCAACTGCAAGCCATCGCCTATCCACAAAGCAGCTATCGCACCCCGGTGATTGGCTGGATGAGCGACCTTGAGCGCATGCACAACAATGAGCTGCAAGCCTGGTATCGCACTTGGTACGCGCCCAACAATGCCACATTGATCATTGTCGGCGACGTTCAGCTCGATGCGGTGAGACGTGAGGTTGAGCAGTACTTCGCCGGTTTCACCCGGCAAATCCTCCCGCACACCAAACTCCCCCTGCAATCGGCTGCGACAGGACCACGACAGGTGACGGTTTACGATGCGTTCAGCAGGCCAAGGCTGGTCATGGCATTCAATGTACCGACCTACGCCACAGCGGAGTCGGCGACCGACGTACATGCCTTGCGTCTGCTCGACGCACTGCTGGGCAAAGGCTTGAGTGCCCGGCTCAATAGCCGGCTGGAGCGCCAGCAAGCGCTGCTGTTCAGCCCCAAGGTCAGCTATGGGGCACTGGCCAGGGGCGATACGTTGTTCGAAATTTCGGCATCGATCAATACTGCCCAACCCAAACCGCTGGCCGACCTGCAAGCGGCTATCTGGGCACAACTGCAAGCGATCAAAAGCACGCCGCCAAGCGCTGCCGAGCTAGCGCGTGCGCGTGCCCTGCTGCTGGCCGAAAACACCTTTTTCCAGGACTCCCTAAGCGGCCAGGCCAGTGATATCGCCGCCATGCTGGGCAGTGGCTTGCCAGCGTCTCAACTGGACAACGACCAGAGCAACCTTGAGGGCGTAACGCCCGTACAAGTACAGCAGGCCGCCAGCGACTACTTCACCGCTGAACGCCTGGCGGTTGCCTACCTGCAGGCCAAGGAGGCCGACGATGAATAAGCTCAGCCGAACCTTTGCCCCGCTCTTGCTGCTACTGGCATGCGCTGCGCCCCAGGCCCAGGCCCAGGCCCAGGCGCAACCACAGCCGCTTGAGCTTCAGTCACTGAAAGTCGCCGCGCCCGCTCCCGCCCGGCTGCAGTTAGCGATCAAGTCATGGCAGACACCACAAGGCAGCAAGGTCCTGTTTGTACAACGCAGGCAATTGCCGATGTTTGATCTTCAGGTTGATTTTGCCGCTGGCAGTGCCAGGGATGATGGCGCCGCCGGTCTGGCACAGCTCACTGTGGGCATGCTCGATGAAGGCACCCAGCAGCACGATGCCATGCAGATCGCCGAAGGCTTCGACGAAATCGGGGCGCAGTTCAGCAAAGCGGTAGTGCATGACAGCGCTACGGTGAAACTACGCAGCCTGAGTGATGAACAGCAACGGACCAAAGCGGTGGGGTTGCTGAGTGAAGTACTGGGTCAACCACAGTTTGCCGAAGACAAACTGCAGCAGATCAAGGACCAGCTCAACGGCCTGGTGGCGCAGCGGCAAAACTACGCAACCTACAAGGCCAGCGACCGGCTCTACGAGCATGTGTTCGCCAATCATCCCTACGCCACCAACAGTTATGGCGCAGAGCAGACCATCAATGCCCTCACCGTCACTGATCTTCGCGCCTTTCACCAACGAGCCTTCAGCGCAGGCAATGCGGTGATTACCCTGGTCGGGGATCTGTCGCTGGAGCAGGCCCGGGCCATTGCCGCGCAGGTGTCAGCGGCGTTGCCCGCAGGCCCGGCACTCCCGCCGCTACCGGTAGCCGCCAGCTTCGAACCCGAGATCTACCATCTGGAACACCCCGGCAGCCAGGCGCTGCTGTTGTTCGCCATCCCCGGCATCAGTGTTCAACATCCCGATGCGCCTGCCTTGACCCTGGCCAACCTGATACTGGGCGGCCCCGGCGGCACCTCGCGGCTGTTCGATGAACTGCGCACTCGCCGCGGTTTGACCTATGGCGCCGGATCAAAGCTCAGGCAGCATCCTGTCAACGGCCTCTGGACGTTCACCACCCAGGTCCAGGGCAAATACCGCGACGCCGCAATGACATTGCTGGAGCAACTGCTTGAGGACTATGCCGAACAAGGACCAAGCCAGAAGGAATTCGATGACGCGAAACAGAAGTTGCGCGGCAGCTACCTGCTGGAATCGGTGAGCAACCGGCAGATCAGTGGCATTCTGAGCACCATCGGCTTCAACCAGTTACCGCTGGACAACCGCCAGACCTTTCTCGATCAAGTGCAGGCATTGACCCTGGATCAGCTGAAGGTCGTGTTGAAAAATCACCTGAAGCTCGACAAGCTGGTGCAGATCAGTGTCGGCCCGTCGGTCGAACAGCACGACTTGCCCGCATTCGCTCCCGCTAACGGATGATCGACCCGGGCAAGTGTCGGTAACCGGATTTACACTTGCCTGAAAGCAATCTGCGAGCACACCACGATGTATCCCATCACCCCCAGCCCCTTTAAACCCGCCCTGGGGCTGGGCAATCCGCATCTGCAGACGCTTTGGGGGCCGCTCTGGCGCAAGTCGGCAGCCCTGCACCGCCAACGCGAGCGCCTGTGGCTGGCCGATGGCGATTTCCTCGACCTCGACTGGCACGGTCCGCACCAGGCCAATACCCCACTGGTGCTGGTGCTGCACGGGCTGACAGGTTCGTCCAGCTCGCCCTACGTCATTGGTATGCAACAGGCCTTGGCTGACCGCGGCTGGGCCAGCGTCGCACTGAACTGGCGCGGTTGCTCGGGCGAACCGAACCTGCTGCCGCGCAGCTACCACTCCGGCGCCAGCGAGGACCTCGCCGAAGCCATCGACCACCTGCGTGCGCAACGCCCACAAGCGCCGCTGTATGCCGTCGGCTACTCGCTGGGCGGCAATGTGCTGCTCAAGCACCTTGGCGAAGCGGGCTCGGCAAGTCAGTTGCAGGCTGCGGTGGCGGTATCGGTGCCGTTTCGTCTGGACCAGTGCGCCGATCGTATCGGCCTGGGGTTTTCCCGGGTCTATCAGGCGCATTTCATGCGCGCCATGCTTGCCTATGTGAAAGACAAACAGCGCCACTTCCAGCATCACGGCCACCATGAAGGCCTCGCCGCACTGGAGCGTCTTGGGCCCCTGGAGAACCTGCGCACGTTCTGGGACTTTGATGGTCGAGTGACCGCACCGCTCAATGGTTTTGCCGATGCCAAGGACTATTACCGCCGGGCATCGAGCCGGTATTTTCTCGGGGAAAACCGCACACCGACGCTGATCATCCATTCCAGCGATGACCCGTTCGTGTTCAGCCATAGCCTGCCTGAAGCCAATGAACTACCGAGCCAGACCACCTTCGAGCTGCATTCTCGCGGTGGCCATGTCGGTTTTGTCGACGGCAGCGTGCGGGAGCCGGGGTATTACCTGGAACGGCGGATCCCGCAGTGGCTGGGAGCAATCTGAGACTTTCTCAGTCGCCCTTGGCAACCTGGCGCTGTGGATCGGTAATCCACTCGCTCCACGACCCCGCATACAGCTTGCCCAGCGGATATCCCGCCAGCGACAAGGCAAACAGGTTATGGCACGCCGTCACTCCAGAGCCGCAATACGCCACGAGTTGCTCTGGCGACCGCTTGCCCAGCTTCTCGGCAAAGCGCTTCTTCAGTTGAGCCGCCGGCAGAAACCGTCCGTCAGCCCCCAGATTGTCGGTGAACGCTGCACATTGCGCCCCCGGAATATGCCCGGCCACCGGGTCGATGGGCTCTACCTCACCACGAAAACGTGGCAGGCCGCGGGCATCGATCAGGGTCAGGTCGGGCTGCCCCAGACGCTTACCCAGCTGTGTGGCGTCAAGCACCAATGCTTCGTCGGGCTCGCCCTTGAAGGTACCTATACGTTTTTCCGGGGCGTCGAGACTCAACGGTAATTTTGCCGCGTGCCAGGCCTTCAGGCCGCCATCGAGGATCGACACACCGCTGCGCTTGCCCAGCCAGGCCAGCAGCCACCAGGCGCGGGCAGCGAATGCGCCAGGGCCATCGTCATAGAGCACGATCTCGCTGTCGTTGTTGATCCCCCAGGCACGCAGACGCTCGATCAGGTGCTGCGGATCCGGCAAGGGGTGACGCCCGGTCACGCCCTTGATGACCGGGCCGCTCAGGTCGCGTTCAAGGTCGGCGAAATGCGCACCGGCAATATGCCCCTCGGCATAGCTGCGCTGGCCATAATCGATATCTTCCAGGGCAAAGCGACAATCCAGTATCACCAGCGCCGGCGCCTCCAGGCGTTCGGCCAATTGCTGGGCAGTGATCAGTTGCGCGAGAGGCATGACAGTCTCCTGAACGATTGAACGGGTAGGGCCTGGGCGCTTATTGCTCCAGTGCCTGGTTGAGCGAAACGTAGAATTCCTGGCACAGGGCATCCACCGCCGGGCGCGCCTGGGCAGTAACAAAGCCGAGCTCAAGGACCAGCACCTGATAGATGCCGCGTTTGAAGGCATCTTCACTCAAGTGCGCCGAATTCTCCCGGGTGGTGCACAGAAAGCGTACCCAGGAGGTCAGCACGATCCAGGCGTTGAGGGTCAGCGACTCGATCTGCACGGTATCCATCTGCACGATCCCGGCTTCGACGAATCCGCGGTAAATGGACTGGCCCTGGATCAGGCAGCGCTGGGAAAAACGCCGGTAGCGCGCCGCCAGCTCCTTGTCACTGTCGAGCAGGTGTTCAAGGTCGCGATGCAAAAAGCGGTAGTCCCACATCGCTGCCAGCAGCTCCTTGAGATAGAAGCGTTTGTCTTCGACAGTCGAGGGGCGCCCTTGCGGCGGGCGCAGAAAGCTTTCGACCTGCTCTTCATACTGGGTGAAGAGCACAGCGATGATTTCCTGCTTGTTGGCGAAGTGGTAGTACAGGTTGCCCGGGGAAATCTCCATGTGGGCGGCGATGTGGTTGGTGCTGACACTGCGCTCACCCTGCTGGTTGAACAGCTCCAGGCTGTTCTGCACGATGCGTTCGCGGGTCTTGATACGCGGGGCCATGATCAGCTCCAGAGGCCGAGCTTTGAGTGAATAGGTCCATCTTACGGTTTATCCGAATGTGGATGTACCTGCCTGTCGTTAAAAAAGGATCGCAAAACGCTCCGGTTAGAGTATAAGCTCTAGAAAAACAATGCCGTGGAGTTTCGCATGACTGCCGATGCTGCTCGTGTTTTGCCTGCGACTGCCGTTGAAGACCTTGCCACCCAGTTCAACGCCCAGCGCCAGGCGTTTGCTGGCAACCCGATGCCGCCACTGGCGCAACGCCGGCAATGGCTGAAAAGCCTGCGCCAGCTGCTGCTCGCCCATCAGGACGCACTGATCGCAGCCATCAGCGAAGACTTCAGCGGCCGCAGTGCCGACGAAACCCGCCTGGCCGAGCTGATGCCCAGCGTCCAGGGCCTGCATCATGCCGAGGCCCATCTAAAGCAGTGGATGAAGGCCTCACCGCGCAAGGTCGGCCTGGCCTTTCAGCCGGCCAGCGCCAAGGTGCTGTACCAGCCGCTGGGCGTGGTCGGGATCATCGTGCCGTGGAACTACCCGCTGTTTCTGGCCATCGGCCCTTTGACCTGCGCCCTGGCCGCTGGCAACCGGGTCATGCTCAAGCTCAGCGAAGCCACGCCGGCCACCGGCCTGCTGCTCAAGCAATTGCTGCAAACGGTATTCCCCGAAGACCTGGTCAGTGTGGCGCTGGGCGAAGCGGATGTCGGCGAAGCCTTCTCGCGCCTGCCCTTCGATCACCTGCTATTCACCGGTGCCACCAGTGTCGGCCGTCATGTGATGCTGGCGGCAGCGCAGAACCTGACCCCGGTAACCCTGGAGCTGGGCGGTAAATCGCCAGCCATTGTCTCGACCAGTGTGCCCCTGGCCGACGCCGCCGAGCGCATTGCCTTCGGCAAAACCCTGAATGCCGGACAGACCTGCGTAGCACCAGACTACGTGCTGGTGCCGCGCGAACGCCTGGACGACTTCGCCACGGCCTACCGTAACGTGGTTCATCGCTTTTACCCGCGCGTGGCTGACAACCCGGACTACAGCGCGATCATCAACCCGCGTCACCTGGCACGCCTGGAAAGTTACCTGAGCGATGCCCGCGACAAGGGCGCGAAGATCGTTGACCTGTACCCGCAAGAAGCACGACAAGGCCGGCGTTTGCCGCCTCACTTGCTGCTGCAGGTCAATGACCAGATGCGCGTGATGCAGGACGAGATCTTCGGCCCGCTGCTGCCGCTGGTGCCCTACGACAGCCTCGACCAGGCACTTTCATACATCAATCAGCGCCCCCGCCCCCTGGCGCTCTACTACTTTGGCTACGACCGGGCCGAGCAGCAGAGGGTTCTGGAACAAACCCACTCCGGTGGCGTCTGCCTCAACGACACCTTGTTGCACGTGGCCCAGGACGATCTGCCGTTTGGTGGTGTCGGCCCCTCGGGCATGGGCCACTACCACGGCCACGAGGGCTTCCTGACCTTCAGCAAGGCCAAGGCAGTATTCGCCAAGCAGCGCTTCAACGCCGCCCGCTTGATCTATCCGCCCTATGGCAAGTCCTTGATCAAGCTGGTGTACAAACTCTTCATCCGCTAACACCACGACCAGGCACAACAACAATGACCTCAAGCCTGCCCGCAACACCCGCCTTGAGCCGCCGCGGGTTACTCAAGTTCAGCCTCGGCGCCAGCGCCTTCCTGGCCACCGCCGGGTTGGGCGCCAGCCTTACAGGGTGCTCGGCACAGACCCCGGCCAGCGGCTTCATCAGCCTGCGCCAGAGCGATCTGCCGATTCTGCGGACACTGATTCCGGTAATCCTTGCCGGTACGCCAGCCGCCGAACACCTGGAAGCCGTACTGCAGCGCCTGGACAACAAGCTCGCCAGCCTGTCCCCGGCGATGCTCAAGCTGACCCTGCAACTGTTCGACGTACTCGCCCTGCCGGTGACCCGCGGGCCGCTGACCGGCATCTGGGGCAGCTGGGAGAACGCAAGCATCGAACAAATCCAGGCCTTTTTGCAGCGCTGGGAGAACAGCTCGCTGAATCTGTTGCGCATGGGCCATGCGTCGCTGCTGCAACTGCTGCAGATGGCCTGGTACGAGATGCCTGAGTCCTGGGCCCGTTGCGGCTACCCAGGCCCGCCCAAGATCTGAATCACCCGATAACGACAAGAGGCTGAAGATGCCCGTACCCGACCTGTTTCGCGAAGGCCTTGGCCGCGGCTGGAAAGCCCGTGACGCCTCGCGCCTGGACCACGACCTGAGCCTGGAAACCGATATCGTCATCATCGGCAGCGGCGCCGGCGGTGCCACCAGTGCCGAACTGCTCAGCGCTGCCGGTTTCAAGGTGCTGCTGATCGAAGAAGGCCCGCTCAAGACCAGCAGCGACTTCCATCTGCTTGAAGACCAGGCCTACGCCAACCTCTATCAAGAAGGCATCGGCCGCATGAGCAAGGATGGCGCCATCACCATCCTTCAAGGCCGCGCGGTGGGCGGCACCACCTTGATCAACTGGACTTCAAGCTTTCGCACCCCCGAGCCGACCCTGCAGCACTGGGCCCGCGAACACGGGGTCAAAGGTCTGAGCAGCGCCGAACTGGCCCCCTGGTTCGAACGCATGGAACAGCGCCTGGGCATCGCCCCCTGGCTCATGCCGCCGAATGCCAACAACGAGGTGCTCAAGCGCGGCTGCGCAGCCCTCGATTACAGCTGGAAGGTCATTCCACGCAACGTGCGCGGCTGCTGGAACCTGGGTTACTGCGGCATGGGCTGCCCGGTCAATGCCAAGCAATCGATGCTGGTCACCAGCATTCCCGCTACCCTGGAAAAAGGCGGCGAATTGCTCTACCTGGCCCGCGCCGAGCGCTTGCTCCACGATGGCGAGCGCATCAGCGGCCTGCAGTGCCTGGCTATGGATGACCGCTGTGTGAACCCGACCGGGCGCAAGATTCAGGTCAAGGCGCGCCACTACATCCTCGCCGGTGGCGGGATCAACAGCCCGGCCCTGCTGCTGCGCTCGGACGCTCCGGACCCGCATGAGCGCCTGGGCAAGCGCACGTTTCTGCATCTGGTGAACTTCAGTGCCGGGCTGTTCAAGGACAAGGTCAATCCGTTCTACGGCGCACCGCAATCGATCTACTCCGACCACTTTCAGTGGCGCGACGGCGTCAGCGGGCCGATCGGTTACAAACTCGAAGTGCCGCCGCTGCACCCGGCGCTGGCCAGCACCCTGCTGGGCAGCTTCGGCAGTGAAAATGCCATGCGCATGGAACAGCTGCCCAATACCCACGTGATGCTTGCACTGCTGCGTGACGGCTTCCACCCGGACAGTATTGGCGGTGAAGTCCAGCTGCGCGGCGACGGCTCGCCGGTGCTCGATTATCAGGTTTCGCCCTACGCCTGGGATGGCGTGCGCCGCGCCTTTCACAGCATGGCCGAGATCCAGTTCGCCGCAGGTGCCGAGGCGGTGTTGCCGCTGCACAGCGATGGTCGCTACGTGAAAACCCTGGGCGAGGCCCGGCAGATGATCGACGGCCTGAGTCTTGAGCTGTTTCGCACGCGCCTTGGCAGCGCCCACGTCATGGGCGGTTGCGCCATGGGCGAAGACCCGCGCCAGGCTGTCTGCGACAGTCTCGGACGGCATCATCAGCTGGCCAACCTGTCGATCCACGACGGCTCATTGTTCCCCACCAGCATCGGCGCCAACCCGCAGCTATCGGTGTACGGCCTCAGCGCGCGACTCACCGATGGCCTGATCGAACGTCTGGGTACCGGGAGATGACAACAAACGGGCAGCCTGTCTATAGTGCCTTCAGCGTGCGCAGGCGACTTGGCCGACTGCCACTGCTGCGATACCATCCGACTCCCCAACGCACTCCTGCCAGGACGACGCGATGAACCGAGTGTTGTACCCAGGTACTTTCGACCCTATTACCAAGGGCCATGGCGATCTGGTCGAGCGAGCCTCGCGGCTGTTCGATCAGGTGATCATTGCGGTCGCCGCCAGCCCCAAGAAAAACCCGCTGTTCCCGCTGGAACAACGGGTGGAACTGGCTCGTGAGGTCACCAAGCACCTGCCCAATGTCGAAGTCATCGGCTTCTCCTCCTTGCTCGCGCACTTTGCCAAGGAACAGCAGGCCAATGTGTTCCTGCGCGGCCTGCGTGCCGTCTCGGACTTCGAGTACGAGTTCCAGCTGGCGAACATGAACCGCCAACTGGCACCGGACGTCGAAAGCCTGTTCCTTACCCCTTCCGAGCGTTATTCGTTCATTTCCTCGACCCTGGTCCGGGAAATTGCGGCACTGGGTGGCGACATCAGCAAATTCGTCCATCCGATCGTGGCCGACGCCCTGACCGAACGCTTCAAGAAGTGACATCGGCGATTTGACCACGGCGCCCGCGTGCACTACGGGCGCTAATGCGGCACAATTGTGTCCATTGGTTTTCAAATGCCCGGGTTCTGAGCCCGGGCCGGAGTCCCCATGTCCCTGATCATCACCGACGATTGCATCAACTGCGACGTCTGCGAACCCGAGTGCCCGAACGCCGCTATTTCCCAGGGCGAAGAGATCTACGTGATCGACCCGAACCTGTGCACCCAGTGCGTCGGCCACTATGACGAGCCACAGTGCCAACAGGTCTGCCCGGTTGACTGCATCCCGCTGGATGAAGCCCATCCGGAGACCGAAGAGCAGTTGATGGAAAAATACCGCCGAATCACCGGCAAGGCCTGATGCCGTTCGTCGCCCGCTTCGCTCCTCTGCTGCTTGGCGCCGCCCTGACGCTGGGGACGGTCAGTGCCCTGGCACAAGGCCCGGGGCGCGCGGCGATTGCCAGCCCGCACGCCGAAGCCACTGCCGCTGCACGGGAAGTCCTCGACCAAGGCGGTAACGCCTTCGATGCGGCGATTGCGGTCAGCGCAGCGCTGGCGGTTGTCGAGCCTTATGGCTCCGGCCTCGGTGGCGGAGGGTTCTTCCTTCTGCGCGAAAGCGACACGCCGGCACGCTACGCGTTTATCGACGCCCGCGAGCGCGCGCCAGGCAAAGCCAGCGAAGCCATGTACCTGAAGGACGGCAAGGTTCAGCCTGGCCTGTCTATCAACGGCCCTCTGGCAGCCGCGATTCCCGGTTTGCCGGCGGCGCTGGCGGACCTCGCTGCGCATTACGGCAAGCTACCGCTGAAAAACACCCTGGCCCCGGCCATTCGCCTGGCCAACCAAGGTTTTGCCGTCGACCGCATTTACCGCGATCGGGCCAGGATGCGCTTGAGCGCCCTGCGCGACGATCCGGAAAGCGCCCGGCTGTTCCTCAAGAACGGTGAAGTACCGGCCCTTGGCGCACAGATCCGCCAACCGGAACTGGCCGTAACCCTTGAGCGTATTGCCAACCAGGGCCGCGAGGGTTTCTACAGCGGCCCGACCGCCCAAGCCATGGTCCTGGGCGTTCAGGCCGCAGGCGGGATCTGGAGCCTGGATGACCTGGCCAACTACCGCACGGCCAAACGCGAACCGTTGCGCTACCAGCTCGCCGACCAGCGCGAACTGATCAGCGCCCCGCCGCCGTCAGCCGGCGGTGTAGCCCTGGCCCAGAGCCTGGCGATGCTGCAGCGCCTGCCCTGGCAGAGTGCCGAGCCGGTGCAACGTAGCCATTACGTGCTGGAAGTACTACGCCGTGCCTACCGCGACCGCGGCCTGCTCGGCGACCCGGATTACGTCGCCAACCCGCTGCCGCAACTGCTGGCGCGCAATTACCTGACCAGCCTTGCCGACAGCATCGACGTGCACCAGGCCACTCCCAGCAGCAGCCTGCCGCCCGCCCCGGCCTGGCGCGAAGGCGACCACACCACCCACTTCGCGGTGATCGACGCCGAAGGCAACGCCGTGGCCGCGACGCTGTCGGTCAACCTGCCCTTCGGCGCAGCCTTCAGCGCGCCCGGTACCGGCGTGGTGTTGAACAACGAGATGGACGACTTCGCCGCCGACCCGCGCGGCAGCAATAGCTACGGCCTGGCCGGCAGCCAGGCCAATGCCGTGGCAGCCGGCAAGCGGCCGCTGTCGAGCATGAGCCCGAGTTTTATCGAGAGCCCGACGCAGTTCGCCGCCTTCGGCACACCGGGCGGCAGCCGCATCCCGAGCATGGTGCTGTTGTCGATGCTGGGGTTTCTCGAAGGCAAGCCGGTCACCAACTGGCCCGCAGTGCCGCGCTATCACCACCAGTACCTGCCGGATGTGGTCGAGCACGAACCGGGCGCGTTCAGCGCCGAACAGCAGCGTGAGCTAAATGCACGCGGCTACCAGCTCAAGGAGCTGGGCCGCACTTACGGTAACCAGCAAGTGTTGTACTGGGATAAATCCAGGCAGACCCTGGAAGCCGCCAGCGACCCGCGCGGCGTGGGTGCCGCTGAAGTGCTCAGCCCACGCTGAGCACCCTCACTTCTGACAGCGCGGGCAGAACACGCTGGCGCGCTGGCCGAGCTTGACCTCGCGCAGGATGCTGCCGCAGACCTTGCAGGGCTCTTCCCGGCGTCCGTAGACAAAAAGCTCTTGCTGGAAATAGCCCGGCTGGCCATCACCGCCGACAAAGTCACGCAAGGTGGTGCCGCCGCGCTCGATCGCGCAGGCGAGGATGCGTTTGATCTCGATCGCCAGCTTCAGGTAACGCGCCCGCGAGATGCTCCCGGCTTCGCGGCGCGGATCGATACCCGCAGCGAACAGGGCCTCGGTCGCATAAATGTTGCCGACCCCGACCACCACCGCGTTATCCATGATGAACGGTTTGACCGCCATGGCCTTGCCACGCGACAGCTGGAACAGACGCTCGCCGTCGAACAGGTCGGTCAACGGCTCAGGGCCAAGCTTGATCAACAGCTCATGGTTAAGCGGGTCGAGGCTCCAGAGCATCGCGCCAAAGCGGCGCGGATCGGTATAGCGCAAGGCCAGGCCCGACTCCAGTTCGATATCCACATGCTCATGCTTGGCAGCCGGCAAGCCGATCTCGACCAGACGCAGGTTGCCGGACATGCCCAGGTGACTGATCAGCGTCCCGACCTCGGCATTGAGCAGCAGGTATTTGGCGCGACGCTCGATCTTGACGAAACGCTGCCCGGACAGGCGGATATCGAGGTCCTCGGGGATCGGCCAGCGCAGACGCCGGTCGCGCACGATCACCCGATTGACGCGCTGGCCTTCCAGGTAAGGCGCGATACCGCGCCGGGTGGTCTCGACTTCTGGTAGTTCCGGCATGGATCAGTGACTGCCCAATTCGCGAATGGTCTGCTTGAGGTTCTCAAAGTCGTACTCGGAAAGCCCCACATAGTCGAGCACCAGGTGCCCAACGGCATTCCACTCATGGTCGACACTCTGGTTGCCCAGCACCCGGTACGACGAGCAGATGTGCTCGGCCATCTTGAGGATCGCCAGCAGGTTCTTCAGTTGGCTGTTACGTGCCGAATCATCGCTGAACACCGCCAGGGCGTTGTGGTGGTTGGCGATGGCATTGCTCAGGTGCTCGGGCAGGCGCCAGGACTTGGCGGTGTAGTAACCGACCACCGCGTGGTTGGTATTGAACGCCTGGTTCTCGGTGTCGACCACCCGCTTGTCGGCACCCGCATTGGCGTAGGCGTCTTCGAGCACGCCCATGTACTCGGGGAAGCGCTTGAGCATCAGCGGCACGCCGCAGTCGTGGAACAGGCCCAGGGCATAGGCCTCGTCAACCGCCTGCGAGCCGATGCGCTTGGCCAGGGTCAGGCAGGTCATGGCCACGTCCTGGGCGGTGTCCCAGAAACGGTTGAGGGTGACGATGGTGTCGTCGCTCATCTCGCCCTTGATCGACTGGGCGTTGATCAGGTTGATGATCGAACGACTGCCGAGCAGGTTCACCGCGCGCTGGATCGAGGCAATCTTGTTGGTCAGGCCGTAATACGGCGAGTTGACCAGCTTGAGCAAGGCGCCGGACAGGCCCGGGTCCTGGGCGATCAGTTTGGCGATCACCTCAAGGTCGGGATCAGGCATGTATTGCTCGAACTGAAGATCGACCATGATCTGCGGCTGTGGCGGCACGCTGATGCCTTGCAAGGCGTGCTGGATCTGTTCGGCGGAGAGTTCCTGGGACATAAGTACACACTCGGGGCTGAGCGGCGATTCTAACCCGATCGTACCGGCCAGGGGTGAAGCGAAAGGCCACTGCTCTGTTGCAATTTGTCGCTATTCACATCAGCGCCGCAGGCATCAGGTTATACTCCCGCTCTTTTTTCCCGGAGCGACGTCATGTCCCTGCCCAGCCTTCGTCTCAAAGCCAATGCCGACCGCCGCCTGCGCGCCGGCCACCTGTGGGTTTACAGCAACGAAATCGACGTCGCCGCGACCCCGCTGCATGGCTTCAAGGCCGGTGACCAGGCGATTCTGGAAACCGCCGGTGGCAAGGCCCTGGGCGTCGTTGCCATGAGCCCGAACAACCTGATCTGCGCCCGCCTGCTGTCGCGTGATGCCAAGCTTGCGCTGGACAAGTCGCTGCTGGTGCACCGCATCAATGTTGCCCTGTCGCTGCGTGAGCGCCTGTTCGACAAGCCGTTCTACCGTCTGGTGTACGGCGATTCCGACCTGCTGCCGGGCCTGGTAGTCGATCGCTTCGGCGACATTCTGGTCGTTCAGCTGGCTTCGGCCACCATGGAACAGCACAAGGACGACGTCATCGCCGCCCTGGTCCAGGTCCTCAAGCCAAGCGGCATCCTGTTCAAGAACGACTCGGCCGCCCGCGACGCCGAAGGCCTGAACCGTTACGTCGAAACCGTATTCGGCCTGGTACCGGAGTGGGTTGCCCTGGAAGAAAACGGGGTGAAATTCGAGGCTCCGGTGATGGAAGGCCAGAAGACCGGCTGGTTCTACGACCACCGCATGAACCGCGCGCGCCTGGCGCCGTACGTCCAGGGCAAGCGTGTGCTCGACCTGTTCAGCTACATCGGTGGCTGGGGTGTGCAGGCCGGTGCTTTCGGCGCCAGCGAAGTATTCTGCGTCGACGCCTCGGGCTTTGCCCTTGATGGCGTTGAGCGCAACGCCGCGCTCAACGGCATTGCCGAGAAGCTCACCTGCATTGAAGGCGATGTGTTCGAAGCACTGAAGGAACTCAAGGCCTCCGAAGAGCGTTTCGACGTGATCGTTGCCGACCCGCCCGCCTTCATCAAGCGCAAGAAAGATCTGAAAAACGGTGAAGGCGCCTACCGTCGCTTGAACGAACAGGCCATGCGCCTGCTGACCAAGGACGGCATTCTGGTCAGCGCTTCGTGCTCGATGCACCTGCCCGAGGACGACCTGCAGAACATCCTGCTGACCAGCGCCCGCCATCTGGACCGCAACATCCAGCTGCTCGAACGCGGCGGCCAGGGCCCGGATCATCCGGTCCACCCGGCGATCCCGGAAACCCGTTACATCAAGAGCATTACCTGCCGGTTGCTGCCTAACAGCTAAGGTACATCGCGGGGCAAGCCCGCTCCCACAGAGATCATCCATACCTGTGGGAGCGGGCTTGCCCCGCGATAGGCCCTCAAATATCCAGCACCTGCGAAGCAATGCCGAAGTACACCAGCACCCCGGCAGCATCGGCAATCGACGTCACCAAGGGCCCGCTGGCGGTGGCCGGGTCGAGCTTCATGCGGCTGAGCAGGAACGGCAGGCTCATGCCGATCAAGCTGCCCAAGAGGACAATCACCAGCATGCTGCTGGCGACGATCAGGGCAATATCCGGGCCGCCACGCAACACCCCCAGCGACGCCACCGCAACAGCCATGGTGCCCCCCAGAGCCAGGGCCACTCCGCACTCACGCCCAAGCAAGCTCAACCAGTCACGCATGACCACTTCACCCGTGGCCAGGGCGCGGACCATCAGCGTTGCCGACTGGGCACCGGCATTTCCGCCGCTATCGACCAGCAGCGGCAGGAAGAACACCAGGGCGATATGCGCAGCGATGGTGTCTTCGAACGCGGCAATGCCCGCTCCGGAAAACAGGTTGCCAAACACCAGCAGCACCAGCCAGAGCACGCGCTTGCGATAGAGCAAACCCACCGTAGCCGTCTTCAGGTTGCCCAGATGGGTACCGATCAGCGCGCCTTTATGGAAGTCCTCGGTGGCCTCCTCAACCACCACATCCATGGCATCGTCACAGGTAACGATGCCCACCAGACGCCCGCCGCGGTCCAGCACCGGCAAGGCCAGCAGATCGTGCTCGCTGATCAGTCTGGCCACTTCCTCCTGGGAGGTGGCAGTGCTGACACTGAGCACCGGGCGCACCATCAGTTGCTCTACCGGCAATTCGGGTGTGGCAAGAATCAGCTCGCGCAGGGACAGCGTGCCGAGCAGGTTGCCCTGCTCGTCGAGCACGTAGGACTGGTAGATGGTTTCGGCATCAGCGGCTTCGCGGCGCAGCATGTCGATGGCCTGGCTCGCGCTCAGGCCGCTGCAGATGCAGGAGTAATGGCTGCTCATCAACGCCCCTGCGGTACCGGCAGGGTAGCGACCGGTTTGCAGCAAGTCGTCGCGGCGAGCCTGGGCTTGTTCGCGCGGCAAGGCCAAGCCGCCCAGGTTTGCTTCGTGGATAGTGGTCATATCGATCTCCAGGCAGCGACGCAGCTGCCTGGAGTCCGACCGGAAAGGCTGTCGGTCAGCTAACGGGCAGCCCTGACGCCACTGCGTTCAGTGCCAGAATGTAGGTTCGCGATGAACTGAAACTGGGAAGGTCCATTAAGGGTGTCGTCTCGTAAGCCGCACATGCGGCGCGGGGATAATAGCCAGTCCGGCAGGCGGGAACAGCCGCTTTTCCGGGCTTTTGCGGCATTTCAGAATGGTCCTACAGGCGTACTTAGAAGCGGTCTGACAGACCATTCGCAGAGCAACAGCGCCGCCGATCGCCACCAACCATCTACAACGCCATTCCTTCGCGGCGCCAGCGGTGTAGAATCGGGCTATTCATCGCCAGTCATCCCCGGCGGGTTTATGAGCTCTGGCCGAGCGCACGGCGATCCCGCGGCGATCTCGGCTTCATCCGTACCAGCGGCCACCTGCCTTCGGTGCAAAGGACAAGAGAAGCTCACTCCCCTTTTTGTTACCTGATTAGCCGCCAGGAGTGCTTCATGCCTGATTACCGCTCGAAAACGTCCACCCACGGCCGCAATATGGCCGGCGCACGCGCTTTGTGGCGCGCCACCGGGATGAAAGACGAAGATTTCAAAAAGCCGATCATCGCCATCGCCAACTCGTTCACCCAGTTCGTCCCGGGGCATGTGCACCTGAAGGACCTGGGCCAGCTGGTCGCCCGCGAGATTGAACGCGCCGGTGGCGTGGCCAAGGAATTCAACACCATCGCGGTCGACGATGGCATCGCCATGGGCCACGACGGCATGCTCTATTCGCTGCCGAGCCGCGAGATCATCGCCGACTCGGTGGAGTACATGGTCAACGCGCACTGCGCCGACGCCATCGTGTGCATCTCCAACTGCGACAAGATCACCCCCGGCATGCTCATGGCTGCCCTGCGCCTGAACATCCCGGTGATCTTCGTTTCCGGCGGGCCGATGGAAGCCGGCAAGACCAAGCTGGCCAGCCATGGCCTGGACCTGGTCGATGCCATGGTCATCGCCGCCGACTCAAGCGCTTCCGATGAAAAGGTCGCCGAATACGAGCGCAGCGCCTGCCCGACCTGCGGTTCGTGCTCCGGCATGTTCACCGCCAACTCGATGAACTGCCTGACCGAAGCCCTGGGCCTGGCCCTGCCGGGCAACGGTTCTACCCTGGCCACCCACAGCGACCGCGAACAGCTGTTCCTGCAGGCCGGACGCACCATCGTCGAGCTGTGCAAGCGTTACTACGGCGACAACGACCAGAGCGTCCTGCCGCGCAACATCGCCAACTTCAAGGCGTTCGAAAACGCCATGATGCTCGACATCGCCATGGGCGGTTCGACCAACACCATCCTCCACCTGCTGGCCGCCGCCCAGGAAGCCGAGATCGATTTCGACCTGCGCGATATCGATCGCCTGTCGCGCAAAGTGCCACAGCTGTGCAAGGTTGCGCCGAACATCCAGAAGTACCACATGGAAGACGTCCACCGCGCTGGCGGCATCTTCAGCATCCTCGGTTCGCTGGCCCGTGGCGGCCTGCTGCACACCGACCTGCCGACCGTGCACAGCCCGAGCATGGAAGAAGCCATCGCCAAGTGGGACATCACCCAGACCGACGACGCAGCGGTGCACCACTTCTTCAAGGCCGGCCCTGCCGGTATTCCGACCCAGACCGCGTTCAGCCAGTCGACCCGTTGGGAAACCCTGGACGACGACCGTGAAAACGGCTGCATCCGCAGTGTCGAGCACGCCTACTCGCAAGAAGGCGGCCTGGCCGTACTCTACGGCAACATCGCCCTGGACGGTTGCGTGGTGAAGACCGCAGGTGTCGACGAATCGATCCACGTGTTCGAAGGCAACGCGAAAATCTTCGAAAGCCAGGACAGCGCCGTACGCGGCATCCTTGCCGACGAAGTGAAGGAAGGCGATATCGTCATCATTCGCTACGAAGGTCCGAAAGGCGGCCCGGGCATGCAGGAAATGCTCTACCCGACCTCCTACCTGAAGTCCAAAGGCCTGGGCAAAGCCTGCGCCCTGCTCACCGACGGCCGTTTCTCCGGCGGTACCTCGGGCCTGTCCATCGGCCACGCTTCTCCGGAAGCAGCTGCCGGCGGTGCCATCGGCCTGGTGCAGGATGGCGACAAGGTGCTGATCGACATCCCTAACCGCTCGATCAACCTGCTGGTCAGCGATGAAGAGTTGGCGGCACGTCGTGTCGAACAGGACAAGAAAGGCTGGAAGCCGGTGGAAGTACGCCCACGTAAAGTGACCACCGCCCTGAAAGCCTACGCCCTGCTGGCCACCAGCGCCGACAAGGGTGCGGTACGCAACAAGGCGTTGCTCGACGGCCTGTAAGCCGACGCAGCAAACAAAAACCGGCGCCCTGTGCGCCGGTTTTTTTGACCTGAAAGGTATCGCGGGGCAAGCCCCCGTCAATACTTGGCGCGCAAGGTCAACGTCAGGTTACGCGGCTCGCCATAGAAGTTCGAACCCCAGGAGCTGTCCACCCGCTCATAGTAAGTGCGGTCAAACAGGTTGTTGGCCGTCAGCTTCGCCGACAGGTGCTCGTTGAACTTGTAGCCAACCTGGGCCGTGGTAATCGCATAGCCGCCCTGAACAAAGTCCACATCACGCTTGTAGTAGGTGGCACTTACCGCACGCACCCCTCCGCCAACGTTGAAGTCCTTCAGTGGCCCATCGGTAAACTCGTAGTTGGTCCACAGGTTGAAGTTGTGCTTCGGGGTGATGGTGGTGCCCTGGTTGGTGTCTGCGCCGCTCAGCGACTTGAGCATGGTGAACGCGTAACCGGTGCTGATGCTCCAGTTGTCGGTCAGGTTGCCGCTCAGTTCGGTTTCCCAGCCCTGGCTGCGGATCTTGCCCTGTGGCTCGTAGTACTGATTGTTGGCCACCAGTTCCGCACGGTTTT
The DNA here is from genome assembly GCF_059415665.1 of Pseudomonas sp. GW821-FHT10B02. Classification (NCBI taxonomy): domain Bacteria; kingdom Pseudomonadati; phylum Pseudomonadota; class Gammaproteobacteria; order Pseudomonadales; family Pseudomonadaceae; genus Pseudomonas; species Pseudomonas sp. GW821-FHT10B02. The sequence goes on along the minus strand of NZ_JBWKNR010000001.1, from coordinate 391,655 downwards.
CGTCGTAGATGCGGAACACCGCGACGCTGCCATTCAGGCGACCGTCGTAGAACTCACGCTTGAGGCCCAGTTCGTACTGTTTGCCCTTGCGCGGGGCGATGGTCTGGTTATCGGCATCGACCTCGGTCTGTGGTTTGAACACGCTGGTGTAGCTGGCGTACGCGGACAGTTCAGGCGTCAGCTTGGCCACCAACGCACCGTAGGGAATGACTTTGCGGTCGATGTTGGTTTCGGTGTTGCTGAAGTTGTTGAAGAAGGCGTTGGCATTGTGCGCCTCGCTTTCGAACCAAGTCACCCGGCTGCCGAGGATGACGTCCAGCCAGTCGGTAGCGCTGATTTTGCTGCGGGCATAAAGGCCGTACTGGTGGGATTTCGACCAGTTGCCGTTATCCATTTCGTACTTACGCTTGGGTATGTTGATGCTGCCCGGATCGAACACATTGGTGTCAAAGTACTCGCCACCACCGTAGGTGAAGTCCTTGTCCAGGTGCTGGTACTCGACCCCTGCAGTAAATTCGTGGGTGCGGCCAAAAGCCTCCACCGGCAGGGTGACAAAGCTGTCCAGGCCCAGGGTCTTGATGTGGGTGTAGTAGGAGTAGGCCACGGCCGCGCTGGCGCCGGTCGCCGGGTCTACCGCGCCATCGCTCCAGGTGAAGTTGCGGGTCGGGGTTTCAGCATCGCGGTAGGTCAACGAGGTCTTGAACTGACCGCCATTCTCCAGGGCGTGATCGACCTCGAAGAAACTTTCCCAGACGTGCTCGTCCAGCTCGTTCCACTTGGCATCGACGAAGGTCGAGCGGCTGACATCCAGCAACTTGCCATTGGCATACGCCGGCAGGCCAAAGGCCGGGGTGGAATGGTTGTTCTGGTAGGCGCCGCCCAGGGACAGCGTGGTGTCCGGGGTCACGTCGTATTCCAGACGGCCGTAAACCATCGGCCGTTCGTTCTGGGCGTAGTCGACAAAGGACTTGTTGTCTTCATAGGCGGTGACAAAGCGTCCGCGCAGGCTACCGTCGCTGTTCAACGGACCGGTGATGTCCACGGTCGAGTGATAGTGGTCGTAGGAGCCGGCAGACAGCTCGCCACTGAGGGCAAACTGGCCCAAGGCGCGCTTGCGTACCAGGTTGATGGTGCCACCCGGCTCGCCCGAGCTCTGGTACAGGCCGGAAGGTCCGCGCAACACCTCGACCCGGTCGAACATCGCCAGGTCGAAGCTGGTCATCAGGTCGCCCTGGCCAGTCATCTGCGAAACCCCGTCAACCTGTACCTGGTCGACAAGGAATCCGCGCATGTAGACATCGTTCAGGCTTGAGCCAGCGTTGTAACTTTTGATGGTCGCACCGGTGACCTGGCGCATCGCGTCCTGCAGGCTGTTCATGTTCTGGTCGTCCATTCGCTGGCGCGTGACGACCGACACCGATTGCGGGATGTCCTTGAGTTTCTGCTCGCCTTTGCCAATGGTCAGGGCACCTGTGGTGTAGGACTGGCTGCCCTCGGTGGTGGCGCCCAGCACCTTGCCACCGACCATGGTCGCGCCCAGCTGCAGGGCAGCTTCATCCGCCTGGCGCCGTTCCAGTGTGACGCTGTCACTGTCGATATAGGTTGCGCTCAGGCCGGTGCCGGCCAGCAGGCGGGCCAGCGCCTGACTCTGTGGATAACTGCCGCTGAGGCCCGGGGAACGCAAACCTTGGGTCACCTCGGCGCCAACCAGCACCTGCACCCGGGTCACCGCACTGAAGGCCGCCAACGCACCGTCCAGCGATTGCGCCGGAATCTGGAACTGATAAGCCTGGGCCTGCACGGCGGGTGCGGCAAGGATCGGCATGGCCAGCGTGCCGCAGCCCAGGGCAATGGCCAGGCTCAGCATAGTCGGCAGGCGCCGGGTGGCGGTGGTGTTATCCATCAGTGAAGCTCCCCCAAATCGTCGAAGTCGTTTAATCGCGCCACACTGTCTGAGAGTGCTTATTATTTGCGCTTACGAGATCAAGGACGTCAGGCTTCGGGGAAACCCTGAAACTTTTTTGAATATTTTTTCTAGCCTTCGCGCAGCACGCGCAGGTAGGGCGTGTACTGCTCAGCACGCAGGCCCAAGGTGTGCGTCAACGCTTTGAGTACAGCGTCGGGCTTGTCGATTTCAAACACCCCGGAGACCTTGCGCTGGCGCAGGGTATCACCGAGCACCAGGGTCTGCCCCGGCCAGTAACGGTTCAACGCTTCGACCACCTCGGCCAGAGGCTGTTGGCGGAACACCAGCTGACGCTGGCGCCAGGCGAACTCGGCGGCAACATCAAAGCCGTGCTCGCTACCCAGCTGCAAACCGCTGTACTCGACGCCGCGCCCTGGATCGAGCAGCACCGATTGCCCCTCGTCGACACTGACCTGAACCCTACCCTGGGCAACCCGCACAAGGGTCTGGTTACCCTGCTGCGCGACGCTGAAGCGCGTGCCGACGACCTTCACCCAGCCGTCACCGGAGCGAATCAGAAAGGGCCGCAACGGATCATGACTGACCTCGAACCAGGCCTCTCCACGCAGCAGGCGCACCCGCCGCTCCCCGTCACCCAACTCGACCTGCACTGCGGTGTCGGTATTGAGTTGCAGCTGTGAACCATCGGCCAGGGCCAGCGTGCGCGACTCGCCCGTAACCGTCGCGTAGTCAGCACGCCAGCGGTCCGGCCAGGGGCTGGCGATCAGCAGACCGATCATCAACAGAACCGCAGCAGCACTGGCCCAGACCCGTGCCCGCGGCTTGTGCCAACGGGCACGCTGAGCCTGGCGAAGCTGTCGGGCAGGCTCGCGCAAGGCACCGAGCAACTCGAGCACTTCATTCCAGGCGCGAACCTGGCTCGGCCCCTGCGCCAGCCAGGCCGCAAAGGCTTCCCGCTCAGTCGGGGTGAGGTCCTCGGCCTGCAGGCGGTAGTACCAGCCACTGGCTTCGGCGAACAGGTCGTCGTCAGCATCGGTGACATTCGGGTCGATCATCGGGGCATCCGTAGCTGCAAAGGGCCGGTTCACAAATGCGGCCCCTGCGTGTCACTGAGCAACCGTGCCTTGATGAAGGCCCGGCAATCGATCAGCGCACGACGCAATTGGTATTCGACACTACGCGGGGAGACGTGCAACCGCTCGCCAATCTCCCGGTAGGAACATTCGTCGACATGGTAAAGCAGGAAGATGTGCCGAGTCGCCTCGGGCAAGGCCTGAATGGCGTCATGCATCAGCGCTTGCTCCTGCATGGCCGCCAGTTGCTCTTCGGCCCCCGGCGAGTCGCAGGGCAATTCATCGCTGGGCTCGCCCACTTCCCGATGCTCGCGGCGGATCATCTGGCGCTGATGATCGCGTATCAGGTTGCTGGCGATCGTGAACAGAAAGGCTGGCAGATTATCGATTTTCTTGTCGGCAGGCAGCCGCGCCAGGCGCAAGAACGACTCCTGGGTCAGATCGGCTGCGACCTGAGTATTGCCGGTGCGCCGAGCAACAAAGGCCTCCAGGGCTTTTTTGTGCTCGGCGAACAACCGGGCAATCTGCGAATTCCACGAAGACACGGCACTTCCTGGCAGTGAATCTCAAGGTGAGCGCACGCTAGCAGAAGATGAGACATATTCGCAATTGATATCTATTTTTATACACGTTCGCTACCCTGCGGCTCCCTGATCTTGTACCAGGCCACATACAAGGCCGGCAGGAACAGCAAGGTCAGCAGGGTGGCGATGATGATCCCGCCGATCATCGCGTAGGCCATTGGCCCCCAGAACACCTCGCGGGCGATAGGGATCATGCCCAGGCTGGCCGCTGCCGCCGTTAATAGAATCGGCCGTCGGCGGTGGTTGGTCGCTTCCAGCACCGCTGCCCACGGCGACAATCCCTGCCCCTCGTACTCATCGATCTGGGTCACCAGAATCACCGAGTTGCGGATGATGATACCGATCAGCGCGAGAATCCCGAGAATGGCCACGAAGCCCATCGGTGTACCCGTTGGCACCAGCGCCAGGACCACACCGATCAAGCCCAGCGGCGCCACGCTGGCCACCAGGAACAGCTTCTGCACGCTGTGCAGCTGGATCATCAGGAACGTGCCCATGAGGAACAGCATCAGCGGCAACACTTTGGCAATCGGCCCCTGGGCCTTGCCACTTGCCTCCACCGTACCGCCGGTTTCGACCGTGTAGCCCACCGGCAGTTTGCTGACGAAATCGTCGATCTGCGGCTTGAGGTCACGCACCAGGTCGGTCGGCTGGATATCGCCACGCACCGCAGCCTTGATGGTGATGGTCGGTTTGCGGTCGCGACGCCAGACCAGCGGCTGCTCCAGCTCATAGCGCACGGTGGCGAAGGCCAGCAACGGAATCGAGGTGCCGTTGGGGGTGACGATCTGCAGGTTCTGCAAGGTCTGCGGCGAACTGCGCTCACTGTCTACAGCGCGGGCGACGACATTGATCAGGTAGATGTTGTCGTTGACCTGGGTGATCTGCGTGCCGCTGACAATGCTGTTCATGACATTGGCCACGTCCTCGGATGACAGGCCAAGCTGGCGCGCCTTGTCTTGCGCAATCTCGACCCGTAACACTTTGCCCGGTTCGTTCCAGTCGTAAATCAAGCTGCCAATGTGCTCATTGCTGTCGAGCAAGGCCGCCAGGGCAATCGCATGTTTGCGTACCTGGTCGATATCCGACCCCATCACCCGGTACTGGATCGGCAACCCCACCGGTGGCCCCATTTCCAGCGACTGGACGTTGCTGCCAATACCGACAAAGTCCTCGCGCAAGCGCTGCTTCAAGCGTTTGATCAGCCCCTCGCGTTCTTCGAACCCTTTACTGACGATCACCAGCTGGGCGTAGTACGGGTTCTGCAGTTGCTGATCCAGCGGCAGGTAGAAGCGAATCGCACCCTGGCCGATGTAGGTACTCCAGCGCTCGATGTCCGGATCGCCCTTGAGCGTTGCCTCAAGCCGGTCCACCGCCTTGCGGGTTTCCTCGATCGAGGCGTTCTGCGGCAGGTTGAGGTCAACGAGAATCTCCGGGCGGTCCGAAGAGGGGAAGAACTGGTTCTGCACGAAACGCATGCAGAACAACGCCAGCACGAACAGCAAAATGGTGCCGATGATAGTCAGCCAGCGATGGCGCATGCACCACAGCAGGCTGTGTTCGAACGCCTTGCCGACACGGCCGGGCTCTTCATTATGCGGTTTGACCTTGGCACTGAGGATGTGCACGCCCAACACCGGCGCAAATACCACGGCTACCACCCAGGACACCAGCAAGGCCGCAGCAATCACCGCAAACAGCGTGTAGGTGTATTCCCCCGCCGAACTGGCGTTGAGGCCTATCGGCATGAAGCCGGCCACGGTCACCAAGGTACCGGTGAGCATCGGGAACGCCGTCGAGGTGTAGGCAAAGGTTGCAGCCTGCTCCTTGGTTTCGCCCATTTCCAGGCGCGTCACCATCACCTCGACAGTGATCATGGCATCGTCCACCAACAGCCCCAGAGCAATGATCAACGCCCCCAGGGAGATCCGCTGCATGGTGATGCCGCTGTACTCCATGAAGATGAACACCATGGCCAGTACCAGCGGAATCGAACAGGCCACCACCAGGCCGGCGCGAATCCCCAAGCTGACGAAACTCACCACCAGCACGATGATCACCGCCTCGAACAAAGCGCTGGTGAAGCCACCGACGGCTTCTTCCACCACCACGGCCTGATCGGAGACGGTATGCACACCGACGCCGACCGGCAGCTCGCTGATCACCCGATCCATCATTTTGTGCAGATCGGCGCCAAACACCTGGATGTTGCCACCGGCCTTCATGCCAATGCCCAGGCCGATGGCCGGCTGTCCGTTGTAACGGAACAGTGGCGCGGGCGGGTCGACGTAGCCACGCTCGATGTCGGCAATATCCGCCAGGCGGAAGAAGCGGTCATTGATGCGCAGGTTGACCGTCTCGAGGTCTTTCTCCGAAGCGAACTGGCCCGTGGTGCGCACCGACACACGCTCGGGACCCGCCTCGATCACCCCGGCCGGGGTGACCGCGTTCTGGCTCTGCAAGGCTTGCAGCACTTGGCGTTGATCAATGCCGAACGACGCCAGCTTGCGGGTGGAGAAGTTCAGGTACAGCACCTCGTCCTGGGTGCCGATCATCTCGACCTTGCCCAGGCCGGGCACTTCGCGGATCTCGGCACGCACCTGTTCGACGTAGTCGCGCAGCTGGCGCATCGTCAGGCCGTCGGCGGTGAACGCATAAATCGAACCGTAGACGTCGCCGAACTCGTCGTTGAAACCCGGCCCCTGGATTCCCTGGGGAAACTGGCCACGAATATCCTGGATCTTCTTGCGTACCTGATACCAGATCTCGGGAATGTCCTTGGCTGGTGTGGTATCCAGCAGGTTGACATAAACCGTCGACTCACCCGGTCGGGTGTAGCTCTTCACATAGTCGAGCGAATCCAGCTCTTCGAGCTTTTTCTCGATGCGGTCGGTGACCTGATTGAGGGTCTCATCCTGAGTTGCGCCCGGCCAACGGGTCTGAATGACCATGGTCTTGATGGTGAACGAAGGGTCTTCCTCACGCCCCAGGTTCATGTAGGAGAACACGCCCATCAGCAAGCTGACGAACATCAGGTACCAGACAAAGGATTGGTGCTTCAGCGCCCACTCCGACAGGTTGAAGCTTCCTTTCATCGTGGGTCTTCCTCATTGACGATGACCTTCTGGCCCGGTTTCAGGCTGTTCACACCTGCTGTTACTACGCGTTCCCCGGCTTGCACGCCCGAGCTCAACACCACACTGCCGGGGGTGCGTTCAAGCAGCTTCACCTCACGGGTGGCAACCGTGTTCTGTTGTGGATCAACCACCCACACCCGTGGCGGGCCATCCCCTTCGAGCAGCGCGGATGCCGGTAACTCGCTACGCGGCGACACCGTCGAGGTCAGCGTGACACTGATTGCCGTCCCCAGATGAAACGACTCGGGTGTAGCGGTCAAGGTCAGGTGTGCACGGCGGGTTCGCGTGGCTGCGTCGGCCTGGGGATCGAGTTCGCGTAAGGTCGCAGTGGTATTGATGCTCGGGTTGAGTTGCGAAGCCACCTCGAACTTCAAGCCGGCAGACAACTGTTCGGCCAGATAGGTCGGCAAGTCGATGACCGCCTCCTTGATATCCGGGCGCGCCAGGGTGACCACTGGCTGACCGGCACTGACGGTCTGCCCAGCTTCAGCCTGCCAGTTGGTGACCACTGCGGCATGATCGGTCTTGAGCTCACTGTAGCCCAGCTGGTCGCGCGCCTGGGCAACGGCGGCCCGGGCCTGCTCCAGAGAAGCACCGGTGGTCTTCAGATTGGTCTGGGCAGCGTCCAACTGCGCCTGGGCGCCGACGCCGCGATCGAACAACTGCTGCTGGCGACGCGCATCGGCCTGGGCGTTGATCCACTGTGCCTGGACCTTGGCCAGATCGCCCTCGGCAGCACGCAGCTGGTTGCGCTGATCAGCCGGATCCAGGCTGGCCAATGTATCGCCCGGTTTCACTTCGCTGCCGACATCCACCCAGCGCCGGGCGATACGACCGGCCACGCGAAAGCCCAGGGTGCTCTCGTAGCGCGCCTCAATAGTGCCGGCAAACCGCCCGAGACTGGCTTGTGCCTGCGGCTGCACGATCACCGACAGTACCGGGCGGATCGGATCGGACTCTGCGGCCTGCTTTTCACAACCGGCCAGCAACAGCACGCTGCACAGGCCCAGTACGACTGCTTTCATTGCGCCACCCCGCTGTCCTTGAGCGGTGCGATTTCCACCTGCATACCGGGGGTGAGCAACTGCCCGCCGGCCACCACCACGGTTTCCCCGCCTTTGAGACCTTCTGCAATGACCACTTTACCGGTGAGATAGCGACTGACCTTTACCTGCTGCAGGCTGACCTTGTTGCCTTCGCCCACCAGCCACACAGCCGGGTCATGCAGGGCCTTGGTCAACGCCGACCAAGGCAATTCGATACTGGGTTTGCCGCGGGCCTGGCCTGTGGCTGTGACGGCCGAACCCAGCTCCATACCCGGCGGGACATCACGCAACGCGACTTTGACTTGTACCGTGCCACTTTGCGCCGAAACGGTCGGGCTGATTTCCCGCACATGGCCCAAGGCCTTGACCTTGGGATTGTCCACCAGGCTGACGGGGATGGTTTCGCTACTGGGCGGCGCGACCAGCAGCGACTCATAGACATTGAACACCGCATCGCGCTCGCCATCGTGGGCCAGGGTGAAGATTGGCGCCGTAGCCTGCACCACCTGCCCGACTTCAGCCTGACGTTCGGTGATCACCCCGGCCGCATCGGCGATCAGTGCGGTGTAGCTCAGTTGATCACGGGCATTGGCCAGTTGCGCCTGGGCGGCCTTCAAGGCGCTCTGGCTACTGCGCAGCGCCGCCTGGGCGGAGTCGTACTCGCTCTGGCTGGTATAGCCCTTGGGCAACAGTTTTTGCTGACGGACAAAGGCGGCGGCGCTTTGGGTCACCCGCGCCTGTTCGGCGAACACTTCGGCCTTGGCTGAATCGACAGTGGCCTGCAAGTCTTTAGGATCAAGTCGGGCCAGAACCTGGTTGGCTTTCACATGGTCGCCAACATCAACGCTGCGGGAAATGATCTTACCGCCCACGCGAAACGACTGATCCGCCTGCACCCGTGCCTGAATATCACCGGTGAGGGTCACGGATGCAGCAAAATCGCTGGGCTGGACCTGTTGCACACCCACCCTGCGAAGCTCGGGTTCAGCGGTGTTTTTCTCGTCACAGCCTGCGAGTACGAATGCCGAACCCAGGCTGACGACCAATACAATACGCAACACCGTCATGCAGGCTCCTAGCATGTGTCAGATCGATACAGAGATGCGAGTGTTAGCGTAGATCAGGGAATGGGCCGCTGCTGTAACTAATGCAATTCCTTTGAGCTCGATCAGTCGGCGATACTGCCGCCACCATTACCTGCGCAAGGACGCCGAGATGCTGACCACATTGGCCGTTGCCAACTACCGCTCGATCAATCACCTGGTGCTACCGCTGGCGCGGCTGAACCTCATCACCGGCCCCAACGGCAGCGGCAAGTCCAACCTGTACAAAGCCTTGCGCTTGCTCGCTGAAACCGCCAAGGGCGGCGTCGTCAATGCGCTGGCCGGCGAAGGCGGACTGGAATCGACCTTCTGGGCAGGCCCCGAGCGTATCAGCCGACGCATGAGCCGCGGCGAAGTGGCCGTCGAGGGTGGTCCGCGCCAGGAAGCCAAGCGTCTGCGCCTGGGCTTTGCCAGCGAGGATTTCGGTTATGCCATCGGCCTTGGCTTGCCTGTATCCAGCGGCCACTTCATGCTCCCGGGGCAAAGCTCGCCGATCCCCTCGCGCTTCACCCTCGACCCGCAGATCAAGCGCGAAAGCATCTGGGCAGGTCCGCTCTATCGTCCGGCCAGCTTGCTGGTAGATCGCCAGGGCGCAATGGTGCGCGCCCGCGAGGGGCGTCAATGGGACGTGCTGGCCCAGCACACGCCGGATTTCGACAGCCTCTACGATCAGGTCGGCAACCTGCGTTCTTCGCCAGAGGTGCTGCACCTGCGCGAGCGCATCCGTGGCTGGCGCTTCTACGATCACTTTCGCACCGATCGCGATGCCCCGGCCCGACGACCACAACTGGGTACCCGCACACCGGTCCTGCACCATGACGGCCGTGACCTGGCCGCTGCCCTGCAAACCATTATCGAGATCGGCGATGCCCAGGCGCTGTGGGATACGATCAGCGATGCCTTTCCCGGCTCACACCTGACCATCGACGCGGTACCTGGCGGCCAGTTCAGTTTGCAGTTCCATCAGGAGGGCCTGCTGCGACCACTATCTGCGGCCGAGCTATCAGATGGAACCTTGCGCTACTTGCTGCTGGTGGCAGCATTGTTGAGCCCCAGAGCGCCGACCATGATGGTGCTCAATGAGCCGGAAACCAGCCTGCACCCGGACCTGCTACCGGCGCTGGCACGCTTGATCATTCGCGCCACCGGGCATTGTCAGGTGTGGGTGGTGTCGCACGCACGGCGATTGGTGGCCGCGCTGGAACAGGATGCGACCTGCAACTCGATTGTGCTGGAGAAGGAACTGGGGCAGACCCGGGTGGCGGGTCAGGGGATGCTGGATGAGCCGGCCTGGTATTGGCCGGATTGAACCTCATCGCGGGGCAAGCCCGCTCCCACAGATTCACTTTGTGAGAGCGGACTTGCCCCGCGATGTGTTTCAGGTCAGGCCGAAACCGGCGTCGCGGCGCGACCCACGTCCGGCTGCTTCCAGGAGTCGGCAGCGCTTTCTTCGATGGCCTGCTGGATCGCCCGGCGGCGACGTTCTTCGGCCTGACGGCTGAAGTACCAGACCATGAAGGTCACCAACGATACCGACAGCAGGATCAGGCTGGCGACGGCGTTGATCTCCGGTTTCACGCCCAGACGCACAGCCGAGAAGACTTCCATCGGCAAGGTGGTCGAACCCGGACCCGACACGAAGCTGGCCAGTACCAGGTCGTCCAGCGACAGCGCGAAGGACATCATCCCGCCCGCCGCCAGCGAGGGCGCGATCATCGGGATGGTGATCAGGAAGAACACCTTCCACGGCTTGGCACCCAGGTCCATCGCCGCTTCCTCGATCGACAGGTCCAGCTCGCGCAGACGTGCCGACACCACCACCGCCACATAGGCGGCACAGAAGGTGGTATGCGCGATCCAGATGGTCACGATACCGCGTTCCTGCGGCCAGCCGATCATCTGCGCCATGGCCACGAACAGCAGCAACAGCGACAGACCGGTAATCACCTCAGGCATTACCAGCGGCGCGGTGACCAGGCCACCGAACAGGGTACGGCCCTTGAAGCGCGTCACCCGGGTCAGCACGAAGGCCGCCAGGGTACCCAGCGCCACCGCGGCAATCGCGGTGTAGCAGGCGATCTCCAGCGAGCGCATCACCGAGCCCATCAACTGGCTGTTGTCGAGCAGGCCGACGTACCACTTGACCGACCAGCCGCCCCAGACCGTCACCAGTTTCGAGGCGTTGAACGAGTAGATCACCAGGATCAGCATGGGCAGGTAGATGAACAGCAAGCCCAGAATCAACATCAGCTTGGAGAAACTGAAACGCTTCATGCCCTGCCCTCCATCTCTTTGGCCTGACTACGGTTGAAGAGCAGAATCGGCACGATCAGGATCGCCAGCATCACCACCGCCAGGGCAGAAGCCACCGGCCAGTCACGGTTGTTGAAGAACTCTTGCCAGAGCACTTTACCGATCATCAAGGTTTCCGGACCGCCGAGCAGTTCCGGGATAACGAACTCACCGACCACCGGAATGAACACCAGCATGCAGCCGGCGATGATGCCGTTCTTCGACAACGGCACGGTGATCTTCCAGAAGCTGTTGAAGGTGCTCGACCCCAGGTCCGACGCGGCCTCAAGCAGGCTCTGGTCGTGTTTGACCAGGTTGGCGTAGAGCGGCAGGATCATGAACGGCAGGTACGAATAGACCACACCGATGTAGACCGCCAGGTTGGTATTGAGGATCTGCAGCGGTTGATCGATCAGGCCCAGCCACATCAGGAAACTGTTGAGCAGGCCGTTGTTGCTGAGAATGCCCATCCAGGCATACACGCGGATCAGGATCGCGGTCCAGGTCGGCATCATGATCAGCAGCAACAGGACCGTCTGGGTCTCCTTGCGTGCGTTGGCGATGGCATAGGCCATCGGATAGCCGATCAGCAGGCACAGCAGTGTGCTGAAGAAGGCCATCTTCAACGAGCCCAGGTACGCCGAGATGTACAGCTCATCCTCGGTCAACAGGCCGTAGTTGGCCATGTTCAGCACCAACTGCACTTTGTCTTCGACGTAGCTGTAGATTTCGGTGTACGGCGGGATCGCCACGTCCGCTTCAGCGAAGCTGATCTTCAGGACGATGAAGAACGGCAGCATGAAGAACAGGAACAGCCAGATGAACGGCACGCCGATCACCACATGGCGCCCTTCAGGCTTTATTCGGTTGAAGGCTCGCTTGAGCTTGCGCATGTTCATGACCGCAGTACCACGCCGCTGTCGTCTTCCCACCAGACGTAAACTTGGTCGTCCCAGGTCGGCCGGGTGCCCTGGCGTTCAGCGTTGGCTACGAACGACTGGACGATCTTGCCGCCAGGCAGCTCGACGTAGAACACCGAGTGGCCACCGAGGTAGGCGATGTCGTGGACCTTGCCGCGCGACCAGTTGTGTTCACAGGTCGGCTGTTGGGTGGTGACCAGCAGTTTTTCCGGACGCAGTGCATAGGTGATGCGCTTGTCTTCCACCGAGGTGGTAACACCGTGGCCGACGTAGATCTTGCGCTCGAGTTCCGAGCTGGCAATGACCGCGTGGCCTTCGGCATCTTCAACCACTTCACCCTCGAACAGGTTGACGTTGCCAATGAACTCGCAGACCAGGCGGCTGGTCGGGGTCTCGTAAATGTCGATCGGGCTGCCGATCTGGGCGATCCAGCCCAGGTGCATGATGGCGATGCGCTGGGCCATGGTCATGGCCTCTTCCTGGTCGTGGGTCACCATGACGCAGGTCACGCCGACCCGCTCGATGATCTCAACCAGCTCAAGCTGCATCTGCGAACGCAGTTTCTTGTCCAGCGCGCCCATCGGCTCATCGAGCAGCAGCAGTTTCGGGCGTTTGGCCAGGGAGCGGGCCAGCGCTACACGCTGACGCTGACCACCGGAGAGCTGGTGCGGCTTGCGCTTGGCGTACTGGGTCATGTGCACCAGCTTGAGCATCTCGCCGACACGGGCGTCGATCTCGGCCTTGGGCATGCGGTCCTGCTGCAGGCCGAAGGCGATGTTCTGCGCCACGGTCATGTGCGGGAACAGCGCATAGGACTGGAACATCATGTTGATCGGCCGCTCGTAGGGCGGCATGTCGGTGATGTCTACACCATCGAGGAAGATGCGCCCCTCGGTCGGCCGCTCGAAACCGGCCAGCATGCGCAGCAAGGTGGACTTGCCCGAACCTGAGCCACCGAGCAGGGCGAAGATTTCACCCTTCTTGATCTCCAGGGACACATCGTCCACGGCGATGGTTTCGTCGAACTTTTTCGTGACCCGGTCGATTTTGACCAGCACCTGTTTAGGTTGCTGGTCGCCCTCGAGGGCTTTCTTATAGGCACCGGAGGCAACAGCCATTTGTGAAACTCCCAACAAGATTTTTTGCGTCCGCCCCTGCCGTGGCGGACTCTGGATTTTTACTTGCCCGACTTGATCTTGGTCCAGCTACGGGTCATCAAACGTTGCACCTTGGGAGGTAGCTCCGAGTTGACGTACAACTTGTCCAGCACTTCTTGCGGTGGATAAACCGCTGCGTCGGTTCGCACGCTCTGATCCATCAGATCGCCAGCCTTGGGGTTCGGGTTGGCATAACCGACGTAATCGCTGACCTGGGCAATCACCTCAGGCTGCAGCAAATAGTTGATGAAGGCGTGGGCCTCTTTGACATTGGACGAATCCTTGGGGATCGCCAGCATGTCGAACCAGAGGTTGCCGCCTTCCTTGGGAATCACATAAGCCACGTCTACACCCTTGCCGGCTTCTTCGGCACGGGTCTTGGCCTGGAACACATCACCGGAGAATCCTGCGGCCACGCAGATATCACCGTTAGCCAGGTCCGAGATGTACTTGGACGAGTGGAAGTAGGTCACGTAAGGACGCACCGCCAGCAGCTTCTTCTCGGCGTCGGCGTAGTCCTTGGGGTTGGTGCTGTTGGGGTCGCGCCCCATGTAGTTCAGCACTGCCGGGAGCATCTCGTCGGCCGAGTCGAGGAAGGCGACGCCGCACTTGGAGAGTTTCTTGATGTTTTCCGGTTCGAACAGCATGGCCCAGGAATCGATCTTGTCGGTGCCCAGCGCCGCCTTGACCTTCTCGACGTTATAGCCGATGCCATTGGTGCCCCACAGGTAGGGGACGGCGTACTGGTTACCCGGATCGTTCTTCTCCAGGCGCTTCATCAGCGCCGGGTCGAGGTTCGAATAGTTCGGCAGCAGCGACTTGTCGAGCTTCTGGAAGGCGCCCGCCTTGATCTGCTTGCCGAGGAAATGGTTGGACGGCACCACTACGTCATAACCGGTACGACCGGCCAGCAGTTTGCCTTCCAGGGTTTCATTGGAGTCAAAGACATCCTGCACCGGTTTGATCCCGGTGGCTTTTTCAAAATCCGCGAGTGTCGTCTGGCCGATGTAGTCCGACCAGTTGTAAATGTGCACCGTGGGCGCCGCTTGGACGCTGATCGCCAGCGTCAGACCCGCTCCAGCCAACATGGCCTTGCGAAATACAGAAATAGACAAGTGGGAGGTCCTCTACAAAAGTGCCCGAGTCGTACGGCAGAAATCCCTGCCGGACAAGCAAACCGGCGCGCAACTTACCTTCGATACACGCATGTCGCAAAAACAATTTGCCACTTTTTGCGATCCTGGGCGTGATTTGCACCACGCCCAGGGTCAATCAGGCTTATTTGCCCGATTTGATCTTGGTCCAGCTACGAGTGATCTCGCGTTGAGCTTTCGCACCTGGGTCGGCAATTGCGTACAGCTGCTTCTTCACATCAGCCGGTGGATAGATGCTCGGATCGCCCGAGATGTCCTTGTCCACCAGCGCGGTGGCCGCCTTGTTGCCGTTCGGGAAACGTACGGCGTTGGTGATACCGGCCATGACTTCCGGCTGCATCAGGAAGTCCATGAACTTGTAGGCGGCGTCGACATTGACGGCATCTTTAGGGATGGCAACCATGTCGTAGAAGGTACCGGCGCCTTCTTTCGGAATCACGTAGTCCAGCTTGACCTTGTCACCAGCCTCGTGAGCACGGGCCTTGGACTGCTCCAGGTCACCCGAGTAACCCACGGCGACGCAAATGTTGCCGTTGGCCAGGTCCGAGATGTACTTGGAGGAGTGGAAGTAGCCGATCGACGGACGGATCTTCATGAACAGATCTTCGGCTGCTTTCAGGTCAGCTTTGTCTGTGCTGTTGGTCGGCTTGCCCAGGTAATGCAGGGCTGCCGGGATCATCTCGGTCGGGGCATCGAGGAAGCTTACGCCGCAGCTCTTGAGCTTTTCGATGTTCTCGGGCTTGAACACCACGTCCCAGGAATCGATCTTGTCGACGCCCAGCGCCGCCTTGACCTTCTCCGGGTTGTAACCGATACCGATGGAGCCCCACATGTAGGGGAACGCAAACTTGTTACCCGGGTCGCTGGCATCGCCAACGGCCTTGAGCAGGTCTTCGTCGAGGTTCTTCCAGTTCGCAAGCTTGGAACGATCCAGCTCCTGGTAGACGCCCGCCTTGATTTGTTTGGCCAGGAAGTTGTTCGACGGTACGACGATGTCGTAACCGGACTTGCCCGCCAGCAACTTGGCTTCGAGGGTTTCGTTGCTGTCGAAGACGTCGTAGACGACCTTGATGCCGGTCTGCTTCTCGAAGTTGGCGACGGTATCCGGTGCGATGTAATCGGACCAGTTATAGACGTGCAGCACTTTGTCATCCGCCTGAACAGCACTGGCCATGGCGCCCATCAGGGACATAGCCAACAACGTCTTGCCCAATTTCTTCATGCGTAATGCTCCAGAATTTTTTATTTAGCCATCTGTCCAGTGGCCGGCTCTTTACGGCGCAAGCTTCGGGCGACTGAAACAGTCGCTAGTCTGGCAAGTTCCAAGGCGCACTTTCAAGGAAAGCGCGCCTTGAAAAACGATGATGCCATTACGCTAGCCTAGCACTTGGCTATTTCAGCGCCTCAAGTGTCAAGTCCAGGCATTTGCGCGCCTTTTCCACCAGCTCGTCGATCTCTTCACGGCTGATCACCAGCGGTGGGGCAATGATCATGGTGTCGCCCACGGCACGCATGATCAGGCCATTGTCGAAGCAGTGCTGGCGGCAGATCATGCCGGCGCCCTGGCCTTCGTAACGGGCGCGGGTTGCCTTGTCCTTGACCAGCTCGATGGCACCGAGCATGCCCAGGCCACGCACTTCACCCACCAACGGGTGATCGTTGAGCTCACGCAGACGTTTCTGCAAATACGGTGCCGTTTCCTCTTTAACCCGCTCGATAATTTTCTCGTCGCGCAGGATTCGCAGGTTTTCCAGGCCCACAGCGGCGGCCACCGGGTGACCGGAGTAGGTGAAGCCGTGGTTGAAGTCACCGCCTTCGCTGACCACCTTGGCCACTTCGTCACGCACGATCACACCGCCCATGGGGATGTAACCGGAGGTCAGGCCCTTGGCGATGGTCATCAGGTCGGGCTTGAGGCCGTAGTAATCGGAGCCGAACCACTCACCGGTACGCCCGAAGCCGCAGATCACCTCGTCGGCAATGAACAGAATCTCGTACTTGGCGAGGATCTCCTTGATCTTCGGCCAGTAGGTGTCTGGCGGAATGATCACGCCGCCAGCGCCCTGGATCGGCTCGGCGATAAAGGCGGCGACATTGTCTTCGCCGACTTCGAGGATTTTCTTTTCCAGCTGTTCAGCGGCCCAGATGCCGAACTCGTCCGGAGTCATGTCACCGCCTTCGCCGAACCAGTACGGCTGCGGAATGTGCACGATGCCCGGCAGCGTGCCGCTCTGCGCATGCATGCCGCTCATGCCACCCAGCGCGGCGCCGGCCACGGTGGAACCGTGATAGCCGTTGATGCGGCCGATGATCACCTGCTTCTGCGGCTTGCCCTTGACCGCCCAGTAGTGGCGGACCATACGCAGGTTGGTGTCGTTGCCTTCGGAGCCAGAACCGGTGAAGAACACATGGGTCATGCCTTCTGGCGCGACGTCAGTCACCGCCTTGGCCAGTTCCAGTGCCGGTGGGTGCGCAGTCTGGAAGAACAGGTTGTAGTACGGCAGTTCACGCATCTGCGCGGCAGCCTTTTCCACCAGCTCTTCACGACCGTAGCCGACCGCCACACACCACAGACCAGCCATACCGTCGAGGATCTTGTTGCCCTCGCTGTCCCACAAGTGCACGCCTTCAGCTTTGGTGATGATCCGCGGGCCCTTCTCTTTCAGCTGTTTATAGTCACTGAAAGGCGCCAGGTGATGCTCACTGCTAAGGGTTTGCCACTCACGGGTTTGCGGGTTGTTGACGCTCATGTGCTTCTCCGTTTTCTGACGGCCGCGGTCCTGCGGCTCCGGGTTGATCAGACCGCAAACAGCAGGAACTCACGTTCCCAGGAGCTGATTACGCGTTTGAAGTTTTCATGTTCGGCGCGCTTGGTGGCGACGTAACCGGCAATGAATTTCTTGCCCAGGTACGGTTCCAGCGCCTGGCAGTTCTCCATGCGCTCCAGAGCGTCCTCGATGGTCAGCGGCAGGCGCAGGTTGCGCCGCTCGTAACCACGGCCCTGTACCGGCGCGCTTGGCTTGAGGCCTTCGACCATGCCGATATAGCCACACAGCAGACTGGCGGCGATCGCCAGGTACGGGTTGGCGTCGGCGCCTGGCAGACGGTTCTCGACCCGGCGGTTCTGCGGTCCGGCATCCGGTACACGCAGGCCGACGGTACGGTTCTCTTCGCCCCATTCGACGTTCACCGGCGCCGAGGTATCGGGCAGGAAGCGGCGGAACGAGTTGACGTTAGGAGCAAACAGCGGCAGCACCACCGGGATGAACTTCTGCAGACCGCCGACATGGTTGAGGAACAGCTCGCTCATTTGTCCATCGGCATCAGAGAAGATGTTCTTGCCGGTGTGCACGTCGATGATGCTCTGGTGCAGGTGCATGGCGCTGCCCGGTTCACCGGTCATCGGCTTGGCCATGAAGGTGGCGGCGACGTTGTGCTTGAGCGCCGCTTCACGCATGGTCCGCTTGAACACCAGGATCTGGTCGGCCAGGGCCAGGGCGTTACCGTGACGGAAGTTGATTTCCATCTGCGCGGTGCCGTCTTCGTGGATCAGCGTGTCCAGGTCCAGGTTCTGCAGCTCGCACCAGTCGTAGACGTCCTCGAACAGCGGATCGAATTCGTTGGCAGCTTCAATGGAGAACGACTGACGGCCGGTTTCCGGACGGCCGGAGCGGCCGATCGGCGGCTGCAGCGGGAAGTCCGGGTCTTCGCAGCGTTTGGTCAGGTAGAACTCCATCTCTGGCGCCACGATCGGCTGCCAGCCCTTGTCGGCATAGAGTTTCAGTACCTTCTTGAGTACGTTGCGCGGCGACAGCTCAACCGGGTTGCCCTGCTTGTCATAAGTATCGTGGATCACCTGAGCCGTCGGTTCGATGGCCCAAGGCACGAGAAACACCGCGTTCTCGTCGGGTCGGCAGATCATGTCGATGTCGGCCGGGTCCAGCAGTTCGTAATAGATGTCGTCATCGACGTAGTCGCCGGTAACGGTCTGCAGCAGGACACTCTCGGGCAGGCGCATGCCTTTTTCGGCAATGAACTTGTTGGTTGGAGAAATCTTGCCACGGGTGATACCGGTGAGGTCGCTGATCAAGCACTCGACTTCGGTAATCTTGTGTTCTTTCAACCAATCGGTGAGCTGGTCGAGGTTGCTACTCATAAATACCTCAGGAGGTAAATGTCTGGACAGTCGTCAGGACACCCGGAGTGGGCCGTCCCAGACATTCTGGATGCCGCGCCCGGGTAAAGCAAAAGCCGCGCAGGGGCACACCGCGACGAGGGCCGCTATAGTGAAGGCAGAGGATATTCGAAGAGGCATCGACAACAGGCAGGCCGCCCGTGCCGTCAATTATTTCAGCCGGGGTACTGCGTGCTGACGCGTAGCGATAGCCGCTCGCGTAAAATGCGTGCAAACCGATCTGCGCGCGGCAGAGGGTGATGCCGGTTGTCGGCAGGCGTGACATGTAACCCCCGGTATTATTGATGTTATGGGTTGCCACCGAGCTTAGCCTTGTTCATTTTTTTACACAACACCCCCGTAAAAAATAGAACACGGCCCGCTCAAGATCGCTCATATCGTACGAAAGCAGCGATTGTCCGCGCCCTCTATTGCAGCAAAAATGCCGCTCGAGGGCCGTTTTAGGGCATCATGGGCTTGGCTTGACTTCAGTAGGGCTTTCCGATTGACTGGAGCTGCAAGCCCCCATTGATTGATATTTTTAACAACAAAGGTGTTGCATCATGTCGGTACCCCCGCGTGCCGTTCAGCTTAACGAAGCGAACGCGTTCCTTAAGGAACATCCTGAGGTTCTCTACGTTGACCTTCTGATTGCAGATATGAATGGTGTGGTGCGTGGCAAGCGCATCGAGCGCACCAGCCTCCACAAGGTTTACGAGAAAGGCATCAACCTGCCGGCCTCCCTCTTCGCATTGGATATCAACGGCTCCACGGTCGAAAGCACCGGCCTGGGCCTGGACATCGGCGATGCCGACCGCATCTGCTATCCAATTCCCGACACCCTGTCCAACGAGCCTTGGCAGAAGCGCCCTACCGCGCAACTGCTGATGACCATGCACGAACTTGAAGGCGAGCCGTTCTTTGCCGACCCGCGGGAAGTCCTGCGCCAGGTAGTGAGCAAGTTCGACGAGATGGGCCTGACCATCTGCGCCGCGTTCGAGCTGGAGTTCTACCTGATCGACCAGGAAAACGTGAACGGCCGTCCACAGCCGCCGCGCTCGCCGATTTCCGGCAAACGTCCGATGTCGACCCAGGTTTACCTGATCGATGACCTCGACGAGTACGTCGACTGCCTGCAGGACATCCTCGAAGGCGCCAAAGAGCAGGGCATCCCTGCCGACGCGATCGTCAAGGAAAGCGCCCCGGCGCAGTTCGAAGTCAACCTGCACCACGTTGCCGACCCGATGAAGGCCTGCGACTACGCGGTACTGCTCAAGCGCCTGATCAAGAACATCGCCTACGACCATGAGATGGATACCACCTTCATGGCCAAGCCCTATCCGGGTCAGGCGGGTAATGGTCTGCACGTCCATATCTCGGTGCTGGACAAAGATGGCAAGAACATCTTCACCAGCGAGGATCCCGAGCAGAACGCCGCACTGCGTCACGCGATCGGCGGTGTGCTCGAGACCCTACCGGCGTCGATGGCGTTCCTCTGCCCGAACGTCAACTCGTACCGCCGTTTCGGTGCCCAGTTCTACGTGCCGAACTCGCCAAGCTGGGGCCTGGACAACCGTACTGTGGCCCTGCGCGTGCCGACCGGTTCACCCGATGCAGTACGCATCGAACACCGTGTCGCCGGTGCCGACGCCAACCCGTACCTGCTGATGGCTGCTGTCCTGGCCGGTGTTCACCATGGCTTGACCAACAAGGTCGAACCGGGCGAGCCAACCGAAGGCAACTCCTACGAGCAGAACGAGCAAAGCCTGCCGAACAACCTGCGTGATGCCCTGCGCGAGCTGGACGACAGCGAGATCCTGGCCAAGTACATCGATCCGAAATACATCGATATCTTCGTGGCCTGTAAAGAGAGCGAGCTGGAGGAGTTCGAACACTCCATCTCCGATCTTGAGTACAACTGGTATCTGCATACCGTGTAAGCGGTTGGGTGCCGGAAAGAAAAACGCCGCCGGTCCTGGACCGACGGCGTTTTTTGTTGTCTTCGAGGAGCTCATCGCTGGCAAAGCCAGCTCCCACAAGGGATGGTGTACACAGAACCCTGTGGGAGCCGGCTTTGCCGGCGATGGGCTGCAAAGCAGCCCCAAAAGCTACAAAGCCTTCTCGAATATCTTCGAATTACGCTGATAGTTGTACAGCGAAGCTCGCGCAGCCGGCAGCCGCTCGACCCCGCTGGGCACAAAGCCCCGCTCCCTGAACCAGTGCGCAGTCCGCGTCGTCAGCACAAACAGGGTATTGAGCCCCATCTCCCGCGCCCGCGTTTCGATGCGCTCAAGCAGCTCATCACCGCGACCGCCATGGCGATACTCGGGATTGACCGCCAGGCACGCCAACTCCCCGGCCTCGGAATCGGCAATCGGGTACAACGCCGCACAGGCGATGATCATGCCTTCGCGCTCGACCACGCTGAACTGCTCAATCTCGCGCTCCAGCACCTCACGCGAGCGCCGCACCAGAATGCCCTGCTCTTCCAGCGGGCTGATCAGATCCAGCAAGCCACCGACATCCTCGATCGCCGCCTCACGGACCTTCTCGAACTGCTCCTGGGCCACCAGGGTTCCGCCACCGTCACGGGTGAACAGTTCGGTAAGCAAGGCGCCATCTTCGGCATAGCTGACGATATGGCTGCGCGCTACGCCGCCACGGCAAGCCTCGGCGGCGGCATCGAGCAACTCGCCCTGATAATCACTGCCAAGACGCTGCAGATGCGCAGGCACCTGTTGTGGACGCAGTTCCCGCACCAGCCGCCCTTGCTCGTCGATCAGACCGCGCTCGGCACCGAACAGCAGCAGCTTGTCGGCCTCAAGCTCGATGGCGGCACGGGTCGCGACGTCTTCGCAGGCCAGGTTGAAAATTTCACCGGTCGGTGAGTAACCCAGCGGCGACAGCAAGACGATCGAGCGCTCATCGAGCAGGCGGTTGATGCCTTTGCGGTCGACCCGGCGCACTTCACCGGTGTGGTGATAATCCACGCCTTCAAGCACGCCGATAGGACGCGCGGTCACCAGGTTGCCGGAGGCCACGCGCAAGCGCGAACCCTGCATCGGCGACGCGGCCATGTCCATCGACAGGCGCGCTTCGATCGCAATACGCAGGTGCCCCACGGCATCGATCACGCACTCCAGGGTGGCCGCATCGGTGATGCGCATGCCGCGATGGTAGTGCGGGGTCAGGCCGCGACTGGCCAGGCGGGTTTCGATCTGCGGGCGCGAACCATGCACCAGCACCAGACGCACCCCGAGGCTGTGCAGCAGCACCAGGTCGTGGACGATATTGCCGAAGTTGGGGTGTTCGACCCCGTCACCGGGCAGCATGACCACGAAGGTGCATTCCCGGTGGGCGTTGATGTAAGGCGAAGCATGACGCAGCCAGTTGACGTAATCGGGCATAACCACAGAGCCTGTAGAAAAAGGGACAAGAACGGGAAAGCACACAGCGCTCGAAGGGTTATCGTCGGAACAGGCTTGGCGTCACGCGCAATCTCCTTTGGGAAAACGGCTGAACTCAGCCGGCAATTACCGGGCTCAGGCAATAATGTTCAATCAACTCACGCAATAGACGCACGGTAGGCTGCAAGCGTGACATTTCAAGGTATTCGCCCGGCTGATGGGCGCACGCGATATCGCCCGGGCCCAGTACCAGGGTTTCGCAGCCCAGGCGCTGAAGATAAGGCGCTTCGGTGCCAAAGGCTACCGCTTCGGCGCGATGTCCGGTAAGACGTTCGGCCAGGCGCACCAGTTCCGCATCGGCGGCCTGCTCGAACGGCGGCACTTCGGGGAACAACGGGGCATAGTCGATTTTCACCTGGTGCTGCTCGGCCAACGGCGCCAGTTTCTGCCGGATGGCCGCACGCAGCGCCTCTGGGTCCATGCCCGGCAACGGCCGCAGATCGAACTCCAGGGCGCACTGGCCGCAGATCCGGTTGGGGTTGTCACCGCCATGGATGCAGCCGAAGTTCAGGGTCGGTTGCGGCACGCTGAACTGGGCGTTGTTGAATTCTTTCTGCCATTGCCGGCGCAAACCCATCAGCTCAGCCATCACCTGATGCATCGCCTCCAGCGCGCTATGGCCCAGGCTCGGATCCGACGAATGGCCGCTGCGGCCAAGGATGTCGATGCGCTCCATCATCACCCCCTTGTGCAGACGGATCGGCTTCAAACCGGTCGGTTCGCCGATCACTGCCGCGCGGCCCAGCGGGCGACCGGCTTCGGCCAGGGCGCGAGCGCCGGACATGGAGCTTTCTTCGTCGCAGGTGGCGAGAATCAGTAGCGGCTGCTTGAAATCATGGGCCAGCAATGGCTGCACCGCCTCGATGATCAAGGCGAAGAAGCCTTTCATGTCGCAACTGCCAAGACCGACCCAGCGACCGTCGACTTCGGTCAGCTTCAGCGGATCGGTCTGCCACAACCCCGGATCATAGGGCACGGTATCGCTATGCCCGGCCAGCACCAGCCCGCCCGGGCCACTGCCGTAACTGGCGAGCAGATTGAACTTGCCCGGCGTCACCTGCTGGATATCGCAGGCAAACCCCAGGTCGCCCAGCCAACCGGCCAGCAAGTCGATTACCGCACGGTTGGACTGGTCCAGCGCAGGTTGGGTACAGCTGACCGAAGGCGCGGCAATCAACGCGGCGAACTGGTCTTTGAGCGATGGCAGCGGCATGCGCGTTCTCCTTGAGGCGAAACCCATCATAGGGCCTTCGGGCACCTGGAATAAACCGTCAGCGGCCGAGTCCTGTACACTGCACGGCCAAGACGCTCCCTGTCATCCGAGCCTGGATTACTCAGCAATGCACAAAGAAACCGAAATCAAACTGCGGGTCAGCCGCGAGACCCTCGCCGCCCTGCGCGAACACCCATTGCTGAAGAAGCGTAACAAGTCTGGCTGGCAGCAGCGCGAGCTGCTGAATCAGTACTTCGACACCCCTGAGCGTGACCTGGCCGCCGCCAAGGTCGCGCTGCGCCTGCGCCGCGACGGCGACGTGGTCATCCAGACCCTCAAGACCCGCGGCCAGAGCGTCGCCGGCCTGTCCCAGCGCAATGAACACGAGTGGCAGCTGCCCAAGGCCAAGCTGGACCTGAAGAAGCTTGACGATGAATGCTGGCCGGCAGAACTCGCCGAGGTCGACAAAAAGTCTATCAAAGCGCTGTTCACCACCGATTTCACCCGTGAATACGCGGAAATCGCTTGGGGCCGTGGTAAAGCCAAGGTGGTTATCGAAGCCGCTTTGGACCTGGGTACCGTGGTTGCGGGCAAGCAGAAAGAAGAAATCTGCGAGCTGGAACTGGAGCTGCGTGAAGGCGAGCCGGAAGCGCTGCTGGAATTGGCTGCCGAGCTGTCGGCCGCCCTGCCGCTGTTCCCGTGCGACATCAGCAAGGCCGAACGCGGCTATCGCCTGCTCGACCCGACCAGCTATGCGCTGAGCCTGCCGGCTGCCGAACTGAACGCCGAAATGTCCCTCGACGACGCCTTCGCCGCCCTCGCCTGGCAACTGCTCGGTGCCAGCCAGCGCCTGGCCGAACAGTACCGTTTCAATGGCCACTGGCGCCTGCTGCAGGACTGGGTGCAAGCCCTGGCCGAACTGCGCGCCCTGGCCAGCAGCCTCGGCCAGGCCGCGCCGCGCACCACCACCGCCGCCCTGCGCAGTAGCCTCGATGCCCTGCTGGAAGACTGGCGCCCGCTGGTACTGGCCGGCAACGACGACGAAGACGTACGCCGTGCGGCTCCTGAGCAGTTCGCCGAAGAACTGCTGGACACCCGTTGGGGTCAGTTCTCCCTGGAAACCTCGCGCTGGCTGCTGGCCCGTGGCTGGACCGTCGAGCGCAACAAGCGCGGCGACCGTCAGGGTGCCGCGCAACTGGCCAACTGGCTCAACGTACTGCTGGCCGACGAAGCCAAGGCCCTGAACCTGCCGCTGTACCATCGTCAGCCGGAAGACCTGGCCGAACAGTTGCCGCGTATCGAGCGCCTGCTGGCCTGGCTGCACCATGCCCGTCAGGTGCTGGAGAGCCCGGACCTGGACCGCCTGTTCGGTGAACTGAACAAGCTGCACGAGCTGGCCAACCAGTCGATCAGCGACGAAGTGGAAGCCGAGGTTCGCAGCGAAGTTCTGCAAGCCCGTGCCGATCAGGCCATGGCCGTGTTCCAGAGCCGCGGCTGGAAGCATCTGCTGCGCAAGTAAGCCTTAACGCAGCACCGGTAGACTGGTCGTGGACTTGATTTCGGACAAGGCCACGATCGAGTTGACCTCCTGGATCCCCGGCACCATCGACAGCTTCTCGAAGAAAAACCGTTCGTAGGCTTCGATGTCCGGGGTGACGATGCGCAGCAGAAAATCCACTGCGCCCATCAGCACATAGCATTCCAGCACTTCCGGGAAACCGCGAATCGCCTCGGTGAACTCGGTGAAGTTGGAGCGTCCGTGGGCGTTGAGTTTGACCTCGGCGAAAATCTGCGTGTTGAGGCCGATCTTCTTGCGGTCGAGCAAGGTCACCTGGCCGCGAATCACTCCCTCCTCTTTCAAGCGTTGAATCCGTCGCCAGCAGGGCGACTGGGAAAGACCGACGCGCTCGGCAATCTGCGCGCTGGACAGCGAAGCATCCTCCTGTAGCAAGGCCAGAATGCGGCGATCGTAGGCGTCCAGCTCGCTTTGCATAATTTCTCTCCAATTGTGCACCCGTGCGAATTGAACAAGTCTTGAATTCGCCATATTCACCGATCATAGAGAAAAAATACCGGCTTGCGCATGTGAAAATTTCTCGCATTGAACCGGAGAATCCCATGAGCGCACTTGAACGCTTCGACAGCCCGCTGACCCCACTGCGTGACGACGTCTGGGCCGTCGGCAACACACACAGCTGCGTGCACTATCAGCTGCAGGTCGAAGCCGAGCCGGACAGCCTGTGTCGTGTTTTGAATCTGTTCGCCCTGCAGTTCCTCACGCCGCATAAAGTGCTGATGAAACAAGAGGACGATCTGCTGGAAATCGAGATCGAGATTACCGGTTTGAGCTGGCACCGGGCCGAACTCATTGCACAAAAAATGCGCAACCTGATCTGCGTCGACGACGTCCGCCTGCGGCCTGCCCAGCGTCCGGGCTGAGTGCGGAAATGCCTGGAAACGCAGATCGTCCTTGCTATTGCCCAGAGTCAACTACGCTTGTGATTGCCACCCCTTCAGGCAGCAAGGCAAGGACGCCACATGACTGTCAGCGACGAGGATCGCAGGCTGAGCCTGGACGGCCTCCTGACCGACCTGCTCGACGCTCGACTCATCAATCCGGACGCTGCTCAGCTACTGCGAACGCAGCACCTGGCCAGCGACGTCCACCCGCTCGAACACATCGCCCGCCAGGCCCTGCCTGACCCACGCCAACCCGGCCAGCGCCTGGATCTGGAAACCCTGTGCCAGTGGCTGGCCAAGCAGGCCGGATTGCCCTATCTGTACATCGACCCGCTGCAGCTCGACCTCAACGCAACCACTGGCCTGATGTCCGCGGCCTTTGCCCGGCGTCACGGCATTCTGGCGATTGCTGTGGATAACCTTGGCGTTACCGTGGCCAGTGCCGAGCCCTATGTCAGGTCCTGGGAAGCCGATCTGGCCCAGGTGCTGCGACGCCCGATCAAACGCGTGCTGGCCAGCCCCGTGCAGATCCGCCAGTTCAGCCAGGCATTCTTCCACCTCGCCCGCTCGGTCAACGGCGCCAGCCGCCAGCCAGTCCCCGCGCCTGCATCGGCCAATCTTGAACAATTGCTCGAGCTGGGCACAAACGGCCAGCAACATGAGGGAGATGATGCCCATATCGTCACCATCGTCGACTGGCTGCTGCAGTACGCCTTCGATCAACGCGCCAGCGATATTCATCTGGAGCCACGACGCGACCAGGGCCATTTGCGCTTTCGCATCGACGGCCTGCTGCACCCGGTCTATCAGTTCCCCGCCGAGGTCACCCTGGCGATCATCAGCCGCCTGAAAACCCTCGGGCGCATGAACGTCGCTGAAAAGCGCCGCCCCCAGGATGGCCGGATCAAGACCCGCCTGGCAGCTGGCAACGAAGTCGAGCTGCGCCTGTCGACGCTGCCCACCACCTTCGGTGAAAAGCTGGTGTTGCGCATCTTCGACCCCGCCCTGCTGCAGCAGGACTTGCGCCAGTTAGGGCTGGAGAATGACGACCTGCTGCGCTGGCAAGCGCTGATCGGGCAACGCCACGGCCTGATCCTGGTCACAGGTCCGACCGGGTCCGGCAAGACCAGCACTCTGTACGCAACCCTCAAGTACCTGGCCACACCTCAGGTCAACCTGTGTACCGTCGAAGACCCGATCGAAATGGTTGAACCCGGGTTCAACCAGCTGCAGGTCCATCCGGCCATAGACCTGGGCTTTGCCGAAGGCGCCCGCGCCCTGCTGCGCCAGGACCCGGACATCATCATGATCGGTGAGATCCGCGACCTGGAAACTGCCCAGGTGGCCTTCCAGGCCGCGTTGACCGGCCATCTGGTGTTATCCACCCTGCACACCAACGATGCATGCAGCGCCATCAACCGCCTGCTTGAGCTGGGTGTTGCGCCGCACTTGATCAAGGCCGGACTGATCGGGGTCATGGCCCAGCGCCTGGTACGTACGCTGTGCCGGGCCTGTAAAGCGCCGGCGCCCGCAGGTGAAGCCGGTTATCAGGCCAGAGGTTGCAATGAGTGCCGGCAGACGGGCTATCACGGGCGCACCGGTATCCACGAACTGCTGTGCCTGAGCGAAAAGCTGATCAGCCAGATTCGTAGCGATACCGACCTGGCAATCCTGCGCCGGCAAGCCTGCGACGAAGGCCTGACAAGCCTGCAACAGCGCGGCGCACAGAAGGTAGCGAATGGCCTGACCACGGCGGCGGAAGTACTGCGTGTCGCCCCAGGGAACTAGATGCGGGGGAACCGATCCAAGCTGCCAGTTAACCTCAGTTGGAGTCACCCGTAGATGCGTCTCAAATTTGCAGTCGCGACCCTTGCCCTGCTCTCCCTGCCAGTCGGTTCAGCCATGGCCGATACGTTCTGGCGCAATGTCATTTCCTCCGGCGCGACCACTGCGTCGTCCTACCTGACGTCCAAGGATCACAAACTGGTGGTTGCAGCGCAGGATGATGCGGGCAGCTTCGTTGCCAGCGAAGGCGCAATTCGTGGTCCGTACCTGGAATCGGCTATCCAGAAAGTCCGGGCTGACAATCCTGGGCTGGAGGTCAGCGATATGGACCTGGCGCAGGCGATCCTGGCCAAGAATGCGGTAGCGCAGTAATTCTTCGCGGGGCAAGCCCGCTCCCACCGGCCTTGCCTGTGGGAGCGGGCTTGCCCCGCGATCAGGTCCGGTAATCCTCCACCGGCACACAAGCACAGAACAGATTCCGGTCACCAAACACGTTGTCCACCCGATTAACCGCCGGCCAGTACTTGTGCAGGCGTACATGCTCACTGGGCGCAATGCCCTGGGCAATGCTGTAAGGCCGCTCCCATACCCCAAGTACATCCGCCAAGGTATGCGGCGCATGTTTGAGCGGGTTGTCTTCTGCCGGCCAGTTGCCGTCCTGCACCTCCCGGATTTCCGCACGAATGCTCAACATCGCCTCGATAAAGCGATCCAGTTCGGCCTTCGGCTCACTCTCGGTCGGCTCGACCATCAGGGTGCCCGGCACCGGGAACGACATGGTCGGGGCATGAAAGCCGTAATCCATCAGACGCTTGGCCACATCCTCCTCACTGATCCCGGTCAAGGCTTTCAACGGCCGCAGGTCGAGAATGCATTCATGCGCCACCCGCCCGTTGCGCCCCCGGTACAGCACCGGGAATGCGCCACCCAGCCGCTCGGCCAGGTAGTTGGCCGAGAGGATCGCCACCTCGCTGGCATCGGCCAGTTGCGGGCCCATCATGGCGATGTACATCCAGCTGATCGGCAGAATGCTCGCGCTGCCCCAGGGCGCGGCACTCACCGCCGTGTTCTGCGGGTCCGGCCCGGGGATGGGTATCACCGGGTGGCTGGCAACGAACGGCGCCAGATGCGCGCGCACGCCAATCGGGCCCATGCCCGGGCCGCCACCGCCGTGGGGAATGCAGAAGGTCTTGTGCAGGTTCATGTGCGAGACATCGGCACCGATGTCGGCCGGTCGGGTCAGGCCGACCTGGGCGTTGAGGTTGGCGCCGTCCATATACACTTGGCCACCCTGGTTGTGGATAACCTCGCAAATTTCGCTGATGCCTTCTTCGTATACACCATGGGTCGACGGATAGGTCGCCATCAGGCACGACAGGCGCTCTCCCGCCGCCTGCGCCTTGGCCTTGAGGTCGGCCAGATCGACGTTACCGGCCTCGTCACACTCGACGATTACCACCTGCATCCCCGCCATCTGCGCCGACGCCGGGTTGGTGCCGTGGGCTGACGAGGGAATCAGGCAGATGTCGCGCTGAGGCTGATGGCGACTACGGTGATACTTCGCAATGGCCATCAGCCCGGCGTACTCGCCCTGGGCGCCGGAGTTGGGCTGCATGCAGATGGCGTCAAAGCCGGTGATCGCACACAGCCAGGCTTCCAGCTCATCGATCATCGCCTTGTAACCCTGCACCTGCGCCGCCGGGGCAAACGGATGCAACAAAGCGAAGCCTGGCCAGGTGATCGGGATCATCTCGCTGCTGGCATTGAGTTTCATGGTGCAGGAGCCCAGCGGGATCATCGACTGGTTCAACGCCAGGTCCTTGTTCTCCAGCTGCTTGAGGTAACGCAGCATCTCGGTTTCGCTGTGGTGCAGGTTGAACACCGGATGCGTAAGGAAGGTCGAGTGCCGCACCAGGGCCGCCGGAATACCTTCCGGCAAGGCCAGGGCATCGAGGCTGGCGATATCCAGGCCGTGATCGACGCCGAGGAAGATATCGAACAGACGCAGTACCGTGGACTCGTCACAGGTCTCGTCGAGACTCACGCCCAACTGACCGCGACCGAGGATGCGCAGGTTGATCTGCGCCGCTTCGGCGCTTTCGATGATCGCCGTCTGACTGCCGCCGACCTCCAGGGTCAGGGTGTCGAAGAAGTGCTCGTTGAGGCGCTTGATGCCCTTGCTCTCCAGCCCCGCAGCAAGCACAAAAGTCAGCGCGTGCACGCGCTGGGCGATGCGCTGCAGGCCTTCCGGACCGTGGTACACCGCGTAGAAAGCAGCGATGTTGGCCAGCAGCACCTGCGCCGTACAGATGTTGGAGTTGGCCTTCTCGCGGCGGATATGCTGCTCGCGGGTCTGCAGGGCCATGCGCAACGCGACGTTGCCGCGGGCATCCTTGGACACACCGATGATGCGCCCGGGCATGGCCCGCTTGAACGCGTCTCGACAGGCAAAGTAGGCGGCATGCGGACCGCCATAGCCCATCGGCACGCCAAAGCGCTGGGACGTACCCAATACCACGTCGGCGCCCTGCTCACCCGGTGGGGTCAACATCAACAGGCTGAGCAAGTCGGCGGCTACGCAAGCCAAGGCGTGCTGGTTATGCAGTTGCGCGATCAACGGCCGCAGGTCGCGGATCTCGCCGTGGGTGTCGGGGTACTGCAGCAAAGCCCCGAATACCTGGTAGTTGCCGAGGTTATCCACAGCATCGACGACCAGTTCGAAGCCGAATCCTTCGGCGCGGGTCTTCAGCACCGAGAGGGTCTGTGGATGGCAATGCTCATCGGCAAAGAACACGTTGCTTTTCGACTTGGCCATGCGTTTGGCCAGGGCCATGGCTTCAGCGGCTGCAGTAGCTTCATCGAGCAAGGAGGCGTTAGCCAGGTCCAGACCGGTGAGGTCGATGATCATCTGCTGGAAATTCAGCAAGGCTTCCAGGCGGCCCTGGGCAATTTCCGGCTGATAAGGCGTGTAGGCGGTGTACCAACCCGGGTTTTCCAGGACGTTGCGCAGGATGACGTTCGGCGTGACGGTAGCGTGATAGCCCATGCCGATCAGGCTGGTCCACACCTGGTTCTGCTCGGCATAGCCCCTGAGCTTGTTCAGGGCAGCCTGTTCATCCAGGGCGGGGGGCAGGTCCAGCGGCCGGTTCAGCCGAATGCCCGGCGGCACGGTCTGCTCGATCAGCTCGCGGCGGGTGCCCAGGCTCAGGGCCTGGAGCATCTCATGCTGCTCCGGGGCATCAGGGCCCAGGTGGCGACGCAGGAACGGATTGGGGTCGTGCAGTTGGCTCAGGGACGGCGACTGGGACATAGCGGCTCTCTCTTCCTAGACCAAGCCTCGACCAGTCGAGGCATATTGAGTCTAGGAAGAGATTGCCGCTTTGTGTGAAAACTATTCGCCGATGGCGGCTTGGTAACCGGCAGCGTCGAGCAGTTTGTCCAGCTCGGCCTTGTCGCTTGGCTTGAGCTTGAAGATCCAGCTGCCATACGGATCGCTGTTCAGCGACTCAGGGCTGTCGGCCAGCGCTTCGTTGACCGCGATCACTTCACCGCTGACCGGTGCGTAGATGTCCGAAGCGGCCTTGACCGATTCGACCACGCCGGCTGCCTCGCCTGCGGCGAAGACCTTGCCGACTTCCGCCAGTTCAACGAACACCACGTCACCCAGGGCTTCCTGAGCGTGGTCGCTAATACCGACGGTCACCGTGCCGTCGGCTTCCAGTTTGGCCCACTCGTGACTTTCGGCAAAACGCAGGTCGGCGGGGATATTGCTCATCTTGTTGTCCTCGATAGGGTCAGCGGTAGGCCCGCCAGAATAGGTTCAGATCAGAATCTTGCCATGGCGCACGAAGGTCGGCTTGACCACCCGCACCGGGTACCACTTGCCGCGAATCTCCACCTCGGCACGATCGGCGGTTGCCATCGGCACCCGCGCCAGCGCAATCGACTTGCTCAGCGTAGGAGAGAAACTACCACTGGTGATCTCTCCTTCGCCAATCCCGGCGACGCGAACCACCTGGTGGGCGCGCAGAACACCGCGTTCCTCCAGCACCAGGCCGACCAGCTTCTGCTCGACGCCGTGCTCGATTTCCGCCAGCAGACCGCTGCGGCCGATGAAGTCACGCCCGGCCGGCTCCCAGGCCACGCTCCAGCCCAGGTTGGAGGTCAGCGGGGTATGCGCTTCGTCGATGTCCTGGCCATACAGGTTCATGCCGGCCTCAAGGCGCAGCGTGTCACGCGCGCCGAGACCGCTCGGGGCAATACCTGCACCGACCAGATCGTTGAAGAATGCGGGGGCCTGCACAGCCGGGAAGATGATCTCCAGGCCGTCTTCGCCGGTATACCCGGTGCGGGCGATAAACCAGTCACCCTCGGCGCGGCCTTCGAACGGCTTGAGCTCGCGGATCAGCGCGGCGCGCGGCGCCGATAGCAGTTCGGCGACCTTGGCGCGGGCTTCAGGCCCCTGGATGGCGAGGATCGCAAGCTCCGGACGCTCGATGATATCGACCTGGTAACTGCCCTTGCAGGCATTCAGCCAGGCCAGGTCCTTGTCGCGGGTCGAAGCGTTGACCACCAGGCGGTAACCGTCTTCGCAGCGGTAGGCGATCATGTCGTCAATGACCTTGCCCTGCTCGTCGAGCATGGTGCTGTACAGGGCCTTGCCGGTTTCAGTCAGACGAGCAACATCATTGGCCAACAGGCGCTGCAGCCAGACAGTTGCCTGCGCGCCATGGACATCGATCACGGTCATATGGGAAACATCAAACACCCCGCAGTCACGGCGCACCTGATGGTGCTCCTCGACCTGCGAGCCATAATGCAAGGGCATGTCCCAACCGCCAAAATCGACCATCTTGGCGCCTAGCGCCAGGTGCAGGTCATACAGAGGCGTGCGCAGTCCCATGGGTTTCTCCTTCCGGGCGTGGCGAAGCTACGGCTGTTGGCAGCATTTCAGCTACCCGGTCTGTAGGACCGGCCGCAGCGAATGCCGCGCATTGTAGCTGCAAGCTTGATGGCTGACATCCTCAGCGCGTTTGACCGACGTGTCGGGCTGAACGTCGAATCAGGCCGATGACCGGCAACAGACCGACCAGGATCAGCGTCAGGGCCGGCAACGAGGCCCGTGCCCACTCGCCTTCGCTGGTCATTTCAAACACGCGCACGGCCAGGGTGTCCCAGCCGAACGGACGCATCAGCAAGGTCGCCGGCATTTCCTTGAGGACATCGACAAACACCAGCAAGGCCGCACTCAAGGCGCCCGGCACCAACAACGGCAGATACACCTTGAAAAACAATCTCGGGCCACTGACGCCAAGACTGCGCGAAGCTTCCGGCAGCGAGGGGCGAATCCGTCCCAGGCTGTTCTCCAGCGGTCCGTACGCCACGGCAATGAAACGCACCAGGTAGGCCAGCAGCAGGGCATACAAGCTACCCAGCAACAGTGGCCTGCCGGCACCGCCGAGCCAGTTGGACAGCGGCACCACCACCTGGTTGTCCAGGTAACTGAACGCCAGCATGATCGACACCGCCAGCACCGAGCCAGGCAAGGCATAGCCCAGGTTGGCCAGCCCGACTCCGGCGCGAATGCCCGGCGCGGACGATTGCCGGCGGGCGAACGCCAGCACCAGGGCGACACAGACAGTGATCAGCGCGGCCATGGCCCCCAGATAGAGGGTGTGCAGGATCAGGCTGGTGTAACGCTCATCCAGGTCGAAACGTCCGCGTTGCCAGAACCACACCAGCAATTGCAGCAGCGGGATAACGAAGGCACAGGCAAACACCAGCAGGCACCAGCCACTGGCCGCCAGCGCCTTGATCCCGCGCAGGTGGTACAGCGCCTTGCCGCGCGGACGCTCATTGCTGCCACGCACGGCGCCACGGGCACGGCGCTCGCCGTAGAGCACCAGCATCACCGCCAGCAGCAGCAAACTGGCCAGCTGCGCGGCACTCGACAGGCTGAAGAAGCCATACCAGGTCTTGTAGATCGCCGTGGTGAAGGTGTCGAAGTTGAACACCGACACCGCACCGAAATCGGCCAGGGTTTCCATCAAGGCCAGGGCGACACCGGCGCCGATAGCCGGACGGGCCATCGGCAACGCCACCCGCCAGAACGCTTGCAACGGCGAATGCCCAAGCACCCGCGCCGCTTCCATCAGGCCTTTGCCCTGAGCCAGGAAGGCGGTGCGTGCAAGCAGGTAAACATAGGGGTAGAACACCAGCACCAGAACGATGATCACCCCAGCGGTGGAGCGTACCCGCGGCAGGCGCATCGGCCCGAACCATTCACGCAGCAGGGTTTGCACCGGCCCGGCAAAGTCCAGCAGGCCGACGAAGACGAATGCCAGCACATAGGCCGGAATGGCGAACGGCAGCATCAACGCCCAGTCCAGCCAGCGCCGTCCGGGGAATTCGCACAGGCTGGTGAGCCAGGCCAGGCTCACGCCGAGCAAGGTGACGCCGACGCCGACACCGGCAATCAGGGTCAGGGTGTTGCCCAACAGGCGGCTCATCTGGGTATCGAGCAGGTGCGACCAGATCTGCATGTCGACCGACTGCCAGGACAACAGCAGCACGCTCAGCGGCAGCAGCACCAGGGCGGCAATGGCGAAAACCAGGGGATACCAGCGGCGTTGGGCGGGGTGAGCCAAAAGGAAACGTCTCTAGATGTTCAATGGCATCGCGGGGCAAGCCCGCTCCCACAGAACCTGTGGGAGCGGGCTTGCCCCGCGAAAAGGCAGCGGTAGGATAAAGCCTTGCGCTTAGTTCCAGCCAGCCCGATCCATCAGGCGAATTGCCTCAGCCTGACGCTTGCCTGCGATTTCAACCGGGATGGTGTCAGCCTTGAACGTACCCCAGGCCGCCACTTCTTCCGACGGTGCGACTTTCGGGTTGGCCGGGAATTCCTGGTTCACGCCAGCGAAAATCTTCTGCGCTTCTTCACCGGTCATCCACTCGACCAGTTTTGTCGCGGCTTCAGGATGCGGCGCGTACTTGGTCAGGCCGATGCCCGACAGGTTGACGTGCACGCCACGGTCAGCCTGGTTCGGCCAGAACAGCTTGACCGCCAGGTTCGGGTTTTCCTTGTGCAGGCGACCGTAGTAGTAGGTGTTGACGATACCGACGTCGCACTGGCCAGCGTTGATGGCCTGCAGCAGGGCGGTGTCATCGGAGAACACGTCGGTGGACAGGTTGTTGACCCAGCCCTTGATGATTTCCTCGGTTTTCTTCTCGCCGTGGGTTTCGATCAAGGTAGCGGTCAGCGACTGGTTGTAGACCTTCTTCGCCGTGCGCAGGCACAGGCGCCCTTCCCAGTTCTTGTCGGCCAGGGCTTCGTAGGTGCTCAGCTCTTCGGGTTTGACCCGCTCGGTGGAGTAGGCGATGGTCCGCGCGCGCAGGCTCAGGCCGGTCCAGTCGTGGGACGAGGCGCGGTACTGCTTGGGAATGTTGGCATCGATGACTTCCGATTTGATCGGCTGCAGGATGCCCATCTGCTCGGCTTGCCAGAGGTTACCGGCATCGACAGTGAGCAGCAGGTCGGCGGTGGCGTTCTGCCCCTCGGCCTTGATCCGCTGCATCAGCGGTGCTTCCTTGTCGGTGATGAACTTGACCTTGACCCCGGTCTTGGCGGTATAGGCGTCGAACACCGGCTTGATCAGCTCGTCGATGCGCGAGGAATACACCACCACCTCGTCCGCCGCCTGGGCGGTACCGCCCAACAGGGTCAGAGCCAGGGCGGCCAATACGTGCTTGCGTGGCAACATGGTGCAGTCCTCGGAGTTCAAATAGAGGCGCAAATGGTAGTTAATCCCATTTGCCTTCTCAACCGAACTCACCAGGGAGGAGTTACTAGATGTTACGGCAGGACAAGAGCCGGCTTCAGGCCTTCGCCAGTTCTGGCAAATCACCACTGAGCCCCAAGGCCTGACGAACGAACAGCGCCTTGGCTTCAGGCAGTTGCTCAACCCATTTCAGGCCACTGTTGCGCAACCAGCGCAGTGGCAGCGGATCGGCCTGGAACAGGCGCTCGAAACCTTCCATGGCCGCCATCAACGCCAGGTTGTGCGGCATGCGACGACGCTCGAAGCGGCTCAATACGCGCTCATCCGCCAGTCGCTCACCACGTTCATAGGCATGCAGCAGTTCTTCGGCCAATACCGCGGCATCGAGAAAGCCCAGGTTGACCCCCTGCCCGGCCAACGGGTGAATGGTATGCGCAGCGTCACCGATCAACGCCAGGCCTTCGGCTACATAGCGTTTGGCATGGCGCTGGCGCAACGGCACGCAAAGCCGTGGATCGGCCTGCAACACAGCGCCGAGACGCCCCTCGAAGGCGCGCTCGAGTTGCGCGCAGAAATCAGCATCGTCGAGCTTCATCAAGCGCTCGGCCTGCTCCGGGGTGGTCGACCAGACAATCGAGCACCAATCCTGCTGGCCATCGCGGATCAGCGGCAGGAAGGCCAGCGGCCCGTCGTCGGTGAAGCGTTGCCAGGCGGTCGCCTGATGCGGCTCGGCGCAGCGCACGCTGGTGACAATGGCGTGGTGCAGGTAGTCCCACTCGCGGGTCTCGCAGCCGGTCAGGCGTCGCACCGCCGAGTTCGCGCCGTCAGCGGCGATGACCAGCGGCGCGCGCAACGTGCGGCCGTCGGCGAGGGTCAGCAGCCACTCGTCATCGGAACGGCGCATCTGTTCCAGGCGCGCGTTGGCCAGTAGACCGACTTCACTGTCATGCAGGCGTTCCAGCAGGCCATCCTGTATCACCCGGTTCTCGACGATATGCCCCAGCACCTCGGCATGCACGCTGGCCGCCGAAAAATGGATCTGACCGGTGCCGCTGCCGTCCCAGACACGCATGTCCGAATAGGGACTGGCACGCCGCTGCTCAATCCCCTGCCAGGCACCCAGGCGTTCGAGGATGCGCTGGCTGGCCATCGACAGGGCACTGACCCGTGGCTCGAAGGCGGCCTGCTCGTCGAAGGGTTTGATCGACAGCGGACTGCCGTCGAGCAGGAGAATCTCCAGGCCACTGTGCTGCAATGCCAGGGCCAGGGCGCTGCCGACCATACCGGCACCGACAATCAACAGATCTGCGCGCATTTCCATGCCTTAAGCCTGTCTCGCTTGCGGCTTGAGCCGCACGTAAAGGGTTTTGTCGACCTGCGCCACCAGCTCGCCGGCAGCGTCACGGATATCGACCTGAAGTCGTGGCAGGTATTTCTTGCCGCCCGCCGTGTGCTCGCGGATATCCGCCAGCAACTGATCGTCGATGCGCAGTTCAGCGAACACCGGGCCTTTGCCCGGAGTGATGAAATCGATACTGGCGGCCTTGTCCCAGACAATGTAATCGCGGCCGAGCAGCTCCATCAGCATCAGCATGTAGAACGGATCGACCATCGAATACAGGCTGCCGCCGAACTGGGTGCCGACGTAGTTGCGATTGAACCAGCCCAGGCCCAGGCGCACCTTTATCTGGCGCAAGTCCGGACTGATGCTTTGCACGTGAATGCCGGCACCGATATAGGGCGGATAAAAGTTCAGCCGCCAGCGCAGCCTGCGCGCACGCCGTGCCAGTTTGCGCGGATCGTCCATGCTCAGCTCCGTGGGTCCGGACGGGTTCCCAGGCCCATGGCCTGGCGGGCAAACCAACGCTTGGCCGGCGGCAACAGGTCGAGCCCGAGCAGCCCCAGGTTTCGTCCGGTGGCAACCAGCGGTTGCGCACTGCCGAACAGGCGGGTGACCCGGTCGGAGAAGCCCACGGTCAGGTCCTGGTCCAGGCGCTGACGCTCGCGGTAGGCCTGCAGCGTGGCAAAGTCGCCCGGCACGGCAGGGCCTGCCAGCAGCCCTTCGGCCAGCGACTGCACATCGCGCAGCGACAGGTTGAAGCCCTGCCCGGCAATCGGGTGCAGGCTGTGGGCGGCGTTGCCCAGCACCACCAGGTGCGGACGTACCTGCTCCTGGGCTTCGATCAGCGACAAGGGGTACAGGTGCCGTGCGCCGACCTGGCGCAACAGCCCCAGACGGTAGCCGAACACTTCCTGCAACTCGCTGAGGAAGCTGCGTTCATCCAGTTCGGCCAGGCGTTTGGCGTCCATCCCGGCACGGGTCCAGACCAGCGCACAGCGGTTTTCCGGCAAGGGCAGCAAGGCCATCGGGCCTTCGTCGGTGAAGCGCTCGAACGCCTGACCACAGTGCGCTTCGCTCGGAGTGATGTTGGCAATCAACGCGCTCTGGTTGTAAGGGCGCTGGCTGACATGGATGCCCAGCTGTTCGCGCAGGCCGGAGCGGCCGCCGTCGGCGAGCACCGCCAGGTCGCACTCAACCTGGGTATCGTCATTGAGCGACAGGCGATAACCGTCTTCCAGCGCCTGCATGGCAGTCACTTCAGCCGGGCAACGCCAGCTCACCACCTCGGCATCCAGGCCTTTCCACAGGCACTGCCCCAGCCAGGCGTTTTCCACTACATAACCCAGAGCGGGAACCCCTTCCTCCAGCGCATCCAGGCGCGTGGCGCCAAAGCGGCCACGGTCGGAAACCTGGATCTGGCGAATCGGTTCGGCCCGGCGGCTGATCTGCTGCCACAGGCCCAGACGCTCATAGATCTGCCGGGTGCCGAAGGACAACGCCGAGGAGCGTGCGTCATAGCTCGGCTGGTAGCTGTCGCCCGGTGCGAAGGGTTCGATCAGCAGGATCTTCCAGCCGCGCGCCTTGGCGCCCGCTTGCAAGGCAAGCGCCAGACTGGCGCCGACCAGGCCACCGCCAATGATTGCCAGGTTCACCCGGTTCATGCCGCGGCACTGCGCGCAGCAGCCATCAAGGCTTCGATTTCAGCGACCGTCTTCGGCACGCCTGAGGTCAGGATTTCACAGCCCTGCTTAGTTACCACTACATCATCCTCGATACGTACACCAATGCCGCGCCACTTTTTCGCGACATTCTGGTTGTCGGCACCGATATAGATGCCAGGTTCCACGGTCAGCGCCATGCCGGGTTCAAGTACGCGCCACTGGCCACCGACCTTGTACTCGCCGACATCGTGCACATCCATGCCCAGCCAGTGCCCTGCGCGATGCATGTAGAAGGCCCGGTAAGCTTCGCTTTCGATCAGCTCCCGGACCTCGCCCTTGAGCAGCCCCAGCGCCACCAGCCCTTCAGTGATCACCTGAACCGTCGCCTCATGGGCGTGGTTCCAGTGCTTGCCCGGCGCGATGGCGGCAAACGCCGCCTCCTGGGCCTTGAGCACCAGCTCGTAGATCGCCTTCTGCTCCGGCGAGAACTGCCCGCTGACCGGGAAGGTACGGGTGATGTCGCTGGCGTAGCAGTCGATCTCGCAACCGGCGTCGATCAATACCAGATCGCCGTCCTTGAGCAGCGCATCGTTCTCCTGGTAATGCAGGATGCAACTGTTGCGTCCGGCGGCGACGATCGAGCCGTAAGCCGGCATCTTCGCCCCGCCTTTGCGGAACTCGTAATCCAGCTCGGCTTCCAGGCTGTACTCGCGCAAGCCCGCACGACAGGCCTGCATGGCCCGCACGTGAGCCCGCGCGGAAATCGCCGCGGCTTCGCGCATGACTTTCACTTCTGCCGCCGATTTATACAGGCGCATGTCATGCAGCAGATGATCCAGGGCAACGAACTCGTTCGGCGGCTGGGCGCCAAGACGCGCCTTGGAGCGGATCACGTTGATCCATTCCATCAGGTGGCGGTCGAATTCCGGATTGCTGCCCATGGCCGAGTAAACCCGGTCGCGGCCTTCGATCAGGCCGGGCAGGATGTCGTCGATATCGGTGATGGGAAAGGCGTCATCGGCGCCAAAGTCGCGGATCGCGCCTTCCTGGCCGGCGCGCAGGCCATCCCACAGTTCGCGCTCGGGGTTGCGTTCACGGCAGAACAGCACGTACTCGCCATGCTCACGGCCGGGGATCAGGGCGATGACCGCTTCAGGCTCGGGGAAGCCGCTGAGGTACTGAAAATCGCTGTCCTGGCGGTACACATGCTCGACGTCGCGGTTGCGGATGGCAACTGCGGCGGCGGGCAGGATGGCAATACTGTTGGGTTCCATCTGCGCCATCAGCGCCTTGCGTCGACGGGCGTATTCCGACTTGGGGATATGGCTCATGGGCAGTGGAGTCCCTCAGCAATCAGTGCAGCGAAGGTTTGGCGGCAGGCTCGACCGGCTTGGCCAGCTCCGTGTACAGCAGCAGCGGCGCGACGCGCAGGTATTCCATCACTTCCATGTAGTCGCTTTCGCCGTCTTCGGATTCTTCCAGGGCGTCCTGGACCTGGGAGATCGCGTCCAGATCCTGCAAGATTTCCTTGGCCTCGACGCTCAGGGTCAAGCCACCCGAGTTCAAGCCAAAGCCATAGAGGAAGCCCTTGCACCACTCACCCAGGGCCCCAGCCCGGTCGGTCAGC
The DNA here is from genome assembly GCF_059415665.1 of Pseudomonas sp. GW821-FHT10B02. Classification (NCBI taxonomy): domain Bacteria; kingdom Pseudomonadati; phylum Pseudomonadota; class Gammaproteobacteria; order Pseudomonadales; family Pseudomonadaceae; genus Pseudomonas; species Pseudomonas sp. GW821-FHT10B02. The sequence goes on along the minus strand of NZ_JBWKNR010000001.1, from coordinate 351,755 downwards.
GTGGCGTCATCGCCCGGCAGCAGCAAGACAACAGTGATATCGTCGCCGGTGAGTTCGCCTTTGACCATCTCCTGCAGGCCGATCAAAGCGTTACGAACGTTGTCTGCCGGATCGTTTTCCAGCAGGTGGGCGGCGTCGGCCAGCCAGGCCTCGGCATCGAAGCCGGCACCGGCGCAGCTGCGGCCGAGCAACAGCCCGTGCAGTTCGGCAGGGGAAACAGGATGCCCGTTGCTGCTGAGCAAGGTGGCGAAAGCGGTGTACGGCGAATTGGTATTGGGCATGGGCAACTAGGCGCCAGACGGCGCAATGACTAGAATGAAGACCTTGTATCCTAGCACCGGCAGGCGCGCCAAGACCATCGACGTGGCCAACTCGGGGCAGGCCGGGGCATAAACCGGGCAACCACCCCCAGAGCGAATCGAGTGGGCAACCAATGCAAGAGAACGATCTGCAAGCGCTGATGGGCCGATTCGAACTGCTGATTGAGCGAGTCGAGCAACTAAAACGGCAAAACGCACTCCTATTAGCTCAGGAAAAGTCCTGGCGCGAGGAGCGCGCCCACCTCATCGAAAAAAACGAAATCGCCCGGCGTAAGGTCGAATCGATGATTTTGCGACTCAAGGCCCTGGAGCAAGACTCATGAGTTCAAGCAATAGCGTCACCGTTCAGATCCTCGACAAAGAATATTCGATCATCTGTCCGCCCGAAGAGCGCAGCAACCTGGTCAGCGCCGCACGCTACCTGGATGGCAAGATGCGCGAAATCCGCAGCAGCGGCAAAGTCATCGGTGCCGACCGGATCGCCGTGATGGCAGCGCTGAACATCACCCACGACCTGCTGCACAACCAGGAACGCCCTGAAGCGCCAGCAGGCGGCGCCAGCCGTGAACAGGTGCGTGACCTGCTCGAACGGGTCGATCAGGCACTGGCCGACGATCAAGATTCAAATAAGGGCTGAGTATCGGTATACTGGCGCCACTCCCTGGAGTGCTTGCCAGTCGGTCATGTCCCTGAGCCGATACGCACAACCACGGGGGTTGCACGTGGGGCCGGTGTGCATGTCCGCTTGACGGAAAGCCTTAACGCCTCCTGCAATCTCCACCTTGAACTTTCGGGTTCAAGGGCTACACCGACAGCGGTTCGTCGGGGAGCCTGAATTACCTTTGCTCGCGTTGTTGCGCGGGCAAATCGAGCTGCCGCCCTGCGCCAGGCAGCCCTCTCTGGGAACGCCCGTGCCATGACCGACACCGCGCCGCTCACCCGCCCCCAGCTCCGCCGCCTGCTACGCGATGCCCGCCGCGCCTTGAGTCCGGCCGAGCAACGTCAGGCCGCGCTTGGACTGTACCGGCAACTGGCCCAGCATCCGCTGTTCCGCCGCGCCCGCCACATCGCCCTGTACCTGCCCAATGATTGTGAGATCGACCCGCGTCTGCTGCTGCGCGAAGCCCAGCGGCGCGGCAAGCGCACCTATCTGCCGGTGCTGCACGCCTGGCCGAGAAGCAAAATGGTCTTTCAACGTATCGAGCACGGCGAAAAACTGCGGCCCAACCGTTTTCGCATCGCCGAGCCGCACATCAATCTGGCACGGCAACGGCCGATCTGGGCGCTGGACCTGATCCTGCTGCCACTGGTGGGGTTTGATGAAGTCGGTGGCCGGCTGGGCATGGGCGGTGGCTTCTATGATCGAAGCCTGGCCTATCAGGCACGGCGCAAGGCATGGAAAAAGCCCTTGTTATTAGGCCTGGCCCATGAGTGTCAAAAAGTCGAACGACTGGCCCAGGCCAGTTGGGATGTACCACTGCAAGGAACGGTCTCGGACCGTGGCTGGTACCTGGCGCCCGTCTGAAAAGGCGCCAGCAGGCGATTAACGCTGTTGCGGATTGACCGGCATTTCGTACGGAGCGTCGAGTTTGCGCTCCCACAGGCTTTGCGCATAACCGGTAGTGACCACACCCAAACCGAACAGAAACACCAGAATCCAGAGCAAGTCCGGTTTGCGATTCATTGATTGCCCCCCTCAGGCAAACTGATCACGTTGTCAGCAACGTTTTTTAATGGTTGCGGCAGCGTCAAGCTTGAAAGTGGCGCATTCTCCGACAACCTGAGACGACACGCAAACCTTGACGCCAACCGACTGTCGGTTTCATGCAACAGGTTATTTCAAATTTTTACCAGGAGCAGCCCCATGGCCTATTGGCTGATGAAATCCGAACCCGACGAACTTTCGATCAAGGATCTGGCACGCTTGCAGCAAGCGCGCTGGGACGGCGTTCGCAACTATCAGGCACGCAATTTCCTGCGCAGCATGGCGGTGGGCGATCAGTTTTTCTTCTACCACTCCAGCTGCCCCGAGCCGGGCATCGCCGGCATCGCCCGGATCAGCGCCGCCGCCTACCCCGACCCGACCGCCCTGGATCCGCAAAGCCATTACTTCGACGCCAAGGCCAATGCCGAGAAGAACCCCTGGAGCGCTGTCGACGTTGCCCACGTCGAAACCTTCAGCAAGGTGCTGGGCCTGGGCTACCTCAAACAACAGACCGCCCTCGCCGAATTGCCCCTGGTGCAGAAAGGCAGCCGCCTGTCGGTCATGCCGGTGACCCCTGAACAATGGGCCGCGGTACTCGCTCTGCGTTAAATCGGATAGGATGCTATCAATTTGACCAACATCAACGCACCAGGATCGGTGCCGCGTCACACTCTGACGTGAATGCAGCAGGATGCAGACTGATGAGCCAACATACCCCGAAATTTTTCGCCGGCGCCTTGATCGCCCTGCTTGTGGCCGCAGGCGGCCTGGGTTACTGGAAATCCCTGCACGACCGTCTGCCTGATGGCCTGAGCATGGGTAACGGCCGGCTCGAAGCCACTGAAGTGCAGATCGCCAGCAAGATCCCCGGGCGTCTGGCCGAAGTGCTGGTCGACGAAGGCGACAAGGTTCGCCAGGGCCAGCTGCTGGCGCGTATCGACACCCGCACCCTCGAGGCCCAACGTAATCAGGCTGAGGCCGAAGTGCTGCGAGCCGAGGAAAACTACGCGGCGGCCCAGGCCAATGTGCAATTGCGCCAGAGCGAGCAGCTGCTGGCCAGCCAGGAGCTCAAGCGGGTCCGGGAAATCTTCCAGCGCAAATACGCCAGCCAGCAGTTGCTCGACCAACAGCAGGCGCGCTACGACACCGCATGTTCCGCGGTGGTCGCCGCGCGCGCGCAGTTGGCCGCGATCAAGGCCGCGATCGGTGCCGCACAGGCCCAGGTTGCACAACTCACCAGCGAGATCGACGACAGCAGTTTGCGTGCGCCCATCGACGGTGTCATCCAGTTACGCCTGGCCGAACCTGGCGAAGTGCTCGGTGCCGGTGGCCGGGTATTGCTGCTGATCGATCCTAACGACCAGTACATGAACCTCTACCTGCCGGCTTCGACTACCGGTCGCCTGACCGTCGGCGATCAAGCCCGGGTGATACTCGACGCCCTGCCGGAAAAGGCCCTGCCGGCGAAAATTGCCTTTGTCGCCGCCAAGGCCCAGTTCACCCCGAAGCAGGTGGAAACCCGCGACGAACGCCAGAAGCTGGTGTTCCGGGTCAAACTGCGCCTGACCGAGCCCAGTGCCGTGCCGCAGGCCAAACCCGGCATGCCCGGTGCGGGCTATGTGCGCACCGCTGAAGTGGACTGGCCGGCCAACCTGCAATGAACGCACTGGCGCTGCAGGCCGAGGGCATCCGCCACCGCTACGGCAAACTGGACGCCCTGCAGGACATCACCTTCAACCTGCCGGCCGGCACCCGCTGCGGCTTGATCGGCCCGGACGGTGCCGGCAAGTCCAGCCTGCTCGGGCTGATTGCCGGGGTGAAAAAGCTGCAAAACGGTGAGCTGTCGGTACTCGGCGGCTCGATCCGCAAACGCCGTCACCGCAACAGCCTGTACCCGCGCATCGCTTTCATGCCGCAGGGCCTGGGCAACAACCTCTACCCGGAACTGTCGATCAGCGAAAACATCCGCTTCTTCGCCACCCTGTTCGGCCTCAGCGCCGCCGAGTGCGAGCAGCGCATGCACAACCTGCTGCTGGCCACCGACCTCGCCCGCTTTGCCGAACGGCCGGCGGGCAAGCTGTCCGGCGGCATGAAGCAAAAGCTCGGGCTATGCTGCGCGTTGATCCACGAACCGGACCTGTTGATCCTCGACGAACCGACCACCGGCGTCGATCCGCTGTCGCGCAGGCGCTTCTGGGAGCTGGTCGAACAGGTGCGCCAGGAGCGGCCGCAACTGACCCTGCTGGTGGCCACCGCCTACATGGAAGAGGCCGAACAGTTCGAACATTGCCTGATGCTCGATCGCGGCAGATTGATTGCCTCGGGGCTCAGCCACGAGCTGGCCAGTGTCACCGCCAGCGGCAAGCTGGATGATGCCTTCACCCACTATCAAGGCGACAGCGCACACGACGCACAGCCACTGCAGATTCCACCGCGCGCTGACGGCGACACGACGATTGCCATCGAAGCCCATGAGCTGACCCTGCGCTTCGGTGATTTCACTGCGGTGAACAAGGTCAGCTTTGCCATTGGCCGTGGTGAGATTTTCGGTTTTCTCGGCTCCAACGGCTGCGGCAAGACCACCACCATGAAGGTGCTCACCGGCCTGATGCCGGCCAGTGAAGGCAGCGCCATGCTGTTGGGCCGCCCGGTGGACGCCAAGGACCTGGCCACGCGCAAGCGGGTCGGCTTCATGTCCCAGAGTTTCTCGCTGTATGGCGAGCTCAGCGTGCGGCAGAACCTCGATCTGCACGCGCGGCTTTTCGATCTGCCCAAAGCCGAAAGCGCGCCGCGCATCGCCGAGCTGATCGAGCGTTTCGACCTCGGCGCCATCGCCGACCAGCAATCCGGCGCGCTGCCCCTGGGCCTGCGCCAGCGCCTGTCATTGGCGGTTGCGGTACTGCATCGCCCCGAGGTACTGATCCTCGACGAACCCACTTCAGGGGTCGACCCGGCCGCCCGCGATGACTTCTGGCGCTTGCTGATCGAACTGTCGCGGGATCAGGGCGTGACCATCTTCCTGTCCACCCATTTCATGAACGAAGCGCTGCGCTGCGACCGCATTTCCCTGATGCACGCCGGCAAGGTACTGGCCTGCGACACGCCGGCTGCGCTGCAACAACAGTTCGCCGGCGAGACCCTGGAGGACGCTTTCGTCACTTGCCTGGAACAGGCCCAGGAACCGAGCGAACCACCTGCGGCCACCGCCCAGCTGGACGCGCCTGCCTCGACAACGCCAATGCTCATGTCGCAAGGTTTCAGCATCCGCCGCCTGTTTGCCGTGGCCACGCGCGAAGGCAAAGAACTGCTGCGCGACAAGGTACGCCTGGCATTCGCCCTGCTCGGCGCCGTGTTCATGATGGTGATATTCGGCTACGGCATCTCGCTGGACGTGGAGAACCTGGCCTTCGCCGTCTATGACCAGGACCAGAGCCCGCAAAGCCGTGCCTACCTCGAAGCCTTCCGCGGCTCGCGCTACTTCGCCGAGCAAGCACCGATTCGCGACTCGAAACAGTTGCACCAACGCCTGCAGCGCTCGGAAATCAAACTGGCTCTGGAGATCCCGCCCGGATTCGGTCGCGACCTGCACGCCGGGCGCCAACCGGTGGTGGCCGCCTGGCTCGACGGTGGCATGCCGTTTCGCGCCGAGACCAGCCGCAACTACGTCGAAGCGGTGCACCAGGCCAACCTTGAACAACTGGCGGCACTGAGCAGCAAGGCGCAGCCCGGACAATCCCCGGTGCGCCTGGAAACCCGCTTTCGCTACAACCAGGACGTGGTCAGCGTGAATGCCATCGGCCCCGGGGTGATGGCGCTGATCCTGGCCTTCATTCCGGCCATGCTCACGGCGCTCGGGATTGTCCGCGAGAAAGAGCTGGGTTCGATCACCAACTTCTACGCCACACCGCTGACCCGCCTGGAGTTTCTACTCGGCAAACAGGCGCCGTACCTGGCAATCAGCCTGATCAACCTGGCGCTGCTGGTGGCAATGAACCGCTGGCTGTTCGGCGTGCCGTTCAAAGGCAGCGCCCTGGCCCTGGCCTGTGGCGGTCTGCTGTACCTGCTGGCAACCACCAGCCTGGGCCTGCTGATCTCGGCCTTCACCCGCACCCAGATTGCCGCGATTCTCGGCACCATGATCATCACCAGCCTGCCGACCATCCAGTTCTCCGGGCTGATCGTGCCGCGCTCCTCGCTCGATGGCTCGGCGGCGCTGATGGGCCAGCTGTTCCCGGCCGGCTACTTTCTCGATATCGCCGTCGGCACGTTCACCAAAGCCCTGAGCCTGCGTGAGCTGTGGCCACAGTGCCTGGCGTTGCTGGGCTTCTTCCTCGGTTTCACCGGCCTGAGCCTGGCCATGCTGAAGAAGCAGGAGGTCTGATGCATCGCTTGGCACACACCCTGCGCCTGGGCCTCAAAGAGCTGACCAGCCTGCGCCACGACAGCGTACTGCTGCTGTTTCTGCTGTATGCCTTCAGCGTGGCGATCTACATGCCAGCAGCGGGATCGATCATCGGCGTGCACAACGCCAGCGTGGCGGTGATCGACGAAGACCACAGCCTGCTCTCGCGCAAGCTGGCCGAGGCCCTGCAACCACCCGAATTCCAGAGCGCCGTGCCGCTGGCCTACGACCAGCTCGACCAGGCCATGGACAGTGGCCTGTATACCTTCGTCATCAACGTACCGGTCAACTTCCAGACTGACCTGCTCGCCGGGCGCTCGCCAGAGCTGCAGGTCAATGTCGATGCCACGGCCATGAGCCAGGCGTTCATGGGCGCCGGCTACATCGGGCGGATCTTCGAACGCGAACTGCTGGACTACGCCAACCAGGGCTCGGCGGCAACCAGCAGCCCGGCGCTGATCAGCCCCAGGGCGCTGTTCAACCCGAACCTGGAAGGTGGCTGGTTTCTGGCGGTGATCCAGATCGTCAACAACATCACCATTCTGGCGATTGTCCTGACTGGCACCGCACTGCTGCGCGAACGCGAACACGGCACCCTCGATCACCTGCTGGTGCTGCCGCTGACGGCGCTGGAAATCATGCTGGCGAAGATCGGCAGCAACGCCCTGGTGGTGGTGCTGTGCACCTGGGTGTCGCTGGAAGTGGTGGTCAAAGGGGCTTTGGGCGTGCCACTGGCCGGGTCGCTGGGCTTGTTCCTGGCGGTGACCGCGCTGTATCTGTTTGCCAGTACCGCGCTGGGGATCTTCCTCGCCACCCTGGCCCGCTCGACCCCGCAATTCGGCTTGCTGGCGATTCCGGTGATCATCCCCATGCTCTTGCTGTCCGGGGGCAGTACGCCGCTGGACAGCATGCCGCAGTGGCTGCAGTGGGTCATGCAGCTTTCGCCCTCGACCCACTTCGTCAGCCTCAGCGCCGCGATCCTGTTCCGTGACGCCGGGCTGGCGGTGGTCTGGCCCGACCTGCTGGCCCTGGCCGCCATCGGCCTGGCGTTTTTCGCCGTTGCCCTGGGACGTTTTCGCCGCAGCCTTACATCCTGAGGGCCGGGCGGGTTACTGCACGATCAGGTTGTTGAACAGCAGGTCATCAACCAGCGGCTTGCCTTCTTCGTTCTCCAGTACCTGCTGGACCTGCTTCAGGGCTTCCTGACGCAGCTTTTCCTTGGCCTCGACATTGCTCATGCTTTCCAGGTTCTGCTGAGTGAAGAGCGCCACCAGCTGATTGCGGATCAATGGCTCATGATGCTTCACCGCCGTCGCGGCAGCGTCACTGTTGACCCGCAGGGCGACGTCGGCTTTGTACACACGCAGCTTCGGGCCGCCATCCAGGGCGTAGTTGCCCACGAAGGGTGGGCTCAGGGAGATGTAGGAGACCTTCGGTTCCCCTTCCTTGGCTTCTTCGGCCAAGGCCGCCATCGGCAGCATCAGCGCCATTACCATCAAGATCCACGCTTTCACGAATTCGCTCCTCAAACAGTTCGCGCCAGCATACCCAGCGCACCGGTCAAACCCAAGCCCGGGCTTATGCCGGCCTATCAGGACGGGCCATGCTCGTTGACCCGGCACCTGACCCACCTACACTTATCGGCCACTACGCGCAAAGGAATAGTCCCGATGAAAGCAGTGTTGTGCAAAACCCTGGGCCCGGCTCAGGGTCTGGTCCTGGAAGAGGTCGCAAGCCCCGTACCGAAGAAGAACGAAATCCTCCTGGATGTACATGCGGCCGGGGTCAACTTTCCCGACACCCTGATCATCGAGGGCAAGTACCAGTTCCAGCCGCCTCTGCCCTTCTCGCCCGGAGGCGAGGCGGCGGGGATCATCAGCGCGGTGGGCGAGAAAGTCACTGATCTCAAGGTCGGCGACCGGGTCATGGCCCTGACCGGCTGGGGCAGCTTTGCCGAGCAGGTGGCAGTGCCGGGCTATAACGTGCTGCCGATCCCTGAGCAAATGGACTTCACCCACGCCGCCGCCTTTGGCATGACCTATGGCACCTCGATGCATGCCCTGCAGCAACGCGGTCAGCTCAAGGCCGGCGAAACCCTGTTGGTGCTCGGCGCCTCCGGCGGTGTCGGCCTGGCGGCGGTGGAAATCGGCAAGGCCATGGGCGCACGGGTCATCGCCGCGGCCAGCAGCGCCGAGAAGCTCGCCGTGGCCAAGGCCGCCGGTGCCGATGAATTGATCAACTACAGCGAGCACAGCCTCAAGGACGAGATCAAACGCCTGACCGCTGGCAACGGTGTCGATGTGATCTACGACCCGGTCGGCGGCGACCTGTTCGACCAGGCGGTGCGTGGCCTCGCCTGGAATGGCCGCCTGCTGGTGGTGGGCTTTGCCAGTGGGCGCATCCCGCAGCTACCGGTAAACCTGGCGCTGCTCAAGGGGGCGGCAGTGCTTGGCGTGTTCTGGGGTGCTTTCGCCCAGCGCCAGCCAGCTGACAACGCGGCGAACTTCAAGCAGCTGTTTGCCTGGTTCGCCGAGGGCAAGCTCAAGCCCCTGGTGTCGCAAACCTTCCCGCTGGCCGAGGCCGGAGCGGCCATCGACCTGCTCGGTCAGCGTAAAGCGCTGGGCAAACTGGTGGTGACCCTGCGCTGAGCCAATCCTTCCAGCGCTGCGGAACCAAGTGTGTGTGCGGGCTTGTCCCGCGATACGGCCAATAAGGACTGCACGTTCAGCGCTGCCCGTATTACGACCGCTCCGCGGTCGATCGCAGGCTACCGCCAGCTCCTACAGGGTATGCATCCGGTCTTTATGGCAACGTCGGAACCGGGCCTCCAGGTTACGGTCCGGCATGGCATGAATGCGCAACGCGTTGAGGGTCTGCTCGACGTAGTCACGGGTACTGCCATAACGCCCCTTGGCGTTGGCGAAAATCTGACTGAGCAGATCGTCGGGCAGGTTACCGGCGTAGCACGGCAAGTGCCGCTCGAGCACAAAACCCAGGGCCTGAACCTTGCTGCCATCGTCCAGGCGGCAGGTCAGCCAATGCGGCCGGTAAGCCGGGTAAGGCATCTCGCGCTGCCACAGAGCCAACAGGGAGTCTTCCAGGCATTCGTCTGGCAGGCGGTAGGCAAAGCCGCTGCAGGAGCCGCCACGGTCAAGGCCGAAGACCAGCCCCGGGCACTCGGGAGTCCCCCGGTGCTCGTGCGACCACAGGTATAGCCCGCGATGGTAACCATGCACCCTGGCGCGCCGACGCTCGGCGGCGTTGCATTCCGGGCGCCAGATCAGCGAGCCGTAGGCAAACAGCCAGACCGGACCACCCTGATGGCGGGACATGGTGTGCTGAACCGAAAGTTTAAGTTGCTCATGGGACAGTTGTTGTCCGAAGTCGAGCAACGGAGGATAAGCCACAGGCAAAGATGCAGTTTCAATCGCCGACATAGCTGCCGCCAGAATTCCCCGTGAACTACAGAAGTGAGTCACTGTAAACGAATACCTTATCCGCGTACTTACCGTACGGCAGATTGTGTATTGAACACAAGCCTCACCTCGCCCCGGAAGTGCCCTGCAGCAAGGCTTTGAGCAAACCTCAGGGTGTTATTCCAAGTGTAGCGAAAGTTATTTACGCTGCCGGCAATAATAATTGCCTTATGCCCGCTACAAACAACGGTGGTTATTAAACCGGCACGCTATTGCAGCGTGCCTTATTCCGTCATTCAACCGCGAGGGGCATAAGCGAATACATCAGCACGCATCTGATGAGCATCCATACCCGCTTCGACCAGCGCATCGAGGGTGGCATAGACCATGTTCGGCGAGCCGCTGGCGTAAACATGGATACCGGCCAGATCCTGCATATCTTCACAAATGGCCTCGTGCAACAGGCCGCAACGCCCTTCCCAGCCACACAGATCGCTCACCACCTTGTGCAGGAACAGGTTCGGCAACTGCTCCCATTCGGCCCAATGCTCGATCTGGTAAAAGTCCTCTGGCAGGCGCACGCCCCAGTACAGGTGAACCGGATGCTTGAAGCCCTGGGCCCGGCAATGCTCGATCAGGCTGTGCATTTGCGCCATGCCGGTGCCTGCGGCGATCAGAACCAGCGGACCATCGGGCAGCTCAGCCAGGTGAGCATCGCCAAACGGCATCTCGAGCCGCGCCATACCGTTGCGCTGCAACTGTGCAATCAATGCCACCGCACTGTTTTCGCGGGCCAGCACGTGCAGCTCAAGTTCGCGTCCGCTATGGGGGGCCGATGCCAGGGAGAAGGCCGCCTTGTCGCCCGCTTCGCGCTCGATCATCAGGTACTGCCCGGCATGGTAACGCGGCGGTTTGCCCGCCGGTGCCCGCAGGCGCACCCGCCAGACGTCGCCACCGACCTCAACGCACTCACTCAACTGACAGGCCAGTGTCCGTACCGGCAACTCGCCTAACGCGAGCACGCCATCCCATAACAAGACACAGTCCTCCAGCGGTTCGGCGATGCAGGTGAACAGTTCGCCATGGTCACGCTCCTGCCCGTCCTGACGCACGCGTCCTTCCACCAGCAACGCAGCGCAGACATGGCAGTTGCCATTGCGGCAGCTCTGCGGGCAGTCGTAGCCAAGACGCCGCGCCCCATCCAGAATCCGTTCTCCGGGGTTGAGCGCCAACACCGCCCCGGACGGCTGCAAGGTTACCTGCATTTAGTCTATTCCCAACTGGTTCCACAGCTCATCGATCCGCCGGGTGACCGCTTCATCCTTGACGATGACCCGTCCCCATTCACGGCTGGTTTCTCCCGGCCACTTGTTCGTCGCATCCAGGCCCATCTTCGAACCCAGGCCGGAAATCGGCGAAGCGAAGTCCAGGTAGTCGATCGGGGTGTTGTCGATCATCACCGTATCGCGCTTGGGGTCCATACGCGTGGTAATCGCCCAGATCACATCATTCCAGTCCCGGGCATTGATGTCGTCGTCGGTGACAATAACGAACTTGGTGTACATGAACTGTCGCAAAAACGACCAGACCCCGAGCATGACGCGCTTGGCGTGCCCCGGATACTGCTTCTTCATGGTCACCACCGCCATGCGGTAGGAACAGCCTTCAGGTGGCAGGTAGAAGTCGGTGATTTCCGGGAACTGCTTCTGCAGGATCGGCACGAAGACTTCGTTGAGCGCCACACCGAGGATCGCCGGCTCATCTGGCGGACGGCCAGTGTAGGTGCTGTGATAAATCGGATTTTTGCGGTGCGTGATGCGCTCGACGGTGAACACCGGGAAGCTGTCGACTTCGTTGTAGTAACCAGTGTGGTCGCCGTACGGACCTTCCGGCGCCATCTCGCCCGGATGAATCACACCCTCGAGGATGATCTCGGCGGTGGCCGGCACCTGCAGGTCATTGCCACGGCACTTGACCAGCTCGGTGCGGTTGCCGCGCAACAGGCCGGCGAATGCGTATTCGGACAAGGTGTCGGGTACCGGGGTCACCGCGCCAAGGATGGTCGCCGGATCCGCGCCGAGGGCCACGGAGACCGGGAACGGCTGGCCCGGGTGCTTCTCGCACCACTCGCGGTAGTCCAGGGCGCCGCCGCGGTGGCTGAGCCAGCGCATGATCACCTTGTTGCGGCCAATCACCTGCTGGCGATAGATCCCCAGATTCTGGCGCTCTTTGTTCGGCCCGCGGGTCACGGTCAGGCCCCAGGTAATCAGCGGCGCGACATCGCCCGGCCAGCAATGCTGCACCGGCAGCATGCCGAGGTCGACGTCGTCGCCTTCGATGACCACTTCGTGGCAGGCGGCATCCTTGACCACTTTCGGTGCCATCGACACGACCTTCTTGAAGATCGGCAGCTTCGACCAGGCATCCTTCAGGCCTTTGGGCGGCTCAGGCTCCTTGAGGAAGGCCAGCAGCTTGCCGATTTCGCGCAGCTCGCTGACCGACTCGGCGCCCATGCCCATGGCTACCCGCTCCGGGGTGCCAAACAGGTTGCCGAGCACCGGAATGTCGAAGCCCGTAGGCTTTTCGAACAGTAGCGCCGGGCCTTTGGCGCGCAGAGTGCGGTCGCAGACTTCGGTCATTTCCAGGACTGGAGAGATCGGAACCTGGATGCGCTTGAGTTCGCCGCGCTGTTCCAGGCCACGGATAAAGTCGCGCAAATCGCGATACTGCATGCAAAAGCCTCGTATTCGCCGTACCGGTCGGGGTGCAAAGTGTATCGCCTAACCCGGCCGGCCAGAATAGCCAAAGTACAGATAGCAAAAAGCCGGGTTGCCCCGGCTTTTGCGCAACGCACTGGTTTACTTGCGTTTCATCGACAAGAAGAACTCGTCGTTGGTCTTGGTCTGCTTGAGCTTGTCGACCAGGAACTCGATGGCCGCGACTTCATCCATCGGGTGCAGCAGCTTGCGCAGGATCCACATGCGCTGCAGCTCGTCGTCGGCGGTCAGCAGCTCTTCGCGACGGGTACCCGAACGGTTGATGTTGATGGCCGGGAATACACGCTTCTCGGCGATCTTGCGGTCCAGCGGCAGCTCCATGTTGCCGGTGCCCTTGAACTCTTCGTAGATCACTTCGTCCATCTTCGAACCGGTTTCAACCAGCGCGGTGGCGATGATGGTCAGCGAGCCGCCTTCTTCGATGTTACGCGCAGCACCGAAGAAACGCTTTGGCTTCTCCAGGGCGTGAGCATCGACACCACCGGTCAGGACCTTGCCGGAGCTCGGGATCACGGTGTTGTAGGCACGTGCCAGACGGGTGATCGAGTCGAGCAGGATGACTACGTCTTTCTTGTGCTCAACCAGGCGCTTGGCCTTCTCGATGACCATTTCGGCAACCTGCACGTGGCGGGTTGGTGGCTCGTCGAAGGTCGAGGCAACCACTTCGCCGCGCACGGTGCGCTGCATTTCGGTTACTTCTTCCGGGCGCTCGTCGATCAGCAGGACGATCAGGTGGCACTCGGGGTTGTTACGGGTAATGTTGGCCGCGATGTTCTGCAGCATGATGGTCTTGCCCGCTTTTGGCGGAGCAACGATCAAACCACGCTGGCCTTTACCGATCGGGGCGCAGAGGTCGATCACCCGGCCGGTGAGGTCTTCGGTGGAGCCGTTACCGGCTTCCATCTTCAGGCGCTCGTTAGGGAACAGCGGCGTCAGGTTTTCGAACAGAATCTTGTTCTTCGCGTTTTCCGGCCGGTCGAAGTTGATGGTGTCGACTTTCAGCAGGGCGAAGTAACGCTCGCCTTCTTTTGGCGGGCGGATCTTGCCGACGATGGTGTCGCCGGTGCGCAAGTTGAAACGGCGGATCTGGCTTGGCGAGACATAGATGTCGTCCGGGCCGGCCAGGTAGGAAGCATCCGCCGAGCGCAAGAAGCCGAAGCCGTCCTGGAGAATCTCCAGCACGCCGTCACCGGAGATTTCCTCGCCGCTTTTCGCATGCTTTTTCAACAGGGAGAAAATCACATCTTGCTTGCGCGAACGGGCCATATTTTCTATGCCCATCTGTTCGGCCATTTCGAGCAGATCGGTAATCGGCTTTTGCTTGAGTTCAGTCAGGTTCATAAGGGGAGTGACGTAATCATGTAAGAAGGGGAAATTAAGCTTCTGGCTTAATGAAGCCGCGCCGCAGAGAAGGCGACAGGATCGCGTACTGATTCGAATTAGGGATGCGTCGGCGACGGCGTGCAGAGGGCACCGAAGAAACAGTGCGAGGCCGAATGTAACACCTGCTTTTTCTGGCGTCTAGTCACCAGACAAAGAAAAGCCCCGGCGAATGCGGGGCTTTTTTCACTCAGATATTGGCGTCCAGGAAGGCTGCCAGCTGAGACTTGGACAGTGCGCCGACCTTGGTGGCCTCGACGTTGCCGTTCTTGAACAGCATCAGCGTCGGGATGCCACGCACGCCGTGCTTGGCCGGGGTTTCCTGGTTGTCGTCGATGTTCAGCTTGGCGACGGTCAGTTTGCCCTGGTAGGTAGCGGCGATGTCGTCCAGAACCGGAGCGATCATTTTGCAAGGGCCGCACCATTCAGCCCAGTAGTCGACCAGCACCGGGCCTTCAGCCTTCAGGACTTCGGCTTCGAAGGTGGCGTCGGTGACGTGTTTGATAAGATCGCTGCTCATGGAAGTCTCCAAGGTCGTAAGCAAAAAAACGTGGCCCATCATAGCCGCACCGGCGACTTACAGGAAGTCACGGACGATTGAGTGTAACTATAGTTGTGCATGACCGCGCATATCGGTGCGGTCACAGGAAAGTCATATTTCCTCCATCAACCTGCCCCACATCAAGCCTTGATAAGCTGCGCGTTGGCGTCAGCCCTGGATCGTGGCAGGATTGCCGGGTTATCGACCGAGAAACCATGACCATGCCGCAAACCACAGCCAAGAATCTGTCCTTGATCGCTGCCATTGACTTGGGCTCCAACAGTTTCCATATGGTAGTGGCCAAGGCCCACCATACCGAGATCCGTATTCTTGAGCGACTCGGGGAGAAGGTTCAGCTGGCCGCCGGGATCAACGAAGAGCGCCAGCTCAACGAAGAATCGATGCAGCGCGGTCTGGACTGCCTCAAGCGCTTCGCCCAGCTGATCAGCGGCATGCCCGATGGCGCGGTACGTATCGTCGGCACCAACGCCCTGCGTGAGGCGCGCAACCGCGGCGAGTTCATCCGCCGCGCCGAAGAAATCCTCGGGCATCCGGTCGAAGTGATTTCCGGCCGTGAAGAAGCCCGCCTGATCTACCTCGGCGTTTCCCACACCCTGGCCGACACCCCCGGTAAACGTCTGGTCGCCGATATCGGCGGCGGCAGTACCGAGTTCATCATCGGCCAGCGATTCGAGCCGCTGCTGCGCGAAAGCCTGCAGATGGGCTGCGTCAGCTACACCCAGCGCTACTTCCGTGACGGCAAAATCACCCCGGCACGCTACGCCCAGGCCTATACCGCAGCGCGCCTGGAGCTGATGAGCATCGAAAACGCCCTGCACCGCCTGACCTGGGACGAAGCCATCGGCTCCTCCGGGACCATCCGCGCCATCGGCCTGGCCCTCAAGTCAGGCGGCATGGGCAGCGGCGAAGTCAATGCCGAGGGCCTGGCCTGGCTCAAACGCAAGCTGTTCAAACTGGGCGAAACCGACAAGATCGACTTCGACGGCGTCAAACCGGACCGCCGGGCGATCTTCCCGGCCGGCCTGGCGATCATGGAAGCGATTTTCGATGCGCTGGAACTGCAGCGCATGGACCACTGCGATGGCGCCCTGCGCGAAGGCGTGCTCTACGACCTGCTCGGCCGTCATCACCATGAAGACGTGCGTGAGCGCACCCTGACCTCGCTGATGGAGCGTTATCACGTCGATCAGGGCCAGGCGGCCCGGGTCGAGCGCAAAGCCCTGCACGCCTTCGACCAGGTGGCCAAGGCCTGGGACCTGGAAGACGGTATCTGGCGTGAGCTGCTCGGCTGGGCGGCCAAAGTGCATGAAGTGGGCCTGGATATCGCCCACTACCACTACCACAAGCACGGCGCCTACCTGATCGAGCACTCCGACCTGGCCGGCTTCTCCCGCGAAGACCAGCAGATGCTCGCCCTGCTGGTGCGCGGCCATCGCCGCAACATTCCCAAGGACAAGTTCGCCGAATTCGGCGACGAAGGCGTCAAGCTGATTCGCCTGTGCGTGCTGCTGCGCTTTGCGATTCTGTTCCATCACATCCGCGGCACCCAGCAGATGCCGACGGTGACCCTGCATGCCAAGGGCGATAGCCTGGATGTCGAGTTCCCGGCCGGCTGGCTGGAAGAGAATCAGCTGACCCAGGCCGACTTCGGCCTGGAGGCAGAGTGGCTGACCCGGGTCGGCTTCGTCCTCAGCGTACGCTGAGGACCGGGTTGCTCAGGCGCTCGAGCAGAGCCGCCTGGGCACTGCGCGCGTTCTGGTTGCCGGTAGGCGTGCTGCGCACATAGCGGCCGTCCGGCTGCAGGATCCAGGCGTGGGTGTTGTCGGTCAGGTACCCTTCCAGCTCCTTCTTCACCCGCAGGATCAGCTTCTTGCCCTCGACCGGGAAGCAGGTCTCGACCCGCTTGTCGAGGTTGCGCTCCATCCAGTCGGCACTGGACAGGAACATCTGCTCCTCGCCGCCGTTGAGGAAGTAGAACACCCGCGTGTGCTCGAGGAAGCGACCAATGATCGAACGCACCTGAATGTTGTGCGACACCCCGGCAATCCCCGGACGCAGGCAGCACATGCCGCGCACCACCAGATCGATACGCACCCCTGACTGACTGGCCTTGTACAAGGCGCGGATGATCTTCGGATCGGTCAGCGAGTTGAACTTGGCGATGATGTGCGCAGGCTTGCCCTCAAGGGCGAACTGGGTTTCCCGCGCGATCATGTCGAGCATGCCCTTCTTCAGGGTGAACGGCGCGTGCAGCAGCTTCTTCATGCGTAGGGTCTTGCCCATGCCGATCAACTGACTGAACAGCTTGCCGACGTCTTCACACAAGGCGTCGTCCGAGGTCAGCAGGCTGTAGTCGGTGTACAGGCGGGCGTTGCCGGCGTGGTAGTTACCGGTACCCAGGTGCGCGTAGCGCACGATCTCGCCGGCTTCGCGACGCAGGATCAGCATCATCTTGGCGTGGGTCTTGAAGCCGACCACACCGTAGATCACCACCGCACCAGCGGCCTGCAGACGGCTGGCCAGCTGCAGGTTGGACTCTTCGTCGAAGCGCGCACGCAATTCGATCACCGCGGTGACCTCCTTGCCGTTACGCGCGGCATCGACCAGCGCGTCGACGATCTCCGAGTTGGCGCCGCTGCGGTACAGGGTCTGGCGCACAGCCAGAACGTGCGGGTCCTTGGCGGCCTGGCGCAGCAGATCGACCACTGGCGTGAACGACTCGAAGGGGTGCATGAGCAGGATGTCCTGCTTGCCGACCACGCTGAAAATGTTCTCGGCGTTCTGCAACAGCTTGGGAATCGCTGGTGTGAACGGCGTGTATTGCAATTCCGGGTGACTGTCCAGGCCGGTAATGCTGAACAGCCGGGTCAGGTTGACCGGACCGTTGACCTGGTACAGCTCGCTTTCACTCAGGCTGAACTGCTTGAGCAGGTAGTCCGAGAGGTGTTTCGGGCAGGTGTCGGCCACTTCCAGGCGCACGGCATCGCCATAACGGCGCGAGAACAGTTCGCCACGCAGGGCCCGGGCCAGGTCTTCGACGTCTTCGGAGTCCAGCGCCAGGTCGGCGTTACGGGTCAGGCGGAACTGATAGCAACCCTTGACCTTCATGCCCTGGAACAGGTCATCGGCGTGGGCATGGATCATCGAGGACAGGAAGACGTAGTTGTCTCCCGGACCGCCCACCTCCTCCGGCACCTTGATCACCCGTGGCAACAGGCGTGGCGCCGGAATGATCGCCAGACCGGAGTCACGGCCGAACGCGTCGACACCTTCCAGCTCGACGATGAAGTTAAGGCTCTTGTTCACCAGCAACGGGAACGGGTGCGTCGGATCGAGGCCGATCGGGGTGATGATCGGGGCGATCTCGTCGCGGAAGAAGCGCCGCACCCAGGTCTTGAGCTTGGTGTTCCAGTGACGACGGCGGATAAAGCGGATCTGGTGTTTCTCCAGCTCCGGCAGCAGCACATCGTTGAGGATCGCGTACTGACGATGGACCTCGCTGTGTACCACTTCACTGATCCGCGCCAGCGCCTGATGCGGCTGCAGGCCGTCAGCGCCGGCCTGCTCACGGGCAAAGGTGATCTGCTTCTTCAGGCCCGCCACACGAATTTCGAAGAACTCATCCAGGTTGCTGGAAAAGATCAGCAGGAACTTCAGCCGCTCCAGCAGCGGATAGTTCTCATCCAGCGCCTGTTCCAGCACGCGGATATTGAACTGCAGCTGGGACAACTCGCGGTGAATGTACAGACTGCTGTCATCCAGACCGGGAACAGCGATGGCCGGGGCAACTGGCGCCGGGACAGGCGCAGGCGCCTCGACCTCGGCCACAGGCTCAGGCAGCGCAGCAGGCTCCGGCGGTGTTTCGAGCAGTTGCTCCGGTACCGGCTGGGCTTGCTTCATGTCGACATCACTACTGAGTACTTCGTTATTCATCTAGCGTTCCTGAAGGGCGTTACTGCCCTCTCATCAATTGAGCAGCGCGAACAGCGAAATAGGTCAGGATGCCATCAGCTCCTGCCCGTTTGAAGGCCGTGAGGGATTCCAGGATCACACCTTCACTGAGCCAGCCGTTCTGGATCGCGGCCATGTGCATGGCGTACTCGCCACTGACTTGATAGACAAAGGTCGGGACCTTGAATTCATCCTTGACCCGAAAAAGGATATCCAGATACGGCATACCCGGCTTGACCATGACCATGTCGGCACCTTCGGCCAGGTCCGCCGCCACTTCATGCAGGGCTTCGTGGCTGTTGGCCGGGTCCATCTGGTAGGAGGCCTTGTTGGCCTTGCCCAGGTTCAGGGCCGAGCCGACCGCATCGCGGAACGGGCCGTAATAAGCGCTGGCGTACTTGGCCGAGTAAGCCATGATACGCACGTTGACGTGACCCGCCAGCTCCAGGGCTTCACGAATGGCCTGGATGCGGCCGTCCATCATGTCCGAAGGGGCTACCACCTGGGCACCGGCTTCGGCATGGGACAAGGCCTGACGCACCAGGGCATCGACGGTAATGTCGTTCTGTACGTAGCCTTCTTCGTCGAGAATGCCGTCCTGACCATGGGTGGTGAACGGGTCGAGGGCGACGTCGGTGATCACGCCCAGCTCCGGGAAGCGCTCACGCAGGGCGCGGGTGGCGCGCTGGGCAATGCCGTCCGGGTTCCAGGCTTCGGCACCGTCGAGGGATTTTTTCTCGGTTGGCGTCACCGGGAACAAAGCCAGGGCTGGAATCCCCAGCTTCACCCACTCTTGCGCCGCTTCCAGCAACAGGTCGATGCTCAGACGCTCGACACCCGGCATCGAGGCAACTTCCTCACGGCGGTTTTCGCCATCGAGGACAAACACCGGGTAGATCAGATCATCGACGGTCAGCACGTTTTCGCGCACCAGACGACGGGAGAAATCGTCACGACGGTTGCGACGCAGACGGGTGGCAGGAAACAAACGGTTAGCGGGGGTAAAGCTCACGGCAGACTCCTGAGCCCGCGCAGGCGGGCGAGCGCGACAGTTATAAGCGGCCATTATGACGCTTGAATGACAGCCTGGGACAACCCTGCGACTTGAGGACGCAGTCATTGTCCTTGTAGGAAATGTTAACGTCGAGACACATTTGGATACTTTCCCCAACGGCCACGAAGGGTTAGGCTGCGCGTTCATTTCGCCAGCACCCAGAAAATGCTCCAACAATTCCTGCAGGATTTTGGTTACTTTGCCCTTTTTCTCGGCACGTTTTTCGAAGGTGAGACCATCCTGGTTCTCGCAGGCTTCCTTGCGTTCCGCGGATACATGGATATCAACCTGGTGTGCCTGGTGGCCTTCTTCGGCAGCTATGCCGGTGACCAGCTGTGGTACTTCATGGGGCGCAAGCACGGGCGCAAACTGCTGGCGCGCAAACCGCGCTGGCAGCTGATGGGCGACCGGGCGCTGGAGCACATCCGCCGCCACCCGGATATCTGGGTTCTGAGTTTCCGTTTCGTCTACGGCTTGCGCACGGTCATGCCGGTGGCCATTGGCCTGTCCGGCTACCCGCCACGCCGCTACCTGCTGCTCAACGGCATCGGTGCGGCGGTCTGGGCCCTGGCCCTGGGCGCTGCCGCCTATCACTTCGGCGCCATTCTCGAAGGCCTGCTGGGCAACGTGAAGAAGTACGAGCTATGGGTGCTCGGTGGCCTGCTGGCCTTCGGCGGCTTGCTGTGGTTGCGCCGGCGCTTCAAGGCGGCGCGTGTCGCGCGCAAGGAAGCTGCGGCCATGCAGGCCGAACAGCGTGCCGCGGATCAGGACAGCGACCGGCCCTGAGCCAGATAATCCCCGTTGTCGTCCTCACCCTGAACAATGAACACTGCGTCGTTTGCAGAATCCAACTACAAAGGATTTTGAGAAGATGGACGCGGTGATTGGACATCTGCCAATTTAGAGGCGATCTAACGCCTCGACTCGGGAGTAGTGAGCATGACCAAAAAAAAAGTTGCAGTGATCCTTTCCGGCTGTGGTGTCTTTGACGGCGCCGAAATCCACGAGAGCGTGATCACCCTGCTGCGCCTCGACCAGCGCGGCGCCGAGGTGCAGTGCTTTGCGCCGAACATTGCGCAGATGCATGTGCTCAACCACCTGACCGGTGAGGAAATGCCCGAATCGCGCAACGTTCTGGTGGAATCGGCGCGCATCGCCCGCGGCAACATCAAGGATCTGCGTGAGGCCGATGCCAAGGACTTCGACGCCCTGATCGTGCCCGGCGGTTTCGGCGCGGCCAAGAACCTCTCGAATTTTGCCGTTGAAGGCCCGGGCTGCAGCGTCCACCCGGATGTCCTGGCGCTCGCCGAAGCGTTCGCCGAGGCCGGCAAACCGGTCGGCCTGATCTGCATCTCGCCTGCCCTGGCGGCGAAAATCTATGGCCCTGGCGTGGTCTGCACCATCGGCAACGATGCCGACACCAGCGCAGCCATCGTCAAGATGGGTGGCACCCACGAAGAGTGCGATGTGCATGACATCGTCGAAGATACCCAGCGCAAGCTGGTCAGCACCCCGGCCTACATGCTCGCACAGTCGATCAGCGAAGCTGCTGGCGGCATCTACAAGCTGGTAGACCGCGTGCTGGAACTGACGCACGAGAACGATTGATCAGCGCGCCAGCCGCGTGAGGATGCGGTCCAGCGAGTTGGCGAAGGCCTGCTTCTCACGATCGCCATAAGGCGCCTGCCCACCACCGACCTGCCCCTGCTCGCGCAGGTCGGTGAACAGGTTACGCACCGCCAGACGTTCGCCCATGTTGCGTTCGTCGAACTCTCGCCCACGCGGATCAAGGCAGGCCACGCCTTTCTTGACCAGCCTGTCGGCCAACGGCACATCACTGCAGATCACCAGCTCACCCGGCACGGCATGCTCGACCAGGTAATCGTCGGCAGCATCCGGCCCGCTGGGCACGACGATCAACCTGACGCAGGTGAACGCCGGTTTGATCTGGCTTTGCCCGGCCACCAGCACCACTTCCAACTGACGCTTCAGGGCAAATTTGACGACCTGATCCTTGGCCGCCTTGGGGCAGGCATCGGCATCGATCCAGATACGCATGACAACAGATTCCAACGAATACGGGCGAACAGTATCCCTGCTCGCCCGCTCGGCTTCAAATCAGCTCGCTGACACCCGGCGCTTCTCGGCCAGACGGCTGCGTCCGTACAGAATCGCAATGGCCAGCAAGGCCACCACTTGCGCCGCCAGCGAGTAGGCATCGGCGTGGATGCCCAGCCAGTCGAAGTCAAAGAAGGCCACCGGACGGGTACCGAACACCCCGGCTTCCTGCAGTGCCTTGACCCCGTGACCGGCAAACACCACCGACAGCGCACACAACAACGCAGCGTTGATGCTGAAGAACAGCGCCAGCGGCAGCTTCGCCGAACCACGCAGGATCACCCAGGCCAGCCCCACCAACAGCACCAACGCCGTGGCGCCACCGGCCAGTACTGCCTGATGCCCGCCAGGCCCGGCCTGCAACCACAGCGTTTCGTAGAACAGAATCACTTCGAACAGCTCGCGGTAAACCGAGAAGAACGCCAGCAAGGCAAAGCCGAAGCGTCCGCCACCGCTGACCAG
Organism: Pseudomonas sp. GW821-FHT10B02; assembly: GCF_059415665.1. Taxonomy (NCBI): domain Bacteria; kingdom Pseudomonadati; phylum Pseudomonadota; class Gammaproteobacteria; order Pseudomonadales; family Pseudomonadaceae; genus Pseudomonas; species Pseudomonas sp. GW821-FHT10B02. Next base: position 329,608 of record NZ_JBWKNR010000001.1, on the reverse strand, counting down.
ACTGCTCTTGATGTAGTTCTGCCAGGCCGCCGCGTGCCGGCGATCGTGCATCCACACGCCCAGCCAGAGCACCATGACACTGGCGAACAGCGCCGTGCAGCCTTCCAGCAGTTCGCGCTGAGCGCCACCGACATCGATGACATAGGCTGCCAATGCCCAGGTGCCGAAACCGGCCAACAACGCCAGGAGCCAACCGATGTTGACGCTACGTACCGCCGACTGCTGGCCGGTGTTGCGCAGGAAGGCGAGAATTGCCGCCAGCACCAGAATGGCTTCCAGGCCTTCGCGCAGCAGGATCAGCAGGCCGGAAATGTAGCTCAGCGACCAGCTCAGGCCATCACCGCCGAGCAAGTCGGCGGCTTCCTTGAGTTTCGCCTTGGCAGCCTGCAGACGCTGGCTGACCTGCTCAAGCGGCAGGCCGTCCTGGAGCGACTGGCGGTAGGCCATGAGCGACTTTTCAGTGTCCTTGCGCACATTGGCATCGACGTTGTCGAGGGAGCTTTCGACCAGCTCGAAGCCTTCCAGGTAGGCCGCTACAGACAGGTCGTAGGCCTGTTCATGGTCACCGCTCTGGTAGGCCGCCAGGCTCTTGTCCAGGGTGCTGGCGGTGTAGTCCAGCAACTGCGCCGGGCCACGCTGAACCTGCGGTGGCTGGGCGCGCTGGGCGCGGAACACTGCCGCCGCTTCCAGCCCTTGCGATGCTTCAACTTCCAGAGGCGTCTGACGCGCCAGATCAGCGAGGTTGTAGCTCGTTTCGCCCTTGGCCTTGGCCGGATCCGCGGTGAAGCTGGCGACGTAGGTAGCCAGGTCCCAGCGCTGACGCTCGTCGAGCTGATCGGCAAAGGACGGCATGTCGGTGCCTTCGATGCCTTGCCCCAAGGTGTTGTAGAGGTCATACAGGCTCAGCCGGGCCAGGCGCTCGCTGCTGCGCAGGTTGGCCGGCGGTGGTTCCAGGCCGACCCCCGCCGGACCGTCACCGGCACCGCTGTCGCCATGGCAGACCGAGCAGTGCTGGGCATACAGCGGCGCCCCGCGAGAGGGGTCCGGGGTGATGACAGGGGCCTGGCTGACTTCATAGGCAACCGCCAGCTGTGCACCGAGCTGACGGGCCTGACGCGCGACGCTGGCGCCGTCCTGGCGCTGATTGATCGCCTGGCGCAGGCTGACCACGCCCTGCTCCAGCGCTTGCCGTTCGGCACGGGCCGGCAAGCCACTGATCAGGCCTTGCAGCACGTCAGTGAATTCCAGCTGCTCGCGGTATTCGCCGTCGTCCACCACCTTGCCCGCCTCGACCGTCGCCGGGTAGTCGGCACCGATGTAGTCGAGCAGGTGCAAGGCCTTGGCGGCGTTTTCGACAGGGTCGGCCAGCAGCGCGGTACTGCTCAGCGCCAGCAGCGGCCAAAGCAACCAGGCAAGCAAGCGGGAACGGGGAATCATGAGCCAATCTCAAATAACAATGCGAGGTATTGCATTGTTCACTTCCAATGGCGATCGCTCAAGGTTTGCGCGGCAATCTCGGTAAAATTTAGTGACAATTTCATCTCGAGAACAAAAAAGGCGACCCTGAGGTCGCCTTTTTTTCTGTGCAAGCATCCCGAATCAGACTGGCGCCCGGCGAATCGTAGCCAGTAAGGTCGCAGCCCCGAGGAACAACCCGGCAAAGGTGCGGTTCATCCGCCGCTGCTGCTTGGGCGTGCGCAGCAAACGCAGTACCCGTGCCGCCAGGCCGGTGTATCCGGCCATGACCAGCAGATCCACTGTCACCATGGTCGCTGTGATGATCAGGTACTGGGGCAGTAACGGCGCATGCGGATTGATGAACTGCGGCAGTACCGCCAGCATGAAGATCAGCGCCTTGGGGTTGCTGACGTTGACCAGAAAGCCACGGAACACCAGCCCCAGCGGCTTGCCGATCGGCCGCACGGCAGACTCGTCGCTGATGTCAGCCGGCAAGGCGCGCCACTGTTTGACGGCCAGGTAGACCAGATAGGCAACGCCGAACCATTTGATCACCTGAAACGCGGTAGCCGAGGCGGCGAGGATGGCGCCAACGCCGGCAGCAATGATCGCAATCTGCAGCACCAGGCCCAGCTGCAGGCCCAGGGCGTTCCAGTAGCCGCGCCAGAAGCCGTACTGCAGACCACAGGACATCGAGGCAATCGCCCCGGCGCCCGGTGAGAGACTGATCACCCAGCAAGCGGCAAAAAATGCCAACCACGTTTCCAACGACATCACGCACCTCGGCCATAGCTTGTTACAAAGCTCTAAACTAGTGCGCTGGCGAAAAAATAACCACGGTTTTTTTCAGCGGCCGATCATTTGCCGACGATTTTGTCTTCACCCACCAGCGGCACAATCTCAGCGCCGCGCCAGCGCCTGACCGACTTCTGGAAAAACTGGCTGTTGGGCACCTGGACAGTCGCGCCACCGGCCTCCGGCATTTCGATCAGGGTCGTGAACAGCAGGTTGATGGCCACCACCCGCCCTTTCACTCCGGGTTTGTCGATGGTCTCGACCAGCTCCACCACGTCGCCGATGCGAAATGGCCCGACGGTGAAGATCAGCACCGCACACAGCAGGTTCGACAACACACTCCACATGGCGAAGAACGCCACCGCCGCGACGGCGACGAAGCCGGACAAGGCCGTCCACAATACCGTGGCGGAAACGCCCAGGCGCTCGAGTACGAACACCAGCGCACTGCCCATGATCAGCCAGCGCAGGCCACCGCGCACCGGCATCATCAGCTCCGGGGGCAAGGGATAACGTTCGCCCAGACGCTTCAGGCAGCGCCCGACCAGGCGCTGCAGGACAAATGCAGCGCAGAGGATCAGGAGAATCTGCAAGCCCAGCCAGAACGGTGCGATCCACTCCGGCGGCACGGGCAACTGCAACGACGCGATCAAGACAACGCCTCCAGCTCCGCCTGCATGGTCTCCAGCTGCTCAAGGGCGGCCATCCAGGCTTCTTCCAGTTCTGCTTCGCGGACTTTGAGCTTGGCCTGCTGGGCCAGCAAGTCACGCAGCTCATCCTTGCGTGCAGCTTCGTAGATAGCACTGTCACCGAGGCTGGCATCGATCTTTGCCAGTTGCTCATGCAGAGTGCCCAGTTCGCGCTCCAGCTTGTCGGCCTCACGCTTGTGCGGGGCCAGTTGCTGACGCAGCGCTGCCGCCGCCTGACGCTGGGCTTTCTTGTCGGTCTTGTCGGCATTCACCGGCGCAGTACTGACCGGCGCGTTGCGCTGGCGATACTCGACCAGCCAGCGGCTGTAGTCGTCGAGGTCGCCGTCGAAGGTTTCAACCTTGCCATCGGCCACCAACAGGAAGTCGTCGGTGGTGCTTTTGAGCAGATGGCGATCGTGGGAAACCACCAGCACCGCACCGCTGAATTCCTGCAGTGCCATGGTCAGTGCCAGGCGCATTTCCAGGTCCAGGTGGTTGGTCGGCTCATCGAGCAGCAGCAGGTTCGGGCGTTCCCAGGCGATCAACGCCAAGGCCAGACGCGCCTTTTCGCCACCGGAGAAATTCAGCACCGGCTCGTCGATACGGGCACCGCGGAAGTCAAAGCCACCGAGGAAGTCACGCAGCGTTTGCTCGCGCTCGGTTGGTGCCAGACGCTGCAGGTGCAGCAACGGGCTGGCCTTGTTGTCCAGCGAGTCCAGCTGATGCTGGGCGAAGTAGCCCACCGACAGGTTCTCACCGCGCACCAGACGGCCGCTCAATGGCTCCAGCTCGCCGGCCAGGTTTTTGATCAGCGTCGATTTGCCCGCGCCGTTGGGGCCGAGCAAGCCGATACGCGCACCAGGAGTGAGCTGCAGCTTGACCTTCTCAAGGATGGTCTTGTCGCCGTAACCCAGACGACCTTCGGACAGGTCGAGCAAAGGACTGGAGATCTTTTCCGATTCACGGAAGACGAAGTCAAACGGCGAGTCCACATGCGCCGCCGACAGCTCTTCCATGCGCTCCAGGGCCTTGATCCGGCTCTGCGCCTGGCGGGCCTTGGTGGCCTGGGCCTTGAACCGGGCGATGTATTTTTCCATGTGCGCGCGCTGGGCCTGCTGCTTCTCGTAGGCCTGTTGCTGCTGCGCCAGACGCTCGGCACGGGTGCGCTCGAACGCGGTGTAACCACCGCGGTAAAGGGTCAGTTTGCACTGCTCGACATGGGCGACATGATCGACCACCGCATCGAGGAAATCGCGGTCGTGGGAAATCAGCAACAGCGTGCCCGGGTAACCCTTGAGCCAGTCTTCCAGCCAGAGGATCGCATCGAGATCGAGGTGGTTGGTCGGCTCGTCGAGCAACAACAGGTCGGAGGGGCACATCAGCGCCTGGGCCAGGTTCAGACGCATCCGCCAGCCACCGGAGAAGTCGCCGACGCGGCGGTCCATCTGCTCGTTGGTGAAACCCAGACCGGCCAGCAGTTTGCGCGCACGGGCATCGGCGGTGTAGCCGTCGGCGCTGTCGAGCTCGATATGCAGACGCGCCAGCGCCGTACCATCATGGGCGGCTTCGGCCGCAGCCAGATCGGCCTGAACCTTGCGCAGGCGGATGTCGCCATCGAGCACATAGTCGACTGCCAGGCGGTCGAGGGTATCGACCTCCTGGCGCATGTGCGCGATACGCCAGTCGGCCGGCAGCTGACAGTCGCCGGAGTCGGGCGTCAGCTCACCGCGCAACAAGGCGAACAGGCTGGATTTACCGGCGCCATTGGCGCCGATCAGGCCGGCTTTGTGACCGGCGTGCAGGGTCAACTCAGCGCCTTCTAGCAGGCGCTGGGGACCACGCTGTAAAGTGAGGTTCGATAGTCTGATCATAATGGCCGCGGAGTCTACCAGCTTCGTCGGCAACTGGCGCGAGTGGGACCATGCACACCGACCTGTGGAATTTTGCCCTGAATCTTTACGCCCGCCCAGGTGTCGAGGCAGCCTGCCTGCAATGGCAGGATCAAGGCGGTGACGTCTGCCTGCTGCTGTGCGCGGCCTGGCTCGACACGCGCGGCGTGATGCCGAACGAGCAACGCCTGCAAGCATTACGGGAAGTGGCCGAGACCTGGCAGAGCAATGTGGTCAAACCGCTACGCAGTTTGCGTCAGCAATGGCGCAATGCGGCCATGCAGGACCCGCAGCTGGCGAATTTGCGTGAGCAAGTGAAGGGACTGGAACTGAAGGCAGAGCGCATTGTGCTGGAGCGCTTGCAGGAGGCCTGTGAGGACTGGGCAACAACACCCGAAGCTGGCATCGGCTGGCTGCAATGCCTGACGTCATTGGACGGTGGTTTGCATCACGACGCGCTGCATACGCTGCGCGCCGTGATGCAGTCGACTCAGGATGCCGAAGATGGCGTCTGAGTTGGCGTTACCGATGATGCAGGTGCAGTCGGTGCGCTGCTCGCCGGTGCAGTGACCGCAGGAGCGGGTGCGGAAGCTGCTGGCGCAGGTGCGCTGGCAGGCTTGGCGGCAGCAGGCTGTGCGGCTGGTTTGGCAGCAGGACGAGTCGCAGGTTTGGCCGCTGTTTTCGCGGCAACAGGCTTGGCCGCTGCTGGCTTGGCGGGTGCTTTCGCGGCGGCCGGTTTGGCCGCAGGCTTGGCAGGAGCTTTCGCCGCAACAGGCTTGGCTGCTGGTTTGGCCGCTGCTTTCACTGCGGGTTTGGCAGCTGCAGGTTTAGCCGCTGGCTTGGCGGCGGGTTTTGCAGCTGCGGTTCTGGCGGCAGGTTTTGCCGCAGCTTTGGTTGCAGGCCTGGCTGCCGGTTTTGCCGCAGCAGGTTTGGCAGGCGCTTTCGCCGCTGCAGGTTTGGCTGCAGCAGTTTTGGCCGCAGGTTTGGCGGGCGCTTTTACTGCAGCAGGTTTGGCGGCTGGTTTGGCAGCAGCGGTGCGTGCAGGGGCTTTTGCTGCCGGTTTGGCAGCGGCTTTAACCGCAGGTTTGGCGGCAGGCTTGCTCGCAGCTTTTACCGGTGCCTTGGCAGCCGGCTTGGCAGCTGCAGCAGCAGGTTTTGCCTCACGCTGAGTCAGCGCCTTGGCAGCCGCTTCCTTGACCTTGCCAACACCCTGGGCCAGTTTCAGGCTTTCCTGGGCATCGCGCTTGAGCTGCAGAATGTAAGTGCGAGTCTGCGACTGGCGCTCTTTCAGCGAGTCGAGCAGCTCTTCCAGTCCAGCCGCTGCCGACTTGGCCTTGGCCTGTGCCTTGGCTTTTCCGGACTTGGCTGCGTCTTGCAGTTTGAGACGAGACTTGTGCAGTTTTTCTTGTGCCTTGCCGCGTTGTTTTTCCAACTTGGCGAGCAGTTTTTCAGCATCAGCCAGCGCTTGCGAGCAGGCATTTTCCAAATGATCGAGCAGGCTGCCCGAGAGTTGCTGGAGCAGGTGCAACGGCGTACTTACTGGCTTCTTATTGGCCGACATGGTTTACCTCCTGGCTGACGAGAGTGCGGCTCATACTATGCTTCTGCTGCTACCGCCGCTAGGGCATGTTGACAGTATCGAAGGCGCCGCGTTGCATGCCTGGGCAAAGTTGTTATCGCTGCAGCTGGAAACAAGTGTAGATGCTTCGCAAAGTGTTGCTGATATTTGCACGAAGTCGCAGAGCAAGGCTGGCATACTTTACTTCCGCTGAAGCAGGAGTACGCCAGTGTCGCGCTATCTAGTGTTAGCTGTTTTTCTATTGCCGGCAGCGCTCTTGGCAGCGCCCGCCGAAACCACGACAAATGATCACGACCTGGCCTACAGCCTGGGCGCAAGCCTTGGTGAACGGCTGCGTACAGAAGTGCCCGACCTGCAACTGGAAGCCTTGCTTGAGGGGTTACGCCAGGCCTATCAGAACAAGCCGCTGACCCTGAGCAAAGAGCGCATGGCGGCAATACTCGGCGAACATGAAACCCGCGCCGACGAAGCAGCGCTACACGCGCAAAGTGAACAGTTACTGAGTGCGGAAAAACGCTTCATGGCCAATGAGCGGGCCCGCGCAGGAGTGCGCGAATTAGCCGCAGGCATCCTGGCGACAGAACTGGTCAAAGGCAGCGGCGCCAAACCCGGCGCAAAGGGCAAAGTCCAGGTACGTTATGTCGGCAAGTTGCCAGACGGCACTGTCTTCGATCAGAACCAGCAAGCGCAGTGGTTCAATCTGGACAGTGTGATCGAAGGGTGGCAAGTAGCATTGCCGGAGATGGCGACAGGGTCCAAGTGGCGTCTGGTGATTCCTTCAGCCCAGGCATATGGCGCCGAAGGCGCGGGCGACTTGATAGCGCCCTACACGCCACTGGTGTTCGAGATCGAGTTGCTGGGGGGCGCCGACTGAAGCGTCGGCACACCCATCAGGCCTGTACCGCGCCCTCTTCGCTGTGCGCGTTGTGCAGCACTTCGATCAGGCAGTCTTCGAGTTCGAAGCGCTCATGCAACAAGCTGCCGAGCTCGGTCAGCTTCTTCGCAAAGCGCTCAGGGTCGTTGCAGTCACCCTTATCGCAATGATCGTTGAAAGCCGAGGCAATTTCGGTGGTCGCATCGATTCGGGGGCTGATCTGCTTCGCCAGCTCCAGGCCTCGCGTATCGCCAAAGGCCTTGGCTTCGCTGACCAGTTGCTCGCTCACTTCGAAATGCCAGGCTGAAACATAATCGATCAGCACCGCACAGAAGTCCCGGCTCTTGTCCTTGTCGGCGAATGCCGGCCTGGCATCGCGCAACTCACGAAAGGCCGTTACCAGCTCTGCACGCTCATCCAACCAGCGGTCAATGAGCTTGTGAACCCCACCCCAGCGTTCCTGAGCATTCTGACAACTATCTAGCATGGCGATCTCTTCCCTTCTGGGTAATGCGCCTGCCCCCGCTCGCAAGTGTGCGCAGCAATGGTGAAATCAGCAGACGGCATCGAGCAGCTGTGTTTTCGGTATGCGTGCAGGGAGATTATTCCCGTGCGCCCTTGGCTTCAAGGTACGCAGACGACAAAGTTCATACAAGTGTTTAATACCTTATGAAGGTGCCGCCGGTCGTTTGCACTTGCAATCGATTGCTTCAGTTTTTTGCCCGATGGCTGATGAGCGCACGCTTGTGCGCACACAGGCGCAAAAGCAGCAGTGCGGCCAACAGTACAAATGACAGCAAGCTCCACTCGGGGACCGTCAAGTCGAGAAAACTCCAGTTGATGGGTGTGCACTCAGGGCTGCCGAGCACCATGATTTTGAGCGACTGGCTCAGGGGCAGGCTTTCGAAGAAATAGCTCATCGATGGCTGGCATCCCATGTTCGCCAGCGGCCTGCCTTGCAACCACACATGCCGGGCTGCAAGCAGCGCTCCACCCGTGGCAAAGAACAGCGCCAGCGCCGCATAAAGACGCGCCCCCAGGCGCCCGGGAGCGTGCACCACTGCGCACAGGCAAACCAGTGCAAAGCCCCCCAGAAACAGCCGCTGGCTGTAGCACAGCGGACACGGTTCCAGCGCCATGCCCCATTCAAGATAGAACGCAGCAGCCAGCATCAGTACCGAGGCCAGCAAGGCCGGAAGGAACATTGAACGCAAGCGAGCCAACGGCATGGTAGTTCCGCAATCGAGATGGGCAGACTTCAACGGTAGAGGATTGCCGCATCTTGTTTCAAGGCGCGACAAATAGGATAAGTCGTTGACTACAAAGGGAATGATCGCGAAACAAGCTAGAAATATATTCAGCTATTGTCGGACGAGGACGTAGGGGTTTGTAGGCGTTTTCTCCGAGGGCTTGGGCTTGCGGTTTAGCGCAAGCCCAAGGGTAGCTCAAGCTCGAACAGCTTCCGGCAAGGGCAGCGCCAGCAGGCGTTCGTCCAGCAGGCCCAGCCCCTCCTGGAACAGCTGGTTGCTGCGCTCGGTATCCCCCAGCCCGGCCAGCAGGCGCGCCAGTTCGGCGCAGGCCTCGGGATTGCGTTGCAGGCGCAAGCTGCTTTCCAGATAGTCACGCGCCTTGCCCCACAAGCGGTTCTGCAGGCTCAACCGCCCCAGGGTGAGCAGCAGGCCAGGGTCATCGCCGTGCTGCTTCAACCAGCCTTCGGCGGTCTGCAGCTGGCGCGCCAGGTCGGTACCGCGCACCAGGCCATAGAGCCGCGCCAGGTGGCTCTCATACTGGCGCTTGAGTGCTGTGCGCAACACCTCTTCAGCCTCGCTCTCCGCCCCCAACTGCCGCAACTGCTCGGCATAGGCCAACACCAGTTGCGGCTCCTGACGCTGAGCGGTGGTCAGCTGCTGCCAGGCCCGTTCCAGGGACTGACGGGCACTCTGCTCCTCACCTTCACGGCTGGCGGCCAGGCTGAGGTTCTCGCCCCAGGCGCGTCGCTCCAGCTCCGCCAGTTCAGTGGCGGGCAGGACCTTGTCCTTGCGCAGCTCAGGCATCAACCGGATCAGCGCCGACCAGTCACCGCGCTCACGGTACAGCCGCTGCAACAAACGCAGCACCTGGGCGTTATGCGGATGACGCTCTTGCATGGCCTGCAAGGTGACCAGCGCCGCATCGCTTTCACCGTGATCCATCTGCAGCTGAGCATGGCTCAAGGCAATCGCCAGCTCCGCCTGCGGCTGGCGCTCCAGGGCGCGCTCGAGCAGGTTGTCACGGTCTTCGGTGCGCCCCAGTTCGTTCGCGGCGCGCGCAGCGCCCAGGTAGTACAGCAGCGGTTGACGCTCCGCTTCGGCGGCGCGCTGCAGGTGGCGCTGAGCGCTGGCCCAGCGGCCCTCGGCAAGGTCCAGCTGGCCCTGCTCGATGGCCAGACGGGTACGACGACTGCGGTTGCGGCGCGACCAGGGATTGACCACACCGCTGGAAGTCAGCACCAGGCCGACCAGATAGCGCACCAGCAGCACGGCGAGAATGATGCCGGCCAACACCGCCAGTGCCGCCCAGAGCCCGGATTGATAGCGAAAGCTGCCGTAGGAAATCAGCACATAACCGCTGTGCTTGGCGATCGCGATCCCGAGTGCGGCAGCGGCCGCAATGGCCACCACCGCCAACAGGTAGACGCGTTTCATGGTTTGCCCTCCTCGGCCGGCAAGTGCCGGCGCTCGAGGTAGGCTTGAACCGCACTAAGGCTGTCGGCCAGGTCCGGGACCACCACCGATACCGGCTCTTCGGCCAGAGCATTGAGGCTGTCGAGCATTGCCTTGCTTTGCGGGTTGTCCGGGTTGAAGTTGGCCAGCAGCACGCTGCGCGCATCATCCAGGGCCTGGGTATACACCTTGGCTTCGCCATTGAGCGCAGCCCACTGGGCCTGCTCGATGGTCAGGCTGAGCGCCAGGCGCAGTTGATTGAGCGACTGCCCGGCAAGCAATGGACGAACATTTTCGTCGGCGTTGAAATCAATCTGGAAGTACTTGGACAGCTCCGCCCACCACTGCGACCAGCGACTGGCGCCATCGCCATCGGCGGTCAAGGCACCCAGGGCATTGGCATCGCTGTTGAATTCCGGCGACACCGCACTGAGCTGCTGTACCAGTTCACGCTGGGCCGCCAGTTTCAGGAACAAGCCGGTACGGTCCGGTTGCTGGACGCTGCTGAGGGTGGCCAGGCTTTTCGCCAGCTGCTCACGGGCGGCAAAGGCACCCGGGTCGCTCTGCTCGCGCAGAATGTCATCGGCACCCTGGACCAGTGCGCGGGCACTGACGATGTCCTGCAGGGCCGACAAGCGCAGACTGGCCAGACGCAGCAAGTGCTCGGCTTCGGCCAGGCGCCAGTCTTTGCGGCTGGCACCCAGAATACTTTCCAGGCGCTGGCTCAGACGTTGCTGATCGCCCTGCAGTTGCGCCACCAGGCGACGGCGGTCTTCAAGTTCGGTCGCCGCAGGCAAACCCGCCAGCTGCGCCGACATCTGCTGCTCACGCAATTGCAGCGCCTGGGTCTTTTCGCTCAAGGCTTGCAGGTACTGGCCCTGGCCTTGTTCGGCGCCCTGGAGCTGGCGCACCTGCCATACCCCCCAACCGCCAACGGCAACGCCCGCAGCACCGAGCAGCAAGGCCAGGATTGCCAGGCCGTTGCCCGAACGTTTGGCCGGCGCGGTGGCGGAGGGTTCAGACGCGTCAGGCGTCGATTGCAAGTCATCGTTGGGCAAGACAGTTTCGCTCACGTATCCATCCTTTGCATTGGGCTCGTCGCCAATCAGCTTAGCGCTTCAGAGGGCAGGTGCAGGCATTTGCTGCAGGGCTGCCAACAACGCCGCGGCGCTGGCACCGCGACAGTCCACTACATTCTGTGCCCCGGCTGCCCGGGCTTGCGCGGCAACGCGCGGGCTGGGCACGAACAGCGGCAGCTGTGCCAGCTGCGGCCACTTCTCCCCGGCCAGTTGCTGCAAGTGTTCAAAACCCTGCCCACTGCTGACCACCAGGCCGTTCAGGCGTTCCTCGGCAATTCGCGCAGATAATGCGCCGTCCGGATAGGCCGGCAGGTAGCGGCGGTAGAGTTGCAGATAATCGACACTAGCACCTTGCTCGGTGAGACGCTCGGCGAGCAATTCGCGCCCGCCTTCACCACGCATGATCAGTACCCGCGGTGCCGGACCGGCAATCGCCTGGTGCAACGCGGGCAGTTGCAGGAGTGCTTCGCTGTCATCGCCGGCCGGCGGAAAACTGACCTGGCAGCCCTGGTCCTGAAGAATCTGCGCAGACGCAGCCCCCACGGTAAACCAGGCTGACTGCGGCAGCTGCGGCCAAAAGCGGGCCAGCTCCGCCAGCCCCAGGCGCGCAGCCGGCTTGCTGACCACGATAATCGCAGCGTAGCGATCAAACCCGCGCAGCAGGCCGAGCTGGGGCTCATCCAGGCTCAAGGCCTCGATCTCCAGCAGCGGCAGGCTGCTGCTGGCAACCCCTTGCTCAGCCAGCACCTGTGCCAGCGCGGTGCATTCTTCCGCCGGCCGGGTCAGGAGCAGGCGCCAGCCGCTCACGGGTGACCGGCCTCGCCATACACGGCTTTGAGGATGTCTTCGGCGCCTTGCTTGAGCAGGTCTTCGGCAACCTGAACGCCCAGGGCCTCAGCATCGCCACGCGGCGCACGGGCCTGAGCGGTCAGCAGCTTGCCACCGCTCGGTTCGCCGACCAGGCCGCGCAGCCACAGTTGGTCGCCCTCCAGCACGGCGTAACAGGCGATCGGCACCTGGCAGCCGCCATTGAGGTGCTTGTTCAGCGCTCGCTCGGCAGTCACGCGGTCAGCCGTGTCCTGATGGTGCAAAGGCGCCAGCAGCGCATGGATCTCGCGGTCGGCGCTGCGGCATTCGATACCCACCGCGCCCTGGCCACCGGCAGGCAGGCTGTCATCGACACTGATGCCGGAGGTGATGCGCTCTTCAAAGCCGAGACGGATCAGGCCGGCAGCAGCGAGGATGATCGCGTCGTACTCGCCGGCGTCGAGCTTGGCCAGACGGGTGTTGACGTTGCCGCGCAGGAAACGGATCTCGAGGTCTGGGCGACGGCTCAGCAACTGGGCCTGACGACGCAGGCTGGAGGTGCCGACGATACTGCCGGCGGGCAGCTCATCGAGGCTCTTGAAGGTATTGGAAACAAAGGCGTCACGCGGGTCTTCGCGCTCGCAGATGCAATACAGGCCCAGCCCCTCGGGGAAGTCCATCGGCACGTCTTTCATCGAGTGCACGGCGATGTCAGCCTGGTTTTCCAGCAATGCGGTTTCCAGTTCCTTGACGAACAGGCCCTTGCCACCGATCTTCGACAGCGGCGAGTCGAGCAGCTTGTCGCCGCGACTGACCATAGGCACCAAGGTTACCAGCAGACCAGGGTGGGCCTGCTCCAGACGGGCTTTGACGTATTCGGCCTGCCACAGGGCAAGGGCACTTTTACGCGTGGCAATGCGGATTTCGCGAGTGGACATGGATCGATCCGTACAAAGATAGATGTAACGGATGATAACAGTTCATTCAGACCCGCTTGCAGATCTATGTCACAGGAGAAATTAACCATCCCTGGTAGGAATATTCTCCAATCCCGGCCTAGAGGTGCTGCATCATCTTGCGCACGCCCGCCACATGCCGACGGCTGACGATCAGCGCATCGCCATTGAGGCCTTTGAGAAACAGCTGAAAATGCCCCAGCGGCGTGCGCTGCAAACGCTCGATGCGGTTGCGGGCCACCAGGGCGTTGCGGTGAATACGCACGAAACGATCACCAAACTCGTCTTCCAATGCTTTAAGTGGCTCATCCAGGAGCACTTCACCGGACTCATGGCGCAAGGTCACGTACTTGTGATCGGCGATAAAGTAAATCACCTGGTCCAGGGGGATCAGCTCGATGCCTTTGCGGGTTCGCGCACTGATGTGGCTGCGCGGGCCACTGCCGCTCTCGGCTGCCGGTCGCGTCAGCGCCGCCAGCTGCACCCGACTGGGCCGCTCGGCCTTGCGCAACGCTTCGCGCAGGGCATCGGCCGTTACCGGTTTGAGCACATAACCCAGAGTGCTGTCCGTAAACGACTGTACGGTGAATTCGTCGTCTCCGGTACAGAACACCACGGCAGGCGGGGCTTCGCGTTCGCACAGGCGAGCGGCGACCTGGAGACCATCCAGGCCCGGCATGCGGATGTCGAGCAGGACTACCTCGGGTTTGAGGCTGTCAATAAGGGCCAGAGCCTCTTCGCCATTGGTGGCGCTGGGCTCCAGCACTGTATAGCCCCCCAGTTCGCCAAGCAGTCGGCTCAGGCGTTCCCGGGCTTGGGCTTCGTCATCAACGATCAGGACATTCATATTGCGCTGGATTCCTGCGTGAGTCTCGCACAAGGGTAGCGTAGACAGGTGAGGTGACGACCGTCACGGCAATCCACGCTCAGACTCGCACGATGGCTAAAGATTCACTGGCTCAGCATGAAACATGCCGAGCCTCTGTCCAACTGTAGACGGTTGCCGGAACGCTGCCGTTCATTCGATAAATATCCTGTTGCGAACGCCCTGTCGCCTGCCTTTACCGCGACATAATCACGCATTTGCCCCGACCGCCGTCCTGCGGCACGCGCCTCAACCCTGTTATCATCGACGCCACTTTTCCGTTCACGCCTTCAACGAGTGAATCCATGAGCACCGACAAGACCAATCAGTCCTGGGGCGGCCGCTTCAGTGAGCCCGTCGACGCCTTCGTCGCCCGTTTCACCGCCTCCGTCAATTTTGACCAGCGCCTGTACCGCCACGACATCATGGGTTCGATCGCCCACGCCACCATGCTGGCGAAGGTCGGCGTGCTCACAGACGCCGAGCGCGACACCATCATCGATGGCCTGAAAACCATCCAGGCTGAAATCGAGGCCGGCAACTTCGACTGGCGCGTCGACCTTGAAGACGTGCACATGAACATCGAAGCACGCCTGACCGACCGCATCGGCATTACCGGTAAAAAGCTGCACACCGGCCGTAGCCGCAACGACCAGGTCGCCACCGACATCCGCCTGTGGCTGCGTGACGAAATCGACCTGATCCTGGCCGAGATCACCCGCCTGCAGCAGGGCCTGCTGGAGCAGGCCGAGCGCGAAGCCGAAACCATCATGCCCGGCTTCACCCACCTGCAGACCGCCCAGCCAGTGACCTTCGGCCACCACCTGCTGGCCTGGTTCGAGATGCTCAGCCGCGACTACGAGCGTCTGGTCGACTGCCGCAAGCGCACCAACCGCATGCCCCTGGGCAGCGCCGCGCTGGCGGGCACCACCTACCCGATCGATCGCGAACTGACCTGCCAGCTGCTGGGCTTCGAAGCCGTGGGCGGCAACTCGCTGGACGGCGTCTCCGACCGCGACTTCGCGATTGAATTCTGCGCCGCAGCCAGCGTGGCGATGATGCACCTGTCGCGCTTCTCCGAAGAGCTGGTGCTGTGGACCAGCGCCCAGTTCCAGTTCATCGACCTGCCTGACCGCTTCTGCACCGGCAGCTCGATCATGCCGCAGAAAAAGAACCCGGACGTTCCGGAGCTGGTTCGCGGCAAGACCGGCCGTGTGTTCGGCGCCCTCACCGGCCTGCTGACCCTGATGAAAGGCCAGCCGCTGGCCTACAACAAGGACAACCAGGAAGATAAAGAGCCGCTGTTCGACGCCGCCGACACCCTGCGCGATTCGCTGCGTGCCTTTGCCGACATGATCCCGGCGATCAAGCCGCGCCACGCGATCATGCGTGAAGCCGCCCTGCGTGGTTTCTCCACCGCAACCGACCTGGCTGACTACCTGGTACGTCGTGGCCTGCCGTTCCGTGATTGCCACGAAATCGTCGGCCACGCGGTCAAGTACGGTGTCGATACCGGCAAGGACCTGGCCGAGATGAGCCTGGAGGAACTGCGCCAGTTCAGCGACCAGATCGAACAGGACGTATTCGCCGTGCTGACCCTCGAAGGTTCGGTCAACGCCCGTGACCACATCGGCGGTACCGCCCCGGCGCAAGTACGCGCCGCCGCAGCCCGCGGCAAGGCGTTGCTGGCCAGCCGCTAAGCCCTGCGCACAGGCTCGCCGGCGTCCTGCCGCGAGCCTGCTGCATCTGCTGTCAGCGCTTGCCGCTACGCACCATTTCAAGGAACGCCGGCATCTGCGCCTCCTTGTCGGCCATGATCTTCTGCACATTCGGATTGTTCTTGAAGCGCTCAAGCAGCTCGCGCGCTTGCGGGAAGTCCTCCAGCACATCGATGCCGAAGATCTTTTTGCCCACCGCATAAGCCAGATCGACGCTGAAGCAGAACATCACATCGGCGATGGTCAGGCTGTCGCCGGCGACATACGGGCTGAACTTGCCGTTGCGCTTGAGGGTGGCAATACCTGCCAGCAACTCGGTCTTGGCCTTGTCCTTGATGGCCTGGTCTACCTGGGCACCAAAGAAAGCTTCGGGGAAGCAGGCGCGGGCCGGCAACTCGATGTACAACTCGATTTCCTTGGCCAGTTCATGCACCTTGGCCTGGGCGAAAACCCCTTCAGGCAACAGCGCCTTACCCGCCTGGGTCCGCTCGATGTAATCGAGGATCAGGTTGGTTTCACTGAGAAAACCGTGCTCGGTCTCCAGCGTCGGCACCTTGCCGCGCGGGCTCATCTTCAGTGCTTCGGGGCTCTGGCCGCCGAAAAACGGCACTTCTTCAAACGGTACACCCTTTTCCAGCAGCGCCAGCTTGACCATGTTGTAGTAGTTGCTGACGGCAAATCCATAAAGCTTAAGCATGAAAACAGCCTCCAGGCCGTAAAGGGGTTGGCCGGATTGTTATAGACCCATGACCGGGTACTGACCAGCATCATGGAGATTGTCGATAGCCGGGCATTGACGCTTGGCTCATGGCAAACTGGGTGCCCCTTCAGAGGAGATCGCCCATGAGCGAGCCAACCGACATCGACAGCGACGAAGAAGAGTTCGCCGAGTCGACCCTGATCGAAGCGATCGAAAACCAGATTGAAAGCGACAACCCGCCAGCGGCCAAAGCCACGTTCAACAAGCTGACCCTGGTGGGTTACGAGCGCGAAGACATCCTCAACCTCATGGCCCATGTGCTGGCCCACGAGATTGACGCGATGCTCGAAGATGATCGCGCCTTCAACACCGAATGGTATGAAACCGCTTTGCGCGCCCTGCCCGAGCTGCCGCCGGAAAAGGACTGAAGCAAAGCAGGATTTCCCTGACTACACTGCAAAACCAGGCACCGGCGACGGTGCTGCCCTCCTTGTCTGGAAGTCGGAGTCTCTATGTCGTTTACCCCCGAACTGATTGCCGAGCTGGAAGTCCTTGCCCTGTTCAACCTGGATAGCAGCCAGGAAGGCATCAAGGTCCATAACACTGCCTCCAAAGAACTCATCGCTGCAGCTCAACGCCTGTACGACAAGCAACTGACCGACCAGCCTGATGGCGGTTATCTGACCAGTCTGGGGCATGATGCTGCCGAGCACGCGCAGCAGCTGTTGACCATCCTGAACGTCGCCCAGCCTGCCTGAGAACAATGATCATCGCGGGGCAAGCCCGCTCCCACAGGATTAACACCACCTGTGGGAGCGGGCTTGCCCCGCGATGCATTGAGTGCTAATAAAATGGCGTCAAAATTAAATTAACGCTTAAACTCGCCACAGCTTCCCCCCAGACGGCCGGTTGTAGCCCGCGATGAACCACCCCCACGAAATCCGCCCCGACCTTGATCAGGGCATTGACCGCAAGGTGCTCAGCCAGCTGCGCCAACGCTTCCTGACGCTCAATCGGGGGCGCCTGGAGCGAGCCATGGACGGACTGTCGAGCCGTCAACAGCAGGTCATGACCCTGCTGCCGCTGTTCTTCCACGTCAATCATCCGCTGCTGCCCGGTTATGTGTCCGGCGCTACACCGGCGGGGGTCGCCAATTTCGAACCCGATGCCCAGCTGTTGGCCGAAGCCCAGCGCCTGACCCGTTCGTTCGCCTACAAGGCGCGCCGCGGCAACCCGCCCCAGCCGATCCACGGCCTGTTCCTGATGGGCAGCCTGGGCACCCTGGCCCAGGCCGAGCAGAGCGACATGGACGTCTGGGTCTGCCACGCCGCCGACCTCAATGACAGTGACCTGGAGGAGCTACGCAAAAAGTGCCAGCTCCTGGAGAGCTGGGCCGCCAGCCAGGGTGCCGAAGCCCACCTGTTCCTGATCGAGCCGGAGAGCTTCGCCAAAGGCGAACGCGACAGCAAACTGAGCTCCGATGACTGCGGCACCACCCAGCACTACCTGCTGCTCGACGAGTTCTACCGCACCGCCATCTGGCTCGCCGGACGTACACCTTTGTGGTGGCTGGTGCCGGTCTACGAAGAACCGCGCTACCACCGCTACATCGAAACCCTGCTGTCCAAGCGCTTCGTGCGCGCCGAGGAGCACCTCGACCTCGGCCATCTGGCGCATATCCCGCCCGGCGAGTTCGTCGGCGCCGGGCTCTGGCAACTGTTCAAGGGCATCGAGTCGCCGTACAAGTCGGTGCTCAAGCTGCTGCTGACCGAGGTCTATGCCAGCGAACACCCACAGGTGCAGTGCCTGAGCCTGCAGTTCAAACAGGCAGTGTTCGCCAATCGCCTCGACCTCGACGAACTCGACCCGTACATGATGGTTTACCGGCGCATCGAGCGGTACCTGCTAGGGCGCGGCGAACAGCAGCGCCTGGAACTGGTGCGCCGCAGCCTGTACCTGAAAGTGAACAAGAAACTCAGTGGCCTGGCCCGCCAACGCAGCGCCAGCTGGCAACGCGACCTGCTGCAGCGGCTGAGCCAGGAATGGGGCTGGGACGAACGTCAGCTGGCCCTGCTCGACAGCCGCAGCCAGTGGAAAGTGCGCCAGGTCGAGGTCGAGCGCCGCGAGCTGGTGGCCGAGCTCAACTACAGCTACCGCTTTCTGTGCCAGTTCGCCCGTGGCCAGAACGCCAGCAGCCGCATCGACCAACGCGACCTCAGCGTCCTTGGCCGACGCCTGTATGCGGCCTTCGAACGCCGCGCCGGCAAAGTCGAATTCATCAACCCGGGAATCGCCCCGGACCTCGCCGAAGACACCCTGACCCTGGTCCAGTCGCCCAACCGCAAAGAGCCAGGGCAACTCCACTGGGGCCTGTACAACGGCAATCTTGGCGTGCACGAGTGGGAGCACTTCGCCCCGATCAAACGCTGCCGCGAGCTGCTCGAACTGTTGACCTGGGCCCACCGCAACGGCGTGATCGACAGCAGCACGCGTCTGGCCCTGCACCCGGGTAGTAGCGACCTGAGCGAGTACGAGCTGTTCAACCTGCTCGGTAGCCTGCAACAGAGCGTCGCCCTGCCCTTGCCGGCGGTCAGCGAACAACGCCTGCTGCAGCCAAGCGAGGCTGACGAAATCCTCTTGCTGGTCAACGTCGGCGTCGATCCGCTGCGTCACCATCGCGACCTGAACATCCTGATGACCACCGAGCGCACCGACTCGCTGAGCTATGCCGGCGTGCGCGAGAACCTGGTGCTGACCCTGGACCAGGTCACCCTCAACAGCTGGAACGAGGTCCAGGTACACCGCTACGACGGCGAACATGCCCTGCTACGCTGCCTGCGAGATTTCCTCGGCAACCTCGGCGCCAACCATTCGCCCAGATTGCGCGTACGTTGCTTCTGCCATAACCGCGCCCAGGCCATCGCCCAGCGGGTAGAGGAAGTATTCACCAGCGCCCAGGCACTGCTGGCGCAGCATCTCAACCACCGCTATCTGCTGCAGGTCCAGCAGCACACTCATGTACTGGAATTGCAGGCCGGGGCGGTGAACCTGGTCACGCTTGATGATCAGGAAGCCGTGCTGCGTTACCTCAGCGAAGAACGCAGCGACTACAGCCCGCTGCACCTGGATGCCAACGCCCTGCAGGAGCTGGACCTGGCCCAGATCCTGCCCTTGGGCCAGCCGCAGTGCATCCAGCTGTTCTACCGGGTGCAGGATGCCTGGGCGGATGTCTACGTACTGGATGAGCACAACGCGCTATGGCAACAACGCCTGCCGTTTCATGATGAAAACAGCCTGTTGCTGCCGTTGCAGCGTTTTCTGCAGTCGGTCGTGTTTCGCCGTGAAGCCCGCCTGCCGCTGGACAGCCTGCAGGCCCAGGGCTCGCTGGATATTCTTTATTACCAATTGTTGCCATCAGGCACTGGCAAGGTCCGTCAGGTGGAAACGCGGCAGGTTACGATCACCGCCATCGACACGCCCTATTACGAAGTGCAGGCGATTCTGCAGGCAGGCGCCAGCGATGACGTGCAGGTCACGTTGTACTGCAATCAGCGGGAGTTTTCCGAGCTTGAACATGGCGACCAGCTGTATGCCGTGGTCGCCCGCGAAATCATCGGGCAGCGCCGCGAGACCGAGCGCTACCGTTGCTACATCACCGACCTGGACCTGTCCGGCCTGCTGGCCGACGGCCTGGGTTCGAGCATTCTCTACCTGCGCTACAAGGGCGAGCTGGAGCGGGCGCTCAACGAAGCCCTGGCGCAGGCATAAGGCTCAGAGGTCGAAGTCGCCCGCAGCTTCTGGCTGATACTCGACCGCCAGCAGCTCAAGCTTCAGGGTCTTGCCGCCCGGGAGTGACCAATCAATTTTGGCGCCCACCGAAAGGCCCAGCAGCGCGCTGCCAACCGGCGCGAGGATCGAGATCTTGCCCTCGTCGGCATTGGCATCCTTCGGATAGACCAGCGTCAGGTGGTAGTCCTTGCCGCTGGCTTCTTCGCGGCAATGAACCCGGGAGTTCATGGTCACGACACCGGCCGGAACTTCCTCGTGACCGACCTGCTCGGCGCGGTCCAGCTCGTCCTGCAAGGCGAGCACACCCGGAGAATCCTGCGTCTTCTCGTCGAGGCTGTCGATCAGACGCTCGAGACGCTGAACGTCCAATCGGGTGACGATAATGGAAGGCTTGGTGCTCATGATCCAGTCAGACTCCTTTTTTTGAGCGATATAAAGCAAAACCCCGCCCAAGGGCGGGGTTTGCAGGAATTCGGCACAGCCGAAGCAAGCTCGACACTACCACAGCCAAGTAAATACACAATACCCGCAGGGTTTAGGCCGATCCTGCCAGTTGCCGACGCGCCTGGGCTTGCGCGCAGATCTGCCGGCGCTGTTGGTCATCGGCCGAACGCCACTGACGAATATCTTCGACATGGCGAAAGCAGCCAATGCAGACCTTGTGCTCATCCAGTCGGCAGGTGCTGATGCAAGGCGACGGCACCGCCGGACTGACATTGCTATAGAGCGGCTTGGCCGGCTTTGGCGCGTTGCTCATCTCAGATCTCTTCGAAGTCGAGCTTGACGCCCGCACGCTCCCAGACGATGCGCTCAAGCATCTCGCCCAGCAGCTCTTCGCTTTTCTCGCAGGTCCACTTGCCGTTCGCTTCGTCGTAGTCGAAGTGGAAGCCACCGGACTTGTCGGCCAGCCACAGCTGACGCAGCGGCTCCTGGCGGCTGAAGATCAGCTGGGCGCCGTCTTCGAACTTGATGGTCAGGATCCCTGCCGAGTTCTCCATGTCCAGATCCAGATCAGCTTCGTCGAACAGGTCTTCCAGGGCCTGTTGGGTCGCGTCGACCAGGTCGTGAAAACGCGCTTCGGTCAAACTCATTGCAAGAACCTCAAAAATGTCTGCACACACGCAAGCCGGGCAAGATACGAGCGCGGCGCGCCGAATGCAAAGGATAACGCCCGCCACCTCCCCCCGGCAGCCCCCGCCCGACGGCGGGCCGCCCGCATAGGCAAGGCGGCAGGCGCTCGGTATACTCGGGCGCAATACTGCTTATTACAAAGGATTACGCCATGAAGCGCCTGATCTCCACCCTCGCGGCGCTCGTCGCGGTTGCCTGCCTCGTTTCCGCCTGCGGCCAGAAGGGCCCGCTGTACCTGCCAGAAGACGGCAAAGACGGTCAAAAGTCGCAATCGCACAAGCACCAGTAAGGGTAACCCATGGACGCTTTCAACTACCGCGACGGTCAACTGTTCGCGGAAGGCGTGGCCCTGTCGGCCATTGCCGAACGTTTCGGCACGCCAACCTATGTCTACTCGCGCGCCCACATCGAGGCCCAGTACCGTAGCTATGCCGACGCTTTGCAGGGTGTTTCGCACCTGGTGTGCTTTGCCGTCAAAGCCAACTCCAACCTCGGCGTGCTGAACCTGCTGGCCCGTCTGGGTGCAGGCTTCGACATCGTTTCCGGCGGTGAGCTGGAGCGTGTGCTGGCCGCCGGTGGCCGCGCCGATCGCGTGGTTTTCTCCGGTGTCGGCAAGACTCGTGAAGACATGCGTCGCGCCCTGGAAGTCGGCGTGCACTGCTTCAACGTCGAGTCCACCGACGAGCTGGAACGCCTGCAAGTGGTTGCCGCCGAGATGGGCCTGCGCGCGCCGATTTCGCTGCGGGTCAACCCGGACGTCGATGCCGGCACCCACCCGTACATCTCCACGGGTCTGAAAGAAAACAAGTTCGGTATCGCCATCGCCGATGCCGAAGAGGTGTACATTCGCGCCGCCCAGTTGCCTAACCTGGAAGTGGTCGGTGTCGACTGCCACATCGGCTCGCAACTGACCACGCTGGAACCCTTCCTCGACGCCCTCGACCGCCTGCTGGCGCTGATCGACCGCCTCGGCGACTGCGGTATCCACCTGCGTCACCTGGATCTGGGTGGCGGTGTTGGCGTGCGTTACCGTGACGAAGAGCCGCCGTTGGCCGGCGACTACATCAAAGCCATCCGCGAACGCCTCGGCGAGCGCGACCTGGCCCTGGTGTTCGAACCGGGCCGCTACATCGTGGCCAACGCCGGTGTCCTGCTGACCCGCGTCGAATACCTCAAGCACACCGAACACAAAGACTTCGCCATCGTCGATGCGGCCATGAACGACCTGATTCGCCCGGCCCTGTACCAGGCCTGGATGAACGTCACCGCGGTGCAGCCGCGCGCCGGTGAAGGGCGTACCTACGACGTGGTCGGACCGATCTGCGAAACCGGCGATTTCCTGGCCAAGGAGCGTACGCTGAACCTGGCCGAAGGCGATCTGCTGGCGGTGCACTCGGCGGGCGCCTATGGTTTTGTCATGAGCTCGAACTACAACACCCGTGGTCGCTGCGCCGAGGTCCTGGTCGATGGTGACCAGGCGTTCGAAGTTCGCCGCCGGGAAACCGTAGCCGAGTTGTTCGCCGGCGAAAGCCTGCTGCCGGAGTAAACCCATGCTACTGCGTTTTACCAAAATGCATGGGCTGGGCAACGACTTCATGGTCCTCGACCTGGTCAGCCAGCATGCGCACATCTTGCCCAAGCACGCCAAGCAATGGGGCGATCGCCACACCGGTATCGGCTTCGACCAGTTGCTGATCGTCGAAGCGCCGAGCAACCCGGAGGTGGATTTCCGCTATCGGATCTTCAACTCCGACGGTTCCGAGGTCGAGCAGTGCGGCAACGGTGCGCGCTGCTTCGCCCGCTTCGTGCTGGACAAGCGCCTGACCGCGAAAAAGCGTATCCGCGTTGAAACCAAGGGCGGCATCATCGAGCTGGACGTGCGCAACGACGGGCAGATCTGCGTCGACATGGGCCCGCCTCGCCTGGTGCCGGCCGAGATTCCGTTCGACGCCCCGGCCCAGGCCCTGAGCTACCCGCTGGAGGTGGCCGGAAAGCAGGTCGAACTGGCCGCGGTGTCGATGGGCAACCCCCACGCCGTGCTGCGCGTCAACGACATCAACAGCGCCCCGGTGCACGAACTGGGTCCACAGATCGAGCACCATCCGCGCTTCCCGCAGCGGGTCAACGTCGGTTTCATCCAGGTCATTGACCGCCATCGCGCGCAATTGCGTGTCTGGGAACGCGGCGCCGGGGAAACCCAGGCCTGCGGTACCGGGGCCTGCGCCGCTGCCGTGGCCGCGATCAGCCAGGGCTGGATGGACTCGCCTTTGCTGATCGACCTGCCCGGTGGACGCCTGTCCATCGAGTGGGCCGGCCCTGGCCAGCCGGTGTTGATGACTGGCCCGGCCGTACGCGTCTTTGAAGGACAGGTTCGTCTATGAGTGAGTGCCAACCATGACCGATCAGCCCCAGGCTCCCGCCGAACAGCCCACCGACCTTAGCGCCGAGGGCTCGACGCCCGCCTTCGGGGCTGAGGCCGTGGTTGCCTTTCTACGTGACAACCCGACGTTCTTCGCCGAACACGACGAGTTGCTCAGCGAGCTGCACATTCCCCATCAGCGCGGCGATAGCGTTTCGCTGGTGGAGCGTCAGCTCAAGCTGCTGCGCGACCGCAACATCGAGATGCGCCACCGTCTCTCGCAGTTGATGGACGTGGCCCGTGACAACGACCGGCTGTTCGACAAGACCCGCCGGCTGATTCTCGACCTGCTCGATGCCGACAGCCTGGAAGCCGTGGTCATGGCCGTCGAAGACAGCCTGCGCCAGGAGTTCAAGGTGCCCTTCGTCAGCCTGATCCTGTTCGGCGAATCCGCCGCGCCAGTCGGGCGCTGGGTCAATAGCGCCGACGCCCAGCAAGCCATCGGTGGCCTGTTGTGCAGCGGCAAGACGGTCAGCGGCAATCTGCGTGACCATGAGCTGGACTTCCTGTTCGGTGAAGACCAGCGCAAGGAAGTCGGCTCCACCGCCGTCGCCACCCTCAACCACCAGGGCCTGCACGGCGTACTGGCCATCGCCAGCCGTGACCCGCAACACTACAAAAGCACGGTCGGCACCCTGTTCCTCAGCTACATCGCTGAAGTGCTCGGCCGCGTGGTGCCACGCTTTACCCAGACCTTGCGCCCGGTGCGCTGATGGAACGCCAGCTGCAGGCCTTCTGCGCGCACCTGCGCAATGAGCGTCAGGTGTCCGAGCACACCCAGCTGGCTTACCGCCGCGACCTCGACAGCGTCCTGGCCTACTGTGCCAAGTCCGGTATCGACAGCTGGAATGCCCTGCAGATCCAGCACCTGCGCCAGTTTATCGCCCGCCAGCATCACCACGGCCAGTCGTCCCGTAGCCTTGCCCGGCTGCTCTCGGCAGTGCGCGGTTTCTACCGCTACCTCAACCGCGAAGGCCTGTGCAGCCATGATCCGGCCAATGGCCTGTCGGCGCCCAAGGGTGAACGGCGCCTGCCGAAAACCCTCGATACCGATCGTGCCTTGCAGTTGCTCGAAGGCGCGGTGGAAGACGACTTTCTCGCCCGTCGTGACCAGGCCATGCTTGAGCTGTTTTATTCCTCCGGCTTGCGCCTGTCGGAGCTGACCAGCCTCGATACCAACCAGCTCGACCTGCCCGCAGGCCTGGTCCAGGTGCACGGCAAGGGCAGCAAAACGCGGGTATTGCCGGTCGGCCGCAAGGCACGCGAAGCCCTCGAACAATGGCTCGCATTACGCGGCATCAGCGCACCACAGGACAACGCCGTGTTCGTCAGCCGCCAGGGCCGTCGCCTCGGCCCCCGGGCTATCCAGCTGCGCGTACAGGCTGCCGGCGAACGTGAGCTGGGCCAGAACCTGCACCCGCACATGTTGCGGCACTCTTTTGCCAGCCACCTGCTCGAATCGTCCCAGGACCTGCGCGCCGTGCAAGAGATGCTCGGCCATGCCGACATCGCCACCACGCAGATCTACACTCACCTTGATTTCCAGCACCTGGCCGCCGTCTATGACAGCGCCCACCCTCGGGCTAAACGCAGTAAGGGCAGCGATTCATGAGCATCAAGCTGATCACCTTTGACCTCGACGACACCCTGTGGGACACCGCCCCCGTGATCGTTAGCGCCGAAGCCATCCTGCGCGACTGGCTGGCCGCCAATGCGCCGGACCTTGGCGCCGTACCCGTGGAGCACCTGTACGCCATCCGTGAGCGCCTGGTGCAGGCTGAGCCCGGGCTCAAGCACCGCATCAGTGCCCTGCGCCGCAAGGTGCTGTTCCGCGCCCTCGAGGACGTCGGTTACAGCGAGAACAAAGCCCGGGAGCTTGCCAACGAAGGCTTCGAGGTGTTCCTCCACGCGCGTCACCAGATCGATATTTTTCCCGAGGTCCAGCCGGTGCTGGAGATCCTGCGCCACAGCTACACCCTCGGCGTGGTCACCAACGGCAATGCCGATGTGCGCCGCCTGGGTCTGGCCGACTACTTCAAGTTCGCCCTGTGCGCCGAGGACCTGGGGATTGGCAAGCCCGACCCTCAGCCTTTTCTTGAAGCGCTGCGCCAGGGCCAGGTCGAAGCCCATGCGGCGGTGCATATCGGCGACCATCCCGGCGACGACATTGCCGGCGCCCAGCGCGCGGGCCTGCGGGCCATCTGGTTCAACCCGCAGGGCAAGACCTGGGAGGCCGACAACCGTCCCGACGCTGAAATCCAGCGCCTTTCGCAGCTGCCCGAGCTGCTCAACAGCTGGCGCTGATCCCGCTCCTACAGACAGGCACAAAAAAGCCCGCAGCGACGGCGGGCTTTCTTGCTGACGGAACCACTCAGATAGGGCGGCTACCGTACTTGTTGTCCGGCTTCTTGGGCGGATCGGCGACCACGTTGGCCTCCACTTCCTGCACCTTGCCGCCACGGGAGAGGAACTCTTCCATAGCTTTGGCCAGGGCATCACGCTCCTTCTGCTTGGCTTCCATGCTCGGCATCTCGTCTACCGAGACAGCTGCCGACTTGGACTTGCCCTTGGCAACAGGTACCGGGCTGTCGTCACCGCTGTCGTCAGCCACATCATCGGCTGCCGCTTCGAGGCCTTCATCACCTTCGTCTTCGTCGCCTACTTCGAGGTCGTCATTTTCCAGATCGTCGTCGCTCATGTTCTACCTCATGACTTGCGAAAAGCACATTAGTTATAGACCAGCAGCGCCGTAAATCGACAGCCGCCGGAAAAATTCAAAGGGTCGCGGGTTTGCCGCCACCTCGGGTGTGCGCCAAAGAGCCTGGCGAACACCGTGCAGGTCCCGCTCTTGGCAGGGCCTGACGAAATTAAAGAGCTGCCGATAGTGAACCGTCGGCCTACCCTGGCGTGATCAGCCTGCTCATTGGCAAGCCTAGCAAAGGGTAGCGAAGTTTGCGGACAGCTTGTCAGCTCCCTTCGGCGCGCATTCTAGCGTGCTCAGAGAAAAAGCAAAGTGCCTAACTATCACTCTGGTCTGTAAGTTTTCTGCCTATCTGCAGCCAGCCGAAAAAGTGGCGGCAAAAGCGCCGAAAGAAACCGTTTGCGTTGCCTGAAAGCGACAAACTGCAGGCAAAAAAAATGCCCGGCAAGCCGGGCAAGATTTTTCGAGACGGTTACAGGTTGTAGCCGCGCTCGTTGTGTTGCGCCAGGTCGAGACCGACCGACTCTTCTTCTTCGTTAACCCGCAGGCCCATCACCAGATCCAGCACCTTGAGAATCACGTAGGTGACGATCGCGGTGTAGATCACGGTAAAGCCGACGCCCTTGGCCTGAATCCAGACTTGCGCGCCGATGTCTTCGACGGTGCCGAAGCCACCCAGTGCCGGGGCTGCGAACACGCCAGTGAGGATCGCGCCGACGATACCGCCGATACCGTGCACACCGAAGGCGTCCAGCGAGTCGTCGTAGCCGAGCTTGCGCTTGAGGCTGGTGGCGCAGAAGTAGCAGATCACACCGGCTACCAAGCCGATTGCCAGGGCGCCCATCGGGCCGACAGTGCCGGCAGCCGGGGTGATGGCGACCAGGCCAGCGACCACACCCGAGGCAATGCCCAGAGCGCTTGGCTTACCGTGGGTCAGCCATTCGGCGAACATCCAGCCCAGCGCCGCCGCGGCGGTGGCGATCTGGGTTACCAGCATGGCCATGCCCGCAGTGCCGTTGGCGGCCGCGGCGGAGCCGGCGTTGAAACCGAACCAGCCGATCCACAGCATGGCCGCGCCCATCAGGGTGTAACCGAGGTTGTGCGGGGCCATCGGCGTGGTCGGGAAGCCCTTGCGCTTGCCCAGCACCAGGCAGGCGACCAGACCTGCGATACCGGCGTTGATGTGCACCACGGTGCCGCCCGCAAAGTCCAGAACGCCCCAGTCCCACATCAGGCCACCGTTGCCGCTCCAGACCATGTGGGCAATCGGTGCGTAGACCAGGGTGAACCAGATGGCCATGAAGATCAGCATCGCCGAGAACTTCATACGCTCGGCAAAGGCACCGACGATCAGCGCCGGGGTGATGATCGCGAAGGTCATCTGGAAGGTGATGAATACCGCCTCGGGGAACAACGCCGCCGAAGAGGTCAGGCTCGCAGGCGTCACGCCAGCCAGGAAGGCTTTGGACAGGCCGCCGACGAAGGAATTGAAGTTGACTACACCTTGCTCCATACCGGTGGTATCGAACGCCAGGCTATAGCCGTAAACCACCCACAGCACGCTGATCAGGCCGGTGATCGCAAAGCACTGCATCATCACCGAGAGCACGTTCTTGGAACGCACCATACCGCCGTAGAACAGGGCCAGGCCCGGGATGGTCATGAACAGCACCAGGGCTGTGGCGGTCAACATCCAGGCGGTGTCGCCGGAGTTGAGCACGGGGGCTGCCTCCTCTGCCAGGGCCAGGCCGGGCATTACGAGAGGCAAAAGGGCTCCTAGCCCTGCGAATTGACGCAGAGTCATGTTGTTTTCTCCTGGGGCGTTGGGGTTTGGTGAGGCTTTTTTTAGATCGCGTCGGTATCGGTTTCGCCGGTACGGATGCGAATCGCCTGCTCCAGATTGACCACGAAAATTTTCCCGTCACCGATCTTGCCGGTGTTGGCCGCCTTGGTGATCGCTTCGATGACCCGGTCCAGATCCTTGTCGTCGATGGCGACGTCGATCTTCACCTTGGGCAGGAAATCAACCACATACTCAGCACCGCGATACAGCTCGGTGTGGCCCTTCTGCCGACCGAAGCCTTTGACTTCAGTAACAGTAATACCCTGCACGCCGATTTCAGACAGCGACTCGCGCACGTCGTCCAACTTGAACGGCTTGATGATGGCAGTGACTAGCTTCATGAAACTCTCTCCCGAATTGGTGGACTTGCCCCAGGAAAACAAACCCGACTCAAGTCTAAGCGCAGCGCCTGGCTTTGTAACGCGTCGTCGACCGAAACCGCTTGATGCTCCGCCTGCACCCCGTTTCGTCACGGTGACTGCATCAGTGCATGGGTCACCAAGGTCTTAGCAGAAACCTTGCCAGATCCGCTAAATCGTCCAATTACAGGCACTTGCGTTGAACGCTGTTAATTGGCCAGTCGCCATCAGCGTTTCGCTGCACAATTACGGTGCGTGACGATTGACCGCGATGCGCAAAAAGCGTGCAGCTCAAGGCCGCTAATACTGCGTGCTACACTGGCGCCCCACTTGGATACAGCGGATAGCCGAACATGCTCGCGCCCAAAGCCTTTCTCGATGCCCTGAGCGACCAAGCCTCGCGCCTGTTCAGCGGCGACACCTCGCAACCTCGCGCCGAACTCGAAAGCCAGTTCAAAGCCCTGCTGCAAAGCGGCTTCAGTAAACTGGAACTGGTCAGCCGGGAAGAATTCGACAGCCAGATGGTCGTCCTGGCCCGCACCCGCGCCCGTCTTGAAGCGCTGGAGGCCAAGGTCGCCGAAATGGAAGCACGCCTGAACCCGCCTGCGGCGGAATAAGCCAGCGCCGCCATCACACATCACAGCCAGCAGAGGTTCCCCGATGAAAGTCAGTGCACGTAACGTGTTCAAAGGTACCGTCAGCAATGTCCAGGCCGGCGCGGTCAATGCCGAAGTCACCCTGAAACTGTCTGGCGGTGAGCAGTTGGTGGCCGTGGTGACCATGGCCAGCCTGCAGAGCCTCGGCATTGCCGTGGGCAAGGATGCAGTCGCGCTGGTCAAGGCACCGTGGGTGGTGCTGATGACCGACAGCGGCGGTTACAGGTTCTCGGCCCGCAACTGCCTCGAAGGCAAAGTTGTGCGGGTGAGCGAAGGCGCGGTGAATTCCGAGGTGGTGGTGCAACTGGCCGGTGGCACCGAGGTGTTCTCCATCGTTACCCGCGAGGCGGTCGACGAGCTGGGCCTGAAGCCCGGCGTGTCGGCGACCGTGGTGATCAAGGCCTCGCATATCATTTTGGGCGTCGCCGGCTAAACACCCGGCAGCACCGGCCTCATCGCCGGCAAGGCCGGCTCCCACAATGGTTCGGCATGCTCGACCCCTGTGGGAGCTGGCCTTGCCAGCGATCGATCGCAACGCGGTCACAGATCTAGCCTGTAAAAAACAGACTCACTCTTTCTCGCCTTGGCCCTTCTCACCCCACTATCTTTGTTAAGCCGCAGGACGCGGCCCCGTATCGATCATGGAGTGTTCATGTCTCTCGCCCTTGTCCACAGTCGCGCTCAGGTCGGAGTATCGGCCCCGGCGGTCAGTGTCGAAGCCCATCTGGCCAACGGCCTGCCGGCGCTAACCCTGGTCGGTTTGCCTGAAGCGACCGTCAAGGAGAGCAAAGACCGCGTGCGCAGCGCGATCCTCAATTCGGGCCTGGAGTTCCCCGCCCGGCGCATCACCCTCAACCTCGCCCCGGCAGACTTGCCCAAAGACGGCGGACGCTTCGATCTGGCGATTGCCTTGGGGATTCTTGCCGCCAATGGCCAGTTCCCGGCCACCGCCCTGGGCGAACTGGAATGCCTGGGAGAACTGGCGCTATCCGGCACCATACGCCCGGTACAAGGTGTGCTACCGGCTGCCCTGGCAGCCAGAGCAGCCGGCCGGGCACTGGTAGTCCCTCAAGAGAATGCCGAGGAAGCCTGCCTGGCATCAGGTCTGGTGGTGTTCGCGGTCGGGCATCTGCTGGAGCTGGTAGCCCACCTCAACGGGCAGACACCGCTCAATCCCTACGCCGCCAACGGTTTGCTGCTGCAGGTCCGGCCGTATCCCGATCTGAATGAAGTCCAGGGCCAGCAAGCCGCCAAACGCGCGCTGCTGGTCGCCGCCGCCGGGGCGCACAATCTGCTGTTCAGCGGCCCGCCGGGCACCGGCAAAACCCTGCTCGCCAGCCGTCTACCCGGCCTCTTGCCGCCGCTGGATGAACGCGAGGCCCTGGAGGTGGCGGCGATTCAATCGGTAGCCAGCCACGTACCGCTCAGCAGCTGGCCGCAGCGACCGTTCAGACATCCTCACCACTCCGCTTCCGCGGCGGCGCTGGTAGGTGGCGGCAGCCGCCCGCAGCCCGGCGAGATCACCCTTGCCCATCACGGTGTGCTGTTTCTCGATGAATTGCCGGAATTTGAACGGCGGGTGCTGGAAGTGCTGCGCGAGCCATTGGAGTCAGGCGAAATCGTCATCGCCCGGGCCAAAGACAAGATCCGCTTCCCGGCACGCTTCCAGCTGGTCGCGGCGATGAACCCCTGCCCCTGTGGATATCTCGGCGACCCCAGCGGACGCTGCCGTTGTGGCAGCGATCAGATCCAGCGCTACCGCAACAAGCTCTCCGGCCCCTTGCTCGACCGCATCGACCTGCACCTGACCGTTGCCCGCGAGGCCACGGCCTTGTCCCCGGTTGCCGGCAATGGCGAAAGCAGCGCCAGCATCGCGGCGCACGTCGCCAGCGCCCGGGTGCTTCAGCAACAGCGTCAGGGCTGCGCCAATGCCTTTCTCGACCTGCCGGGCCTGCGCCAGCACTGCACGTTATCCACCGCCGACCAGCACTGGCTGGAAAGCGCCTGTGAACGCCTCAGCCTGTCGCTGCGCGCGGCACATCGCCTGTTGAAGGTGGCCCGAACCCTGGCGGATCTTGAGCAGGCCAGGCTTATTGACCGCTCGCATCTTGCCGAAGCATTGCAGTACCGGCCGACAACTACAGCGTGAGCAATTATTTCAGTCTTGAAATATAGAGTTCCCGATATTTTATTAATGCACTCACGTAATAGCAAGCGCCCTTCATCGACTTGCTTCGCCGATAACGACCATTATAATAGTAAGGAATTCCACAACGCGCGTAGTGCTTGATGATCTACAATTTTCGACTAAAAAACAGCGACCTTGTGGAGTTTAATTCCGAGCACTGCAAGATTATTATCAGCAAAAACCAAGGTGAGCCAGAGGAATTAACACTGGCGCGCGCAGAGTCGCGAATACTCGAACTTCTGCTGATGGAACCCGGCGCGATCTGTTCGCGCGAAGCGATTCTGGAGTTCGCCTGGGATGACCGCGTCGTCTCGGCAGGCAGCCTCAACCAATCCATTTTCATGCTCAGAAACGTCCTCGGCGACGGCAAGGATCACGAGATAGTGATCACTGTGCCGCGACGCGGCTATCGCTTCAACAGCGACCATATGGTCGCCCCTTCCGAGGCCGTTGAGGCGCCTTTAGATGAGCCTCAGCAGGCAAGTCCGGTTGCGCCCGCCCCCTCGCCGGACAACAGGCAAGGCATTGGCACGGCGGTGATTCTCGGGTACCTGGCGGCGACAGTATTTGCTGTCTTGTCCATTTGGCGCCTGGTTGCCTGGTATGAGCCGACCCGTGAATTGCATGTTGCAGTTATCAAACAAGGCGAACTTTCAATTTCAGCAGTCGGCAAGAACGAGCAAGAAGTAAACACGCTCAAAACTGACATATCCAATTTAAACTTGCCCACAGAAAACATCAAAGGCGAGGTCTTTATCAGCCGTAAAGGATCGCGGATGAATATGTCCTGCATCCGCACAACAGGACACACTTACAACTTTGAATTTCAGCTCCAGAATGAGCAACTCATCAATATGTTGAAAAAATGCGCGGGCGAATAATGAAAAACAATCGAGTAGCTTGGCGCCACTGGTTAGTTATCGCCGCTATTTTTCTGGCAGGTCTGGTAATGCAATTGATTGCACTGCCGCGCCCCTACATTAATAGTCAGCCTTATCGTACCGAGGGCCGAAACTTCATAGAAAATGAAATAATGGAGTCCAAGGAAGCGCTGACCATCAGTGAACCCAGCGCAGTGATTAGTGTACTTGAGCGCCTCGGCGATAAAGAGCGGCATGTTGCCGTTGGCGCCTCGCTCGTTGATACCTCGCGCTGGCGAGTAA
Source organism: Pseudomonas sp. GW821-FHT10B02 (assembly GCF_059415665.1). Lineage (NCBI taxonomy): Bacteria > Pseudomonadati > Pseudomonadota > Gammaproteobacteria > Pseudomonadales > Pseudomonadaceae > Pseudomonas > Pseudomonas sp. GW821-FHT10B02. Next base: position 297,248 of record NZ_JBWKNR010000001.1, on the reverse strand, counting down.
AGATCAAAGTTGAAGATCTCCAGGCCAGTAGCCAGACCGAACTGTTCGACGTCAGCCGTCATTCCGATCTGTTGTTTGCCCGTCAGTACTTCAGGCTCGGCTCTATCCTCAGCCTGGTCATCATCCCTACCGACAGCGATGCGCTGTGCTACTACTTCCTTGAGCTCGACCGGATGCGCTGCATGAGCAATTGATGGCGGACCGCGGCGCACGCCGTGTGAACCGGCGCGAAGGCCATAAATAACAATTTTTGATTCCTGTTTTCCTCACTCGCGGCCCTAGAGTGGGGATAGCCCGGTCACCTCAACGTGACTTCAACAGGAATTCCCATGCACTTTAAAACACTTTCGCTGCTGTTGCTCTCGATGACCCTGTTTGGTTGTTCGATGGCGCCAAGCATCGACACCGCGATAACCCCGGAACAACAAAAAACCAACGCACCTCTGCACGTTATCGAACACGATGACGGTACCGTTGCGTGGAAGAAATCTGATGCGCCTTTGTCGAAAAACCATGACAAAGCAATTTTCCTCAACTTGCCGAAAAGTATTTCTTTCGACAGTACCGATCCGCGCCTTGCCAAGTTTAATGGTGATGCAGACAAACTGCGCCAACACTTCCGAACCCAGTTGGTAAAACAACTCACCGCTGGCGGTTATCGCCTGGTCGACAAACCCACCAAGGGCGCACTGTCACTACAAGTATCGGTTGCCGATATTGAACGCAAACCGCGTGATCCTAATGTCACCGAATACATTCCCATCGGCATGCTGGTCGGCCTCTCCCTGCACGCCACTGGCGTACGCGATGAAACCCTTTATCTGTTCTTCCAGAGCGAAGTCAGCGACAGCCTGAGCGGTGAAACCCTTGCCCGCGCCGTAGACCGGGCCAGTGGCCGGAACATCGGCCAGGACAAGGCCCCTGTGATCGAGGACATCTACCCGGCCATGGACACCGCCGCGCAGATGATCCGTGAACGCCTGGACAGAGAGTTCCTGCCCAAGAAACCGGCTTGATCAGCCCTTTCTCCCATTAACCAAACTCCATTGGACGAACGATGAACTTCGCAAAACAGCTTGCAGCCGCCCTCCTTGTACTCAGCTCTGTGAACGCCGTGGCAGATGACCGTGGCCTCTATCTGGGCGGCGGCCTGACCAAGGTGGAAACCGACGAGCACCAGCTCAGTGACGACGACAACGCCTACAAGGCCTTTGTCGGCTACCGGCTGAATCCGTACCTGGCAGTGGAAGGCGCCTGGGTAGACCTGGGCAACTTCAGCGGTAAGGACGGCGACTTCGAAGGCCACTCGCTACAGGCCGCCGCCCACTTCGGTATCCCGGTCGGTAAGCGCGTGCGCCTGTTCGCCAGCGCCGGCGTGCATGCCTGGGACGCTGACAACGATATCGCCGGCGACAGCAGCGACCTGGACATGACCTACGGCCTCGGTGTCGAAGTGGACGTGTTCCGTAACATCGGCGTGCGTCTGGAACAGGAAGTGTTGAAGGTTGGCGATATCGATCTGGACCAGACCAGCGCCAGTGCCTACGTGATGTTCTGAGCCCACGCGCCAGTAGTAATTGCCGCCAACCTGCTCTTTACTAGCAACATCCCCGCGTCGTGAGACAGGTATGTTCGCTTTTGCCCAGAGTTACCCCCTGCTGATCGGCATCACCTTGATCGCACTTGATCTGCTGCTCTGGCAGGTGATCGCGGTCAGCCGGCGCCCCTTGCGCATCGGCCTGCGGCTGGGGGTGTTCCTGCTGTTCACCTGGGTGCTGATCAGCGCCGGGGTCAGCCCCCTACAAGCCGCACCCTGGGTCGAGGATGTACCGCGCAATTTGCTCGCGACGGTGCTGGGGATCGGTTGGTGGCTGTTCGCGGCGCGGACCGTTACGGTGGTGATCGGGGTCATTCTGGGCTCACGTAGCGGCCATACCGGACGACTGTTGCAGGATGTGCTGGGTGCAGTGATCTTCCTGGTCGCGGTTGTTGCCGCCGCCGCGTATGTACTGCAGCTGCCGGTCAAAGGCCTGCTGGCGACGTCCGGGGTGATGGCAATCGTTATCGGTCTGGCACTGCAGAGCACGCTCAGCGATGTGTTCTCCGGCATCGTCCTCAACACCACCCGTCCCTATCAGGTCGGTGACTCGATCAGCATCGACGGCACCGAAGGCAAAGTCATCGACATCGACTGGCGCGCCACCCGCCTGCTCACCAGCAACGGCAGCATGGCGGTGATCCCCAACTCGGTCGCGGCCAAAGCCAAGCTGCTCAATTTCAGCCAGCCCAACGATATACATGGGGTCTCCATCAGCGTCGTGGTGCCTGCCAAGGTGCGCCCGCGGCGAGTACTTGATGCCCTGGAGAAAACCTTGCAGGGCACACGCACGCTGCTCGCCACACCGCCGCCCAAGGCAACGATCAAGAGTTCGACCCTGGAGTCGGTGGAGTACGAAGCAAGTGGTTTCGTCAGTTCCATGAACCAGAAAGTTGAAGTGCGCAACCATATGTTCGACCTTGCTCACCGCCACCTGGAAGCGGCGGGTGTGGTCTGGAACAGCGACACCCTGACGCCGAAAACCTGGAGTCGACAACGTGCATTGCTTGAGGATGTGCGGATCTTCCGCTCACTGAGCAGCGAGGAAAAAGACAGTCTCAGCCAGCGTATGACTGCGGTGGAATACCTGGCCGATCAGGTGATCCTCGGGGTTGGCGACAGCTCGGATTACCTGTTGGTGATCGGCACAGGCGTGGTGTCTGCGGGCATTCGCGATGGCGACAAGCTGATCGAGGCCGGACGCATGGGGCCAGGTGAGGTACTGGGCCTGGAAGGCCTGCTGGAAACGGACGATTCCACCGCCGAATTCCGTACCCTGACCAGCTGCATCCTCTACCGTATCGACAAGGCTGACGTGCGCAGTTGCCTGGAGCAACGCGGTGAGGTCAAGACGGCGTTGATCAAGCTGCAACGCATTCGCCAGCAAACCCGGCAGTCGCTACTGGAGCAGAAACCGGCAGCCATCAAGAAAGGCGGCTTTCTCAGCTGGCTGCACAAGTAGCGGTTACAGCACCACGCGCAAGCATTGCCCGGCGTGATACAGCGAGAACCCGGTTTCGTAGAAGCCGGTGCGTAGCGCCGGGGCCGATACCGGTTTCATCGGCGAGAACGGAATCGGCAAGGCATCCGGGTTGTCCTGCAGCAGGAACCGGGCGAAGGCTTTGCCGATCACCGTGCCGGTGGTGTTGCCTCGGCCATTGTAGCCAGTCACCGCCACCAGGCCCGGGGCCGGTTCGAACAGGCGCATCAGGTGATCGGGGGTGAAGTCGATGCAGCCGGTCCAGTGCATCTGCCACTCGACCTTGCCCAACTGCGGGAAGTAGTGATTCTGGATGCGGTCGGCCCAGCTGCGAATGAACCAGCTCGGCTTGTTGTCAACCCGCCCCAGGCTGCCGAGCAGCAGGCGGCCTTCATCGTCGCGACGAATGCTGCTCAGCACCGTGCGGGTATCCCAGGAGCCCTGGCCATGCTTGAGCACGTTGTCGGCGGCCTCGCCTTGCAGCGGCACGGAGGCGACCTGGTAGTAGTAACCACGGAAGAAGTGCTTCTGCAGGGTCGTCCAGTCGCCTTCGGTGTAGGCGCCGGTCGAGATCACCACCTTGTCGGCACTGACCGAGCCCTGGCCGGTCTTGACCCGCCAGCCACGACCTTCGCGCTCCAGCCCTTCGACTGCCGACTGCTGGAAGATCTGCCCGCCCAGACGGGTGACAGCCGCAGCCAGGCCCTGGGTGTAAGCCATGGGGTTGATGGTGCCGGCGCGGCGATCGAGCAGCGCGGCGGAAATCTTGTCGGTACCGCAGTACTCCTCGCAGCGTGCTCCGGTGAGCAGCTCGACGTCGGCACCGCGACGGCTCCACTGCTGGTGACGCGCTTCGAGGTCGGCAACGCCGCTGGCGTTATGCGCCATGTGCAGGGTGCCGCTGTTGTGTGCCTGGCAATCGATGCCCAGGCGTTTGATGGTGGCGAAGACTTCAGCAGGGGCTTCACCCAGCACCTTGTTCAGGCGGCTGCCTTGCTCATGGCCAAGGGTGGCTTCGACATCGTCGGGACGAATCCAGGTACCGGCGTTGACCAGACCGACGTTGCGCCCGGAACCGCCGTGACCGATTTTCCAGGCCTCCAGCACAACCACCGACTTGCCCGCCTCCAGCAGGTGCAGCGCGGCGCTAAGGCCGGTGATACCACCGCCAATGACGCAGACGTCGGCCTTGAGTTCGCTGGCCAGTTTATCGACCGGCGTCGCGAGCCTGGTTACGTGTTCCCACAGACATTGTTGGCGCAGCTCTGACATGGCCGGCTTCCTTGATTGTTCTTGTTCGGTAGAGCGCCTATCGCCGGCAACGCCGGCTCCCACAGGGTTCTGCATACAGCAGGGATCTCTGTGGGAGCTGGCATTGCCAGCGATGAAGCCAACGCGGTGTTCAGTCGAACACAATCCCCTGAGCCAATGGCAGCTCACGCGAATAGTTCACCGTGTTGGTCTGCCGACGCATATAGGCTTTCCACGAATCGGAGCCCGACTCACGGCCACCACCGGTTTCTTTCTCGCCACCAAAGGCACCGCCAATTTCTGCACCGCTGGTACCGATGTTGACGTTGGCGATACCACAGTCGCTGCCCGCCGCACTCTGGAAGCGCTCGGCTTCACGCAGGTCGGTGGTGAAGATGCACGAGGACAGGCCTTGTGGCACTTCGTTGTTCAGGCGCAGGGCCTCGTCGAAGTCGTCATAGGCCAGCACGTAAAGGATCGGCGCGAAGGTCTCGTGACGCACTACGGCGATTTGCGCCGGCATCTCTGCGATGGCTGGCGACACGTAGTAGGCGTTCGGGTACTGCGCCTGCAACTGGCGCTCGCCACCGAACACCTGGCCGCCTTCGTCGCGGGCACGGGCCAGGGCGTCCTGCATGGCGCTGAAGGATTGTTTGTCGATCAGCGGACCGACCAGGTTGTCTTTGCGTGGATCGCCGATACGCACTTTGGCGTAAGCGGCTTTGACCCGCGCCACCACTTCGTCCTTGATCGAACGATGGACGATCAGGCGGCGCAGGGTGGTGCAACGCTGACCGGCAGTACCGACGGCGCTGAACAGGATGCCGCGCACGGCCAGGTCCAGATCGGCGCTCGGCGCCAGGATCATGGCATTGTTGCCACCCAGTTCGAGGATGCTGCGACCAAAGCGTGCGGCAACCCGCGGACCGACTTCACGACCCATGCGGGTGCTGCCGGTGGCACTGACCAGCGGCACGCGCGGGTCATCGACCAGCGCTTCACCGGCTTCACGATCGCCGATGATCAGCTGGCTCAGGCCTTCTGGCGCATCACCAAAGGCTTTCAGGGCTTTCTCGAACAGCGCCTGGCAGGCCAGCGCGGTGAGCGGAGTCTTCTCCGAAGGTTTCCAGACCACAGCGTTGCCGCAGACCAGCGCCAGCGAGGTGTTCCAGGCCCAGACCGCAACCGGGAAGTTGAAGGCGCTGATGACCCCGACCACACCCAGCGGGTGCCAGGTTTCACGCATGTGGTGGCCAGGACGCTCGGAGGCGATGGTCAGGCCGTACAGCTGGCGCGACAGGCCAACGGCGAAGTCGCAGATGTCGATCATTTCCTGCACTTCACCCAGGCCTTCCTGGGTGATCTTGCCGGCTTCGACGGAAACCAGTTCGCCCAGCGCCGCCTTGTTTTCCCGCAGGACTTCGCCAAACAGGCGAATCAACTCACCGCGACGCGGCGCCGGCACGTTGCGCCAGGCCTGGAAGGCCTGCTCGGCCTTGTCGATCTTGGCCACGACCTGGGCTTTGCTTTCCAGGTGCACCGAGGCAATCGCGCTGCCATCGATAGGGGTGTGAACGGGATGGTTGCCGTGGGTGTAGGCACTGGCCGGGACACCGAGGCGGTCAAGCAGTCCATCAACCATTTTCTTCTCCTGCATGCGATGAGTGGTTGAATTAGTGATCGGGATCAGTATTAATCCGATCACTCTGGCGCAACAAACGACCTTTATTCTGCATATCATTCCGCCAGGTAATGATCTACCCGCTGCTGAGGCCGCTATGTCCAAACGTCTGGTGCCATCGATGGCCGCCCTGCAGTGCTTTGAGGCTGCTGCCCGGCACCTGAGCTTCACCCGCGCCGCCGAAGAACTGCACCTGACCCAGAGCGCGGTGAGCAAACAGGTCGCGCAGCTTGAGGAGATGCTCCGCCATCACCTGTTCCTGCGCATCCGCCGGCGTCTGCAACTGACACCCGCCGGCGCGCTTTACCTGGCTGAGGTCAACAAGATCCTCACCCAGGTCGACATGTCCAGCCGCTACATCCTCTCTTATGGCGAGCAGACCGAAGTATTGAAGGTAGCCACTCAACCGAGCTTTGGCGTGCGCTGGTTGATTCCGCACCTCAAAGGCTTCGGTAAACGCCACCCCAACATCCACCTGGATATCCGCAATGAGATGGAGCCTTTCGCCTTGCTGCAGGGCAAGGCCGACGTGGTGTTTTTCTACGGTCAGGGCACCTGGCCCGGTGCGACCTGTATAGAACTATTCGGTGAAGAGGTGGTGCCGGTCTGCGCAGCGGAATTGTTGCAGGGCCGCACCTTGAACGACGCCAGCGAACTGGCCGAGCTGGTACTGCTGCAAAGCACCTCGCGCCCGGAAGCCTGGCATGAGTGGTTCCTCGAACAAGGCCTGCATTCGGCCCATAGCTACCACGGGCCGCGCTTCGACACCTTCTATATGAGCCTCAGTGCCGCCCAATCCGGTTGCGGCGTAGCCCTGGTACCACGTTACCTGGTAGCGCAGGAGCTGGCCGAAGGCAAACTCATCGTGCCCTGGCAACACAGCATGCGCAGCAATGGCGCGCATTTTCTGGCGTTTGCCGAGCACGCGGCAGAAGTGCCCAAGGTACGGGCGCTGGTCGACTGGATCGCCGCCGAGCTGGCGTCGGAAGATCAAGAATCCACGGAATGACAGATCGACTTTTTTTCGCTTGCGGGAGTACTGCATTCCTCGCTTTCATGTAGGGGTGCCCACCTCACCAGGAAGCTTTCGATGCCCGCTCAAGATTTCGTCAGCCCGGACAGCATTCGCGCGCAGTTCTCCGCCGCCATGTCGCTCATGTACAAACAGGAAGTGCCGCTGTACGGCACCCTGCTGTCGCTGGTGAGCGAAATCAACCAGCAGGTCATGGCCGAGCAGCCAGAGGTGGCCCAGGCCCTGCGCTGGACCGGCGAAATCGAACGCCTGGACCAGGAGCGCCATGGCGCCATCCGCGTCGGTACTGCCGAAGAGCTGGCGACCATCGCCCGCCTGTTTGCGGTGATGGGCATGCAACCGGTGGGTTATTACGACCTCAGCTCGGCCGGCGTACCGGTGCATTCCACCGCTTTTCGCGCCGTTCACGAACAATCGCTGCATATCAGCCCGTTCCGGGTTTTCACTTCGCTGTTGCGCCTGGAGCTGATCGACAACCCGGCTTTGCGCGAGTTAGCCCGGCAGATCCTCGCCAAGCGGCAGATCTTCACCCCGCGCGCTCTAGAGCTGATCCAGCAGTTCGAACGTGATGGCGGCCTGAATACTGATGATGCCCGCATTTTTGTTGACGAGGCCCTGCACACCTTCCGCTGGCACCACGATGCCACCGTGACTGCCGAGCAGTATCAACAGTTGCATGATCAACACCGTCTGATCGCCGATGTCGTGGCCTTCAAAGGCCCGCACATCAACCATCTGACGCCACGCACCCTGGACATCGATGCGATCCAGCTGGGCATGCCGGCCAAAGGCATTCCGCCCAAGGCGGTGATCGAAGGCCCGCCACCACGGCGCTACCCGATCCTGCTGCGTCAGACCAGCTTCAAAGCCCTGCAGGAAAAGGTCGCGTTCAGTGATCAGCAAGGTGCTGCGGGTGGCAGTCACACGGCACGCTTTGGCGAGATCGAGCAGCGTGGTGCGGCGCTGACCCCCAAAGGGCGCCAGCTGTATGACCAACTGCTCGATGCTGCCCGCGACTCATTGGGCGGCGTACCGGCAGAAGCCAATGCCGAACGCTACATGCAGTTGCTCAAAGACAGCTTCCAGGCATTCCCGGATGACCTCGCGCAGATGCGTGAGCAGGGCCTGGCGTACTTCCGCTATTTCCCCACCGAACGCGGCCTGGCTGCACGGGGCGACGCGGGGCGCCCAACCTCGCTGGATGGCCTGATCGATGCCGGTCATGTGCATTTCGAAGCATTGGTGTATGAAGACTTCCTGCCGGTCAGTGCGGCGGGGATCTTCCAGTCCAACCTGGGGGATGAGGCGCAGAGCGAGTACGGCAGCAATGCCAACCGCGATGCCTTTGAACAGGCGCTGGGCAAGCCGGTGCAGGATGAGCTGGCGCTGTATGCGCAGAGTCAGCAGCGGTCGTTGCAGGCCTGTGCCAGGGCACTGGATTTGCCGGGGCTGTAAGGGCCTCTTCGCGGGGCAAGCCCGCTCCCACCGAGGTTGCAATGATCCCGGTGGGAGCGGGCTTGCCCCGCGATAGCTACCTGAGGACCTCCACCTTCGGCAGGTCCATAGCATCGGCCTCACCCTGCAGAAAATCACTCAAGCGCCGCAACCGCTCCCCCCCCGGGCGGGTTTTCGGCCACACCAGGTAATAGTCCAGGCCACTGGCCACCGCTGTCGGCCAAGGCAGGCTCAAACGCCCCTGGGCCACATCCTCGGCCACCATCAGCAAATCGCCCATCGACACCCCGTAACCCCGCGCGGCAGCGATCATCCCCAGCTCCAGGGTATCGAACACCTGACCGCCCTTGAGCGAGACCTTGTCCGTCAACCCCATGCGCGCCAGCCAACTGCGCCAGTCACGCTTGTCAGGTGTCGGGTGCAACAGCTCGATAGCGGCCAGGCGTTTTGCGTCCCAAGGCCCTTCAGCCAGCAGCTCGGGGGCCCCCACCGGGATCAGCAGCTCGGAAAACAGCCGCGCCACTTCCCAGTCCGGCGGAAAGCGCCCATCGCCAAGCAGTACCGCGCAATCAAAAGGCTCATGGTTGAAATCGACATGATCGACATCCATCCAGGCGCTGGTCAGTTGCACCTCATTGCCCGGCTGCAGATGACGAAAGCGACTGAGGCGCGCCAGCAACCAGCGCATGGTCAGCGTCGAGGGCGCTTTCATGCGCAGGATGTCGTCCTCGCTGCGCAGCGTATTACAGGCGCGCTCCAGTGCCGCGAAGCCTTCACGCACGCCCGGCAGCAACAGCCGCGCCGCTTCGCTCAGTTGCAGGCTGCGGCCATTGCGCACGAACAAACGGCAGGCGAAATGCTCTTCCAGCGTGCGGATATGACGGCTGACTGCGCTTTGGGTGATCGATAACTCATCCCCGGCGCGGGTGAAGGAGCTGTGTCGGGCAGCCGCCTCAAAGGCCCGCAAGGCATACAACGGCGGTAAACGACGGGGCATGGACGAATCCTCCGCATAAGCCCTGGGTAATCCACAGGATCATACTTGCATGAGTTTTAATCATGCCACTGATCGTTTTTATCCTTTTGCGAATAACCGTATAAAGGATGAGAATTTCCCGCTTTCCCACAGCAATGCTAGAAAAGGACGATTCAATGCAGGCCGCACCCACTCATGAACTCAAGGCCCTGTTGCGCCTGGCCGGTCCGCTGATCGCCTCGCAACTGGCGCACATGCTGATGGTGCTGACCGACACCCTGATGATGGCCCGCATCAGCCCGCAGGCCCTGGCTGGCGGTGGTCTGGGCGCGGCAAGCTACTCGTTCGTGTCGATTTTCTGTCTGGGCGTTATCGCGGCCGTCGGTACCTTGGTGGCCATTCGCAAGGGTGCCGGTGACACCGTCGGTGCCACCCGCCTGACCCAGGCCGGGCTGTGGCTGGCCTGGGCCATGGCCCTGGTGGCGGCGCTGGCGCTGTGGAACCTGGAACCGGTGCTGTTGCTCCTCGGCCAGAGCCCTGACAACGTCGAAGCGGCCGCCCAGTTCCTGCTGTTGCTGCCCTTCGCCCTGCCCGGCTACCTGAGCTTCATGGCCCTGCGCGGCTTTACCAGCGCCATCGGTCGCTCGACGCCGGTGATGGTCATCAGCCTGGTCGGCACCGTGGCCAACTTTCTGCTCAACTATGCGTTGATCGAGGGCATGTTCGGCCTGCCGAAACTGGGACTGGTGGGTATCGGTCTGGTCACCGCCATCGTGGCCAACTGCATGGCCGTGGCCATGGCCCTGTATATCCGCTGGCACCCGGCTTATGCGCCCTACCCGATTGCCAAGGGCCTGAGCCGTCCGTCCTGGCCTGCCTTGCGCGAATTGTGGCGCCTGGGTCTGCCGATCGGCGGCACCTACACCGTAGAAGTCGGCCTGTTCGCCTTCGCCGCGCTGTGCATGGGTGTGCTCGGTAGCACCGAGCTTGCGGCGCACCAGATCGCCCTGCAGATCGTCTCCACGGCGTTCATGATTCCAGCGGGCCTGTCGTATGCCGTGACCATGCGTGTGGGGCTGTATTACGGTGCCGGTAACCTGCTTGGCGCACGCCACGCCGGCCGCGTCGGGATCGGTTTTGGCGCGGCGATGATGCTGATGTTTGCCATCCTGTTCTGGCTGCTGCCGGACCCGCTGGTAGGGCTGTTCCTCGACCACGATGACCCGGCCTTTGCCGACATCATCCAGCTGGCGGTGAGCCTGTTGATGGTCGCGGCGTGGTTCGAGCTGTTTGACGGCGTGCAGACCATCGCCATGGGCTCGATCCGCGGGCTCAAGGACGCCAAGACCACCTTCCTGGTCGGGCTGTTCTGCTACTGGGTGATCGGCGCCCCGGCGGCCTGGCTGCTGGCCTTCACCTTGGGCATGGGCGCGGTTGGCGTCTGGTGGGGTCTGGCACTGGGCCTGGCGTGTGCGGCGGTGACCCTGACGCTGGCGTTCGAGTGGCGGATGAAGCGGATGTTGGGGCGTTCTAACGGCGTGAACGACGCAGCAGCTTCAGTGAGTTGAAAGTCCTCATCGCCGGCAAGGCCGGCTCCGACAATGACAAGATGATAGAGATCCTTGTGGGAGCTGGCCTTGCCAGCGATGGGGTGCGCAGCAGCCCCGGGCCTACAACGCCACCGACCGCTGCGCCGACCCGCTCTGCAAAAACACTATCAACTCATCAACCGGCAACGGCCGACTGATCAGGAAACCCTGTACCTGATCACAGTTGAAGCTGCGCAGCAGGTCCATCTGCTCCGGGGTTTCCACCCCTTCGGCCACCACCTCCAGGTTGAGGTTGTGCGCCAGGTTGATCATGGCATGGACCAGTTTGCGATTCTCTTCCCGCTTTTCCATACCACCGACAAAGCTGCGATCGACCTTGAGCAAGGTGATCGGCAGGCTGTTGAGGTGGACGAAGGAGGAAAAGCCGGTACCGAAGTCATCGAGGGAAAACCGCACCCCCAGGCGACCCAGGGCGTCCATGGTCTTCTCGACCAGATCGTTACGGCGCATCACCGCGGTTTCGGTGAGTTCGAACTCCAGCCAGCGGGCATCGACGCCATGCTCGATGATCAAGCGACTCAAGGTGGCCAGCAGCTGGCTGTCCTGAAACTGGCGGAACGACAGGTTCACCGCCATGTGCAGCGGCGCCAGGCCCTGTTCACGCAGCGCCTGCATGTCGCGCAAGGCGCGGGAAATCACCCAGTAGCCCAACGGCACGATCAGCCCGCTCTGCTCGGCCAGCGGCACGAACTCGCTGGGCGGCAGCAAACCGCGCTCGGCGTGACGCCAGCGCACCAGCGCCTCCAGGCCGACAATACGCCCGTCGGCCATGTCCAAGCGTGGCTGGTAGTGCAACTCCAGCTCGTCGCGACGCAAGGCGCGGCGCAACTCGCTTTCCAGATCGGCGAGGCTGCGCGCGTTGCGGTTGATGCGTTCGTTGAAGACATGAAAGGTGCAGCCCTGAGTGCCCTTGGCCTGTTGCATGGCAATGTGCGCATGCCACATCAGCGGGTCCGCACCGCCTTGGGCACGGGCATGGGCGACCCCCAGGCTGCAGCCGATCAACAGGCTCTCGCCGTCGACCCAGTAGGGTTCGGCCAGGGCCTCGGTAATACGTTCAGCCATCCATTCAGCGCGTTGTGGCTCGCGGCGCGTGTCGATCAGCAGCGCGAATTCGTCGCTGCCCAGGCGGGCCACCTGGTCGCCGGCCTCAAGCTGGCTTTTCAGGCGCCCGACCACCTGCAGGATCAGCCGGTCACCGGCCTGATGGCCAAGCGCATCGTTGGCCCGGCGAAAGTTGTCCAGGTCCAGGTGACCGAGGGCCACCCCACGCCCGTCGTTGTCGGCCAGGCGTGCGGCCAGCAGGGTCTGAAAGCCCTGGCGGTTGGCGATACCGGTCAGCGGATCCTGTTCGGCCAGGCGCAGCAGGGTGGCCTCCAGCACACCGCGCTCGCGCACATGGCGCAGGCTGCGGCGCAAGGTATCGGGGCCGAGCTGGTCAAGTACCAGCCAGTCGCTGACACCCGGCGGTGGCACCTGCGGTTCATGCTCAAGCAGCAACACCATCGGCAAGATGCAGCGGCCGGGCGCCGGCTGCAGTTGCGGGGTGGCCAGCACCAGGGCATTACGGTCATTGGCAAACAGGCTGTCGACTGCGTCCCAGTTCGGTGCGGTCAACAGCACCGCACTGCCCGCCAGCGGCGTCAGGCAATCACGCAAGGCGGCGGCCCATTCAGGCTCGTCAGCCAGCAAGAGCAAACGCAAGGGTTCGACAGGCGTAGACAAGCTGGCTCCTTAGGACGTGGACACAGTCATATGACAATGGGCAGCGAGAGGCTCATCCTAAACCATTAGTGAAAATGATTTTCACTTAACATCGAGCCATTCCATTGCCGACATCCCGCAGGTTTCGCCACGCATCCTGCGGGAAAGTAACAAAAGCGGCAAATTTAGATCGCGTGGTACGTCACACTGTCAGACGGTCGCGGCAGAATCTCTCCACCCCTGCTAAAATGCGCGGCTATTTTTCTAGCGACCCCGGTTTTCGTCATGTCCCGACTCAATCCCCGGCAACAAGAAGCCGTGAACTACGTCGGCGGCCCTCTTTTGGTGCTCGCCGGTGCCGGTTCCGGCAAGACCAGCGTGATCACCCGCAAAATCGCGCACCTGATCCAGAATTGCGGCATCCGTGCGCAGTACATCGTGGCCATGACCTTCACCAACAAGGCCGCGCGGGAAATGAAAGAGCGGGTCGGCACCCTGTTGCGCAAAGGCGAGGGGCGCGGCCTGACCGTGTCGACCTTCCACAACCTGGGCCTGAACATCATCCGCAAGGAACATCAGCGACTGGGCTACAAGCCGGGTTTCTCGATCTTCGACGAGACCGACGTCAAAGCGCTGATGACCGACATCATGCAGAAGGAATACTCGGGCGACGACGGTGTCGACGAGATCAAGAACATGATCGGCGCCTGGAAAAACGACCTGATCCTGCCGCCCGAGGCCCTGGAAAAGGCGCGCAATCCCAAGGAACAGACCGCTGCTATCGTCTACGCCCACTACCAGCGCACGCTCAAGGCGTTCAACGCGGTGGACTTCGACGACCTGATCCTGCTGCCGGTGAAGCTGTTCGAGGAACACGCCGACATCCTGGAAAAATGGCAGAACAAGGTGCGCTACCTGCTGGTGGACGAATATCAGGACACCAACGCTAGCCAGTATTTGCTGGTGAAAATGCTGATCGGCACGCGCAACCAGTTCACCGTGGTCGGTGACGACGACCAGTCGATCTACGCCTGGCGTGGCGCGCGCCCGGAAAACCTGATGTTGCTCAAAGAGGATTACCCGTCGCTGAAGGTGGTGATGCTCGAGCAGAACTACCGCTCCACCAGCCGCATCCTGCGCTGCGCCAACGTGCTGATCTCGAACAACCCGCATGCGTTCGAGAAGCAGCTGTGGAGTGAGATGGGCCACGGTGACGAAATCCGTGTGATCCGCTGCAAGAACGAGGAATCCGAGGCCGAACGGGTGGCCATGGAAATCCTCAGCCTGCACCTGCGCACCGACCGCCCTTACAGCGACTTCGCCATCCTCTACCGCGGCAACTACCAGGCCAAGCTGATCGAACTGAAGCTGCAGCACCATCAGGTGCCGTACCGTCTGTCCGGCGGTAACAGCTTCTTCGGACGCCAGGAAGTAAAAGACCTGATGGCCTACTTCCGCTTGCTGGTAAACCCGGACGACGATAACGCTTACCTGCGGGTGATCAACGTACCGCGCCGGGAAATCGGCTCGACCACCCTGGAAAAGCTCGGCAACTACGCGACCGAACGCAAGATCTCGATGTACGCCGCCAGCGAGGAGCTGGGCCTGGGCGAGCATCTGGACAGCCGCTTCACCGACCGTCTGCAGCGCTTCAAGCGCTGGATGGACAAGGTCCGCGAGCAGGTTGCCCTGGAAGATCCGATTGCCGCCCTGCGTGGCATGGTCACCGACATCGACTACGAGAACTGGATTCGCACCAACAGCTCCAGCGACAAGGCCGCGGACTTTCGCATGGGTAACGTCTGGTTCCTGATCGAGGCGTTGAAAAACACCCTGGAGAAGGACGAAGACGGTGAGATGACCATCGAGGAAGCCATCGGCAAGCTGGTCCTGCGTGACATGCTCGAACGTCAGCAGGAGGAAGAAGACGGTGCCGAGGGCGTGCAGATGATGACCCTGCATGCCTCCAAGGGCCTGGAATTCCCCTACGTGTTCATCATGGGCATGGAGGAAGAGATTCTTCCGCACCGTTCCAGCATCGAAGCCGACACCATCGAAGAAGAACGGCGTCTGGCCTACGTGGGCATTACCCGCGCGCGCCAGACCCTGGCCTTCACCTTTGCGGCCAAACGCAAGCAGTACGGCGAGATCATCGATTGTGCGCCGAGCCGCTTCCTTGACGAGCTGCCCGACGATGACCTGGCCTGGGAAGGCCTGGACGATGCGCCCACCGAAGTGAAGGCGGCGCGCGGCAATAATGCACTGGCCGATATCCGCGCCATGCTGAAACGTTAGATAATCAACCTTTGCTGCGGCGCACTGCCGTAGCCACTCTTGCTACATCGAGGAAATACCACAGTGGAAGCACTGCACCAGAAGATTCGCGAAGAAGGCATCGTGCTTTCCGATCAGGTTCTCAAAGTCGATGCGTTTCTCAACCATCAGATCGACCCTGCGCTGATGCAACTGATTGGCGACGAGTTCGCCCGGCTGTACGCCGACTCCGGCGTCACCAAGATCGTCACCATCGAAGCCTCGGGTATCGCCCCGGCAGTGATGACCGGCCTGAAGCTGGGTGTCCCGGTGATTTTCGCGCGCAAGCACCAGTCGCTGACCCTGACCGAGAACCTGCTGACCGCCTCGGTGTACTCCTTCACCAAGCAGACCGAAAACACCGTGGCGATCTCCCCGCGCCATCTGAACAGCAGCGACCGCGTGCTGGTGATCGACGACTTCCTGGCCAATGGCAAAGCCTCCCAGGCGCTGATCTCGATCATCAAGCAAGCGGGCGCCACCGTTGCCGGCCTGGGTATCGTCATCGAGAAGTCGTTCCAGGGCGGCCGTGCCGAGCTGGACAGCCAGGGCTACCGCGTTGAATCGCTGGCTCGGGTCAAGTCGCTGAAAGATGGCGTGGTTACTTTCATCGAGTAATTCGCGTTGATCCAATCGCCGGCAAGGCCGGCTCCCACAGGGAACTGGGTTGATCCTGGACTATTGTGGGAGCCGGCCTTGCCGGCGAATGGCCCTCAAGCGACCGCTGTAGCCTGCAACCCCGCCAGCAACAACCGCTGATACAGCTCCTCTTTCAGCCCCTGCGGCTGCGCCAGCCCCATCCGCGCCAGCTGTTGTGGGTAAGCCTCAGGCGCCGGAGCGTCGAGTGCTGCCCTGCCCAGCTCCAAAACCTCGCTCAACTTGAACTTGCTCTTGAGCCAGTTCAACGCCCGCAACAAATCGCGCTCTTCATCGGTGAAATCACTGCCCAGCGGATACTCGGGAAACAACCGTGCATGGGCGTTACGCAACTGCTGCAGCCGTTGCGGCGTGTTGTTGGTAAAACGCGCCTCCAGCTGAAATCCGGACGGTAGTTTTCCAGCTTTCTGCGCTTGCTCGATCAGCCCGGGCTGAAAACGCGAATCACAGACCGCCAGCAATCGTTGAATCGTCTCGGCATCGGTTTGCCCGCGTAAATCGGCAATGCCGTACTCGGTGACGACCACATCACGCAGGTGCCGGGGAATGGTGCAATGGCCGTAGTTCCAGACCAGGTTGGAACTGACCTCGCCGCCTGATTCGCGCCAGCTACGCAGCAACAGAATCGAGCGCGCGCCCTCCAGCGCATGCCCCTGGGCAACAAAGTTGTATTGCCCGCCGACACCGCTGAGCACCCGCCCATCTTCCAGCTGATCAGCAACCCCGGCGCCCATCAGGGTCATGGTGAACACCGTGTTGATGAAGCGCGCATCGAGGCGTTGCGAGCGCTTGAGCGACTCCTCACCGTACAGTTCGTTGATGTAGCTGATTGCGCGCATATCAATGCATTTGCGGGTTTCCAGCGGCATATCACGCAAGCGCTGGTAGAACGCCTGGGGCCCGAGGAAGAAGCCACCATGCACCAACACGCCGCCATCGACCGGGCGCCGGATGATGCCCGCCTCCAACAGCGCCAACAGGCCGTTGACGAACATCTCACTGCAGCCATACAGCCCGTGGGTAAAGGGCTCGGTGCCACCTTCGCGGGCAATCAGTTGCTGCCATGGCTGAAGATCCATGTCTGCGAGTAACGCCTGGTAGGCTTCACTTTCAGCTTGTCGGGCCAGGAGCGCAGCAGTCAGGGCATCGCCCATGGCACCAATGCCGATCTGCAAAGTGCCGCCATCGCGCACCAGGGTGCTGGCGTGTAAACCAATGAAGTGATCCTGGGTGGTGACCGGCATGTTCGGCGTCGAGAACAGGCGTCGGTGCTCGACGGTATCGATCAACAAGTCGAACTCTTGCCGAGGCAATTCAGAAGCACCGGGCATGTAGGGCAGCTCGGCATGTACCTGACCCAACAGCAGGATGGTTTCCCCTGCCACGCGCCGACGCTCGATCATCGGCAACAGGTCGAGGGTGATGTCCGGGTTGCAACTCAAACTCAGGTGATCCGGGTGTTGCGGATCTTCAGCCACCAGCTGGGCCACCAGGTTCAGGCCTTTGGCGTTGATGTCCCGCGCGGCGTGGCTGTAGTTGCTGCTGACGTAATCCTGCTGGGCCGTAGCACTGTGCAGCAGACTGCCGGGCTGCATGAAGAACTGCTCGACGCGAATGTTCGCCGGTAATCGGTCCTTGCGCAGGTCACTTAGGTATTCGAGCTCTTCATAGTCGGCGAACACGCGCTCGATAAAGGGTTCGAGAAAGCGCCGTTGCAGACCATCGCCCAGATCGGGCCTGCCCAGGCTCAAAGCGGTATAGATCGTCAGGCGCCGTTCCGGTAACTGGCGGATGCGCGCATACAACGCGTTGACGAAGGCATTGGGCTTGCCCAAGCCCAGTGGCAGGCCCATGTGAATGTGCGCCGGCAAACGCGCCAGCACTTCGTCTACGGCCTTTTCGATCGAGCAGCTTTGCGCCATCTGCGCCTCCCGGTCATCCTTGCAGGTTCGACCGAGCATGGCCCGAGATTGCTCCGCAGGCCAGCGCTAAAAACGACAAAGCCCGCACACGGCGGGCTTTGTTGGCGAAGCGCAGGCTTACAGGCCGGACATCTTCTTGATGGCGCCCATCAGGTCGTCATCCGAGCAGTCGGCGCAGGTGCCTTTAGGCGGCATGGCGTTGATACCAGTGATGGCCTTGGCCAGGATGCCGTCCAGACCACCCTGGTGGTCGGCACGCTCTTTCCAGGCCGGGGTGTCGCCGATCTTCGGCGCGCCGAGCAGTCCACTGCCGTGGCAAGCATTGCAGTGCTTGGCGATGATTTCATCCGGGGTCTTGGCACCACCGCCGCCAGCGGAGGCAGCGACTTCCATACCCTTGCATTCCTGACCTTGTACACACACCTGGCCGACCGGTTCCAGTCGCTTGGCGATATCGTCG
The DNA here is from genome assembly GCF_059415665.1 of Pseudomonas sp. GW821-FHT10B02. Taxonomy (NCBI): domain Bacteria; kingdom Pseudomonadati; phylum Pseudomonadota; class Gammaproteobacteria; order Pseudomonadales; family Pseudomonadaceae; genus Pseudomonas; species Pseudomonas sp. GW821-FHT10B02. The sequence goes on along the minus strand of NZ_JBWKNR010000001.1, from coordinate 279,109 downwards.
TTGGTCGCAGCTGTTGCGCTGACTGCCCAAAGGGCCAATACGGCAGCTGGTACGGCCAGCATTTTCTTGATTAGATTCACACGTACACCCTCATGGTGGCTAGTCACGCCCGCGGCCACGGATTCGCAGGCGGCGCAAGTATAACGGGAACCCTGCCATACCGAAACAACCCTAGTGTCCAAAGGGTCTTAGCCGCGACAATCCGCCGCGCTATACGCCTTAGAAGTTGGCCGGGGTCGCCGCACTGATCAGCCGGGCCGGCTCATCGTACGGATTACGGAAACGGTGCGGCTTGGTACTTTCAAAATAGTAGCTGTCGCCCGCTTCGAGGATAAAAGTTTCCAGGCCGACCACCAGTTCCAGGCGACCTTCGAGAAGAATGCCGGTCTCTTCACCATCATGGGTGAGCATTTCTTCGCCAGTATCGGCACCCGGCGGGTAGACCTCATTGAGAAACGCGATCGCCCGGCTCGGGTGCGCCTTGCCGACCAGCTTCATGGTCACCGCACCGTCGGAAATATCGATCAGCTCGTGGGCCTTGTAGACGATCTGCGTGGGGTTTTCCGGCTGCAGTTCTTCAGAGAAGAACTCGACCATGGACATAGGAATACCGCCCAGCACTTTACGCAACGAGCTGATTGAAGGGCTGACGCTGTTCTTCTCGATCATCGAGATCGTGCTGTTGGTGACACCCGCACGTTTGGCGAGTTCACGCTGGGACAGGCCCTTGAGCTTGCGAATGGCTTGCAGTCGTTCACCGACGTCCAATGCTGGAGCCCTCCTAAACGAACGAGTGGGGTCGAAATTGAACGTTATCATCGCAACAGCGTTCAGTATTTACAACACTTCGACCCGCAGCCTGTCCGCTTTCGCGTGTTAATCGCCGCTGTAGTCCAGCGGTACGCGCTTGAGGTTGCAGAAAATCTGGTAGGGGATGTTGCCGGCATGCATGGCCACTTCGCTGGCCAGCACGTTTTTGCCCCACAATTCGACCGGGCTGCCCAGGCCGGCTTCCGGTACGTCGGTAAGGTCGATGCAGAGCATGTCCATCGATACCCGGCCGATCAGCTGGGTGCGCTTGCCGGACACCAGTACCGGGGTGCCGTTTGGCGCCTGGCGTGGATAACCATCGGCATAACCCATGGCCACTACACCGACCCGGGTCGGCCGCGGGCTGACGAACTTGGCGCCATAGCCCACCGGCTCGCCGGCCGGCAGCTCACGCACGCTGATGACCCGCGATTGCACGGTCATCACCGGCTGCAGCCGGGCGGCCTCTGCCTGTGGCACTTCGAACGGCGTGGCCCCGTACAGCATCAGACCCGGACGCACCCAGTCGCTGGGCATGTTCGGCCAACCGAGCACCGCCGGCGAGTTGCGCAGGCTGACCTCGGCACTCAGGCCCTGACGGGCGCTCTGGAATACCGCGAGCTGCTCGTTGCTGGCTGCGCTGTCGAGTTCATCGGCACGGGCGAAGTGGCTCATCAGCACGATGCGCGCGACCTTGCCGCTGGCCAGCAGACGCTGGTAGGCCGCCTGATAGTCCTTGGCGTGCAGGCCAACTCGGTGCATGCCCGAGTCGAGCTTGAGCCACACGGTGATCGGTTTGCTCAACTGCGCCTGCTCGATGGCTTCGAGTTGCCACAACGAATGCACCACGCACCACAGATCATGCTGGACGATCAATGGCAGTTCGCTGGCTTCGAAAAAGCCTTCGAGCAGCAACACCGGTGCCTTGATTCCGGCCGCGCGCAACTCCAGCGCCTCTTCGATGCAAGCCACGGCAAAACCATCGGCTTGCTGCTCAAGCGCCAGGGCGCAACGCACGGCGCCATGACCGTAGGCATCGGCCTTGATCACGGCCAGGGCTTTGGCACCGGTCAGTTCGCGGGCAAGTTGATAGTTGTGACGCAGGGCTTGTAGATCGATAAGGGCACGGGCAGGACGCATGACGGCAGCCTTCTGGGCAGTCTGGTTAGAAGTAAAAAGCCCGGTGCTCAATCGCAGCTGATGGGCCGCCAGCGGCACCGGGTGAGGGATTGCGGTTACGGCAGTGCGGCGACCACCGACAGCTCTACGAGGATTTCCGGCTCGCACAGCTTGGCTTCAACGGTGGCGCGGGCAGGTGCGACGCCTTTCGGCAGCCAGCTGTCCCAGACACTGTTCATGCCCTGGAAGTGGGCATCGATGTCCTTCAGATAGATGGTCACCGAGAGCAAACGGCTCTTGTCGGTGCCCGCCAGATCCAGCAGACGCTCGATGTTGGCCAGGGTTTCACGGGTCTGCTGCTCAATCCCGGCATTCATGTCGTCGCCCACCTGGCCCGCCAGGTAGACGGTGCCATTGTGGGTAACGATCTGACTCATGCGCTCATTGGTGAGCTGGCGCTGGATTGCCATGTTTTGCAGGCTCCTGATGTTTTCCGTAACGAGAGATATCGAGACCTTCGGCACTGATCTGCGGCTTTTTGCGCGCGATCAGGTCGGCCAGCAAGCGACCGGAACCGCAGGCCATGGTCCAGCCCAGTGTACCGTGACCGGTGTTGAGGAACAGGTTGCGGAACGGCGTGGCACCGACGATCGGCGTGCCGTCCGGAGTGGTCGGACGCAGGCCGGTCCAGAAACTGGCCTGGCTGAGGTCGCCGCCACGAGGATAAAGATCGTTGACGATCATCTCCAGGGTTTCGCGCCGACGCGGGTTCAGCGACAGGTCAAAACCGGCGATTTCAGCCATGCCACCAACGCGGATGCGATTGTCGAAACGGGTGATCGCAACCTTGTAGGTCTCGTCGAGAATGGTCGAGGTCGGGGCCATGGCCGGGTCGGTGATCGGCACGGTCAGCGAGTAGCCCTTGAGCGGATAGACCGGGGCCTTGATGCCCAGCGGCTTGAGCAATTGCGGCGAGTAGCTGCCCAGCGCCAGCACGTAGCGGTCGGCGGTTTCCAGCTTGCCGTCGATCCACACGCCGTTGATACGGTCACCGGCGTAGTCCAGGCGCTGAATGTCCTGACCGAAGCGGAATTCGACACCGAGCTTGATGGCCATTTCCGCCAGGCGGGTGGTGAACAGCTGGCAGTCGCCGGTCTGGTCGTTAGGCAGACGCAGGGCGCCGGCGAGAATGTCGGTGACGTTGGCCAGGGCCGGCTCGACGCGGGCGATGCCTTCGCGGTCGAGGACCTCATATGGCACACCGGACTGCTCGAGGACGGCGATGTCCTTGGCGGCGTTGTCCAGTTGCGCCTGGGTGCGGAACAGCTGGGTAGTACCCAGGGTGCGGCCTTCGTAGGCAATGCCGGTTTCGGCACGCAGCTCGTCGAGGCAGTCGCGGCTGTACTCGGACAGACGCACCATGCGCTCTTTGTTCACGGCATAGCGGTTGGCGGTGCAGTTGCGCAACATCTGCGCCATCCACAGGTATTGGTCGATGTCAGCGGTGGCCTTGATCGCCAGAGGTGCATGGCGCTCGAGTAGCCATTTGATGGCCTTGAGCGGCACGCCCGGCGCAGCCCAGGGCGAGGCGTAGCCTGGCGAGACCTGGCCGGCGTTGGCAAAGCTGGTTTCCATGGCGACGGCCGGTTGACGGTCGACCACGACGACTTCAAAACCCTGCCGTGCCAGATAGTAGGCACTGGCGGTTCCGATCACACCGCTACCAAGTACCAGAACTCGCATGTTGATTACCCTCGACGCAGCGTACCGCTGACATTTGTTGTTAATGGCATAGATGCGCGCAGTATAGGAAGGTATGACCAGTGCATTTCACTATATAAAAGCCTATATTTGGCGAGAATTCTCGGCAGAGTACGCTTTTACGGAGGGGCATCCACTATGAGAACCCAGCACCAAAGCAAACGTGAACTGGATAAGATCGACCGCAATATCCTGCGGATCCTGCAGGCAGATGGACGGATCTCGTTTACTGAACTGGGCGAAAAAGTCGGCTTGTCGACGACACCCTGCACCGAACGGGTCCGGCGTCTGGAGCGCGAAGGGATCATCATGGGCTACAACGCCCGGCTCAACCCGCAGCACCTCAAGGGTAGCCTGCTGGTATTCGTCGAAATCAGCCTGGACTACAAGTCGGGCGACACCTTCGAAGAGTTCCGCCGCGCGGTGCTGAAGCTGCCTCACGTACTGGAATGCCACCTGGTTTCGGGCGACTTCGATTACCTGGTCAAGGCACGGATCTCGGAGATGGCCTCGTACCGCAAGCTGCTCGGCGACATCCTGCTGAAGTTGCCGCACGTGCGCGAATCGAAGAGTTACATTGTCATGGAAGAGGTCAAAGAGAGCCTCAGCCTGCCGATTCCGGATTGAGGTTCAGACCAGCACCTGACGGGTGCTGGCGATGTACTGGTGCACCAGCTTCTCGGCCTGGGGATCGATCATTTCGGCCGGGCCGCGACCGTTGGGGCATGGCAGACGCTCAGTGGTACCGAACAGCCGGCAGATCAGTGGCCGCTCTTCGTACACCGTGCAGCCGTTGGGCCCCAGGTGCACACAGTTGAGCTCGGCCAGGGCGGCCTCCTGCTCGGCGGCGCTTTTGCGTGGCAGCCGGGCCATTTCTTCCGAGGACGTAGTCACCGGCCCACAGCAGTCATGGCAACCGGGGACGCACTCGAACGACGGGATCTGATCGCGCAGGAAACGGATCTTGTGGCTGTTGCAACTCATGGCGGCCTGCGGCGAAGAACGGGAAAGGCGCTATTTTGCCCCATGGTTGCCCGGTGCCGAAAGTGCAGCTTATCCTGCGTCAATTTTTCCAAACACTTAAAATCAGGACTCATCCATGAGCGCCCCTGTTCAATCACCCGCTTCTCACGTCGCTTCCTACTACGCCGCCAGCAGCCTGCCACAACCGGAGTATCCACCGCTGCAGGGCGAATTGAGCTGCGACGTCTGTGTGGTCGGCGGCGGTTTTTCCGGGTTGAACACGGCGATCGAGCTGGCCGAGCGCGGCCTCAACGTGATCCTCCTTGAGGCCCGCAAGATCGGCTGGGGCGCCAGCGGGCGTAATGGCGGGCAACTGATTCGTGGCGTTGGCCACGGCCTTGATCAGTTCACCCCGGTGCTGGGCAGCGATGGTGTGCGTGAGCTGAAACTGATGGGCCTGGAAGCGGTGGATATCGTCCGCCAGCGCATCGAACGCCACGCCATCAGCTGCGACCTGACCTGGGGCTACTGCGACCTGGCCAACAAACCGAAAGACCTGCAGGGCTTCGCCGAGGACGCCGAGGAGTTGCGCAGCCTGGGCTACCGCCATGAACTGCGCCTGGTGCAACCTGATCAGATGCGCACGGTAGTGGGCTCGGACCGCTATGTTGGCGGCCTGATCGACATGGGCTCGGGACATCTGCACCCGCTGAACCTGGCTTTGGGCGAGGCGGCTGTGGCCAACAAGCTTGGGGTTCGCCTGTTCGAACAATCGGCGGTCACCCGCATCGACTATGGCTCGCAGGTGCGGGTACACACCGCACAAGGTTCGGTGCAAGCCAGCACGCTGGTGCTGGGCTGCAACGCCTACCTCAATGACCTGAATGCCGAACTGGGCGGCAAGGTACTGCCCGCCGGTAGCTACATCATCGCCACCGAACCCTTGAGCGAAGCGCAGGCGCACGATTTGCTGCCACAGAACATGGCGGTCTGCGATCAGCGCGTGGCCCTGGATTACTACCGCCTTTCCGCGGACCGACGCCTGCTGTTCGGCGGCGCCTGTCATTATTCCGGACGCGATCCGCAGGATATCGCCGCGTACATGCGGCCGAAGATGCTCAAAGTGTTCCCGCAGTTGGCCGACGTACGCATCGACTACCAGTGGGGCGGCATGATCGGCATCGGCGCCAATCGCCTGCCGCAGATCGGCCGCCTGCCAGGCCAGCCGAACGTGTACTTTGCCCAGGCCTACTCCGGCCACGGCCTCAATGCCACCCACCTGGCCGGCAAGTTGCTCGGTGAGGCCATCAGCGGCCAGCACAGCGGGCGCTTCGACCTGTTCGCCAAGGTGCCGCACATCACCTTCCCGGGCGGCAAACACCTGCGTTCACCGTTGCTCGCCTTGGGCATGCTCTGGCATCGGCTCAAAGAGCTGGTTTGAGAAAGGCCTCAGGGCCTCTCGCCGGCAAGGCCGGCTCCCACAATGGTCAGTGCCGCTTTTGTGGGAGCCGGCCTTGCCGGCGCAGCGATTTCAGCCACGCCAGAACGGCTTGAGCCCTTCCTCGCGCGCCTGCTCCGGCGTCAGGCCAACATCACGCAGCTGCTCGGGCGTCAGCTCCAGCAGGGCGCGGCGGCTGTGCCAGCGGTGCGCCATCAGCCCCCAGCGCCCGAGCCCGGCCGGTACATCAAACAGCTGCAGACGCTGTTCACGGCCCAGTTCATCCGCGTGTAATTTCAGGCGCACATCGCTCATACCGCTCATTGCTTGACTCCTCCGGGTTTGGATAACCGTAGGAAAAGCTTGCGCGCATGAGGAAAAGCATTACAGATTCAAAACCTAGTTATTATTTCCATACAGAATTGGCAGTTTTCCTACTGAATGCTGTATTTTTTTGCCATCTGTATTGGTGATTAGCTGAAGCCTTCTACGGGAGTATGCCGTGACCCTCTATGTCAACCTTGCCGAGTTGCTCAGCGCCCGCATCGAACAAGGCCTGTACCGCCCTGGCGACCGCTTGCCGTCGGTACGCGCCCTGAGCGTGGAACATGGCGTCAGCCTGAGTACCGTGCAGCAGGCCTATCGCCTGCTGGAAGACAATGGCCTGGCCGCGCCACGGCCCAAGTCCGGTTACTTCGTACCCACAGACCGTAGCCTGCCAGCCCTGCCAGCGGTAAGTCGGCCGGCGCAACGGCCGGTGGAAATCTCCCAGTGGGAACAGGTCATCGAGCTGATCCGCAGCGTACCGAGCAAGGATGTGGTGCAACTGGGCCGCGGCATGCCCGACGTCGACAGCCCGACGCTCAAGCCCCTGCTGCGCAGCCTGGCCCAGCTCAGCCGCCGCCAGGACATGCCCGGCCTGTACTACGACACCATTTCCGGCACCCTGGCCCTGCGCGAACAGATCGCCCGGCTGATGCTCGACTCCGGCTGCAGCCTCGGCCCGGCCGACCTGGTGGTCACCACCGGTTGCCACGAAGCGCTGTCGACCAGTATCCGCGCGGTGTGCCAGCCCGGCGATATCGTTGCGGTGGACTCACCGAGCTTTCACGGCGCCATGCAGACCCTCAAGGGCCTGGGCATGAAAGCCCTGGAAATCCCCACCGACCCGCTCACCGGCATCAGCCTCGAAGCCCTGGAGCTGGCCCTGGAGCAATGGCCGATCAAACTCATCCAGATCACCCCGAGCTGCAACAACCCGCTGGGCTACATCATGCCCGAGGCACGCAAGAAGGCCTTGCTGACCCTCGCCCAGCGCTTTGACGTGGCAATCCTTGAAGACGACGTGTATGGCGACCTGGCCTACACCTACCCACGCCCGCGCACGATCAAATCGTTCGACGAAGACGGCCGGGTACTACTCTGCAGTTCGTTTTCCAAGACCCTGGCACCGGGCCTGCGCATCGGCTGGGTTGCTCCCGGGCGCTATCTGGAGCGAGTGCTGCACATGAAGTACATCAGCACCGGCTGCACCGCGACGCAACCGCAACTGGCCATCGCCGATTTCATCGAAGCCGGGCACTACCAGCCGCATCTGCGGCGCATGCGCAGTCAGTATCAGCGCAGCCGCGACCAGATGAGCGACTGGGTCACCCGCTACTTTCCCCCCGGCACCCGTGCCAGCCGGCCGCAGGGTGGTTTCATGCTGTGGATAGAATTGCCGGAAAGTTTCGACACCCTGCGCCTGAACCGGGCTTTACTAGGGCAAGGCGTACAGATTGCCGTGGGCAGTATTTTTTCCGCCTCGGGTAAGTACCGTAACTGCCTGCGAATGAATTTCGCCGCCCGCCCTACCGCCGAAATCGAAGCGGCCGTGCGCAAGGTTGGCGAGACCGCCATTCGTCTACTGGCCGAAGCCGCAAGCGACGGGTAACTTTCCGCCGCCGTTCGCGGTCGATATCCATAAGTCCCTGTCGTGAAGGATTCATTGCCTTGATAAGCCCGCGTGCGCTGCCCTTGCTGCTGTCGCTGATGCTCGGCCTGAGCGGATGCGCCAGTGTCAGCCAGCCCCGCGATGTCAGTCAGGCGCTGCCAGCCAGTGACTCGGCCTTCGGGCGCTCAGTGCAGCGTCAGGCCTCCGCCTATGAAGGGCGTTCCGGATTTCGTCTGCTGCCCAACAGCAATGAAGCGTTTCGCGCGCGGGCCGAGCTGATTCGCAACGCCCAGTCCAGCATCGACCTGCAGTACTACATTGTCCACGACGGCCTCAGCACCCGCGCCCTGGTCCACGAGCTGCTGCAGGCTGCCGACCGCGGTGTGCGGGTCCGCATCCTGCTCGATGACACCACCAGCGACGGCATCGACGACAAGATGGCCACCCTCGCCGCGCACCCGAACATCCACATCCGCGTCTTCAACCCGCTACACCTGGGGCGCAGCACCGGCGTGACCCGGGCGGTGGGCCGCCTGTTCAATCTCAACCTGCAACACCGGCGCATGCACAACAAGCTGTGGCTGGTGGACAACAGCATGGCCATCGTCGGCGGCCGAAACATTGGCGATGAGTACTTCGACGCCGAGCCCAACCTGAATTTCACCGATATCGACCTGTTAGGTGTGGGGCCGGTTGCCGAACAACTCGGGCACAGCTTCGATCAGTACTGGAACAGTGCCCTGAGCCGACCGATTGGCGACTTCCTCATGACCCAGCCTGACGCCAATGACCTGCGTGCCAGCCGCCAGCGCCTGGAAGCGTCACTGGCCGAAGCCGAAGTCGAGCGCAAAGCGCTGTATGACCGCCTGATGTCGTACAAAACCAACCCGCGCCTGGGCGTCTGGCGCAATGAATTGATCTGGGCCCACAACCAGGCGCTGTGGGATGCACCGAGCAAGGTCCTGGCCCGCGATGAGCCGGACCCGCAACTACTGATGACCCACCAGCTGGCACCTGACATGAACGGCGTCCAGCACGAACTGATCCTGATCTCGGCCTACTTCGTGCCTGGCGAGCCCGGCCTGCTGTACCTGACCAGCCGCGCCGATGCCGGCGTCTCGGTCAAGCTGCTGACCAACTCCCTAGAGGCCACTGATGTGCCAGCGGTACATGGGGGTTATGCGCCCTACCGCCGGGCGCTGCTGGAACATGGCGTGCACCTGTATGAACTGCGTCGGCAACCGGGCGACCCCGGCTCCAAACGCGCCCTGCACATCTATGGCAGCTCCGACTCAAGCCTGCACAGCAAGGCGATCATTTTCGACCGGCGCAAGACCTTCATCGGCTCGTTCAACTTCGACCCACGCTCGGTGCTGTGGAACACTGAGGTCGGCGTGCTGGTCGACAGCCCCGAACTCGCCGAGTACACCCGCGACCTGGCGGTCCAGGGCATGGCCGCAGCGCTGAGTTACCAGCCGCAGCTGGTCAACGGCGAACTGGTCTGGGTGACCGAAGACAATCACCACCTGCACACCCTGACCACCGAGCCCGGAGGCCTGTGGCGCCGCTTCAACGCCTGGATCAGCAAGGCCGTGGGCCTGGAACGGATGCTCTAGACCGGCGCCGGCTCGAAGGCATTCGGGCGCCGCGCGAGCAGCACCAGGCCGGCAGCACCGGCAGCCATCAGCAGCGGCAAGGCATGCCCACTGACCCACTGGCTGCCGGCACCGGCAACCAGCGGCCCGATCAGGCAACCGATACCCCAGAGTTGCGCGACATGGGCGTTGGCGCGCACCAGCGCATCATCGCGGTAACGCTCGCCAATCAACACCAACGACAAAGTAAACAAACCACCGGCACTGGCGCCGAACAACACCCATAGCGGCCAGATCGCCCAGGTTTGCAACATCAGCGGAATCGCCAGGCTCGACAACAGCAGTGCCAGCGCGCAACCGCTGAACAGCGTGCGCCGCGACATACGGTCGGCCAGCGCGCCAATCGGCAGCTGCAGCAGCGCATCACCGACCACCACCGTGCTGACCATGAACAGGGCGATCTCGGTGCTGAAGCCTTGCTGCAGGCAATACACCGGCAACAGGGTCAGGATCATCGCCTCGAACGCAGCGAACAGGGCAATTGCCCAGGCAATGACCGGCAAACGCCGGCAGAAACCGACCAGGTCCAGCAAGGTCACACTGCACGCTTCTGCGCTCGGCGCACCGTCACGTCCCAACAGCACCAGCGGTGCCAACAGCAGCAAGCCGGCACCGATCCAGAAACCCAGGTCATCCTCCGAACCCATTACCCCCAGCAGCAACGGCCCGGCCAGCTGGCTCAGGGCATAACTACTGCCGTACAAGGCCACCAAGCGCCCACGCCACTGCTCGACCACCAACTGGTTGATCCAGCTTTCGCCGAGGATGAACACGATGGTCAGGATCATGCCGATCAGCAGGCGCAGCACCAGCCACAACGGGTAGCTGGGCAACAGCGCCAGCAGGCCGATGGACAATGCCCCGGCCCACAGGCACAGACGCATCAACCCGGGCGTGCCAAAGCGGGCAGCGAGCCGGCTGGACAGGCTGGCACCGAGCAATACGCCGATCGCCGGCATCGCCGCCATCACGCCAATGGCAAAGCTGCCGTAGCCCCAGCTTTCCAGACGCAAAGACACCAGCGGCATGCTCACGCCCAGCGCCAGGCCGACACTGAGCACCGCCGTCAGCACGGCGAAATAGGTTCCCCAACGCATTGCAGCCTCCCAGGCTGTCGTGGTTCTGCAGAAACAACACAGCCGGACCTGCTTGGAGCAAGGTCCGGCTGTGAACGGGATCGCGCGGTTGCGGTTACAGCTTGATCCAGGTCGCCTTCAGCTCGGTGTACTTGTCCAGTGCGTGCAAGGACTTGTCACGGCCGTTGCCCGACTGCTTGAAGCCACCGAACGGTGCGGTCATGTCGCCGCCGTCGTACTGGTTGACCCAAACGCTACCTGCACGCAGTGCCTTGGCGGTCAGGTGAGCCTTGGAGATATCGGCAGTCCACACACCGGCAGCCAGGCCGTACGGGGTGTCGTTGGCGATGTTGATAGCTTCTTCAACGCTGTCGAAGGTAATGACCGACAGTACTGGGCCGAAGATTTCTTCCTTGGCAATGCGCATGGCGTTGCTGACGCCGTCGAAAATGGTCGGCTCGACGTAGGTGCCACCGGTTTCTTCGAGGATACGCTTACCACCGACCAGCAACTTGGCGCCGTCACTGTGACCGGCTTCGATGTAGGACAGCACGGTGTTCATCTGCTGGCTATCGACCAGCGCGCCGACGGTGGTGGCCGGGTCCAGCGGGTTGCCCGGTTTCCAGGCCTTGAGGGCCTCGAGTACCAGCGGCAGGAACTTGTTTTTGATCGAACGCTCGACCAGCAGGCGCGAACCTGCAGTGCAGACTTCGCCCTGGTTGAAGGCGATGGCGCTGGCGGCAGCTTCGGCAGCGGCGTTGAGGTCCGGGGCGTCGGCGAAGACGATGTTCGGGCTCTTGCCACCGGCTTCCAGCCAGACGCGCTTCATGTTCGACTCACCGGCGTAGATCATCAATTGCTTGGCGATCTTGGTCGAACCGGTGAACACCAGGGTGTCGACGTCCATGTGCAGGGCCAGGGCCTTGCCAACGGTGTGGCCGTAGCCTGGCAGCACGTTGAGCACGCCAGCCGGAATACCGGCTTCGATTGCCAGCTGGGCGATACGAATGGCGGTCAGCGGCGATTTTTCCGAAGGTTTGAGCACTACCGAGTTACCGGTGGCCAGGGCCGGGCCGAGTTTCCAGCAGGCCATCAGCAGCGGGAAGTTCCACGGCACGATGGCGGCAACCACACCCACAGGCTCGCGGGTCACCAGACCCAGCTGATCGTGCGGGGTAGCCGCGACTTCGTCGTAGATCTTGTCGATCGCTTCACCGTTCCAGCTCAGGGCCTGGGCAGCGCCTGGCACGTCGATGGTCAGCGAATCGTTGATCGGCTTACCCATGTCCAGGGTTTCCAGCAGCGCCAGCTCTTCGACGTTCGCGTTGAGCAGGGCAGCGAAACGGATCATGGTGGCTTTGCGCTTGGCCGGGGCCAGACGCGACCAGACGCCGGACGCGAAAGTAGCGCGGGCGTTTTCTACGGCACGCTGGGCATCGGCTTCATCACAGCTGGCGACCTGCGCCAGCAGGCGGCCGTCGACCGGGCTGAGGCATTCGAACGTCGCGCCGGAAACGGCGGCGGTGTATTCACCGTTGATGAAAGCGCGGCCTTCGATTTTCAGTTGTTGGGCACGCTGTTCCCAATCCGCACGAGTCAGGGTGGTCATACGAAACTCCTCCTCTTGTTAAGGTGCAGTGCCGCACGAGGGATCACCGGCACTGTCAAAAATTCTGGCTTGGGCGAGCTACGCGCACAGGCACCTGCCACCCTAAACCACTGGCGACCCAATTATCAATATATTTGACATAATCGCACCAAACGCCTACTGATGTTCATTTTATTAAACAAACAAGAGACATAGCCATGCGCATAGACCAGATCATCGACTTCGCCCAGGTCCTCACCGAGGCCGAACGTTATCGCCCGGCAGCCGAAAAAATCCTCAAGGGCGATCCTGAGCAAGCGGTCTACAACCACTACTCCAGCCCCTGCGGCCAGTTTGCAGCCGGGGTCTGGGAAGGCGCCGTAGGTCAATGGACCGTCAATTACACTGAACACGAGTACTGCGAGATCGTTCAGGGCGTTTCGGTGCTGCGCGATGCAGATGGCGGCGCGAAAACCTTGCGCGCCGGTGATCGCTTTGTGATCCCGGCAGGCTTCAAGGGCACCTGGGAAGTGCTGGAGCCGTGCCGTAAGATCTATGTGATGTTCGAGCAGAAATAACGGCATCGCAGGCGTGTGGGAAACCACTGTGGGAGCTGGCGATAGCCTGCGATCGACCGCGAAGCGGTCGTAAAACTCGAGACCACAATGCTGCTGATACACCGCATTCACCGGTTTTGCTGCCGCTTTGCGGCAGATCGCGGGGCAAGGCCCGCTCCCACAGTGGTATGCCCCACAGCCCATAAAAAAGGGCCCGTATCGTGAGATACGGGCCCTTTTTTCGTCAGCCGGATCAATTACTTGATCTTGGCTTCCTTGTAGATCACGTGCTTGCGAACAACCGGATCGAATTTTTTGATTTCGATTTTGTCCGGAGTGGTGCGCTTGTTCTTGTCGGTGGTGTAGAAGTGGCCGGTATTAGCGGTCGACACCAGACGGATCAATTCACGCATGATTCTCTCCCTTAGACCTTAGCGCCGTTACGGCGAATGTCGACCAGAACGGCATCGATGCCGCGCTTGTCGATGATGCGCATGCCTTTGGCAGATACGCGCAGACGCACGAAACGCTTCTCGGACTCGACCCAGAAGCGATGATGCTGCAGGTTCGGCAGGAAACGACGACGGGTTTTGTTGTTTGCGTGGGAAATGTTATTCCCGGTTACCGGACCCTTACCGGTAACTTGACAGACTCTCGACATGCCTCAGCCCTCTAAAACCACATGCCCAACCCGGCATGGGTTGGCCGCTTAATCTCTCAGTCTTTGGCGCCAGGCGCCGTGTTTCTTCAGGGTCTTATCGACTCAATCAACAGATGCGACAAGCCGAGCCCCTAGAAAAGAGCGCTGCTTTATACCAGAAAGACCAAAGCACAACAACAGAAGATGTGTTTTACCTTGCTGGGCGACACGCCGGAGCAGCATAACGACTGGCCCGGCAAGGTGTCGACCACTCGTCGCACGATTGGCAAAAAAGGCTATGGTCATTTCTGGCTTGGCACACTAGGGTAAGACTTTTCCAGACTGCACTGGCAGATGGGCCATCGATCAGCCAAGGATTCCTCATGCGTGCTGCCGCTCTACCCCTGTTGTTCGCCACCCTGCTCGGCCCGGCACTCGCCCAGGCGGCCGCGTTGAGTGTGTGTACCGAAGCCAGTCCCGAAGGCTTCGATGTGGTTCAGTACAACTCGTTGACCACCACCAACGCCTCGGCTGACGTTTTGATGAACCGCCTGGTCGAGTTCGATGCCGCCAAAGGCCAGGTGGTGCCAAGCCTGGCCGAAAGCTGGACGGTTTCGCCCGATGGCCTGATCTACGAGTTCAAGCTGCGCCCCGAGGTGAAGCTCCACAGCACCGGCTACTTCAAGCCCAGCCGCACCCTGGACGCCGACGACGTCCTGTTCAGCTTCCAGCGCATGCTCTACCCCGCGCACTCCTGGCACAAGATTGCTCAGAGCGGCTACCCGCACGCCCAATCGCTGCAGCTACCGAGCCTGATCAAGCAGATCGACGCTGTCGACCCGCTGACCGTGCGCTTCACCCTTGATCACGCGGATGCGACCTTCCTGGCCACCCTGAGCATGGGCTTCGCCTCGATCTATTCCGCCGAATATGCCGATCAGCTGCTCAAGGCCGGTACGCCGGAAAAGCTCAACAGCCAACCGATCGGCACCGGCCCGTTCGTGTTCAACCGCTTCCAGAAGGACGCGGTGATCCGCTACCGGGCCAACCCGGACTACTTTGCCGGCAAGCCCGCAGTCGATCCGCTGATCTTCGCCATTACCCCGGACGCCAACGTGCGCCTGCAGAAGCTCAAGCGCAACGAGTGCCAGATCGCCTTGTCGCCCAAGCCGCTGGATATCGCCGCCGCCAGCGAAGATCCGGCACTGAAGGCAGAAAAGACCGAAGCCTTCATGACGGCTTTCGTCGCTATCAATAGCCAGCATGCACCGCTGGACAAGCCCGAGGTGCGCCAAGCCATTAACCTGGCGTTCGACAAGGCCAGCTACCTCAAAGCGGTGTTCGAAGACACTGCAGTCGCCGCCAATGGCCCCTACCCGCCCAATACCTGGAGTTATGCCAAGGACCTGCCGGGCTACCCCACCGACCTGGACAAAGCCCGCGCGCTACTGGGCAAGGCCGGCCTTAAAGACGGCTTCAACACCACCATCTGGACCCGTCCGCAAGGCAGCCTGCTCAACCCCAATCCGAGCCTCGGCGCGCAGTTGCTCCAGGCAGACCTGGCCAAGATCGGCATCAAGGCCGAGATCCGCGTGATCGAATGGGGTGAGCTGATCCGCCGCGCCAAGGCTGGCGAGCATGACCTGCTGTTCATGGGCTGGGCCGGTGACAACGGCGACCCGGATAACTTCCTCAGCCCGCAGTTCGCCTGCGCGGCGGTGAAGTCCGGGACCAACTTTGCCCGCTATTGCGACCAGCGCCTTGACCAGTTGATCAGCGCCGGCAAGACCACCACCGACCAGAGCGTGCGTAGCCGTCTGTACCAGCAGGCCCAGACGCAGATCCAGCAGCAGGCGCTGTGGCTGCCGCTGGCGCATCCTACGGCTGCAGCGTTGGTCCGTCAGAACGTTGAGGGCTATCAAGTCAGCCCGTTCGGTCGCCAGGACTTCGCCAAGGTCAGCTCGACGCGCTGAACCAGCCATGCTCGACCATCGACAGGGGCTCGCCATCGCCGACGATGAGGTGGTCGAGCACCCTGACATCAACGAGCTCCAACGCAGTCTTCAGACGGCGGGTCAGCACCAGGTCAGCATGACTGGGCTCACTCACGCCTGATGGATGGTTATGGCAAAGAATCAATGCCGCCGCATTGTTTGCCAGGGCGCGCTTGATGACTTCTCGGGGATAGACGCTGGCGCTGTCGATCGAGCCGCGAAACAGCACTTCAAAACCTAGAGGACGGTGCTTGGTATCGAGAAACAGGCATCCGAATACTTCGCTCCGTTCGTGACGCAGCTTGGCTTTCAGATAGCGACGTACCGCGCCTGGGCTTTGCAGCGCCGAGTCGCGGACTATGGTTTGTTCCAGGTGCCGACGACCGATTTCCATCACGGCCTGCAACTGGGTGTATTTCGCCGGTCCCAACCCGACTTCGCGCTGAAACGTGGCCTGGTCTGCCTCAAGCAGATGGCGCAAACCGCCAAATTGCTTCAACAAATGCCGGGCCAGGTCGACGGCGCTCATGCCCGCTACACCGGTGCGTAAAAAAACCGCTAGCAGCTCAGCATCCGACAGACTGCTCGCTCCGCGCTCCAGCAACTTTTCCCGCGGCCGCTCCGCCACAGGCCAGTCCCTGATACTCATCCTCACCTCCCTGTCCATCGGTTACTGCTCCTGTGTTTCAGCCCTGTGCTACATTACCCGCTCTTTTTTACGCGACGATTCGGCCTGGGGAGGCGTCGTCGCCGCGTGTAATCATCGAGCAAAAGGCAAGCCTATGCAGCGGCTGTATCGTAAGCGCATCGTTCTCGGCGTCGGCGGCGGCATCGCCGCCTACAAGAGTGCCGAACTGGTCCGCCGACTCCTGGAACACGGTGCGCAGGTGCGTGTCGTCATGACCCGCGGCGGCGCGGAGTTCATCACCCCGCTCACCCTGCAAGCACTGTCCGGTCACCCGGTGCACATGGATCTATTGGACCCTGCTGCCGAAGCGGCGATGGGCCATATCGAACTGGCCAAGTGGGCCGATCTGGTACTGATTGCCCCGGCCACCGCCGACCTGCTGGCGCGTATGGCCCAGGGCGTCGCCGACGACCTGCTGACCACCCTGGTGCTGGCCACCGACGCCACCGTGGCCGTCGCGCCGGCGATGAACCAGGCCATGTGGCGCGATCCGGCCACCCAGGCCAACCTCGAACTGCTGCAGAGCCGCGACATCAAGGTGTTCGGCCCGGCCTCCGGCAGTCAGGCCTGTGGCGATGTTGGCCTCGGCCGCATGCTCGAGGCCACCGACCTGGCCTGGTGCGCCGCCGAAAGCTTCAAGCGCGAATCGCTGACCGGCAAACACATCGTGATCACTGCTGGACCGACCCAGGAAAACATCGACCCGGTGCGCTACATCACCAACCACAGCTCCGGGAAAATGGGCTTTGCCCTGGCCGAAGCGGCGGTGGAAGCCGGTGCCAAGGTGACCCTGATCAGTGGCCCGGTGCACCTGCCAACACCCGACCGGGTCAACCGTATCGACGTGGTCAGCGCCCGCGACATGCTCGCAGCCTGCGAAGCAGCGATGCCTTGCGACATTTTCATTGCCTCGGCCGCGGTTGCAGACTACCGCCCAGAGGTGGTTGCACCACAGAAACTCAAGAAAGACCCTACGACAGGTGACGGCCTGCTGCTGCAAATGGTCCGCAACCCGGACATTCTCGCCAGCATCGCCACCCGCCCCGATCGCCCGTTCAGCGTCGGCTTCGCCGCCGAGACCGAACACCTGCTCGACTACGCTGCGCGCAAACTCAAGGACAAGAACCTCGACCTGATTGTCGCCAACGATGTGGCCAACCCCAGCATCGGCTTCAACAGCGAGGAAAACGCCTGCAGCGTGATCGATCGCCAGCTTCACGAAACACTCTTCGCACAGACCAGCAAAGGCAAGATCGCCCGCCAGCTGGTTGCTTTCATCGCCGAACGTCTCAACCAGGTTTAACTCTGCATGCACGCTCTACAAGCCAAGATTCTCGATCCACGCATCGGCAGCGAATTCCCGCTGCCGCAGTACGCTACTCCAGGCTCCGCCGGTCTCGACCTGCGCGCCATGCTCAAAGAAGACACCGTGCTGGAGCCGGGTCAGACTGTACTGATCCCTACCGGTCTGTCGGTGTACATCGGCGACCCGGGCCTGGCCGCGCTGATCCTGCCGCGCTCGGGCCTGGGCCACAAGCACGGCATCGTGCTGGGTAACCTGGTCGGCCTGATCGACTCCGACTACCAGGGCGAGCTGATGGTTTCCTGCTGGAACCGCGGCCAGACCGCGTTCACCATCACCATCGGCGAGCGCATTGCACAACTGGTCCTGGTACCTGTGGTGCAGGCTCATTTCGACATCGTCGAAGCCTTCGACGAAAGCCAGCGTGGCGCTGGCGGCTTTGGCCATTCCGGCAGCAACTGATCCACTCGCTGCCCACTGCGCGCCAAGGACGGCGAACTCTCTGGCGAAATGACCGTCAAAGCGTTCAGTTTGAGCCTGCCCTGCACGCCCTCGATATTGGAGCTCCCCAGAGATGAACGACATGGCACACCTGGTACCCGCACTCCCGGAAAGCATCTTCCGCGCCTACGACATCCGTGGCGTGGTCGGTGACACCCTGACTGCCGAAACCGCCTACTGGATCGGCCGCGCCATCGGTGCACAAACCCTGGCCCAGGGCGAACCGAACATCTCGGTCGGCCGTGACGGCCGCCTGTCCGGCCCGATGCTGGTCGAGCAATTGATCAAAGGCCTGGTCGAAGCCGGCTGCAAAGTCAGCGATGTCGGCCTGGTGCCGACCCCCGCCCTGTACTATGCCGCCAACGTCCTGGCCGGCAAGTCCGGTGTGATGCTTACCGGCAGCCACAACCCGCCGAACTACAACGGTTTCAAGATCGTCATTGCCGGCGACACTCTGGCCAACGAACAGATCCAGGCCCTGTTGACCCGCCTGAAAACCAACGACCTGAGCCGCGGCGAAGGCAGCGTCGAGAAAGTCGAAATCCTTGATCGCTATTTCCAGCAGATCACTGGCGACATCAAGCTGGCGAAAAAACTCAAAGTCGTCGTCGATTGCGGCAACGGTGCGGCCGGCGTGATTGCCCCGCAACTGATCGAAGCCCTGGGCTGCGAAATGATCCCGTTGTTCTGCGAAGTCGACGGCAACTTCCCTAACCATCACCCGGATCCGGGCAAACCCGAGAACCTGGTCGACCTGATTGCCAAGGTCAAGGAGACCGGTGCCGACCTCGGCCTGGCCTTCGATGGCGATGGCGACCGTGTCGGCGTGGTGACCAACACCGGCAACATCGTCTACCCCGATCGCCTGCTGATGCTGTTTGCCCAGGACGTGCTTGAGCGCAACCCGGGCGCCGAGATCATCTTCGACGTCAAATGCACCCGCCGCCTGACTCCACTGATCGAGCAATACGGTGGTCGCGCTCTAATGTGGAAGACCGGCCATTCGTTGATCAAGAAGAAGATGAAGCAAACCGGCGCTTTGCTGGCCGGCGAGATGAGCGGACACATTTTCATCAAGGAACGCTGGTACGGTTTCGACGACGGCATCTACAGTGCCGCGCGCCTGCTGGAGATCCTCAGCAAGGCCAAAACCGATGCTGAACAACTGTTCGCCGCGTTCCCGAATGATATTTCCACCCCGGAAATCAATATTGATGTGACCGACGAGGGTAAATTCAGCATCATTGATGCACTGCAACGCGAAGCCGACTGGGGCCAAGACGCCAACCTGACCACCATTGACGGTGTGCGGGTCGACTATCCCCACGGCTGGGGTCTGGTTCGCGCCTCCAACACCACACCGGTGCTGGTACTGCGCTTCGAGGCCGACAATGACGCCGAACTGCAGCGTATCCAGGAAGTCTTCCGCGCCCAGTTGAAGCGCGTTGCTCCTGATCTGCAACCCAAGTTCTGACTGACTATCTGTTCCAACTGGAGCCCTGCATGACCCTCGATCGCGATGCCGCCACCCATGTCGCCCAGGTTTTGTCCGAAGCGCTGCCTTACATCCGCCGTTTTGTCGGCAAGACCCTGGTGATCAAATACGGCGGCAACGCGATGGAGAGCGAAGAGCTCAAAACCGGTTTTGCCCGCGATGTGGTGCTGATGAAAGCGGTCGGCATCAACCCGGTGGTCGTGCATGGCGGCGGCCCGCAGATCGGTGATCTGCTCAAGCGCCTGTCGATCGAAAGCCACTTCATCGATGGTATGCGCGTCACCGACGCACAGACCATGGACGTGGTCGAGATGGTCCTCGGCGGCCAGGTGAACAAGGACATCGTCAACCTGATCAACAGCCATGGCGGCAGCGCCATTGGCCTGACCGGCAAAGACGCTCAGCTGATCCGTGCGAAAAAACTGACCGTTACCCGTCAGACGCCAGAGATGACCACCCCGGAAATCATCGATATCGGTCATGTCGGCGAAGTCACCAGCGTCAACACCGACCTGCTGAACATGCTGGTCAAAGGTGACTTCATCCCGGTCATCGCGCCGATCGGCGTCGGTGCCAACGGTGAGTCGTACAACATCAACGCCGACCTGGTAGCGGGCAAGGTGGCCGAAGCACTGAAGGCCGAGAAGCTGATGCTGCTGACCAACATCGCCGGCCTGATGGACAAGCAAGGCACCGTGCTCACCGGCCTGACCACCGAGCAGGTCAACGAGCTGATCGCTGACGGCACCATCTACGGCGGCATGCTGCCGAAGATCCGCTGCGCCCTGGAAGCAGTGCAAGGCGGCGTCAACAGCTCGCACATCATCGACGGCCGGGTGCCGAATGCGGTGCTGCTGGAGATCTTTACCGACAGTGGTGTGGGTACCCTGATCACCAATAGCAAGCCGCGATAAGGCTTTTGGGAAGGCTTTGCCTTCCATCGCTGGCAACGCCAGCTCCCACAATGAAGCGGTGTACAGCAACTCCTGTGGGAGCCGGCATTGCCGGCGATGGGCGGCAAAGCAGCCCCAAGACTCAATAAAAAGGCGACCCCAGGGTCGCCTTTTTATTTGCCTCAGATCCCGTACTGGGCTCGGTACGCCTCGACGGCCGGCAGATGCTGCTTGAGCGCCGGGTCGTCGGCGAGGAACTCCAGCACCTGGGTCAGCGAAACGATGCTGACCACCGGAATACCGAAGTCGCGCTCCACTTCCTGGATCGCCGACAGCTCGCCGTTACCGCGTTCCTGGCGGTTCAACGCGATCAGCACGCCAGCAGCCTTGGCCTGCTGGCCCTGGATGATCTGCATGACTTCGCGGATCGCGGTGCCAGCGGTGATCACATCGTCGATGATCAGCACGTCGCCGGTCAGCGGTGCGCCAACCAGGCTGCCACCTTCGCCGTGAGCCTTGGCTTCTTTACGGTTGAAGCACCAGGGCAGGTCGAGGTCATGATGCTCGGCCAGCGCCACGGCAGTGGCTGCCGCCAGGGGGATACCCTTGTAGGCCGGGCCGAACAGCACATCGAACGGAATCTTGCTGTCGACGATCGCCGCTGCATAGAAACGCCCGAGCTGAGCCAGGGCCGAACCACTGTTGAACAGGCCGGCATTGAAGAAATACGGGCTGGTGCGCCCGGACTTGAGGGTGAATTCACCGAAGCGCAGAACCCCGCGGTCGATGGCAAAACGAATGAAGTCGCGCTGATACGGCTGCATGAAGAGTCCCGGATACCACGGATTTAGCTAAATGAGTACAGCTCGGGTATCATACACGCACGAGATTTTTGGGGCCATTTATGCGGATCATCAGTGTGAACGTTAATGGCATTCAGGCTGCCGTTGAGCGTGGTTTGCTCAGCTGGCTACAAGCCCAGAATGCTGACGTCATCTGCCTTCAGGATACCCGCGCCTCGGCCTTTGAACTCGACGACCCAGCTTTCCAGCTTGATGGCTACTTCCTTTATGCCTGCGACGCAGAAGTTCCCGCCCAAGGCGGCGTGGCGCTTTATTCGCGGTTGCAGCCCAAGGCAGTCATCAGCGGCCTGGGCTTCGAGACAGCCGACCGCTACGGACGTTACCTGCAGGCCGATTTCGACAAGGTAAGCATCGCAACGCTGCTGCTGCCTTCGGGAATGAACGGCGACGAAGACTTGAACCAGAAGTTCAAGTTGATGGACGACTTCGCCAAGTACCTGGACAAGCAGCGACGCAAACGTCGCGAGTACATCTATTGCGGCTCGTTGTACGTGGCGCAGCAGAAGCTCGACGTCAAGAACTGGCGCGATGGCCAGCAGTCGCCGGGCTTCCTGGCGCCGGAGCGGGCCTGGATGGACACCGTCGTCGGTGACATGGGTTATGTCGACGCCCTGCGCGAAGTCAGCCGTGAAGGCGACCAGTACAGCTGGTGGCCAGACAACGAACAGGCCGAGATGCTCAACCTGGGCTGGCGTTTCGACTACCAGTTGCTGACTCCAGGCCTGCGCCGCTTCGTACGAAGCGCACGCTTGCCGCGTCAACCGCGCTTCTCCCAGCACGCGCCACTGATCGTGGACTACGACTGGACGCTGACGATCTGATTCGTTCAGGCACAAAAAAACCGACATCACGTCGGTTTTTTTGTGCCTGCTGCTAGCTGATCATTATTTGATCGGCCGCCAGGTCATCGGGTAACGATAGGGCTGACCATCATTGGCCTTGACCCCGGCAACGATCGTGAGAACCAGCACGGCAACCATCAACATGCCGAACAACACGATTCCCACCAGCACGAACATCAGCGCAAAGCAGATGATCGAGGCCAGGAACACGGTGAGCTGAAAATTCAGCGCTTCCTTACCCTGGGCATCGATGAACGGGTCCAGATCCTTCTTCCAGATCCACATCACCAGCGGACCCAGCAAGTTGCCAAACGGCACCACCAGCCCCAGCAGGGCGGCCAGGTGACAGAACATCGCCCACTGTCGAATCTCGGCATTGGGGGTGGGCAACTGTAACGGTTGCTCGGTCATGTTCTGCTCCTTGCCGTGTCGAAATCAGTCAGCCAGCGAAGCTTGCTGCAGTTCGAACAGATCGACCATGCCTTTTTGCGCCAGCGCCAGCATGGCGTTGAGCTCTTCCGGCTGGAACGGCGCGCCTTCGGCAGTGCCCTGGACTTCGATGAAGCCACCCTGGCTGGTCATGACCACGTTCAGGTCAGTCTCGGCAGCCGAGTCTTCCAGGTAGTCCAGGTCGAGCACTGCTTCGCCCTGGTACATGCCAACCGAAACGGCAGCGATCATGTGCTTGAGCGGGTCGCCGCCTTTCAGGCCGCCACGCTTCTTGACCACGCGCAGGGCATCGACCAGGGCAACCATGGCACCGGTGATTGAGGCAGTGCGGGTGCCGCCATCAGCCTGGATCACGTCGCAGTCGACGTACAGGGTGATGTCGCCGAGCTTGCTCATGTCCAGCGCGGCGCGCAGCGAACGGCCGATCAGGCGCTGGATTTCGAGGGTACGGCCACCCTGCTTGCCGCGGGCGGCTTCACGCTGGTTACGCTCGCCGGTGGAGCGCGGCAGCATGCCGTACTCGGCGGTCAGCCAGCCTTGGCCCTGACCTTTAAGGAAGCGCGGCACACCGTTCTCGACGCTGACGGTACAGACGACTTTGGTGTCACCGAACTCGACCAGTACTGATCCCTCGGCGTGTTTGGTGTAGTTGCGGGTGATGCGGATCGAGCGGAGCTGATCGGCAGCGCGACCACTTGGACGTTTCATTTGGGATACCTGTACTGGGTTTGAATCTGCCCAGCATTATAGAGCGCACCGGGCCCGGAGGACACGTCTATTGTCGCAGCCCCGAAAACAGTGGGCCCAGAGGCGTTGGTCGGTTTTTTCCGGGAGTTGCCTGACTGTTTGTAACATCAGTGCATTGGGAGCCAGCGCCGCACTGCGCTACAATCCTGCGCCTTTGCAGCCGGTTGGCTTTTCCTTGACCCTTTTTTGCGAGGTACTTCCCATGGTGCACAGCATGACCGCTTTTGCTCGTGTCGAGCGCGCCGGTAGCCAGGGCACCCTGATCTGGGAACTACGCTCGGTCAACCATCGTTACCTGGAGCCGCACCTGCGTTTGCCCGAAGCGCTGCGCGACCTCGAAGGTGCAGTGCGTGAAGCGCTGCGCCAGGGGCTGTCGCGGGGCAAGGTCGAATGCACCTTGCGCTTCAACGAAGAGAACGCCGGCAAGCCCTTGCAGGTCGACCGCGAGCGCGCTGCGCAACTGGTCGCCGCCGCCGAGACCGTGGCCAGCCTGATCAAGCAGCCGGCACCGCTGAACCCGCTGGAGGTGCTGGCCTGGCCCGGCGTGCTGGTCGCTGATGCCAGCGATCCACAGGCGCTGAACAACGAAGCGATGGAGTTGTTCGAAGAAGCCCTCAAAGAGCTCAAGAACGGCCGCAACCGCGAGGGCACCGAACTGGCCCGCCTGATCAACGAGCGCCTCGACGGTATGGCCAGCGAAGTCACCACCCTGCGCGCCCTGGTGCCGCAGATGCTGGCAGCCCAGCGGCAGAAGATTCTCGACCGTTTCACCGACATGCAGGCCGAACTCGACCCGCAGCGCCTGGAACAGGAAATGGTCCTGCTGGCGCAGAAGAGCGACGTCGCTGAAGAGCTCGACCGCCTGAGCACCCACATCAACGAAGTACGCCGGGTGCTCAAATCCGGCGGCGCCGCTGGCCGGCGCCTGGACTTCCTGATGCAGGAGCTCAATCGCGAAGCCAACACCCTGGGCTCCAAAGCCTTCGACCCACGCAGCACCCAGTCCGCGGTCAACCTCAAGGTCCTGATCGAGCAAATGCGTGAACAAGTACAGAACATTGAGTAAGGCCACCCCGACCATGAATCACAGCAGCGGCACCCTTTATATCGTTTCCGCCCCGTCCGGCGCCGGCAAGACCAGCCTGGTCAAGGCCCTGATTGACGCCGACAACAGCATCCAGGTGTCGGTCTCGCACACCACCCGGGCCATGCGCCCGGGCGAAGTGCACGGCGTGAACTACCACTTCGTCGAGCACGCCGAATTCAAGCTGATGATCGAGCAAGGCGACTTCCTCGAACAGGCCGAAGTGTTCGGTAACTTCTACGGGACGTCGCGCAGCGCGCTGCAGCAGACCCTCGACCAGGGCCACGACCTGATCCTGGAAATCGACTGGCAAGGTGCCCAGCAGGTGCGCAAGCTGATGCCTGAGGCGCGTTCGATCTTCATCCTGCCGCCGACCCAGGAAGCCCTGCGCCAGCGCCTGACCAACCGTGGCCAGGACAGCGATGAGATCATCGAAGGACGTATGCGTGAAGCGGTCAGCGAGATGAGTCACTACGACGAGTATGACTTCGTCATCATCAACGATGACTTCGCCACTGCGCTGGAAGACCTCAAGGCGGTGTTCCGCGCCAACCGCTTGCTGCAGGCTAACCAGCAGCAGCGGCATGGCCAGCTGCTCAAGCAATTGCTTGCCTGAGCAACCGGTCACTCCAGCCGCTTAGCGGCGGCTGGAGACAGTGGCGTGACGTTGCAGGGTCATGCCCAGGAAGAACGCCGGCGCCCGCAGGCGTGACAGCATCATCAGCCCCAGCCCCAGCAGTGTGATGATCATTGCGATCACGAACACCAAGCCCAAGCCACCTACATGCGAACCGCTGCCAAACGACGGGGAAGCGCTGTCGTAGGCTGTCTGCAGGAAGATCACCGAGAGAATGCCGCCACCGAGCAGCGGGCACAGGCCACGCATCAGGAAGTGGCGCACGCTGTCGAACAGGCTGTGGCGGAAGTACCAGACACAGGCAAAGGCGGTCAGCGAGTAGTAGAAGCAGATCATCATGCCCAGGGCGGTGATGGTGTCGGCCAGTACGTTCTCGCTCAGGGTGCGCATGGTGACGTAGAACACACCTGCCGCCACACCGGCACAGATCGTCGCGTAACGCGGGGTTTTCGAGCGCGGGCAGATGTTGGCGAAGCGCTCCGGCACCGCACCGTAGTAACCCATGGCCAACAAGGTCCGCGCAGGCGAAACGAAGGTCGACTGCAGCGACGCTGCCGTACTGGCCAGCACCGCGATCGACATCAGGATAGCCAGCGGCCCCATGACCGGGCCTGCCAGGTGGGCGAAGACGTTTTCCTGGATGCGCGGGTTGTTCAGGCCCAGACCAACATCACTGATACCGGCAAACTGCAGCGTGGCGATTGCGGTTACCAGGTACAGCCCCAGAATCAGCAGGACCGTCAGGGTCGCCGCACGGCCAGGGGTGTCACCGCTGCCCACCGACTCTTCGCTGATGCTCAGGCAGACATCCCAGCCCCAGAAGATGAAGATCGACAGCGACAGGCCGGCCGTAAACGCCGAGAACGACTCGACGCCAAAGGGGTTGAACCAGTCGAAATCAAACTCCAGAGGCGGCATCGCCGACGACTCGCCAAACGCGGCCATGGCAAAACCGATCAGCACCACCAGCTGCAGTGCCACCAGGCCGTACTGCACGGTCATGGTGGTGGTAATCCCGCGGCAGCAGATCCACACCGCCATGGCGATGAACACGCAACAGGTGACGACGTTGATCAACAGGTTATCGGCCAGCGCCGCCACCTCGTGGTTGCCGGTTATCTGCCCGAGGAACAGATAGAAGAAGTCGACCGCCACCCCCGCAAGGTTGGACAGCACAATGGTGGTGGCCGTAACCAACCCCCAACCGCCGATCCAGCCGATCATCGGGCCGAACGCCCGCGCCGACCAGGTAAAGGACGTACCGCTGTCAGGCTCGGCCGAGTTCAGCTCACGGTAACCCAGCGCTACCAGCAGCATTGGCAGGAAACCGACGATGAACACCGCCGGCAGGTGAGCACCGACTTCACGCACGGTTGGGCCGAGGGCGCCAGTGAGGGTGTAGACCGGTGCAATGGTGGAGATACCCAGGACAATGCTCGCCAGCAGTCCAAGCCGGCCTGAGGCCAGCCCTTTGGATGCTTTCGATGCACCTTTTTCCTGGGTGCGAGCCTGTCCCATACCCGGGGACAGGCCTGCTTCGTATTCGCTCATGAGTAGTTGCCGCCGCTTTTACTATTGTTTTTCAGGACGCCCCGCAGCGCGTCCGCTTGCACTCAATGAAACCTGTTGCTGTTGCGTGAATTCCGGATTATCCGGATGACCTCATAGGGTCTTCTCCCGGTGACGCTCGCCCCTTGCACGGGCCAGGCATGCCTCACGAAACGCCTGGAACAGACGCAACGAAACCGGGTTTTCGGCCAAGCGGTACTCCGGGTGCCATTGCACACCGACCACAAAGCCCGGGGCGTCCTCCATGGACACTGCTTCGATCAATCCGTCCGGCGCCAGGGCCTCGGCCCGCAGGCTGTCAGCCAGGCGATCGATGCCTTGGCTGTGAAGCGAATTGACCATGAAGCTCTGTTCCAGCCCCAGCCGTTCGAACAGCCCGCCGGGCTGTACGGTAACGCTATGACGTGGGCTGTATTGCTCTTCCAGCGGCGCATCCTGCGGCTCGCGGTGATCGAGGAAACCTGGCAGCTCCTGCACCCGCTGGTGCAGGGTGCCGCCCAAGGCAACGTTCAATTCCTGGAATCCACGGCAGATGCAGAACACCGGCACACCGGTGGCAATGGCGGCCTGCAGTAACGGCAGGGTCAGCCGGTCACGAAACACATCGTGCTTCGTACCTTCCACGCTGGGGGCGCCATTGTAATGATGCGGCTCGACATTTGAAGGCGAACCGGTAAAAAGAATGCCATCGAGGCGCTCTAGCACGCGCTGCGGGTCAACCGGCTCGGCACGCGCCGGCAGGATCAGCGGGATCCCGGCGAAACCTGCCGCTTCGACATACTTGTCGCCAACGGTGTGCGACGAATTATTGCCCAACTGCTGACGACAGGCGGAAATGCCAATCAAAGGCGGCAGGTCATTGGTAGTTTGCATGGGTTCACCCTCCCTTACAGCTTGATCCAGGTCGCCTTGAGTTCGGTGTATTTGTCAAAAGCGTGCAGCGACTTGTCGCGGCCGTTACCCGACTGCTTGAAGCCGCCAAACGGCGCGGTCATGTCGCCGCCGTCGTACTGGTTGACCCAGACGCTGCCTGCGCGCAGGGCACGGGCCGTCTTGTGGGCGCGGGAAATGTCGTTGGTCCAGACCGCCGCGGCCAGACCGAACGGTGAGTCGTTGGCGATAGCAACGGCCTCTTCGGCGCTGTCGAAGGTGATCACTGACAGCACCGGCCCGAAGATTTCCTCGCGGGCGATGCGCATGGCGTTGGTCACGCCATCGAAGATCGCCGGCTGCAGGTACACGCCACAGGTGTCTTCCAGCACGCGCTCGCCGCCCGTCAGCAATGTGGCGCCGTCAGCCTTGCCGGCTTCGATGTAGCCGAGCACGGTATCCAGCTGGGTGCTGTCCACCAGCGCGCCGACGCGAGTTTCCGGGTCCAGCGCGTGCCCCGGCTTCCAGGCCTTGAGCGCCTCGACCACCATCGGCAGGAAACGCTCCTTGATGCTGCGCTCGACCAGCAGGCGCGAACCGGCAATGCACACCTCGCCCTGGTTGAAGGCAATGGCCGCTGCAGCTGCATCGGCAGCCGCCTGCAGGTCAGGGGCGTCGGCAAAGACGATGTTCGGGCTCTTGCCACCGGCTTCCAGCCAGACCCGCTTCATGTTCGACTCACCGGCATAGACCATCAGCTGCTTGGCAATGCGCGTGGAGCCGGTGAACACCAGGGTGTCGACATCCATGTGCAGGGCCAGGGCCTTGCCGACGGTGTGACCGTAGCCAGGCAGCACGTTCAGTACACCGGCCGGAATACCGGCGTCGAGTGCCAACTGGGCGATACGGATCGCCGTCAGCGGTGATTTTTCGGACGGCTTGAGGATCACCGAGTTACCGGTGGCCAGGGCCGGGCCGAGCTTCCAACAGGCCATCATCAGTGGAAAGTTCCACGGAACAATGGCCGCAACCACGCCGACCGGCTCGCGGGTGACCAGACCCAGCTGGTCGGACGCGGTTGCAGCAACTTCGTCATAAATCTTGTCGATGGCTTCGGCATGCCAGCGAATGGCATTGGCCGCAGCCGGAATATCGATGCTCAGGGAATCGGCAATCGGCTTGCCCATGTCCAGGGTTTCCAGCAGCGCCAGTTCCTCGGCGTTGGCCAGCAGCAGATCGGCGAAGGCAATCAGTACCCGTTTGCGCTGTGCCGGCGCCTGCTGTGCCCAGACGCCACTGTCAAAGCTGCGGCGGGCGGCGGCCACGGCGCGCTCGGCGTCGGCACTGTCGCAGCTGGCAACCTGCGCCAGCTGGCGGCCATCGACCGGGCTGGAACAATCGAAAATGTCACCAGCAACACTGGCGCAGTACTGCCCGTCGACAAAGGCACGGCCTTCGATCTTCAGGGTCTGGAACAGCTGTTCCCAGTGTTCACGTGGTGCAATTGTCATTGTTGTTTTCTCCGGGCATCACACGGTATGCAGGTACCAGTTGTATTCGAGGTCGGAAATCGACACCTCGAATTCGGCCATTTCGCTTTCCTTGCAGGCGACAAAAATGTCGATGTAGTCCGGGCTGATGTACTTGTTCAGCACTTCGCTGTCATCGAGCTCACGCAACGCATCGCGCAGGTTGTTCGGCAGGCTCTGCTCCAGCTGCTCGTAGGAGTTGCCTTCAATCGGCGCGCCCGGCTCGATCTGGTTGGTCAGGCCGTGGTGAATACCGGCCAGAATCGCCGCCATCATCAGGTACGGGTTGGCATCGGCGCCGGCTACGCGGTGTTCGATGCGCACCGCATCGCTGCTGCCGGTCGGTACGCGGACCGCCACGGTGCGGTTGTCCAGGCCCCAGCTTGGCGCATTGGGCACATAGAACTGGGCACCGAAACGACGGTAGGAGTTGATGTTCGGGCAGAGGAACGCCATCGACGCCGGCATGGTTTCCAGGACGCCACCGATGGCGTGGCGCAGGGTCTCGCTCTGCTCGGGATCATCGCTGGTAAAGATGTTCTTGCCGGTTTTCTTGTCCAGCAACGAGATATGCACATGCAGACCGTTGCCCGCCTGGCCCGGGTAAGGCTTGGCCATGAAGGTGGAATCCATCTCATGGTCGTAGGCGATGTTCTTGATCAGGCGCTTGAGCAGTACCGCATAGTCGCAGGCCTTGATCGCGTCGGCGACGTGATGCAGGTTGACCTCGAACTGCGCAGGCGCGCTTTCCTTGACGATGGCATCGGCAGGAATGCCCTGCTCTTTCGCCGCTTCGAGCATGTCCTGCAGGCAGTCGACGTACTCGTCGAGATCGTCGATCAGGTACACCTGGGTCGACTGCGGGCGCTTGCCGGAGATCGGCGAGCGCGGCGGTTGTGGACGGCCGTTGAGGTTGTCCTGGTCGATCAGGTAGAACTCCAGCTCGAACGCCGCACAGATATCCAGGCCCAATGCGTCGAATTTCTCCACGACGCCACGCAAAACCTCACGCGGGTCGGCGAAGAACGGCGCACCGTCCAGCTCGTGCATGGTCATCAGCAACTGCGCAGTCGGGCGCTTCTGCCAGGGTTCATAGCTCAGGGTGCCGGGGATCGGGAAACAGATGCGGTCGGCGTCGCCGATATCCAGGCCCAGGCCGGTGCTTTCCACGGTGGAACCGTTGATATCCAGGGCGAACAGCGAGGCCGGCAGGTTGATGCCTTTTTCGTAGACTTTGACCAGGCTCGCACGCTCGATGCGCTTGCCACGTACCACGCCGTTCATGTCGGCAATCAACAGATCGACAAACTGCACCTCAGGGTGGGCCTGGAGAAATTCACCCATCTCGTCGAGAGGGATGGCGCGCGGGGAGACCGACGTCATGGCTAGGCATCCTTTGATTTTTTTATCGAACGACTGTGGAGGAGGTACTGCGGCGCTAACGGGAGCGGCGATGGTTTCATTTGTTCTTTTAAGTAGTCCCATCGTGGGGAACTGCAGAGCGTTGTCATATAGGACTTTCGTTCCACATGCTGACAACGTTACGAGTTGATTCACGACTGCTGCCGCACTATAGAATGGCCCTAGCGCAACAGACATTGGCATTTAGGCAAGCAAAGAGTGCACCCATGCAATATCAGATCAGTCACGCCGACCTCTCACTGGTACTCGCCCTGGTACGCGGACGCTCACTGGCAAAGGCCGCAGAGCTGCTGCGGGTGGATGTTTCGACGGTGTTCCGCTCGATCCGGCGCATGGAAGCTGCCCTCGGTACCGCGTTGTTCGTAAAGAGCCGCAAAGGCTACATCCCCACCGGCACCGCCCAGGCCCTGGCCGAGCAGGCCGAGCGCGCCGAACAGGCCCTGGATGCCGCGCGGGTGGCGCTGGAGCACGGTGAGCAGGTGGTCAGCGGTACCGTTCGTCTGACGTGTACCGATGCCGTGCTGCACAGCCTGTTGCTGCCGGCCTTGGCCGAGTTCATGCCGGCCTATCCGGCCCTGTCGCTTGAACTGGCGACCTCCAACACCTTCGCCAACCTGAGCCGCCGCGATGCCGACCTGGCCCTGCGCCTGACCAACGCGCCACCGGAGCACCTGGTCGGTCGCTGCCTGGGCTCGGCTTCTTATGTGGTCTGTGGCCGCGAGGAGTATCGCGAAAAGCTCACGCAAGCTCCGACCAGCCTGCCGTGGATCGCCCCCGACGACACCATGCAGGACCACCCCACCGTGGTCTGGCGCAGCGAGCACCTGCCCGGCGTCATGCCGCGCTATCGCTGCAGCAGCATCTCGGCGATTGCTCAGCTGGTGACTGCCGGGCTTGGCGTCGCGGCCCTGCCCGATTACATGGCCCACACCCTGCCGGGTGTCGAGCCGTTGAGCGACGCCCTGCCCGGCTGCGACACCGAGCTCTGGCTGCTGACCCGCCCGGATTGCCGGGCGTTGCGCTCGGTGCAGACCTTGTTCGATGAGCTGACGCCGCGGCTGCGCGATGCCTTGGGGCGGCAATAAAATCGCTATCGCGGGGCAAGCCCGCTCCCACAGGGTGGCCAGTGGGAGCGGGCTTGCCCCGCGATGCTTTAATTCCGACAACACGACAAACAGTTGTGCCAGAGCCCCTGAAGTGGTTATCGTCAGCGCTATCAAGGACCCGAAACAAAATCAAAGCTTCCCTAAAGGCTGGTGATTTTTTAAACTATCGAGTCCGCTCGCCCATTCGGGCTGAACACCGCATTTGCTACTTGAGGAAGACCATGGCCCGCGTAACCGTTGAAGACTGCCTAGAACACGTGGATAACCGTTTTGAGCTGGTCATGCTCTCTACCAAGCGTGCCCGTCAGCTGGCCACCGGCGGCAAAGAGCCGAAAGTGGCATGGGAAAACGACAAACCTACCGTCGTTGCCCTGCGTGAAATCGCTGAAGGC
This sequence comes from Pseudomonas sp. GW821-FHT10B02, assembly GCF_059415665.1. NCBI lineage: Bacteria > Pseudomonadati > Pseudomonadota > Gammaproteobacteria > Pseudomonadales > Pseudomonadaceae > Pseudomonas > Pseudomonas sp. GW821-FHT10B02. Next base: position 247,184 of record NZ_JBWKNR010000001.1, on the reverse strand, counting down.
ATCTGCACCCCTGAATTCATCGCTGCCGAATCCATTGTCGAAGTCGAGCCTGCCTTTGCATTTGGTAGCGAGGAAGAGGCCAACGAGGCGGTCTAAGCCTATGCCTGGTCGACGTAGTACGGCGCAGGTCCCCTTTCCTCGACAGGAGGTAATCCTGTGCCGAGCATAGACGCCCTCGCCGATCGTCTGTCGACCTACCTCGGCGCTGACCAGGTCAACCTGGTGCGCCGAGCGTACTTCTACGCCGAACAAGCCCACGATGGCCAACGCCGTCGTAGCGGTGAAGCCTACGTCACGCATCCGCTGGCGGTGGCAAGCATCCTCGCCGACATGCACATGGACCATCAGAGCCTGATGGCGGCCATGCTCCATGACGTGATCGAAGACACCGGCATCGCCAAGGAAGCCCTCAGCTCGCAATTTGGCGAGACCGTGGCCGAACTGGTCGATGGGGTCAGCAAACTGACCCAGATGAACTTCGAGACCAAAGCCGAAGCCCAGGCGGAAAACTTCCAGAAAATGGCCATGGCCATGGCCCGGGATATCCGCGTGATCCTGGTCAAACTGGCCGACCGCCTGCACAACATGCGCACGCTTGAAGTGCTGTCAGGCGAGAAACGCCGGCGCATCGCCAAAGAAACCCTGGAAATCTACGCCCCCATCGCCAACCGTCTGGGGATGCACAGTGTGCGCGTGGAATTCGAAGACCTGGGTTTCAAGGCCATGCACCCGATGCGCTCCGCGCGCATCTACCAGGCAGTCAAGCGCGCCCGCGGCAACCGCAAGGAAATCGTCAACAAGATCGAAGAGTCGCTGGCCCACTGCCTGGCCGTCGACGGCATCGAAGGCGAAGTCAGCGGCCGGCAGAAGCACCTCTATGGCATCTACAAGAAGATGCGCGGCAAGCGCCGCGCCTTCAACGAGATCATGGATGTCTATGCGTTTCGCATCATCGTCGACAAGGTAGACACCTGCTACCGCGTGCTCGGTGCCGTGCACAACCTGTACAAGCCGCTGCCCGGACGCTTCAAGGACTACATCGCAATTCCCAAGGCCAACGGCTACCAGTCGCTGCATACCACGCTGTTCGGCATGCACGGGGTACCTATCGAGATCCAGATTCGCACCCGCGAAATGGAAGAGATGGCCAACAACGGCATTGCCGCCCACTGGCTGTACAAGTCCAGCGACGACGAACAGCCCAAAGGCACCCACGCCCGCGCCCGCCAGTGGGTCAAAGGCGTGCTGGAGATGCAGCAACGCGCAGGCAACTCCCTGGAATTCATTGAAAGCGTGAAGATCGACCTGTTCCCGGACGAGGTCTACGTGTTCACGCCCAAAGGCCGCATCATGGAGCTGCCCAAAGGCTCCACGGCGGTCGATTTCGCTTACGCGGTGCACACCGACGTCGGCAACAGCTGTATCGCCTGCCGGATCAACCGGCGCCTGGCGCCACTGTCCGAACCGCTGCAGAGCGGCTCGACGGTCGAGATCGTCAGCGCTCCGGGCGCGCGACCGAACCCAGCCTGGCTGAATTTCGTCGTCACCGGTAAAGCCCGCACGCATATCCGCCACGCCCTCAAGCTGCAGCGCCGTTCCGAGTCCATCAGCCTTGGCGAGCGCCTGCTGAACAAGGTGCTCAACGGTTTCGACAGCGCCCTGGACAAGATTCCCCAGGAGCGCGTTCAGGCCATGCTCAGCGAGTACCGCCTGGAGCAGCTCGAGGACATGCTTGAAGACATCGGCCTGGGCAACCGCATGGCCTATGTGGTCGCCCGCCGCTTGCTGTCCAGCGAAGGCGAGCAGTTGCCGACCCCCGAAGGTCCGTTGGCGATCCGCGGTACCGAAGGCCTGGTGCTCAGCTATGCGAAATGCTGCACACCGATCCCGGGCGATCCGATCGTCGGCCACCTGTCGGCCGGCAAAGGCATGGTCGTGCACCTGGAAAATTGCCGAAACATCAGTGAAATCCGCCACAACCCGGAAAAGTGCGTGCAGCTGTCCTGGGCCAAGGATGTCACCGGTGAGTTCAACGTCGAACTGCGCGTCGAGCTGGAGCACCAACGCGGCCTGATCGCGCTGCTGGCCAGCAGCGTCAACGCCGCCGACGGCAACATCGAAAAAATCAGCATGGATGAACGCGATGGCCGCATCAGCGTGGTCCAACTGGTGGTCAGCGTGCACGACCGCGTGCATCTGGCCCGCGTGATCAAGAAACTGCGTGCCCTGACCGGGGTGATCCGCATCACCCGCATGCGCACGTAGCCCAATAACAGCAAGGAGTCATCATGACCAAGACCGTCATCACCAGTGACAAGGCCCCCGCCGCCATCGGCACCTACTCCCAGGCGATCAAGGCCGGTAACACGGTGTATATGTCCGGCCAGATCCCACTGGATCCGAAAACCATGGAACTGGTCGAAGGCTTCGAAGCCCAGACCGTTCAGGTCTTCGAAAACCTCAAGGCGGTTGCTGAAGCGGCTGGCGGTTCGTTCAAGGACATCGTCAAGCTGAACATCTTCCTGACCGACCTGAGCCACTTCGCCAAGGTCAACGAGATCATGGGCAAGTACTTCGAACAGCCGTACCCAGCGCGCGCCGCCATCGGTGTTGCCGCCCTGCCACGTGGTTCGCAAGTTGAAATGGACGCGATTCTGGTCCTCGAGTAATACCCCGCGCGGCGAGCCGCCCGGCTCGCCCTCGCTCTGCCCCGGAAGGATCCCGCCATGCGCCACGCGCTTGCCCTGACCCTGGCTGCCGCACTGCTGAGCGGATGCGCCAGCCACAAACCTGAAGACTACAACGGCATCTGGATCAACCAGAAAGCCATCGATACTGCCGCCAAAGGCGTCAGCCTGCGCCAGGCCCTGCACGACAACGGCCCGAACTTCGAATGGAAGGTCAATGTCGCCGCTTCGCAGGCCAGTTTCGACAACGGCTTTGAAATCGCCGAAGGCCAGCTCAAGGCTGGCGACAAGCAATACCAGGTGGAATTCTCCGGCAACCAGGTCGCAACCCTGGTCCTGGACGGTGACGAGCTGGTGCAGAACACCAGCGACTGGGCACCGCAACAAAGCTTCGAGAAAGCCCGCACGCCTGCACCTATGGGTGCTCGCACCGGCACCACGTTTGAACAGGCCCTGTACAACGCCTACCTCGGTGGCGAGTGGAAGATCATCGAAGGCCCGGGCCAGGGCGCCCTGGTGCATTTTCGCGACAACGGCAGCGTCGAGGGTTTGCCCAACCTGGACCGCTACGCGCTGTGCCTGGCCGGCGACTGTGCCGACATGAGCGGCAACAACGACAGCCTTTGGCTTGAGCGCAATCAAAAAGGCGCGCCGTGGATCTTCAAGCGCAACGGCGATCAGCTGGAAATTCTGCGCGCCCTCAACAGCGCGCAGCCTGACGAGAAGCCGCTGCTACAGCCTGGTGCTCGCCAGTGGTTGCTCGAGCGCGACTGATCACCGGGTGAACTAGGGTTTGTACGAAAAGTCGCCGAGCGGCGATCAGGCAAGGCGAAAACAGGCGAGGAACGGCCGGGGTCGCGCGCGACTTTACGTGTTGTAAATGAGCATTCCGAGCCTGTTTTCAACGCAGCATGATCGTCGCGCAGGCACTTTTCGTACAAAGCCTAAGCGCGCCCTTCAAGGATGGCTGCATAGCCTTCCTTGTAGCTTGGGTACTGCGGCGCCCAGCCCAGTGCCCGGGCGCGGGCGTTGCTGCAACGCTTGCTGCCGGTACGGCGTACCCGATCCTGTTCCGACCACTCGGTGACACCCATGTACTGGCGCAGCCAGGCCACCACTTCGGCCAACGGTGCCGGGGCATCATCCACGCCGATGTAGCAATCCTCCAGCGCCTGCCCGCCAGCGTCGGCCTTGAGCAAAAAAGCCAGCAAGCCGGCGGCATCCTCGGCATGGATGCGGTTGGCATACAGTGGCGGCTCTTCCGTGACCCGGTAACCCTGACGCACCTGGCTGAGCAGCCACTCCCGTCCCGGGCCATAGATACCGGTCAGACGCACGATGGAAGCAGGGATGCCGCTGGCCAGCGCCAGCTTTTCCGCCTCCAGCATCACCGTACCACTGTAGTTCTGCGGCTCGGCCACCGATGTCTCGTCGATCCATTCACCGCCCTGCTGGGCATAGACGCCGCTGCTGGATACAAACAGCAAGCGCTTCGGCGCCTGCCCACGCTCAGCCAACCAGCTCAGCACATGCTTCAAGCCATCGACATAGGCGGCTCGATAACCGGCCTCGTCATGCTGACTGGCCGCTGCGCAGTAGACCAGATAGTCCGGCGCCGCTGATGGCCAGGCGGCCGGACACTGCGCATCGAACAGGTCCGCAGCCACGCCCGTGACCCCGGCCGGCAGCTGCTCGACGCTGCGACGCAGGCCGCTCACCTGCCAGTTGCACGCCAGCATTTGCTTGGCCAGACGGCTACCGACATCCCCACAACCGACGATCAGAACAGAACACGCAGACATCCCGAAACTCCGCAAATCAAAGGCCCAGCCTATCCAAATAAATCGATAGGCGGCTAGCGATGATGGAAAAAAAGTAACTTTATTACTTCTGCTAACAAGAATTACTTGCAATAATGGCCGCCGAATTTTTGTTCTCGGCCTGTCTCGAGGCCTAGAAGGACAACCACCTCTTTCTTCTTCATCAGGTCCGGCCAGCATGACACGTATCCAACCTTCCGCTTCGCCAACCACGCCGCGCGTATGGCGCGCCATTGCCGCGCTGATGTTCAGCCTGGCAGTGGCCCCGGCTGCACTGGCCGATGAGCCGACCACAGCCGCTGCCGCCCCCGCTGCTGCCGTAGCCCCGGCTGCAGCGCCTGCCGCGCCAGGCACCGAGCCAGCTGCTGCGCCGGCCGCCGCTGCCGCAGCGCCGGTTGATGGCCAGGCTGTTACCGAAGCCGAAGAAGTCGAAGCACTGGTTGAAGACACCAGCCTGGGCATGGCCCACGACCTGTCCCCATGGGGCATGTACAAAAACGCCGACATCGTGGTCAAGATCGTCATGATCGGCCTGGCCATCGCCTCGATCATCACCTGGACCATCTGGATCGCCAAGGGCTTCGAGCTGATGGGCGCCAAGCGTCGTCTGCGCGGTGAAATCGCCCTGCTGAAGAAATCCACCACCCTCAAGGAAGCCAGCGATGGCGCCAACAAGGAAGGCACCCTGGCCCACCTGCTGGTTCACGATGCCCTGGATGAAATGCGCCTGTCGGCCAACGCCCGCGAGAAAGAAGGTATCAAGGAACGCGTCAGCTTCCGCCTTGAGCGCCTGGTAGCCGCCAGCGGCCGCAACATGAGCAGCGGTACCGGCGTACTGGCAACCATCGGCTCCACTGCACCGTTCGTCGGTCTGTTCGGTACCGTGTGGGGCATCATGAACAGCTTCATCGGCATCGCCAAAACCCAGACCACCAACCTGGCCGTGGTCGCCCCCGGCATCGCCGAGGCCCTGCTGGCCACCGCACTGGGTCTGGTTGCCGCAATCCCGGCAGTGGTCATCTACAACGTCTTCGCCCGCTCCATCGCCGGTTACAAGGCCCAGGTTGCCGACGCCTCGGCAGAAGTCCTGCTGCTGGTCAGCCGCGACCTGGACCATCAGCCAGGTGAACGCGCCACTGCACCTCACATGGTGAAAGTGGGGTAATCCATGGGCCTGCATCTTAACGAAGGTGGCGACGACCTCGCCGAGAACCACGAAATCAACGTCACGCCGTTCATCGACGTGATGTTGGTCCTGCTGATCATCTTCATGGTGGCAGCGCCTCTGGCAACCGTCGACATCAAGGTTGACCTGCCCGCCTCGACTGCCAAACCGGCACCGAGGCCGGAGAAGCCGATTTTCCTCAGCGTCAAGGCTGACCAGAACGTCTATGTCGGCGAAGAGCAGGTCCAGCGCGACCAGCTCGGCGCGGTGCTCGACGCCAAGACCAAGGGCGACAAGGACACCACGATCTTCTTCCAGGCCGACAAAGGCGTGGATTACGGCGATCTGATGGAAGTCATGAATTCGCTGCGCGCGGCCGGTTACCTGAAAGTCGGTCTGGTCGGGCTTGAGACGGCAGCCAAGAAATGATCAAGACGCGGCATAAGTTCGCGCGTTACGGCACTAGTCTGGCGATTGTGTTGGGTATCCATGCTGTCGCCGTGCTGCTGACGCTCAATTGGTCGGTACCCCAAGCGATCGAGTTGCCGCCTGCGGCAATGATGATCGAGATGGCCCCGATGCCGGTACCGGCGCCTCCACCGCCGCCCAAGGTAGTGACCCCGCCACAGCCGCCAGCGCCGGTTGAAGAACTGCCGCTGCCGAAACTGGCCGAGGCGCCGAAACCGAAAATCGCCATCGCCAAGCAGGTCAAGCCGAAGGCTAAACCGCAGCCGCCCAAGCCGGAGAAAAAGCCTGAGCCGCCGCAAGACAAGCCTACCGACGAGCAAGTGGTCGATACGCCGCCGAGCAACGCGCCTGCGCAGAAATCCGCAGCGCCGGCACCGAGCATCGCCACCAACAGCAATGCCCTGCCAACCTGGCAGAGCGATCTGTTGCGCCACCTGGCCAAGTACAAGCGCTACCCGGAAAACGCCCGGCGCATGCGCATGGAAGGCATCAACCGGTTGCGCTTTGTAGTCGATGGCGAGGGCAAGATTCTGTCGTACAACCTGGCCGGTGGCTCGGGCAGTGCGGCACTGGATCGGGCGACCCTGGAGATGATCCGTCGCGCCCAGCCGGTGCCACCACCACCCAAGGAATTGCTCAATAACGGCAGCATCGAAGTGATCGCGCCATTCGTCTACTCGCTGGACAAGCGCTGACGCTTTGTTTCTGTCACAAACAAGCAACTCTGATAACGTGCGTCTATCGATTGCAGCCGCTATGCTGGGGCCGCAACTTCATGGACGCACGTTATGACCCTCACAGAATTGCGCTACATCGTCACCCTCGCCCAGGAGCAGCACTTCGGCCATGCCGCCGAGCGTTGCCATGTCAGCCAGCCGACTCTGTCGGTCGGCGTGAAAAAGCTCGAGGACGAGCTGGGTGTACTGATCTTCGAGCGCAGCAAAAGCGCTGTACGCCTGACCCCGGTTGGCGAAGGCATTGTCGCCCAGGCGCAGAAAGTCCTCGAGCAGGCCCAAGGCATCCGCGAACTGGCCCAGGCCGGCAAGAACCAGCTGACCGCACCGCTGAAAGTCGGGGCGATCTACACGGTTGGCCCCTATCTGTTCCCGCACCTGATTCCACAACTGCATCGGGTTGCCCCGCAGATGCCGTTGTACATCGAAGAGAACTTCACCCACATCCTGCGCGACAAGCTGCGCAACGGTGAGCTGGACGCCGTGATCATCGCCCTGCCGTTCAACGAGGCCGATGTCCTGACCCTGCCGCTGTACGATGAACCTTTCTATGTGCTGATGCCCAGCGAGCACCCCTGGACCAAGAAGCAAACCATCGACGCCAGCCTGCTCAACGACAAGAGCCTGCTGCTGCTCGGCGAGGGCCATTGCTTCCGCGACCAGGTACTCGAAGCCTGCCCGACCCTGACCAAGGGTAGCGACGGCGCCAAGCACACCACGGTCGAGTCCAGCTCGCTGGAAACCATTCGCCACATGGTCGCGTCGGGTCTGGGTGTGTCGATCCTGCCGTTGTCGGCGGTGCACAGCCATCACTACGCTCCCGGGGTTATCGAAGTGCGTCCGTTGAGCCCGCCGGCACCGTTTCGCACCGTGGCGATCGCCTGGCGCGCGAGCTTCCCGCGGCCCAAGGCAATCGAGATCCTCGCCGACTCCATCCGCCTGTGCTCGGTGGCCAAGCCACCTGCGAGCGCGTAGGAAGTCGCCATGCCGGAGTTGTCCCAGGTATCGGTAACTGCATTGAAGGGCGTTGGCGAGGCCATGGCCGAGAAGCTCGCCAAGGTCGGCCTGGAGAACCTTCAGGATGTGCTGTTCCACCTGCCCCTGCGCTATCAGGACCGCACCCGTGTGGTCCCGATCGGCGCTCTGCGCCCTGGCCAGGACGCGGTGATCGAAGGAGTGGTCAGCGGCACCGATGTGGTCATGGGCAAGCGTCGCAGTCTGCTGGTGCGCCTGGGTGACGGCACTGGCGTGCTGAGCCTGCGCTTTTACCACTTCAGCAATGCGCAGAAGGAAGGTCTCAAGCGCGGCACCCACCTGCGTTGCTACGGCGAAGCCCGTCCCGGCGCCTCGGGGCTGGAGATCTACCACCCGGAATACCGCGCCCTGACTGGCGACGAACCGGTGCCGGTGGAACAGACCCTGACGCCAATCTACCCGACCACCGAAGGCCTGACTCAGCAGCGCCTGCGCCAGCTGTGCCAGCAAAGCCTGGCCATGCTAGGCCCGCGCAGCCTGCCGGACTGGCTGCCAGTGGAGCTGGCCCGGGACTACCAGCTCGCGCCGCTGGACGACGCCATCCGCTACCTGCATCACCCGCCGGCCGATGCCGACGTCGACGAACTTGCCGAAGGCCAGCACTGGGCCCAGCATCGCCTGGCCTTTGAAGAGCTGCTGACCCACCAGCTGTCCCAGCAGCGCCTGCGCGAAAGCCTGCGGGCGCAACGGGCACCGGTATTGCCCAAGGCAACACGCTTGCCCCAACAATACCTGGCCAACCTCGGCTTCGCCCCGACCGGCGCCCAGCAACGGGTCGGCAACGAGATTGCCTACGACCTCAGCCAGCCCGAGCCGATGCTGCGTCTGGTCCAGGGCGACGTCGGCGCCGGCAAGACCGTGGTTGCCGCCCTTGCCGCCCTGCAGGCTCTGGAGGCTGGCTATCAGGTCGCGCTGATGGCCCCGACCGAGATTCTCGCCGAACAGCACTTCGTGACCTTCAAACGCTGGCTGGAGCCGCTGGGCATCGAAGTGGCCTGGTTGGCCGGCAAGCTCAAGGGCAAGGCTCGCGTCAGCGCCCTGGAGCAGATCGCCGCTGGTGCACCGATGGTGGTCGGCACCCATGCCCTGTTCCAGGACGAGGTGAAATTCAAGAATCTGGCCCTGGCGATCATCGACGAACAGCACCGTTTCGGCGTACAGCAGCGCCTGGCGCTACGCCAGAAAGGCGTGGGCGGCCAGCTCTGCCCGCATCAGCTGATCATGACCGCAACGCCTATCCCACGGACCTTGGCGATGAGTGCCTACGCCGATCTCGACACCTCGATCCTCGACGAGCTGCCGCCCGGGCGTACACCCGTCAATACTGTATTGGTCGCCGACAGCCGCCGCTTCGAAGTGGTCGAGCGGGTCCGCGCCGCCTGCGCCGAAGGCCGCCAGGCGTATTGGGTGTGTACGCTGATCGAGGAGTCCGAAGAGCTGACCTGCCAGGCTGCCGAAACCACCTTCGAGGAGCTGGGCAGCGCCTTGGGTGAGTTGCGTGTCGGCTTGATCCACGGGCGCATGAAGCCTGCCGAAAAGGCCGCAGTCATGGCCGAGTTCAAGCAAGGCCACCTGCAGCTACTGGTGGCGACCACAGTGATCGAGGTCGGCGTCGATGTCCCCAACGCCAGCCTGATGATCATCGAGAACCCCGAACGCCTGGGCCTGGCCCAGCTGCACCAGTTGCGCGGGCGGGTCGGCCGGGGCAGCGCGGTGAGCCATTGCGTACTGCTCTACCACCCGCCGCTGTCGCAGATCGGTCGCGAACGACTGGGGATCATGCGTGAAACCAATGATGGCTTCATCATTGCCGAGAAAGACCTGGAGCTGCGCGGCCCCGGTGAAATGCTTGGCACCCGCCAGACCGGCCTGCTGCAGTTCAAGGTCGCCGACCTGATGCGCGATGCCGACCTGCTCCCCGCCGTGCGTGATGCCGCCCAGGCCCTGCTGGCGCGCTGGCCCGAGCATGTCAGCCCGCTGCTCGAGCGCTGGCTGCGTCATGGCCAGCAATATGGTCAGGTGTGACGCCCGTCTCAGAATGGATCCAGCTGAAGGTCCAAGCTGGTTATACTCTCGCGATCGTAAAATTTCTGGATACAGACCATGACTGAAGTTGCCCTGGATACCGCAACCCCCCACGCTCCGTCTGTTATCCGGTTGCTGTTGGAAAAGCTCGGCATTGCCTATCGTGAAGTGCTCGATCACCCGAACCTGTTGAGCGAACGCAAGGTCCAGGCGGTGTTACTCGACGACGCGGTCGGCGCGCTGATGGTGCTGTTCCCGCAGAACCAATTGCTCGACCTCAACCGCTTGACCGAGCTGACCGGTCGCAAGCTGGCCGCCGTGCCCCTGGATCGCCTGAAAACCATGCTCGACAAGCATGGTCTGAAAATCCTCCCCGGCCTTCCGGCACTGACCAGCTCGCCCTGCCTTTATGATGAGAGCCTGCTCAAGCCTGAAAGGCTGCTGATTCACTCCGGCGAAGCAGGCCTGCTGCTGGAAATCGAACGCGACGACTTCAAGAAGATGCTGAGCAAGGCCAGCGCCGGCAATTTTGGCGAGCCCCTGAGCAGTATCCGGCCGAACCTTGACCGCCCGACCGACGACCGCGAAGAAATCACCCAGGCGGTGCAGGCCTTCACGGCCCGGCGTATCCAGCAGCGTCTGGAAAATACCATCGAGATTCCGCCGCTGGCGGAAACCGCGCAAAAGATCATCAAGCTGCGCGTCGACCCCAACGCCACCATCGACGATATCACCGGCGTGGTCGAGACCGACCCGGCCCTGGCGGCCCAGGTGGTCAGTTGGGCGGCTTCGCCCTACTACGCCTCTCCCGGCAAGATTCGTTCAGTGGAGGACGCCATCGTCCGCGTGCTGGGCTTCGATCTGGTGATCAACCTGGCACTGGGCCTAGCACTGGGCAAAACCCTGAGCCTGCCCAAGGACCATCCACAGGCCACCACACCGTACTGGCAGCAGTCGATCTACACCGCAGCGGTGATCGAAGGCCTGACCCGCGCCATGCCTCGTGCCGAGCGCCCGGAAGCCGGCCTGACTTACCTCGCCGGCTTGCTGCACAACTTCGGCTACCTGTTGCTGGCGCATGTCTTCCCGCCGCACTTCTCGCTGATCTGCCGCCACCTGGAGGTCAATCCGCACTTGTGCCACAGCTATGTCGAACAGCACTTGCTGGGCATCAGCCGTGAGCAGATCGGCGCCTGGCTGATGCGTTTCTGGGACATGCCCGAGGAGCTGGCCACCGCGCTGCGCTTCCAGAACGACCCGCAATACGACGGTGACTACGCGGCGTTCCCGAACCTGGTGTGCCTGGCTATTCGCCTGCTGCGCGCCCGCGGTATCGGCTCGGGCCCGGAAGAGTCCATCCCGGACGAACTGCTTGAGCGCCTGAACATCTCCCGCGAAAAGGCGGAAGATGTGGTGAGTAAAGTGCTGGAAGCAGAAGCCCTGCTACGCGAGCTGGCCTCGCAATTCAACCAGCACTGAGCAGGGTGGCCTGGCCCTGCGGGTCAGGCCTTCTTCTTGGGTTTCAGGTACTTCATCAGGCCCTGGAACCAGATCACCAGCGCCGGGTTGCCCTTGATCTGGATGCTCTTGTCCTGAATCCCCTGCATGAATGCCAATTGCTTGTTCTTCGCTTGCAAGGTGGCGAAGCCGAAGGCCGCATCCTTGAAGGCAATGGCGAAGGCCGGCTGCGGGTGCGTGCCGGACTGGCTGCTGATACGCATGTCCTTGACGATGAAATGGCGCGCCGCCTTGCCGTCGAGGGTCTGCAGCTGAAAAACCAGATCCTTGTCGGCCAGTTGCTGCTGGAACGCCGGGTTCTTGCGACTGGCCTTGGCCATCAACAACCCCATGGCCCAAAGGAGAAAGCGAAACTTCATGTGCACGCCTCGGCTAAAAAGTGACTGGCGAAGCAGTTTATAGTCTCGTTATAAAAACACCATACTTTGCCGCACATTTCGCGAAGATCAGGGCAATTTGCTCTGTAACCGGGTAATTCGCGGCTTAGTAGCAACGTCCCCCAGGCTGCGCACCGGCTTGTTGCAAGCGTTTTACGCTGTCCACGTACTCCACGACCCCTTTCTCTCGCGCCAGCTCATAGCAGGCCAGTGCACGAGACAGGTCGATGGCGCCGCCCAAACGGCCACTCTCCCAATCAGACGCCAAGGTTGTCAGAGACTCCCAGTTGCCCATGTCGATCGACTTGATCAGCCATGAACGGGCACGCTCAGGGTCCATGCACGGGCCATCGTAGCTCTGGTCAGTCCCTGAGCAATAGAACCCGTACAAGGCAGCCGCACCCGTAGGCAAACTCTGCGCAGCGGCGAGGAACAGCTTCTCGGTCACCTCAGCGCTCAAAGCAGGCGCCATTCCGGAATACCCCAGGCTCGCAGCGGCCAGGCTGGCGTCCGGGTTACCCGAAGCCGCGGCGCACAGCAGGAACTGCATGCCTACCTCGAAAAACTCTGCAGTAGGTGGATACTTCTCCACCCCGCCCAGGGCCAGGAAGATGTTGGCTTTGCGGTAGCAGACTTCCTCGGCCGGGTTCATCTTTGGCAGGCCTGTCAGCAACAGGCGTGACTCATCCACCGACCACTCATCGATAGAGACCAATGCCCAGCATGCCTTGCGCTCGAACTGATAGCCCCTGAGCCGGTCGAGACCGCCGCGTTTGTCCAGCACCCGGACATGGCCATCCGTCAAGCGCTGCACCTCCAGGCCTTTGAGATCCGCCGTCAAGGGCGCGATCAATGGCAATGCAAGCTGCGCGCCCTGCATCGCCCGGACCAATGGATAGACATTATCCTGCAGCCCCTGCAACTGGCTGTACAGGACTCGCCCGCTGCTGGCTTGGCGTTGCACCTGAGGATCGTTGGCAAACTCGTACAGAAAACTGTCGAACTCAGCCACGCATGAAGTCTCGGCCATCGCTGGAGGAACCAGCACGCTCAATAGCAGCAGACACACTAAAAGCCTGATCACGATTGTGGCTCCTGGCTGCGCGCCCGTGCCCGCTCCGGGATGATCCCCGGCTTACCGGCGCTGTTCATGGCCTGGACATAGCTGCGGTAGTACTCGGCAGCCTGTTTGCGCTTGTACAACGCCCAGAGGCTGTCGGCGATGTTGAGCTTGAGTACGACCCGCTGCGGCACGACCCCTTCGACTTTGGCAAACAGCTCATAGGCCGCGCTGTGCCACTCGCCCTGCTGCAGGACGTAACCGAGGTCGTTGTACAGTGCTGCGGTCTGCGCGTTCAGCGGCTCCTCACGCAGCAGTCGTGGCAGCTCGATATCGAGGTAGGTATACACCGCATCGCGGTCCTCGATTGCAAGCCGCGCGAGGACGATTTCCCGCGCCAGTTTCAACGAATCCCGCTCATGCCCTCGCACCTGCTCCAGCAACTTCTGCCTGGCCAGCGGCTGTGTGTGGTACCAATGATGCTGGCTCCAGTTTTCCGTCATGTTCCCTTCGTAACCGGACAACGCCAGCGAGGCGCGGGCGTCACGGACCAGTGCGCCGTTGTCCCAGAAGTACACGCCGGCCTGAAATACCAGGCCGTTGAGCGCGTAGTACTCAAAGCCCGGATGAGCGACCACCGCCGCGCATTGCACCACGAGGTAATCCTTGTCGCCGCGCACCGTGAAGACGTCACGTACCTGCACCTGACCCAGCTCGGGCTGGCAGACATCGGCCAGCGACTGAGACCGCCCATCGCCTCCCGACAGCTGCACCTGCCAACGATTGTCCTGCAGCGTCAACTGCACTTGCGAGGCGCCACTGAAGTCCGGCGTCAAGGTGAAGGTGCGACTGTCGGCCAAGGCCTGCGCAACACCCAGGCCACAGATCACTGCCAGCAGGCGCCTCATGCATCCACCTGCGAGCTGGCGGCCGGCTTCAAGCGACGCCCCATCCCTTCACTCAAAAGCACGGCCAGCAGAGTCAGGCCAGCATTGAGGCTGCTATAGAACAGGGCGCGTACCGGGTGCTCCGGCAACAGCCAATAGAGGATGAGCAAGGCTTGCGCCAGGGTCAGCAGCAGACGAACCCTGAGGCGCAGGAACAACGCAATCGGCACACTGAATATCATCAGCAGGTACCAGGCCCCCCAGGCAACCATGCCGGCTGCCACGCCCCGGGCAGTGAAGCCACCGAAATGCTGTTTGTAGTAGCTCACGGCGTAATCGTTGAGCAGCACGAAGAGCACGCAGGCCAATGCATGCAAGGCGAAATTGAGCAGAAGACGGCGCCGGATCATGCGGCACCTGAATCGCGAGCGACCGCCACGGCGGTCAATGACATACCTTTGCAGTGCATCCTGCGCCCCTCCCTGGACGTGTCCCGCTGCCATCGCGGCAGGGGCGCCGTATGCTAGTCACAAGCTCCGGGCGGGGCAATAAAAAACGGGCACCGTGTCGGGTGCCCGTTTTTCAATGCAATCAATCTGTGCGAGGCATCACGGATTGACGCTGTCCTTCAGGGATTTGCCTGGTTTGAAGGCCACCGTGTTGCTGGCTTTGATTTTGACTGGCTCACCGGTTTGCGGGTTCTTGCCAGTGCGAGCGCCACGATGACGTTGCAGGAATGTACCGAATCCGACCAGCGTCACGCTGTCCTTGCGGTGCAGGGCGCCGGTGATTTCTTCGAGCACGGCGTTGAGCACGCGATTGGCTTGCTCTTTGGTGAGGTCGGCCTTTTCAGCAATAGCTGCGGCGAGTTCTGGTTTGCGCATAGTGAAGCCTCTTAGACGGTTTTTTGTTGTTATGCCGTGCTGCTCTTCAAGAACAGCGCCCAAGGCACCGCAGGCTCTAAACTGCGGCAGACGGGAGTGAGGATGGCATGCCGTCAGGGGCCGCGCCAGTCTCTGGGCGGCCATTGTTGCGGCAATAGCAGGGGAAATCCGACAGAACGCCCGCTATTTACGCCATGAGCGCCGGAAGCTGCCGATTTAGAGCCAGCTTCTCCATCACTGCCGAGCCCGTCAGGGCGTAGCCCAACAAGTTGCCATCGACGTCATGACAGAGCACCTTGAGGTCAAGGCCCTGACCTTCGACCTGCCATGTACCTTCGCGGCCATGGGGAGGTGGCGAGACCACCAGCGGGCAAGCCGGTGTCTTTACCGTAACCGGCATAGGGCCGTAGGCAACTGTTGTCGGGTTGCCAGCCAGGGTTTGTGCCAGCGCGCGCGCGCAGCTCATCAACGGCATGACATAGAGCAGGTTGAGGCCATCGACTTCGGCGCAATCGCCCAAGGCGTAGATATTGGCATGCGAAGTACGCAGGTGCCGGTCGACCACCACGCCACGGTTAACCTGCAAGCCGGCCGCAGAGGCCAGGTCGATGCGTGGGCGCAGGCCAACCGCCGAAACCACCAGATCGCACGCGATCACCGTACCGTCGCTCAGGTGTGCCTCCAGCCCTTCGGTAACTCGTTGCAGACGCGTCAGCACCGGCCCCAGATGAAAGCGCACGCCAAGCGCCTCCAGACCAGTCTGCACGGCAGCAGCCGCTGCCGGGTGCAGCAAGGTCGGCATGACCTGCTCGCACGGCGCCACCAGCTCGACCTGGAAGCCGCCCAGGCTCATGTCGTTGGCAAATTCACAGCCGATCAGGCCGGCCCCGAGGATCAACACCCGCTGCTTGCCCGCCGCCGCTGCACGGAAGCGGGCGTAATCCTCCAGATCGTTGATCGGGAAGATCGCCTCACCGGCATCGCCTTCGACCGGCACCTGCACGGTTTGCGCGCCCCAGGCCAGGATCAGGTCACGGTAGGCCACCTGTTCTTCGCCGATCCACAGGCGCTTGTGGCCCGGATCGATGCCGCTGATACGGGTATGGGTACGCACTTCGGCCTTGAGCTGCTCAGCCATCGCCCCCGGCTCGGCCATGCTCAGGCCGTCGGCATCCTTGTTCTTGGCAAAGCCGGTGGACAGCATTGGCTTGGAATAGGAACGGCCGTCGTCGGCGGTAATCAACAGCAACGGCGTCTCGCCGTCGAGCTTGCGAAATTCGCGGGCCAGGTTGTAACCCGCCAAGCCAGTACCCACAATTACCACCGGTGCCGTCATGCCATGTGTCCTTGCATCCTGATTAAATTTTGATCAGCCGATGGCGATCATTTCGAAATCCATCTTGCCCACACCGCAGTCCGGGCACAGCCAGTCTGCCGGG
Organism: Pseudomonas sp. GW821-FHT10B02; assembly: GCF_059415665.1. Lineage (NCBI taxonomy): Bacteria > Pseudomonadati > Pseudomonadota > Gammaproteobacteria > Pseudomonadales > Pseudomonadaceae > Pseudomonas > Pseudomonas sp. GW821-FHT10B02. Next base: position 231,085 of record NZ_JBWKNR010000001.1, on the reverse strand, counting down.
ACATCTTCCCAACGGGTACCTGGAGCGATGCCATCATCCGGCCAACCCTCGGCCTCGTCGTAGATCAGGCCACAAACAATACACTGCCACTTTTTCATCACTTACTTCCTCAACAAACCCAGGCATTGGAGTGGTCGCTCTCGGGAACATTACAGTGGCGACCTGCTCAAGGAGGGGCTTTGTACTGGAGCCAGGTGCCAGCATGCAAGCCGGATCGGGCAATCATGCTAAGCTCGCGGTCTCTTTGGCCTGTTAACCCATACCATCGTGCCGTACGAAACATCGCAAGCGCCCGCTGCAGAATGGTTGCAGTACTCTCAGGTAGCAGACAGCGCAACGCCTGCGCTGCTTGATTGGTTGTTCGATCAAGGATCACTGACCCGTCGCCTGACTCGATTATCCGCCGATCACTTTTCTGTTACACCCCTTTACGAGGGTTGGCAGCCCCTGCGTGATGACGAGTGCCAGGCGCTGGATCTGGCGCCTGGTAGCGAAGGCTGGGTCCGCGAAGTGTACTTGCGCGGCCACGGCCAGGCCTGGGTGTTCGCCCGCAGTGTCGCCTCGCGCAGTGCCCTCGAAAGTGGCGGGCTGGACATGGAAGCGCTGGGCAGCCGCTCGCTGGGCGAACTGTTGTTCTGCGACCAGGCCTTTACGCGCCGCGCCATTGAGGTCTGTCATTACCCCAAGGCCTGGCTGCCGGCCATCGACGCCAGCGACACGCTCTGGGGGCGTCGCTCGCGCTTTGATCGGGCCACACTGAGCGTGTTGGTTGCCGAAGTCTTCCTGCCGTCGCTGTGGCAGGCCGCCGAGATTTCCGGGGAGATCCGCTGATGTACCTGCAGCTGCTCAAGTCGCTCAATCGTTTGCATCCGCGCGCCTGGGACTTCATCCAGTTGAGCCGCATGGACCGGCCGATCGGTATCTATCTGCTGTTGTGGCCGACGCTGTCAGCGGTGTGGATTGCCGCCAAGGGCACCCCGACTCTGGCCAACGTGCTGATTTTCACCCTCGGCGTGGTGCTGATGCGTGCGGCCGGTTGCGCCATCAACGACTTCGCCGACCGCAAGGTCGATGGCCACGTCAAACGCACCGCCGACCGCCCGTTGGCAGCCGGCCGGATCAATGCCCGCGAAGCACTGGTGCTGTTTGCCGTGCTGGTGGGCGTGAGCTTCCTGCTGGTGCTGTGCACCAATACCCAGACGGTATGGTTGTCGTTCGGCGCGGTGGCGTTGGCGGCCTGCTACCCCTTCATGAAGCGCTACACCTACTACCCGCAAGTGGTGCTCGGGGCGGCTTACTCCTGGGGCATTCCCATGGCCTTCACCGCAGCCAGCGGCGAGTTGCCGGCCATCGCCTGGCTGCTGTATATCGCCAACCTGCTGTGGACGGTGGGCTATGACACTTACTACGCCATGGTCGATCGCGACGATGATCTGAAGATCGGGGTCAAATCTACCGCGATCCTGTTCGGTGAAGCCGACCGGATGATTATCCTGACCCTGCAAGTGCTGTCGCTGGGCTGTTTGCTGATGGCCGGTAACCGCTTTGAACTGGGAGGCTGGTTCCACCTTGGGCTGGTGGCCGCCCTGGTGTGCTTCGTCTGGGAATTCTGGACGACCCGCAAGCTGGACCGTGAATCGTGTTTCAAGGCCTTCCTGCATAACCACTGGGCCGGGTTGCTGGTATTTGGCGGGATCGTGCTGGATTACAGCTTCTGATTCATCGCAGGGCAAGCCCGCTCCCACAGAGCAGTGGGAGCGGGCCTGCCCCGCGATTGCGGCACGACTACTTGATCACATGCCAGACATCCTTCATGCCGTCACCGGTCATGTCACCGGCTTTCTTGTCCTTGATGAAGGTGTACACCGGCTTGCCTTTGTAGGCCCATTGCATCGAACCGTCATCGCGCTTGATCTGTGTCCAGCCCTCCTCAGCCATGTCACCAGACTTGACCATCAGCGGCGGCCAGTTCTTGGCACACTCATCGTTGCACATGGACTTGCCGTCCGAATCCTTGTCAAAGGTGTAGAGCGTCATGCCAGCATGGTCGACCATCACACCGTCTTTCATCATGGCATGATGCGCCGACGCTATTCCTGGCAACGCCAGTGCCACCGCAGTGAAAAGCGCCATCCAGTTCAGCGTATGTCGTGTCATTGGATCCACCGTGTTTCTCGGGAGAGGGAATTTAAGCCTAGCCCAGTAACCGAATGTTGCTGAAACGCCCACGACCTGTCACACGACTGCAATAATTCCGTTATCTAATGCGGGCCAAGACACCTGAACGGGAAGAGGTTTGAACATGGTTGGCAGAAACATTCTGATCGTTGACGACGAAGCGCCAATCCGCGAGATGATCGCCGTTGCATTGGAAATGGCCGGCTATGACTGCCTGGAAGCAGAAAACTCGCAGCAGGCCCACGCCATGATCGTCGACCGCAAACCGGACCTGATCCTGCTCGACTGGATGCTCCCGGGCACTTCCGGCATCGAACTGGCCCGACGCCTGAAGCGCGACGAGCTGACCGGCGATATCCCGATCATCATGCTGACCGCCAAGGGTGAGGAAGACAACAAGATCCAGGGTCTTGAAGTCGGTGCCGACGACTACATCACCAAACCCTTCTCGCCCCGCGAGCTGGTCGCCCGGCTCAAGGCCGTGCTGCGCCGCGCCGGCCCAAGCGATGGCGAAGCGCCCATTGAAGTCGGTGGCCTGCTGCTCGATCCGATCAGCCACCGCGTGACCATTGATGGCAAGCCAGCCGAAATGGGCCCGACCGAATACCGCCTGCTGCAGTTCTTCATGACCCACCAGGAACGCGCCTACACCCGCGGGCAGTTGCTCGATCAGGTCTGGGGCGGCAACGTCTATGTCGAAGAGCGCACCGTCGACGTGCACATCCGCCGCCTGCGCAAGGCGCTGGGTGATGCCTACGAGAATCTGGTACAAACCGTACGCGGTACCGGTTATCGCTTCTCCACCAAGAGCTGAACCGCTATATCAGGCCCAAGGTATTGGAAAGGACGCGTCGTTAATTGAACCAGAACTGGCATGGCACCCTGATTCGCCACATGCTGCTATTGATCAGCGCCTGCCTGCTGGTCGGCCTGATCAGCGGCTATTACGGCTGGAGCCTGGCCCTGGGCCTGGCGCTCTACCTGGGCTGGACCCTCAAGCAACTGCTGCGCCTGCATGAATGGTTGCGGCTGCACAAACCCGACGAAGCACCGCCTGATGGCTATGGCCTGTGGGGCGAGGTGTTCGACAGCATCTATCACCTGCAACGCCGCGACCAGCGCGTGCGTGGCCGCCTGCAGGCGGTGATCGACCGCGTGCAGGAGTCCACCGCCGCGCTCAAGGACGCGGTGATCATGCTCGACAGCGACGGCAACCTGGAGTGGTGGAACCGCGCCGCCGAAACCCTGCTGGGCCTGAAAACCCCACAGGACAGCGGCCAGCCAGTCACCAACCTGGTGCGCCACCCACGCTTCAAGGAGTACTTCGAGCAGGAGAACTACCTCGAACCGCTGGAGATCCCTTCGCCGATCAACGACCGCCTGCGCGTGCAGCTGCATATCACCCGCTATGGCAACAACGAGCACCTGATGCTGGTACGCGACGTCACCCGTATCCACCAGCTCGAACAGATGCGCAAGGATTTCGTTGCCAACGTCTCGCATGAACTGCGCACGCCGCTGACGGTGATCGCCGGCTACCTGGAAACCCTGCTCGACAATGTCGAGGACGTGAATCCGCGCTGGGTCCGCGCCCTGCAGCAAATGCAGCAACAAGGCGGGCGCATGCAGACCCTGCTCAATGACCTGCTGTTGCTGGCCAAGCTGGAAGCCACCGATTACCCCTCGGACAACCAGCCGGTAGCGGTTGAAGCCTTGCTGCAATCGATCAAGGGCGATGCCCAGGCGTTGTCGGGCCAGCGTAACCAGCGCATCAGCCTGGAAACCACACCCGGTATTTTCCTCAAGGGCAGTGAGGCCGAGCTGCGCAGCGCGTTCTCCAATCTGATTTTCAATGCGGTCAAATACACCCAGGACGAAGGACAGATCCGCATTCGCTGGTGGGCCGACGAACAGGGCGCGCACCTCAGCGTTCAGGACTCGGGTATCGGCATTGACGCCAAGCACTTGCCACGCCTGACCGAGCGTTTCTACCGGGTCGACTCCAGCCGCGCCTCCAATACCGGCGGCACCGGCCTTGGCCTGGCGATCGTCAAGCACGTACTGTTGCGTCACCGCGCACGCCTGGAGATCAGCAGCGTACCCGGCCACGGCAGCACCTTCACCTGCCATTTCGCCCCCGTGCAGATTGCCCAGCGCCTGGCTTCCTGAGGCCTCGCCCCTAGGCAACCGCGCCCTCACCCGCTACATTGGCGGACTTGTGCCAGCGAATGCTGGCACGGCATTTCTTTCTTTTTTCAGATGACGGACCCCGTAAAACCCCATCATGGACCCTTCCCCTGGTATTAGCTTCGCCTCACTTTTCGCCGATTTCGGCATGATTCTTTTTGCTCTGCTGCTGGTGCTGCTCAACGGCTTTTTCGTTGCCGCCGAGTTCGCCATGGTCAAATTGCGCTCGACCAAGGTCGAGTCGATTGCCGTGCAGCATGGCTGGCGCGGGCAAATCCTGCGCACCGTGCACAACCAGCTGGACGCCTATCTCTCGGCCTGCCAGCTGGGCATCACCCTCGCTTCGCTGGGTCTGGGCTGGGTCGGTGAGCCGGCCTTTGCGCATCTGCTCGAACCGCTGCTGGCCGCTGTCGGCGTAGAGTCGCCGGAAGTCATCAAAGCGGTGTCGTTCTTCAGCGCCTTCTTCGTGATTTCCTACCTGCACATCGTGGTTGGTGAACTGGCGCCCAAGTCCTGGGCGATCCGCAAACCCGAACTGCTGTCGCTGTGGACTGCGGTACCGCTGTACCTGTTCTACTGGCTGATGTACCCGGCCATCTACCTGCTCAACGCCAGTGCCAACGCCATTTTGCGCATCGCCGGCCAGGGTGAACCCGGCCCGCATCACGAGCACCATTACAGCCGCGACGAACTGAAGTTGATCCTGCACTCCAGCCGTGGCCAGGACCCCAGCGACCAGGGCATGCGCGTACTGGCATCGGCAGTGGAAATGGGTGAACTGGAGGTGGTCGACTGGGCCAACTCCCGTGAAGACATGGTCTGCCTCGACGCCCATGCGCCGCTCAAGGAAATCCTGGCGATGTTCCGCCGGCACAAATTCAGTCGCTACCCGGTGTTCGATGCCACGCGCGGTGAGTTCATCGGCCTGCTGCATATCAAGGATCTGCTGCTGGAGCTGGCCGATCTGGAGCACATCCCCGAATCCTTCAACCTTGCCGAATTGACCCGGCCGCTGGAGCGCGTGTCCCGCCACATGCCTCTGGCCCACCTGCTCGAAGAGTTCCGCAAAGGCGGCGCGCACTTCGCCCTGGTCGAGGAAGCCGATGGCAAGGTCATTGGCTACCTGACCATGGAAGACGTGCTGGAAGTGCTGGTCGGTGACATCCAGGACGAACACCGCAAGGCCGAGCGCGGCATCCTCGCCTACCAGCCAGGCAAGCTGCTGGTACGTGGCGACACACCGCTGTTCAAGGTCGAGCGCCTGCTCGGCGTGGACCTGGACCATATCGAGGCGGAAACCCTCGCCGGTCTGGTCTACGAGACCCTCAAGCGGGTACCGGAAGAAGAGGAGCAACTGGAAGTCGAAGGCCTGCGCATCATCATCAAGAAGATGAAAGGCCCGAAGATTGTCCTGGCCAAGGTGCTCAAGCTCGATTGAGCCGCCTCAGGGGTTGCCGGCGGTAAAGTTCGGCAACCCGCCGACAGGCTGGTTGAACTGGTAAGGAATCGACTCCAGCGCCAGCCCGACGTTGCGCTGCACGACAAAATGCAGGTGCGGGCCAGTGCTGTTGCCGGTGTTGCCGGATTTTGCCAGCGCACTCCCGTAGACCACCCGCTGTCCCTCGCGAACCACCACAGAACCACGCATCAGGTGCAGATAGACACCCATGGTGCCGTCGTCATGCAGAATCCGCACGAAATTGCCCGCCGGGTGCGTTCCGCGCCCGCTCTGGTTGTTTTCGGTCTTGATCACGGTACCCGCTCGTGAAGCAATGATCGGCGTACCTTCCGGCATGGCGATGTCCATGGCATAGCGGCTCTTGGGGCCAAAATGGCTGTAACTGCCGTTGGCCCCCTGGGTCACGCGAAAAGGCCCACCGCGCCATGGCAGCGGATATTTAAAGGCCTGCTGGCGCTGTGCCGGGTTGCCCAGGGCGTAGGTGAACTTCTCCTGATAACTCACCGGCAGGTCCGCTTGCAGTGTGTTGACCACGGTCAGCAGCACTGCCGCACGCGCAGGCACCACACGCCGGACAAGCCGCGTACCTGCGCCCTTGGCGTTACCCAGACGCTCCAGGCGCAGCTCCACCTCCACCGGCGCATGGGTGTCGTTGCGGGCGCTGAAGCTCACGCCGCTGGCGAACTTGATGGCGTGCAGTTTCACCTGACCTTCCAGCTGCTCGACCATTTGGTCGCGGAAAACAAAGGCCTTTGCGCCAGGCAGTGGCCGGTCGGAATACGAGACCACACCGTTGGTATCGGTGCTTTTGTAGAAGGTCGAGGCCAGAGTCGGGCTGCAAGCCACGAGCAAGGCGCAGAACAGCAGCGAATGTGCCTGCATGGTTAGTGGCTTTTTGACAGTTGAAGTCTGTCGAAGACTAGCAGCAGATTTTGCCGGAGGGATGGTGGAGGTGTTTCAGAAGACGAGCGGTGTAGGAGCGGATTTATCCGCTCCTACCAATCCTGCGGGTCAGGCTCCCGGTACGAAATGCTTCTGCGCCGTACCACGGGCAATCAACCGCGACAGGTAGTCCAGCTTCTGCGCATCCTGATCGACGAACTTGAAGGTCAGCTGCAACCAGTCGCTGTCCGGCTTCGGCTCCAGCGCCACCACAGCATGCAGGTAACCATTGAGGCGGGCGACTTCGGCGTTTTCACCCTGCTCCAGATCGAGCACAGCGCCTTCGAGCACCTGTGGCAGGGTGTCGCCACGGCGGACCACCAGCAGCGCCTCCTTGAGGCTCAGGGCCTTGATCACGCACGGCTGCACACCGTTTGGCAGACGCAGCTGACCTTGGCCACGCCCCGCAGGTGCGGCAGCGGCAGCAGTGGGCTTGGGCGCATTGATCAGTGGCTTGGCCGCCGCCACCGGAGCAGCCGCTGCTGCCGGTTTTACCGTCTCGGCACGGCCACCGGTGAGGGCGCTCAGCGAGTCGTTGGCAAAAGCCGAATTGGCACGCGTCGGGGCGCTGGCCAGCAAGGTATCGAGCTTGCCAACCTTGGTCAGGGCCTTCTTCACCTTGGTCAGCAATTGCTCATTGGTGAACGGCTTGCCGACGAAGTCAGAAACACCGGCCTGGATTGCCTGAACCACGTTTTCCTTGTCGCCGCGGCTGGTCACCATGATGAACGGCAACGTCTTCATCGACTCCTGCTGACGGCACCAGGTCAGCAGCTCCAACCCGGACATTTCCGGCATTTCCCAGTCGCACAGGACCAGGTCAAAGGCTTCACGCGCCAGCAATGTCTGGGCCTTGCGACCGTTGACCGCGTCTTCGATGACAATTCCCGGGAAATAGTTGCGCAGACACTTCTTCACCAGGTCGCGAATGAACGGCGCATCATCCACAACCAACACACTGACTTTACTCATCGCCACTCCTATTGAATCCCGACTAGCATAACGCTGACTAATGGCCATTTGCCAAACATTGGCTCACGCCGGGACTCGTGGTTTCGTTCGCGGCTGCCTTGAGGTGCTCGACCGCAAACGAAAACGCCCGGCCAGGGCCGGGCGTTCGTTCTCGGGGCAGTCTTACTTATCGTCAGTTTCAGCCGGAACATTAGCCTTTTCGCTGCCACCCTCGACCTCTTCTTTCATGCGCTTGAGGCCCAGGTGACGCACATCGGTACCGCGCACCAGGTAGATCACCAGCTCGGAGATGTTGCGTGCGTGGTCGCCGATCCGCTCCAGTGAACGCAAGGCCCAGATCACGCTGAGTACCCGCGAGATCGAACGCGGATCTTCCATCATGTAGGTGACCAGCTCGCGCAGCGCGGTCTTGTACTCGCGGTCGATGGTCTTGTCGTACTGAGCCACCGACAGCGCCAGGTCGGCGTCGAAACGGGCAAAGGCATCCAGCGCATCGCGGACCATGTTGCGCACCTGGTCGCCGATGTGCCGAACTTCGACGTAGCCGCGCGGCGACTCGCCTTCTTCGCACAACTGAATGGCGCGGCGGGCGATCTTGGTCGATTCGTCACCGATGCGCTCCAGGTCGATCACCGACTTGGAAATGCTGATGATCAGACGCAGGTCGGAAGCGGCCGGCTGACGACGGGCGAGAATGCGCACGCATTCCTCGTCGATGTTGCGCTCCATCTGGTTGATCTGCTCGTCGACTTCGCGCACTTGCTGGGCCAGGCCCGAGTCGGCCTCGATCAGCGCGGTGACCGCGTCATTGACCTGTTTCTCGACCAGACCGCCCATCGCCAGGAGGTGACTGCGGACCTCCTCGAGTTCGGCGTTGAACTGCTGGGAGATGTGGTGGGTAAGGCTGTCTTTGTTGATCATGAGAAATCCTTGGAGCGTCCGGTAAGTGCTGTCAGGCGGCGTTCAGTCGTTGAATCCTAGCCATACCGACCGGTGATGTAGTCTTCGGTCTGCTTCTTCGCCGGATTGGTGAACAGCGTGTCAGTGTCACCGAACTCGACCAGCTTGCCCATGTACATGAAGGCGGTGTAATCGGAAACCCGCGCCGCCTGCTGCATGTTGTGGGTAACGATGACGATGGTGTACTTGGACTTCAGTTCGTAGATCAGCTCTTCGACCTTCAGCGTCGAGATCGGGTCCAGAGCCGAGCACGGTTCGTCGAGCAGCAGCACTTCTGGCTCCACAGCGATGGTGCGGGCAATCACCAGACGCTGCTGCTGACCACCGGACAGGCCCAGGGCCGACTCGTGCAGGCGGTCCTTGACCTCCTCCCACAGGGCCGCGCCCTTGAGTGCCCATTCCACGGCCTCATCGAGCACGCGCTTCTTGTTGATACCCTGGATACGCAGGCCGTAGACCACGTTTTCATAGATGGTCTTGGGGAACGGGTTGGGCTTCTGGAACACCATGCCGACCCGGCGACGCAGTTCGGCCACGTCCTCGCCCTTGCGGTAGATGTTGTTGCCGTACAGGTTGATCGCACCCTCGACACGGCAACCGTCAACCAGGTCGTTCATGCGGTTGAAGGTGCGCAGCAAGGTCGACTTACCGCAGCCGGACGGGCCGATGAAGGCGGTCACGCGCTGTTTCGGGATGTTCATGCTGACGTCGAACAGGGCTTGTTTCTCGCCGTAGTACAGGCTCAGGCCAGGCACTTCGATGGCCACGGTTTCATCGGCCAGTTGCAGGCTCTGCTTGGTACGACCCAGGGCCGACATATCGATGCCGTGGGCGTGGGATTCTTGCTGCATGGTCAGACTCCATACGCTATCAATTTCGTTTCATCGAACCGCCCGGTACAACACACGGGCGGCACTTGCAAAAAGGGTGTTTCGATCAGCTGTCCAGCGCCTTGTACTTCTCGCGCAGGTGGTTACGAATCCATACGGCCGACAGGTTGAGCGTGGCGATCACCAGCACCAACAGCAATGCAGTGGCGTATACCAGTGGCCGCGCGGCCTCGACGTTCGGGCTCTGGAAGCCGACGTCATAGATGTGGAAGCCCAGGTGCATGATCTTCTGGTCCAGGTGCAGGTACGGGTAGTTGCCGTCCACAGGCAGCGATGGCGCCAGTTTCACTACACCCACCAGCATCAGCGGCGCCACTTCACCAGCGGCGCGGGCCACGGCGAGGATCATGCCGGTCATCATCGCCGGGCTGGCCATCGGCAGGACGATCTTCCACAGGGTCTCGGCCTTGGTTGCACCGAGCGCCAGCGAACCTTCGCGAACCGTACGCGGGATACGCGCCAGGCCTTCTTCAGTGGCCACGATCACCACCGGTACCGCCAGCAGCGCCAGGGTCAGCGAGGCCCAGAGCAGGCCCGGAGTACCCAGGGTTGGCGCTGGCAACGCCTCAGGGAAGAACAGGCGGTCGAGCGAGCCACCCAGTACATAGACGAAGAAGCCCAGACCGAACACACCGTAAACGATGGCCGGAACACCGGCGAGGTTGTTCACGGCGATACGGATCAGGCGGGTCACCGGCCCCTGGCGCGCATATTCACGCAGGTACACCGCCGCCAGCACGCCGAACGGGGTGACGATCACGGCCATGATCAGGGTCATCATCACGGTACCGAAGATTGCAGGAAAGATCCCGCCTTCGGTGTTGGCTTCACGCGGGTCGTCGCTAAGAAACTCCCAGACCTTGGCGAAATACACGCCCATCTTGGTGAAGAAGCCCATGCCGTTCGGCTGGTAAGCGTGAACCACCTTGCTCAGGTTGATCTCGACTTCACGACCGTTGCCATCCTTTGCCACCAGGCTGTCGCGACCAAAGTCCTGATGCAGGTTGCCCAGACGCTCTTCGATGGCCTTGTAGCGGTTGTTCAGCTCGGCGCGTTCGGCGTCCATGTCAGCCTGGGCGGCGGCATCCAGTTTGCCGTCGAGTTCCAGCTTGCGAGCGTGCAGACGCAGACGCTCAAGGCCGTAGTTGATGGCACCGATGTCCTTCTTCTCAAGCTTCTGCAGCTCGCCAGCCAGCTTGTCGGCACGCTTGAGGCGCGCTTGCAGTTCGGACCAGGCCGCCTGCCCTTCGGCGACGACCTTGCCGTTTTCCTTGACGCTGACCAGGTAGCCGTAGAAGTTGCCCCACTCACGACGTTCCAGGGCAATCAACTCGACCGGCGTCTGCAGGTCGGTCAGCCAATCGCCGACCACCCAGGTGAAGTCGCTGCCGTTGAGGTCGCGGTTGCCGACCTTGATCAGCTCACGGGTCATGAACTCAGGGCCGTTCTCCGGGACCGGCAGGCCGGCCCCTTTCAGACGTGCCAGCGGCACTTCTTCCTTCTGCACCACTTCGCCGACGACGACGTGGTCGGCCTGGCCAGGCACCTTGTAGGTGGCCTGGACCAGGTCGGCCGGCCAGAAGTGGCCGAGGCCGCGCACAGCGATCACAGAGAGCAGACCGATGGTCATGATCACCGCGATGGCGACGGCGCCACCGCTGATCCAGACGCCGGGGGCGCCGCTCTTGAACCAGCTTTTGAGGGAATCCTTTTTCACGGATCTCTACCTTTCTATCAAAGCGACGAGTATTTCTTGCGCAGACGCTGGCGAATCAGCTCGGCCAAGGTGTTCATCACGAAGGTGAACATCAACAGCACCAGCGCAGCGAGGAACAGCACGCGGTAATGGCTGCCACCGACTTCCGATTCCGGCATTTCCACCGCAACGTTGGCGGCCAGGGTGCGCATACCTTCGAACAGGTTCATTTCCATGACCGGGGTGTTGCCGGTGGCCATCAGGACGATCATGGTTTCACCGACCGCACGGCCCATACCGATCATCAGCGCCGAGAAAATACCCGGGCTGGCGGTCAGGATGACCACACGGGTCAGGGTCTGCCATGGCGTTGCACCGAGTGCCAGGGAGCCCAGGGTCAGGCTGCGCGGCACGCTGAACACGGCGTCTTCGGCAATCGAGTAGATGTTCGGAATCACCGCGAAGCCCATGGCGATACCGACTACCAGGGCGTTGCGCTGGTCGTAGGTGATACCCAGGTCATTGGTGATCCACAGGCGCATGTCACCACCGAAGAACCAGGTCTCCAGAAGTGGGCTCATGTACAGGGCGAACCAGCCGGTCAGCAGGATGACCGGGATCAGGATCGCCGATTCCCAGCCATCCGGAACCCGCAGGCGAATCGACTCAGGCAGGCGGCTCCAGGCGAAGCCGGCGACCAGGATGCCGATCGGCATCAGCAGGAACAGGCTGAATACACCCGGCAGGTGGCCTTCCAGGTACGGCGCCAGGAACAGGCCGGCGAAGAAACCGAGGATTACTGTCGGCATCGCCTCCATCAGCTCGATCACCGGCTTGACCTTGCGGCGCATGCCCGGGGCCATGAAGTAAGCGGTGTAGATGGCTGCGGCAATCGCCAGCGGAGCCGCCAGGATCATCGCGTAGAACGCAGCTTTCAGGGTACCGAAGGTCAGCGGCGAGAGGCTCAGCTTGGGTTCGAAGTCGGTGTTCGAGGCGGTGGACTGCCAGACGTACTTCGGCTCGTCATAGTTCTCGTACCAGACCTTGCTCCACAACGCGCTCCAGGACACTTCCGGGTGCGGGTTCTTCAGCGTCAGTGGCAGCAGCTTGCCGCCCTCTTCGACGATGATGCGGTTGGCCCGTGGCGACAGCGCCAGAACGCCTGCGCCTTCGGCTACCGACTCGACCAGCAGGGTACGGTGCGCGGTACTGTGGAACACACCAAGCTTGCCGGCGGCATCCAGGGCAACGAAGCCCTTGCGGCGCTCTTCGGCATCGATCTGCACGATCGGTGCAGTGCCCATCTGGAACTCGCGAATGCGCTTGAAGCGCTGCTCGCCATCCGGATCGCGGGCCATGAACCACTGGGCCAGGCCGCCTTTGGAGTCGCCGATGATCAGCGAGATACCACCCACCAGCTGATTGCTGGCGGTGACTTCGGCATTACCGTCGTCGAGCAGTTTGTAACGGCCATTGAGGCTCTTTTCACGCAGGCTGAAGACATCCGCCTGGGCCCGGCCGTTGATCACATACAGCCACTGCTGACGCGGGTCGATGAAGATCGCTTTGACCGGTTCAGTCATCTGCGGCAGGTCAATGCGGTTCTGCTCGCTGGTGACCTCACCGGTCATCATGTTTTCTTCGCGGCTCAGCGATACCACCTGCAGGTGCGCGCCAGTGGAACCGGCAACCACCAGGGTCTCGCCATTCACATTGAGGCTGACGTGCTCCAGCGCCCGGCCCTGCTCATCGAGCACGAACGGCTCCTGGCCATAAGGGAAGTCGATGGCCGGGGTGATGGTTTTCTTGTTGTCCGGGTAAGTGATCTTGTAGCTGTGGCTGAACGCCAGCGCCTGACCGTTGGACAAGCCCAGCACCACCAGCGGGTTACCCGGCTGATCGGCGCCAATAGAGGTCACCTGAGTACCTGCCGGTACTGGCAGGTCAACGCGTTTGAGCTCGGCACCGCTCTTGGTGTCGAAGAACAGCGCTTGGCCCTTGTCGGAAACCCGCATCCCCACCAGGTTCTGCTCTTCCAGGGCAATCATCAGCGGCTTGCCGGCATCCTGGCTCAGCCAGGTCGGCTCCAGCGCTTTCTTGCTGGTCAGCGTGGCGCCCTGGAACAGCGGCACGACCACATAGGCCAGGTAGAAGAAGATCAAGGTGATCGCTGCCAGCACGGCAAGCCCGCCCACCAGTACATACCAGCGGGTCAGGCGATCCTTGAGCGCACGCATGCGGCGCTTGCGTTGCAGTTCGGGCGTATTGAAGTCAATCCGCACGGGGGGAGAATTTTGGGTCATTGTGGAGTTGGCCAGATCATTCATGCGCACACCCTAGCGGTCCCGTATGACAAAAACATGACAATGCAGTGACGCAAAAAAGCCCGCCGCTCAGTGGTCCTGGCAGCGGACTCGCAATTAGTGGCGAAACCGGGTCATTGACCGGGTCCCGCCGAACCTTCAGTTACTTCTTTGCAACGTTGCCGTTGTGGTTCAGACCCAGGTCCGCCAGGGCTTTTTCAGCCACTTTGGCAGGCAGCGGGATGTAACCGTCCTTCACGACAACCTGCTGGCCTGCTTGCGACAGAACCAGTTTGACGAACTCGGCTTCCAGCGGGGCCAGAGGCTTGTTCGGCGCCTTGTTGACGTAGACGTAGAGGAAACGCGACAGCGGGTAGGTGCCGTTCAGGGCGTTGGCTTCGTTGTCTTCAACGAATGCGCCACCTTCCTTCTTGGCCAGAGGTACGGTCTTGACGCTGGCGGTCTTGTAGCCGATGCCCGAGTAACCGATGCCGTTCAGCGAGCTGCTGATCGACTGCACGACCGAAGCCGAGCCAGGTTGTTCGTTGACGTTAGGCTTGAAGTCACCTTTGCACAGGGCTTCTTCCTTGAAGTAGCCGTAGGTGCCGGATACCGAGTTACGACCGAACAGTTGCACCGGCTTGTTGGCCAGGTCGCCGGTCACACCCAGATCACCCCAGGTTTTCACATCGGCTTTGGCGCCGCACAGACGGGTCGAGGAGAAGATCGCATCGACCTGGGCCATGGTCAGGCCTTTGATCGGGTTGTCCTTGTGCACGAATACGGCCAGGGCGTCGACGGCAACCGGGATGGCGGTTGGCTTGTAGCCGTACTTCTGTTCGAACGCCTGCAGCTCGACGTCCTTCATCTTGCGGCTCATCGGGCCGAGGTTGGCGGTGCCTTCGGTCAGCGCCGGTGGCGCGGTGGAGGAACCGGCAGCCTGAATCTGGATGTTTACGTTCGGGTATTCCTTCTTGTAGGCCTCAGCCCACAGAGTCATAAGGTTCGCCAGGGTATCGGAACCGACGCTGGAGAGGTTGCCCGACACACCGGTGGTCTTGGTGTAGGTCGGAATAGCAGGGTCAACAGCGGCAACCGCATTGGCGGTGGCAACGCCAGCGGCGACGAAAGTCAGGGCCGCCATCAAACGCTTCAGTTTCATGCCTTGCTCCTAGCAGAATTTGGGGTGAGATGGATCGGGCCCAAGTATCTGCAGGCCGTATGACTACTCTATGAACCGAATGTGACAATTAGATGAAAGGCCATCACCGAAATCCGGGGATGGCCTTTTCAAAATGTTGCGAGGGTTGGTTTAGAGCGCTTTCAGCGTTTTTTCGCCAACAGATAGATACCCACCAGCAGACCAATGGTGCAGATGCCAGCGACGTAGTAGGCCGGTGCCATGGGGCTGAACTTGAGCAGTGCGGTGACCACCATCGGCGTCAGACCACCGAAAATTGCGTAAGCCAGGTTGTAGGAAAAAGACAGACCACTGAAGCGCACCACCGGCGGGAACGCTTTGACCATGACATACGGCACCGCACCGACAATACCCACGCACAGCCCCGTCAGGGCATACAGCGGGAACATCCACTCAGGGTGGGTTGGCAGGCTATGGTAGAAGGTCCAGGACGACGCCAGCAACAGCAGGCTGCCGACAATGAATACCCGGCCGGCGCCCAGGCGATCAGCCAGCGCGCCAGTGCCGATGCAGCCGAAGCTGAGCAGGACGATGGCCAGGCTGTTGGCCTTCAGCGAATCGGTCGGGCTGACCTG
The DNA here is from genome assembly GCF_059415665.1 of Pseudomonas sp. GW821-FHT10B02. Taxonomy (NCBI): domain Bacteria; kingdom Pseudomonadati; phylum Pseudomonadota; class Gammaproteobacteria; order Pseudomonadales; family Pseudomonadaceae; genus Pseudomonas; species Pseudomonas sp. GW821-FHT10B02. Next base: position 215,722 of record NZ_JBWKNR010000001.1, on the reverse strand, counting down.
ATACAGGCTCTGCAGCAAGGCCGGAGTCATCAGGATCACCACCACGATGCCGGCCGACAGCAGCCAGGTCAGCAACATCGAGATGACGATGGCGCCACGGTGGTCACGCAACACCGCACGCAGGGGGACTTCTTCAGCCAGCGCCTTGCGCGCCTGCATCTCGGCAAACACCGGGGTTTCGTGCAGCCAGCGGCGCAAGTACACAGCGAAGAAGCCGAACACCCCACCCAGCAGGAAAGGAATTCGCCAGGCGTAGTCGGCAACTTCCTGCGGGCTGTAGATGCTGTTGATCAAGGTTGCCACCAGCGAGCCGAGCAGAATCCCGGAGGTCAGCCCGGCCGTCAGGGTGCCACAGGCGTAGCCAGTGTTGCGTGCCGGCACATGCTCGGACACAAACACCCAGGCGCCCGGCACTTCACCACCAATCGCCGCGCCCTGGATCACCCGCATCAGCAACAGCAGGATCGGCGCCCACATGCCGATCTGTGCGTAGGTCGGCAGCAGGCCCATGATCAGGGTCGGCACGGCCATCATGAAGATGCTCAGGGTGAACATCTTCTTACGTCCCAGCAGGTCGCCAAAGTGGGCCATGACGATCCCGCCCAGCGGCCGCGCCAGGTAGCCGGCGGCAAAAATACCAAACGTTTGCATCAACCGTAGCCATTCCGGCATGTCGGCGGGAAAGAACAGCTTGCCGACCACGGTGGCGAAGAACACGAAAATAATGAAATCGTAGAACTCCAGCGCACCGCCCAGGGCGGAAAGCGACAGAGTTTTGTAGTCACTGCGGGTGAGCGGCCGCGAAGGCTGCGCGATACTGCCGGGCACGGAAGTCATAGGTATCTCTTATTGGTATAGCTTTATTGATACTGCAGGCCGCCTGTGACGCGGGTTACGGCCTGGGAAGCCCCAAACCATAGCAAATTGCCGGAAAAAGCACATAGCAGTACATATTCAATACAACTATTCATGACTGCATGGTCGTCGCTGCGCTTTTCGCTCTATATACTGGCCGCCTGTAGGAAAAGGTTGCGCCTTCTGAAGGATGTTGTGCGAAAACGCCGCTAGATATGCTTAGTCGGTTTCGCAGAGTTTCCCTTCGCCGCCTGGCAAAGCGAAAGCAGCGTAGAATAGTTGTGCTGAATCGTTTTTCGAGGCGTCTGTCATAGCGCCAACCAACGAAGCGTCACGGGTCAGAGGCACCCCCGGCATGATTGAACTCGAACAAGAAGATCCTATCCCGCAAGGCGACCTGGCCTTGCAGATCACTGCATTACCGCGTGAAACCAACGGTTTCGGCGACATTTTCGGCGGCTGGCTAGTCGCCCAGATGGACCTGGCCGGCACCGCCATGGCCAGTCGTGTCGCCGGTGGCCGGGTGGCAACCGTGGCGATCGACCGTATGGCCTTCCTGGTCCCTGTGGCCGTTGGCGCGCAGTTGTCCTTTTATACCCAGACCCTGGAAATTGGCCGTAGCTCGATCCAGATGATGGTCGAGGTGTGGAGCGACGATCCGCTGTCCAGCGAATGGCGCAAGGTCACCGAGGCTGTGTTCGTGTTCGTTGCCATTGATGGCAGCGGCCGCACCCGTTCGGTTCCTCCTCGTCGCTGACACGCCTGCGCGGTAAACTCGAAGGTATGCAAGCGGTCGAAAACCGTACGGCAAACCAACGAGATCAAGCGCATGTCCACACCCAAGGTCGAATCCGAACAGCACGGCGAGCTCAATTGCTGGCGCATCACCAGCGACACTGCCGAACTGCTGGTAGCCCAGCAGGGCGCGCAGGTCCTGAGTTATCAGCGGCTCGGCGAGCCGCCTTTGCTGTGGCTCAGCGAGCAGGCCATCTTCAAGCAGGGCAAATCCGTGCGCGCCGGGGTTCCGGTGTGCTGGCCCTGGTTCGGCAACCTCAAGCGTAACCCCGCAGCTGTGCAGGCCATGTATCGCGGTGAAGACGCACCGGCCCATGGCCTGGTGCGTGGTCGCGACTGGCAACTGCTGAGCATCGAAGGCAGCGGCGACAGTGTCCGGGTTGAATTTACCCTGCCGGAAACCCAGGGCGACCTCCCCGGCTGGCCGCACAATGTCGAGCTCAAGTTGAGCATCGTCATGGGCGAACAGCTGACTATCACCCTCACCAGCTACAACCTCGACAACGTTCCGGTCACCATCAGCCAGGCGCTGCACAGCTACTTTGCAGTCAGCGATGTGCGCGAGGTGCAGGTAGAAGGTGTCGATGGCCTGGGCTATATCGAAACCCTGGCTGACTGGGAACAACGCGTACAGCAAGGCAACCTGGGTTTTGCCGGTGAGACTGACCGCATCTACCTGCAGGCGCCTGAGCAGTTGAGCATTGTCGACCCGAACTGGAACCGGCGCATTCGCCTGAACAGCAGCGGTTCACGCTCGGCGGTGATCTGGAACCCGTGGATCGCGCGCGCGGCCGAACTGCCGGACATGGCCGATGATGGCTGGCAGCGCATGCTGTGTATCGAGACTGCGAACGTCTGGGACGACGTGGTGACGCTGGCACCTGGGGCAACGCATTCGCTGAGTGTCAGCATTGCCAGCGAAAATCTCTAGACCCTGTGGGAGCTGGCCTTGCCGGCGATCGAGCGCGAAGCGGTCGCCGACTGAACTGGCCTCATCGCCGGCAAGGCCAGCTCCCACAGGAGTAGCGTTTACAAATCGGCGTCTTCCACTACCCGCACCTTGGCCGCATCCATGGCATAAGCGGCGTCGGCCAGATCATTGCTGACTTTCTCGATCTTCAACGTGCCGTTGACCCACAATGGCGTATAGATATCGTCGAGCTTCAAACCTTTGGGATACCGAACCAGCACCAGCTGGTTAGGTGGCGGTGGCGGTACGTGGATGCAGGCCCCCGGATAAGGCACGAGAAAGAACAGCGTACTGTTGCCCTTGGCATCAGTTTCCAGCGGCACTGGATAGCCACCCAAACGGATCTGCTTGCCGTTCATGGCAGCGACGGTCTTGTTCGAATACATCACCGCCGGCAGGCCCTTGGCCTGCTTCATGCCACCCTTCTCGGTGAAGGTGCCCATGGCTTCCGGGGTGTTGTGGTCGATCTCGGGCATCAGCTCAAGGGCTTTCTGGTCCGACTTGGGCATCAGCTCCAGCCAGTCGGTTTCCGCCAGTTCAGCGCGGGCCAGGCTGCTGATGAGCAACAGTGAAAGCAGTAATACACGGCGCATGAGAATGCTCGGCAACGGAAATTGCCGAGCATTCTAGCCTGCCATCAGTTCTTTTTGACCATACCGTAGATCACCAGAAGGACGACCGCGCCCACCAGCGCACCGAGAAAACCTGCGCCCTCGCCGGCCCGGTAGATGCCCAGCGCCTGGCCGCCGTAGGTCGCTGCGAGCGAACCGGCAATGCCGAGGAGAATGGTCATGATCCAGCCCATGCTGTCGTCGCCGGGCTTGATGAAGCGTGCCAGCAGACCGACGATCAGGCCGATGAAGATGGTTCCGATGATACCCATGGCAATCCCTCTGAGTGAAATGGCGCATGCCAAAGCCTAGTCAGCGCTTTGGCATCCCGCCATCAGAGGGACCGCGAAGAAGGAAGGTTCCCTTCAGCCCTGGATCAGGGCTTCGACCTGCTGGATCTTCTGTTCCAGGGTGGCCATGTCGTCACAACGCAGGGTGGCATGACCCACCTTGCGCCCGACCTTGAAGGCCTTGCCGTAGTGATGCAGGTGGCATTCGTCGATGGCAACCACCTTGTCTACCGCCGGTACTTCGCCGATGAAGTTGAGCATGGCGCTTTCGCCGACCTTGGCGGTCGAACCCAGCGGCAGGCCGGCCACGGCACGCAGGTGGTTTTCGAACTGGCTGCACTCGGCGCCTTCGATGGTCCAGTGCCCGGAGTTGTGCACCCGTGGGGCGATCTCGTTGGCTTTGAGACCACCGTCGACTTCGAAGAACTCGAAGGCCAGCACGCCGACATAGTCGAGCTGCTTGAGCACGCGACCGGCGTAGTCCTCGGCCAGGTTCTGCAGCATGTGGTCTTCACTGGCGACCGACAGGCGCAGGATGCCGTTCTCGTGGGTGTTGTGCACCAACGGGTAGAAACGGGTTTCGCCATCACGGGCACGCACGGCGATCAACGAGACTTCACCGGTGAACGCCACGAAGCCTTCCAGCAGGCATGGCACGCTGCCGAGTTCGGCGAAGGTGCCTACAACATCCTCGGCAGTTCGCAGCACTTTCTGGCCTTTTCCGTCATAACCCAGGGTGCGGGTCTTGAGCACGGCCGGCAGGCCGATGCTGGCCACCGCGGCGTCCAGGTCGGCTTGCGACTGGATGTCGGCAAACGACGGGGTCGGAATGCCCAGGTCCTTGAACATGCTCTTTTCGAACCAGCGATCGCGGGCGATGCGCAGCGATTCGGCACTCGGATAGACCGGAACGAATTGCGACAGGAAGGCCACGGTTTCAGCTGGGACGCTTTCGAACTCGAAGGTCACCAGATCGACTTCGTCGGCCAACTGGCGCAGGTGGTCCTGGTCGCCGTAATCGGCACGCAGGTGCTCGCCCAGTGGCGCGGCGCAAGCGTCCGGAGCCGGGTCGAGGAAGGCGAAGTTCATGCCCAGCGGCGTTCCTGCCAGGGCCAACATGCGACCCAACTGGCCGCCACCGATTACACCGATTTTCATGCTTTTGACCTCAGGCCTGGCGCGGATCTGGATTGTCCAGAACGTTGTCTGTCTGCTCAGCGCGGAACTGCTTCAGCACCGTGTGGAACTGCGGGTGCTTGGCCCCGAGGATGCTCGCCGAGAGCAGCGCGGCGTTGATCGCACCGGCCTTGCCGATGGCCAGGGTGGCAACCGGAATACCGGCTGGCATCTGTACGATCGACAGCAGCGAATCGACACCGGAGAGCATCGACGACTGCACCGGTACGCCCAGGACAGGCAGGTGGGTCTTGGCCGCACACATGCCTGGCAAGTGGGCAGCGCCACCGGCTCCGGCGATGATCACCTCAATGCCACGGCCTTCAGCCTCTTCGGCATACTGGAACAGCAAGTCCGGGGTGCGGTGGGCGGAAACCACCTTGACCTCGTAGGGAATGCCGAGTTTTTCCAGCATATCGGCGGTGTGGCTAAGGGTGGACCAATCGGACTTGGAGCCCATGATCACGCCAACCAGTGCACTCATCGTCGAGCCTCTTCTCTTGGGCGCCCGCAGGCGCGTCAAAAAACAACAAGCCACGCGGGACAACCGGCGTGGCTTGTTATACGAATTAGGGTCGGGGGAAACCGACCGAAGGCCGCGCAGTATACCGCAAAGCCGCGCTTTTGATGCACCCTGACGACCAACTGTCGGCCTTATTTTTCGGGGCTTTGGCTGACTTTTGAGTCAAGCCGTTGCCGGCCCGCCCTCCAGCTTGCGCCAGAGCAAGCGCACGTTGGCTTTGCGCACCAGCGCGCAGCGATACAGACGGATTTCCAGCGGCACGTGCCACTGGCTGCCGCCACAGATCACCAGCTCACCCCGCTCAAGCTCGGCGCGCGCCGACAGTCGCGGCACCCAGGCGATGCCCAGGCCTTCCAGCGCCATGCTCTTGAGGCTGTCGGCCATAGCCGTCTCGTACACTGTGGTAAATCGCAGATTGCGCTGGCGCAGCAGCAAATTGACCGAGCGGCCGAGAAACGCCCCGGCGCTATAGGCCAGCAACGGCACACTGCCCTCGCCTTCGAGATCGAACAACGGCTTGCCTTCGGCGTCGGCGGCGCACACCGGGAGCATTTCGGTGTTGCCCATATGCAACGACGGGAAAATTTCCGCGTCCATCTGCAACGCGGCATCCGGGTCGTAGAACGCCAGCATCAAGTCGCAACCGCCTTCACGCAGGGCGTGCACCGCATCGCCAACGTTGGTGGCCACCAGCCGCGTGGCGATGTTCAGACCATCGTTGCGCAACTGGGCGATCCAGCGCGGGAAGAACCCCAGCGCCAGGGAGTGAGCGGCCGACACCTGAATCACCTCGCCCTGCCCGCCTTCCAGATGATGCAGATGGCGCAGGACTTCACCCAACTGATCGACCACAGTGCGCGCCGTCACCAGGAACAATTGGCCGGCCGCCGTCAGTTCGATCGGCGTGCGCGAGCGGTTGACCAGGGTCAGCCCCAGCGCGGCCTCAAGGCTGCGAATACGGCGGCTGAAGGCCGGCTGGGTCACAAAGCGGCGCTCGGCCGCCTGGGAAAAGCTACGGGTCGCCGCCAGGGCACTGAAGTCTTCCAGCCATTTGCTTTCGAGGTTCATCTGTCTCTCCAGGCATGCACCAAAATGGCACACGCTCGAATGTCGGTTGGCGTCACATCAACCATTATGCCGTTTGTGCATAGGTTAGCGTGCAACAGCATTGGCCGCAAAATCGGCGCAGGCCTAGGATTGGCGCCATTCCGGCATGTGCCGGGCCTAACACGAGATGATATTTATCATGTCCGCTGCTGCATCGTTCCGCGTCGAAAAAGACCTGCTTGGCACCCTTGAAGTCCCAGCTGATGCCTACTACGGCATCCAGACCCTGCGCGCTGCCAACAACTTCCACCTCTCCGGTGTTCCGCTGTCGCACTACCCTAAACTGGTTGTCGCCCTGGCGATGGTCAAGCAGGCTGCTGCTGACGCCAACCGTGAGCTGGGTCACCTGAGCGATGCCAAGCACGCCGCCATCAGCGAGGCTTGCGCCCGTCTGATCCGCGGTGACTACCACGAGCAGTTCGTGGTCGACATGATTCAAGGCGGTGCTGGTACTTCTACCAACATGAACGCCAACGAAGTAATCGCCAACATCGCGCTGGAGGCCATGGGCCACCAGAAGGGCGAGTACAAGTACCTGCACCCGAACAACGACGTGAACATGGCGCAGTCGACCAACGACGCCTACCCGACTGCGATCCGTCTGGGTCTGCTGCTCGGTCACGATGCGCTGCTGGCCAGCCTCGACAGCCTGATTCAGGCCTTCGCCGCCAAGGGCAAGGAATTCGACCACGTACTGAAGATGGGCCGTACCCAGCTGCAGGACGCCGTGCCGATGACCCTGGGCCAGGAATTCCGCGCCTTCGCCACCACCATGACCGAAGACCTCAACCGTCTGCGTTCCCTGGCGCCAGAGCTGCTGACCGAAATCAACCTGGGCGGTACCGCCATCGGTACCGGCATCAACGCCGACCCGGGCTACCAGATGCTGGCCGTCCAGCGCCTGGCAACCATCAGCGGCCAGCCGCTGGTACCGGCTGCCGACCTGATCGAAGCCACCTCGGACATGGGCGCCTTCGTCCTGTTCTCGGGCATGCTCAAGCGTACTGCGGTCAAGCTGTCGAAGATCTGCAACGACCTGCGCCTGCTGTCCAGCGGCCCGCGTACCGGCATCAACGAGATCAACCTGCCAGCGCGTCAGCCAGGCAGCTCGATCATGCCAGGCAAGGTCAACCCGGTAATCCCGGAAGCCGTTAACCAGGTGGCCTTCGCCATCATGGGCAACGACCTGGCCCTGACCGTCGCTGCCGAAGGCGGCCAGCTGCAACTGAACGTGATGGAACCGCTGATCGCCTACAAGATCTTCGATTCGATCCGCCTGCTGCAACGCGCCATGGACATGCTGCGCGAACACTGCATCGTCGGCATCACCGCCAACGAACAGCGCTGCCGTGAACTGGTCGAACACTCGATCGGCCTGGTCACCGCCCTGAACCCGTACATCGGCTACGAAAACGCCACCCGTATCGCTGCCATCGCCCTGGAAAGCGGCCGTGGTGTGCTGGAACTGGTCCGCGAGGAAGGCCTGCTGGACGAAGAGATGCTCAACGATATCCTGCGTCCGGAAAACATGATTGCTCCGCGTCTGGTGCCGCTGAAGGCGTAACCGATGCTGTAACACCGCTCACCAGGTCGAGGGACTAGACACCTCTCACCTTTTGAGGGCCCAGGGATCACTCCCCGGGCCCTTTTTTTATGCCTGTGGCATATCGTTGACAGCATGACGTACTGTGAGCAGCTAACTATAAGCCGATCACGGAGACAGCCCATGGCAACCGCACACCCCGCTCGCAACATCATGGTGCTGTATACCGGTGGCACCATCGGCATGCAGGCCAGCGCCAACGGCCTGGCCCCGGCCTCGGGTTTCGAGCAGCGGATGCGTGAGCAACTGGCCGGACGTGCCGATATCCCGCACTGGCAGTTCCGCGAAATGCAGCCGCTGATCGACAGCGCCAACATGACGCCCGAGTACTGGCAGCGCCTGCGCGCGGCGGTGATCGAGGCTGTCGATGCGCAAGGCTGCGATGCCGTACTGATCCTGCACGGCACCGATACCCTCGCCTACAGCGCTGCCGCCATGAGCTTCCAGCTCCTCGGCCTGCAAGCACCTGTGTTGTTCACCGGCTCGATGCTGCCGGCCGGGGTTGCCGACAGCGATGCCTGGGAAAACCTGGTCGGCGCCCTGCTGGCTCTGGCCCAAGGGGTCGCTGCAGGTGTGCAGCTGTATTTTCATGGCGAACTGCTCGAACCCAACCGCACCGCCAAGGTGCGCAGCTTTGGCCGGCACCCGTTCGTCACGCTCAAGCGCTTCGGTGGTGCCGCCAACGTGCAGCCTTTGCCAAGTGAACTCGACTATCGGCAGCCAAAACAAACCGCCACGGTCGCCGTCCTGCCACTGGTACCGGGCTTCGGCGCCGCGCTGTTGCAAGCGGCGCTCGACAGCGGTGCACAGGGCCTGATCCTGGAATGCTTCGGCAGCGGTACCGGACCGGCTGACAATACGGACTTTCTCGATGCCCTGGCGCAAGCGCAAGCGCGCGGGGTCGTGGTGCTGGCAATCACCCAGTGCCATGAAGGCGGGGTCGAGCTGGGTGTCTATGAAGCCGGCAGCCGCCTGCGTCAGGCCGGGGTGTTGTCGGGAGGCGGGATGACCCGCGAAGCGGCGTTCGGCAAGTTGCAACTGCTGCTTGGCGCCGGCTTGCCGATGGCAGACATACGCCGCCTGATCGAGCTCGACCTGTGTGGCGAACTGCGCTGACCCCGGCAAGGCACGCATATTGCTCGCTTGCCGGTAGCCCTTCAGCAGGAAGCCAGACATGCTCCACTCACACCTCACCACCCTCAACGCCGTGTCGCTGGTGCTACAGGCCTTCAAGGATGACGACGTAGACGCTGCGGCGCTGCTCGACGGTAGCGGCATCAGCCCGGCCGACCTGGGCCGCGCCGATTCGCGCATCACCACGCGCCAGGAGCTGCTGGTGTGCGCCAACGCCGTGGCGCGGCGCCGTGAAGTGGGCCTGGAACTGGGTCGGCGCATGCATGTTTCCTGCTACGGCATGCTCGGTTACGCCCTGCTCTCCAGTGCCACCTTAGGTGACGCTTTGCGCCTGGCCATGCAATATCCGGCGCTGCTGGGAACACTTTTCCAGCTGCGCCTGATCGACGACGGCGAGCGTATCTGGTTCAGCGCCAGCAATTATCGCGAAGCCCCTCACCTGGCGGCGTTCAACGCCGAGTTCTGTCTGACCTCGTTGAAAGTCATCTGTGATGACCTGCTCGGGCAATCGCTGCCGCTGCTGGCGTCGCGCTTTGTCCACACCGCTCCCGATTACCAGGCGCTGTACGCTGAAACCTTCAACTGCCCGCTGCACTTCGAGGCCAGCGACAATGCCTTTGCCTTCGAGCGCCGCTGGCTGGATATGCCCTTGCCATTGGCCGACCAGATCACTCACCGGGCCATGAGCGAACGCTGCCGCCGGCAGAACCTGGAGTTCACCGGTCGCCAGGCGTGGCTCGGGCGCATCCGTCAGTTGCTGCTCGATCAACTGGATGCCGCGCCCGGGCTGGAAGGCCTGGCAAAACAGATGAACTGCTCATCACGCACATTGCGCCGGCATCTGCAGGAGCTGGGCAGCAGCTACCAGCAGTTGCTCGACGAGCTACGATTCGAGCGAGCCAAACAGTTGCTGGCCGAAGACCAGCTGCCGATCTATCAAATTGCCGAAGCGCTGGGTTTCAGCGAAACCGCCAGTTTCCGCCATGCATTTCTGCGCTGGAGCGGCGTAGCGCCAAGTCATTTCCGCGCCTGACGAGCGCTCAGCTTGCCGCGTAGGGGCGATATCCGGACATCCAGGCTTGGCCATATCGATCCCCTTTTGGCCGTTTCCGCCGTTCTGCGCCGGGGCCGATCCATCAACAATGGACCCATGCCAGTGACCCCGGAGAACAACAAATGCTGACAATTTATTCCGATGACCATCACCTTCATCACGGCCGCTGCGAGTTGATCGACGGGCAGCTGATGCCCTGCTTCGAAATGCCTTCACGTGCCGACCATGTGCTGGAACGGGTCAAAACCCGTGAATTGGGCCCGGTACAAGGCCCTGCAGATTTTGGCCGGGCACCGCTGTTGCGCGTGCACAGCGCCGATTACCTGAACTTCTTCGAAGGCGCCTGGCAGCGCTGGGCCAGCCTCGGCCACGATGGCGACCTGCTGCCCTTCACCTGGCCTGCGCGCACCTTGCGCAGCATCAAACCCAAAGGCCTGCATGGAGAACTGGGCTATTACAGCTTCGATGCCGGTGCGCCGATCACCGCCGGAACCTGGCAGGCCGCCTACAGCGCAGCACAAGTCGCACTCACCGCCCAGGCCGCCGTGCAAGCCGGTGCCCGCAGTGCCTTTGCCCTGTGCCGTCCACCGGGACACCACGCCGCCAGCGATGTCATGGGCGGCTACTGCTACCTGAACAATGCCGCCATTGCCGCCCAGGCATTCCTCGACCAGGGCCAGCGCAAAGTCGCGATCCTTGATGTGGATTACCACCACGGCAACGGCACCCAGGAAATCTTCTACCAGCGCAGCGACGTGTTCTTCGCCTCGATTCATGGCGATCCACAAGCCGAATTCCCGTTCTTCCTCGGCTATGCCGACGAACAGGGCGAAGGCGAAGGCCTGGGCTACAACGTCAACTACCCGCTGCCCGCAGGCAGTGACTGGGCAACCTGGAGCAACGCCCTGGATCAGGCTTGCGAGCGTATCGCCGCCTATGCACCGGACGTGGTAGTGGTGTCGCTCGGCGTCGATACCTTCAAGGACGACCCGATCTCCCAGTTCAAACTGGACTGCCCTGACTACCTGAAGATGGGCGAGCGCATTGCCCGCCTCGGCAAACCGACCCTGTTCGTCATGGAAGGCGGTTATGCGGTCGAAGAGATCGGTATCAATGCCGTGAACGTACTTGAAGGTTTCGAAGCGGTTCGATGATCGTCAACCACGCCAGGCACGCCGCAAGCGTGCCAGGGCGTCGGCAATCTTCGCTTCGTCCACCGCGGCGAAGCCCAGCACCAGCCCTGCGCGGTTATCCACAGGGGTAAGCGAATCAGGCAACCAGTAGTCGCTCAGGGCATTGAGTTCGACGCCGACGGCTTCGGCCTGGGTGATCAGCTGTTGCTCGCGGGCATGGCTTTCGACATCAATCTTCACGTGTAATCCCGCCGCCACCTCGGGCATCGGCCCGAGGCCGGAGATATCCACAGGCCAGCCTGCTTGCAATGCATTGCGCCGGCTCAGCGCAGCGCGCCGCACCCGGCGAATGTGCCGCTGAAAATGCCCCTGGGCCATGAACTGCGCCATCACCGCCTGGGTGCCGACCTCCGAATGCCTGACCGCCAGCGCCCGGCACCGGGAGAAGGCTTGCACCAGCTGTTGCGGCAGCACCAGATAACCCAGACGCAACGCCGGAAAGGCGATCTTGCCGAACGTGCCGACATACAACACCCGCCCGCTACGATCCAGCGCCGCCAGCGGGGCCAATGGCGCCCCGCTGTAGCGGTACTCGCCGTCGTAATCGTCCTCGATGATCCAGGCGTCCTTGCGCTGTGCCCAGTCCAGTAGTTCCAGGCGCCGGGCCAGGCTCATGGTGACCCCGGTGGGATACTGGTGCGAGGGGGTCACATAACTCAGGCGGCAGTGCGCCACGTCATAGAGTGCAGCGCAGTCCAGTCCTTCGTTGTCGACAGCAATACCGCGCACTTGCGCACCGGTCAGGGCGAAGGCATTACCGGCGGCACGATAGCCGGGGTTTTCCACAGCCACCACGTCACCCGACTCCAGCAGCAACTGTGCACAAAGGCTTATCGCCTGCTGCGCACCACTGGTGATCACAATTTGTTCAGCCGTGCAGGAAAGCCCGCGCGATCGGCGCAAATAGGTGGCAATCAGCTCACGCAGCTCGGTCTCCCCCGCCGGATCGCCGTAGCCCAAAGCGGCAGGATCCGGATTGCGCCAGAATCCCGCCTGCAGCTTGGCCCAGACGTCGAACGGAAACAGATCGAGCGCCGGTAATCCGACACGAAACGCCCGCGGCGGACCGCTTTTCGGCGCGGGCAAATGGTGCTTTTCCAGCCGTTCCAAGGGGCCGTTGTGGATAACATTACTGGATATAATCTCAGTGTTTTCCGACGTTTTTGTGGATAACCCTGTGGAAAAACCCAGGGATAACCCTGTGGATACTTTTGTGGATAGTTTTGGCAGCTGACTCACATAGGTGCCGTCGCCAACCCGGCTCTCGATAAAGCCTTCGGCATACAGCTGGTCATAGGCACGCACCACGCTGTTGCGCGACAGTGCCAGTGCCGCAGCCATGTCGCGGGTGGCCGGCAAGCGCGTGCCGCTGCTCAAACGGCCATCCAGCACGCGCAGGCGCAGCGCCTGGTAAAGCTGACGGCTCAGCCCCTGGCGCCGGTCAAGGACGATACCGGTAGGGTCGAACGGCAACGCGAAAGGACGCACGCTCATGACAATGGACCTATCAAATTAGCTGGAAATGGCTCTTACCATAGACCAATAGCCTGCCTAGGATTGAACCATTCGCCAAGGACAATCCTCATGTTCACACCTTCGAGCTACAAGGAAACCGACCTCAGCCAGCTGCACCGGCAGATTGAGCAGACCCGCCTGGCCGTGCTGGTTACCCAGGGTGAACAAGGCCTGCAGGCCAGCCACCTGCCGCTGCTGCTGGATCGCAGCCAAGGCAGCAACGGCACCCTCTACGGCCACTTCGCCCGCGCCAACCGGCAATGGCAAGCGCTGGAGAACGGTGCCGAAGCCCTGGTGGTGTTTTCTGGGCCCGACGCCTATGTCAGTGCCGGCTACTATCCGAGCAAGGCCGAGGATCCGCGCACCGTACCGACCTGGAACTACCTGGCCGTACACGCCTGGGGTAAAGCCGAGGTTTACCACGATGCCGAGCATCTGCTGGACATCGTCCGGCGCCTGAGCGACCGCCATGAGCAGACTCAAGCCAAGCCGTGGTCGGTGGATGAAGCGCCCGCCGACTACCTCGCTGGAATGCTCAAGACGATTGTCGGCTTTGCCCTGCCCATCGAGCGCCTGCAAGGCACCCGCAAACTCAGCCAGAACCGTTCGGCCATCGATATCGAAGGTGTGCGTACGAGTCTGGCCAACAGCAGCGATCCCCTGGACAACCAACTGGCCGCAGTGATGCGCCACTCTTGAAGGACTCTCTCATGCCTATCGTTTCGATCCGCCCGGTTACTGCCGATGACCACAGCGCCTGGCTGCCCCTGTGGCAGGCCTACCAACGCTTCTACGAGACCCGTATTGGCGACGAGGTGACCGCCGTGGCCTGGCAGCGCATGCTCGACCCGAATGAGCCGACCAATGCCGCGCTGGCCTGGGTCGACGGTAAAGCGGTGGGCATGGTCCACTGGATCTACCATCGCTCGAACTGGAGCATCGAGAACTCCTGCTACCTGCAGGATCTCTATGTCCAGAGTGAGCAACGTGGCCTGGGTGTCGGTCGCCAGTTGATCGAATACGTCTACGCTACGGCGAAGGCAGCAGGCTGCGCCAAGGTTCACTGGTTGACCCATGAAACCAATGCCACCGCCATCAGCCTGTACGAGCAGGTCGCCGAGCGGCCTGGTTTCATCCAGTTTCGCAAACCGCTGTAAGCCCTGGAGCCTTTACATGAATGCATCGTTGAACTGGCACCCGGCAAAACGCCCGCAACCGAAAACCCTGGTCGGGCGCTTCATTCGCCTGGAAAAGCTTGATCCGCGTCGCGATCGCGAAGACCTCTGGCAGGTGCTCCAGGGCCCCGACGCCGACCCGAAACTCTGGGATTACCTGGCCTACGGGCCGTTCACCGAGCGTGAAGACTTCGACCACTGGCTCGACAGCAACGCGGCCAGCAGCGATCCGTTGTTCTACAGCGTCATCGACAGCGCCAGCGGCCAGACCCAGGGCATCCTCAGCCTGATGTCGATCGTGCCCGAGCAGGGCCGTATCGAGATCGGCCATATTGCCTTTGGCGCCGCCATGCAGCGCACGCCCAAAGGCACCGAGGCGGTCTACCTGCTGGGCAAGCTGGCGTTCGAACTGGGCAACCGCCGCCTGGAGTGGAAGTGCAACAACGACAACGCCCGCTCCAAACGTGCAGCCGAACGCTTCGGCTTCCGCTTCGAAGGGGTGTTTCGCAAGCATATGGTGATCAAGGACAGAAATCGCGATACCGCCTGGTTCTCGATTACCGATGATGAATGGCCGGCGATTGCGGCGGGGTTTGAGCGCTGGCTGGGGGAAGACAATCAGCGGCCAACGGGGCAGGTTCAAACACTGGAAGCCTGTCGCGCAGTTCACTGATTGCTGAAGGTTTCCACAAATACAGGCGCGAAAAAAAGGGGAGCATATGCTCCCCAGAGGTTAACCGCTTGTAGATGAAGGCCTGAAAATCAGCCCTCGATCTCGATCAGGATTTCGCCCGGGTTGACCCGGTCGCCCTTGGCTACATGAATGGCGGTGACCTTGCCGGCGATGTCCGCCTGGACTTCGGTTTCCATTTTCATGGCTTCGGTGATCAGCACCGGCTGGCCGGCCTTGACCATGTCGCCTTCCTTGACCAGTACATCGACGATGTTGCCCGGCATGGTGGTGCTGACGTGGCCCGGTGCGCTGGCCTGCTTGCGCTTGCTGCTGCCGCCGCCGACGAATTCGTTGAGCGGTTCGAACACCACTTCTTCCGGCATGCCGTCGATGGACAGGTAGAAGTGACGCTTGCCTTCGGACTTGACGCCGACACCGGTGATGTCGACGCGGTAGGTTTCGCCGTGGACGTCGATGACGAACTCGGTCGGCACGCCTTCGCCGCCAGCCGAGGCCACCTTGCCAGCTTCCGGAATCGGCAGCAGTACTTCAGGGGTCAGGGTGCCAGCTTCGCGCTCTTCGAGGAACTTGCGCCCGATGTCCGGGAACATGGCGAAGGTCAGTACGTCTTCTTCGGACTTGGCCAGGTTGCCAATATCGGCACGCAGCTTGGTCATTTCCGGCTTGAGCAGGTCGGCCGGGCGCACGTCGATGACTTCTTCGCTACCGATGGCCTGACGACGCAGGTTCTCGTCGACCACGCCCGGAGCCTTGCCGTAACCACCTTGCAGGTACAGCTTCACCTCGTTGGTGATGGTTTTGTAGCGCTCGCCGGCAAGGACGTTGAAGAACGCCTGGGTGCCGACGATCTGCGAGGTCGGGGTCACCAGCGGCGGGAAGCCGAGGTCTTCACGCACGCGCGGGATCTCGGCCAGCACTTCGTTCATGCGGTTGAGCGCGCCCTGCTCCTTGAGCTGGTTGGCCAGGTTGGAAATCATCCCGCCCGGTACCTGGTTCACTTGCACGCGGGTGTCCACGGAGGTGAACTCGCTTTCGAACTGGTGGTACTTCTTGCGCACGGCGTAGAAGTACAGGCCGATTTCCTGCAGCAGCTCCAGGTCCAGGCCGGTGTCGAACTCGCTGCCCTTGAGCGCTGCAACCATCGACTCGGTACCCGGATGGCTGGTGCCCCAGGCAAAGCTGGAGATCGCGGTGTCGATGTGATCGGCGCCGTTCTCGATAGCCTTGAGCTGGCACATGGCAGCCAGGCCGGCGGTGTCGTGGGAGTGCACGAACACCGGCAGCGATTGCTCGGCCTTCAGCGCCTTGACCAGCTCGCCGGTGGCGAATGGGGTCAGCAGGCCGGCCATGTCCTTGATCGCCACCGAGTCGCAACCCATGGCTTCCATCTGTTTGGCCTGGGCCACGAAAGCGTCGATGGTGTGCACCGGGCTGGTGGTGTAGGCAATGGTGCCCTGGGCGTGCTTGCCGGCAGCCTTGACCGCTTCGATGGCCACGCGCAGGTTACGCACGTCGTTCATGGCATCGAAGATGCGGAACACGTCGATACCGTTGACCGCAGCCTTGGCCACGAAGGCTTTGACCACATCGTCGCTGTAGTGGCGGTAGCCGAGCAGGTTCTGGCCGCGCAGGAGCATCTGCAGGCGGGTGTTAGGCAGCGCTGCACGCAGTTTGCGCAGACGCTCCCACGGGTCTTCCTTGAGGAAACGCACGCAGGCGTCGAAGGTCGCGCCGCCCCAGACTTCCAGCGACCAGTAGCCGACTTTGTCGAGCTTGTCGCAGATCGGCAGCATGTCTTCGGTACGCATGCGGGTGGCCAGCAGGGACTGGTGGGCGTCGCGCAGGATTGTGTCGGTTACAAAGATTTTCTTGGACATTATGGGATTCCTCACAGGCCTGCGTGGGCGGCAATGGCGGCAGCGATGGCCAGGGCCAGCTCTTCGGGTTTGCGCTTGATCGAGTAGTTGGTCAGTTCCGGATGGCTTTCAACGAAGCTGGTATTGAACTGACCGCTGCGGAATTCCGGATTGCGCAGGATTTCCTGGTAGTAGGCGGCAGTGGTCTTCACCCCTTGCACGCGCATGTCGTCCAGAGCCCGCAGGCCGCGGTCCATGGCTTCTTCCCAGGTCAGCGCCCAGACCACCAGTTTCAGACACATCGAGTCGTAGAACGGTGGAATGGTGTAGCCGGTATAGATCGCCGTGTCGGTCCGCACGCCAGGGCCGCCGGGTGCGTAGTAACGGGTGATCTTGCCGAAGCTGGGCAGGAAGTTGTTCTTCGGATCTTCAGCATTGATCCGGAACTGCAGGGCAAAGCCGCGGTGCTGGATGTCTTCCTGCTTCACCGACAGCGGCAGGCCGGAAGCAATACGGATCTGCTCGCGAACGATATCGATACCGGTGATTTCTTCGGTGATGGTGTGTTCCACCTGCACCCGGGTGTTCATCTCCATGAAGTACACCTCGCCATCGGCGAGCAGGAACTCCACGGTACCGGCGTTCTCGTAACCCACCGCTTTGGCTGCGCGCACCGACAGGTCGCCGATATAGGCGCGCTGTTCAGGGGTCAGTTGCGGGCTTGGGGCGATTTCGATGAGCTTCTGGTTGCGGCGCTGGATCGAGCAATCGCGCTCGAACAGGTGCACAACGTTGCCGAAGCTGTCACCGAGGATCTGCGCCTCGATGTGTTTCGGATTGACGATGCATTTTTCCAGGAACACTTCCGCCGAGCCAAAGGCCTTGGTCGCTTCGGAAATCACCCGTGGGAATGCCTGTTCCAGCTCCTCGCGGCTGTTGCAGCGACGAATACCGCGGCCGCCACCACCGGAGGTGGCCTTGAGCATCACCGGGTAACCGATGCGGTCACCTTCCTCAAGCGCCTCGTGAATGTCGGCAACGTTGCCTTCGGTGCCCGGAGTCACCGGCACACCGGCTTTGATCATGCTGCGACGGGCTTCGGTCTTGTCGCCCATGCGGCGAATGACTTCGGCTGCCGGACCAATGAACTTGATCCCGCGTTCAGCACAGATGTCCGCAAGCTCAGCGTTCTCAGACAGAAAACCATAACCGGGATGCAGCGCATCACAACCGGTTTCCACGGCCAGGTTCACCAGCTTGCGCGGGTTCAGGTAACCGGCCAGGGGCTCGGCACCAATGCTGTGGGCCTCGTCTGCACGCTTGACGTGCAAGGCATGGCGGTCGGCGTCGGAGTAGATCGCCACGGAGCGAATGCCCATCTCGGCGCAGGCACGCACGATCCGAACTGCGATTTCACCCCTGTTGGCGATCAGGATTTTTTTTATCACTGGAGTATTCCCAAGGCCGCTAGAACAAACGAGCCGGCACCGCCGGTCGGCGCGTGACCAATCGTCGCTGGCCAGTCGCATCTTTACCCTAGCGCTGTCTCTGGATAAACAAAAATCAATATTTATTAGGGCGTGCATTAGCAAAAGCTTATAGTGCTGTTACAAGGTTTTGCCGGGATGTGGAAAAAATGCGTAAGTCATTGATGCGTATGACATTGCGTCAGTTGCAGATCTTCAATGAGGTCTGTGATTTGCGTTCCTACAGCCGCGCGGCCGAGGAGATGAACCTCACGCAACCCGCCGTTAGTCTACAAATCCGCCAGCTCGAAGAACTGGTGGGTCAGCCGCTGTTCGAGTACGTCGGCAAAAAACTCTACCTGACCGAGGCTGCCGAAGCCCTGCAACGCGCCAGCCGGGACATCTTCGGCCGCCTGGAAAGCCTCGACATGCAGCTCTCCGACATGCAGGGTTCGTTGCAAGGGCAGCTGAAGCTGGCAGTGGAATCCAGTGCCAAGTACTTCGTCCCGCATCTGTTTGCCGCCTTCAAGCGCCTGCACCCTGAAGTCAATCTTACCCTCACCGTGGTCAACCGGGCCCAGGCCATCCGTCGCCTCTCGGACAACCGTGACGACCTGATCATCATGTCCATGGTGCCCCAGGACATGGGCCTGGAATTCCTGCCGTTCCTCAACAATCCGATTGTCGCCGTGGCACCGCCGGATCATCCGCTGTGCAAGCTGGAAAAGCTGCGCTTGCAAGATCTTGAGCCGCATACCCTGCTGGTTCGCGAACAAGGTTCGGGCACCCGCAAGGCCTGCGAGGAGTACTTCAAGGACAAGCGCGTGCACTTCACCCAGACCCTTGAGGTCGCCTCCGCCGATGCCCAGCGCGAATGCGTGATTGCCGGCCTGGGCATTGCCCTGCTGACCCGGCATGCGCTGAACCTGGAACTGGCTACCGGGATACTGCGCGAGCTACCGGTCGAAGAACTGCCGCTGTACCGCAGCTGGTGCGTGGTGCAGGCCAAGGCCAAGCGGCAGTCGCCGGTGGCCTTGGCCTTTCTTGCGTTCATCCGCAGCGAACGAACGCAAATCAGCGGGCTTGTTGAGCGTTTTTCGGGGAGTTTGCCGCCGATACCTGCCATACGCTGATGGCTTGCAACTCGGGGTAATCGGCGATTTCCTGGAGCAGGCGGCGTTGTTCGGAGTAGCTTTCGATCGCGCGGCGGTACTCCATGCGGCGCTGATCTTTCTCCTGCTGCTTGCGGGACTTGGCGTTGGGTTGATACGAGCCATCGAGTTCACGAGCCATTGCATATCTCCCTGATCGAGTGCGGGAGTTTCAGCCTGACTACGCGGCGTTACGATTTGGCGGCGTGCCAATGACAAATCGATGAAAGGACAGATATCCCTGTGGGAGCGGGCTCGCCCCGCGATGCGATGTGGCTGAAAGACTGCAATCGCGGGGCAAGCCCGCTCCCACAGCCATACACAGGTGCAGCCAAGGCTGTATCAGTCGTCCATCGCCTTGATCGACTTGGGCGACAGGCGCAGGCTGCGCAAGCTGCGTTTGACGCTCTTGAGGTGATTGACCAGGCTCGGACCACGCGCCATGGCCACGCCCATGGCGAGCACATCGATCACCACCAGGTGGGCAATACGCGAGGTCAGCGGAGTGTAGATTTCCGTGTCTTCGTGCACGTCAATCGCCAGATTGACGGTCGACAGCTCGGCCAATGGGGTCTGGCTCGGGCACAGGGTAATCAGGGTAGCACCGCTTTCACGCACCAGGTTGGCGGTGATCAACAGGTCCTTGGAACGCCCTGATTGGGAAATGCAGATGGCCACATCACCCGGCTTCAGGGTCACCGCCGACATTGCCTGCATATGCGGGTCGGAATACGCCGCCGCCGTAAGCAGCAGACGGAAGAACTTGTGTTGGGCGTCAGCCGCCACTGCGCCGGACGCGCCAAAGCCATAGAACTCGACACGCTGGGCCTGGGCCATGGCCGAAACCGCACGTTGCAGGGCCTGAGGGTCGAGGTGCTCGCGCACTTCCATCAGGGTATGCAGGGTGGTGTCGAAAATCTTCAGGCTGTAATCGGCGACCGAGTCGTCTTCATGAATGGCGAACTGGCCAAAGCTGGCACCGGCCGCCAGGCTCTGGGCCAGCTTGAGCTTGAGGTCCTGGAACCCGGAACAACCAATGGCTCGGCAAAAGCGCACGATGGTCGGCTCGCTGATACCAACGCTGTGGGCAAGATCGGCCATGGAGCTGTGCATGACGGCTGCGGGATCCAGCAGCACGTGATCGGCAACTTTGAGTTCCGATTTGCGTAACAGATGGCGCGACTGGGCGATGTGTTGCAACAGATTCAAGGGCAGGACTCGGTTATGATCGACTGACCGGGTTGTAGCTTTCTTGTAGTTATACTACATGACCGGCGACCCGCCCAGCTAAACGAACCAGGAGAGTGGTGGTATTGACTATCCCTTGCGACATTATGGTGTTCGGCGGCACCGGTGATCTGGCACTGCACAAACTGCTTCCGGCGCTCTATCACCTGTATCGCGAGGGCCGCCTGCACATCGCCGTGCGCATCATTGCCCTGGCCCGGCGCAACCTGCCACGCAGTGAGTATCTCAAGCTCGCCGAGCGTCGCTGCCGGGCGCAGATTGCCCGCAACGACTTCGATGAGGATGTCTGGGCGCGTTTCTCCGCACGTCTGGACTACTTCGCCATGGATGCCGCGCAAAGTGCCGACTTCGGTCGCCTGGCGCGCTTTCTCGGCGAAGCGGGCGGGCTGACCCGCGTCTACTACCTGGCGACCGCACCGAACCTGTTCGTGCCGATCGCCAACCACCTGAAAGTTGCCGGTCTGGCCGAAAGCGAAGCACGCATTGTCCTGGAAAAGCCCATCGGCCATTCACTGGCGTCGGCCACCGCGATCAACCAGGCCATCGGCGCGGTGTTCGACGAGTCGCAGGTGTTTCGCATCGACCACTACCTGGGCAAGGAAACCGTGCAGAACCTCATGGCCTTGCGCTTTGCCAATGCCCTGCTGGAACCGGTGTGGCGCAACAACCAGATCGATCATGTACAGATCAGCGTGTGTGAAAGCCTCGGCGTAGAGAACCGCGGCGCTTACTACGACCGCGCCGGGGCGACCCGCGATATGCTGCAGAACCACCTGCTGCAACTGCTCTGCCTGGTGGCGATGGAGCCGCCCGCGCAATTCGAGGCGGAAGCGGTGCGCGACGAGAAGGTGAAAATCCTCAAGGCCCTCAAGCCCATCGACGGCCAGGATGTGCAGGACAAAACCGTGCGCGGTCAATACAGCGCCGGCAAGATCGGCGGCCAGGAAGTGCCTGCCTACTATTTCGAGAAAGATGTCGACAACGACAGCGATACCGAGACCTTCGTCGCCGTAGAAGCGCATATCGACAATTGGCGCTGGGCGGGTGTGCCCTTCTATCTACGCACCGGCAAGCGTCTGGCCAAACGCTCGTCGCAGATCGTTATCCAGTTCAAGCCCGTACCCCATCGCCTGTTCGAGGGCGATCAGGCCAACCAGCTGCTGATCCAGCTGCAGCCAGACGAGCGCATCAGCCTGCAGATGATGACCAAGACGCCCGGCAAGGGGATGCGCCTGGAGCCCGTCGAACTGAACCTGAACCTTGCTCAGGTATTCGGCCAGACCCGGCGCTGGGACGCCTATGAACGCCTGCTGCTGGATGTACTCGAAGGCGACTCGACGCTGTTCATGCGCCGTGACGAGGTCGAAGCGGCCTGGGCCTGGATCGATCCGATCCTCAACGGCTGGCAGGAGCACTTCCAGGCGCCAAGGCCCTACCCGGCCGGTTCCAACGGCCCGGAGCAAGCCCATAGCCTGCTGGCACGCCAGGGTAGCGCCTGGCACGACTGAAAACCTTCCTGCTCCATTGAGCGCCTCGATAACCGGAAGATGGACTTGCAACATGAGTTGCAACCCATCATCGAGGAATCAAGGCATGACCATCGCAACCAAGGACTGGACCATTCAAAACGACCTGATGCCAGGCATCGGCGGGGGAAGTTTCCGCGTGCGCGGCACCGTCACAGTCGCCCATCCAGGCATCACTCCCGTATTGGTAAAGCCCGATCTTCAGGACCGATCCTTAGCGTTGAACCTGAATCTGGAGCTGGTGCAGGAAGAAGGCATCTTTACCCAGGTACAGACTGACAAAGAAGTCTGCTTCGAGATGTCTGGCGATCACAGCTACATCCCTTGCGTGAGGGTGCTGCATGAGGGTGAGATTCTGGCCATTGTCGACGAGATCATCACCACCAACTGACGTGTCCAGCAGCAGGCCTGTGCTCAGGCACGGCCTGCTAGCTGATAAGGCGAGTCATGCTACGCCCCAGCAGCGCACCGAATGCACTGGCATCCACCGGCTTGCTGATCAGGTAACCCTGCACTTCGTCACACCCCTGCTCGCGCAGCAACGCCAACTGCTCCTGGGTTTCCACGCCCTCGGCAACCACCTTCAAATCCAGGCTCTTGGCCATGGCAATGATCGCCCGGGTGATCGCGGCGTCTTCGCTGCCTTCGTGCAGGCCACGAATAAAAGCCTGGTCGATCTTGACGTAGTCCACCGGGAAACGCTTGAGGTAGCTGAGCGATGAATAGCCCGTGCCGAAATCGTCGATTGCCAGCTTGACCCCGAGTTCATGCAGCTGCTGAAAGGTGGTGATGATGTGCTCGACGCTGTCGAGTAACTGGCTCTCGGTCAGCTCCAGCTCCAGCAGGTGGGGGGCCAGGCCGCTCTCCTCCAGGACCTGGCGCACCAGGCTGACCAGCTTGCCCTGACGCAATTGATACACCGACAGGTTCACCGAAACGCGGATCGGCGCCAGCCCCTGGCGCTGCCATTCGCAAGCCTGCCAGCAGGCCTGGCGCAGAACGAACTCACCAATGGGCGCGATCATTCCGGTCTCTTCGGCCAGGCCGATGAATTCACTGGGTGGGACCATGCCCCATTGCGGATGCTGCCAGCGCACCAACGCTTCGGCCGCCAGCAAGCGCCCCTGGCGCAGGCACAACTTGGGCTGGTAGTAGACCAGCAACTGCCGCTCCTCGATGGCCTTGCGCAAGTGGTTCTCCAGTTGCAGGCGCTCAAGGGTGCTGGCACGCAGGTTCTCGGTGTAGAACTGAAAGCTGTCGCCGCCCAGATGCTTGGCATGCTGCTTGGCCATGTCGGCCTGGCTGACCAGCGCGCCAAGATCAAAGGTTGCATCGGACAACAAGCTGATGCCCACCGAAGCACTGATCACCACTTCATGGCCATCCAGACGCTGCGGCACCCGCAGCTTGTCCAGCAGGCGCGTGGTCACCCGTACCAGGCTGGACAGGTTGTTGTAGCCATCAAACAGCACGGCAAACTCATCACCGGACAAACGCGCCACGGTATCGGCCTCCGGCACGGCGTTGGCGATGCGCTGGGCCATCTTTTTCAGCAGTTGGTCAGCCAGCTCATGCCCGAGGCTTTCATTGAGCAGCTTGAAGCGGTCCAGGTCGATGTGCAGCAATGCCAGGCTGCGGCCGTTAAGCCTTACCCGCTGCCCGGCATCGTGCAGGCGCAAGCGGAACAGCGCGCGGTTGGCCAATCCGGTCAGTTCGTCGTAATGCGCCAGGTAGCGCAGGCGCTCCTCCGACTCACGGCGGGCCGACAGGTCGGTATAGAAGCCGACAATATTGCTGATAGTGCCACGGGCATCACGTACCCCGTTCAGCTGCAGCCATTGCGGATACAAATCGCCATTCTTGCGTGCTTCAACCAACTCCCCCTGCCAGCGCCCCTGCTGATCCAGAGCCTGTTCAATGGCCAGGCTGTGCCGTCGCGCATCACGGCTGCTGGGCAGCTCCAGGGCGTTGCGTGAGAGCAGTTCTTCACGGGAGTAGCCGGTGACTTCGCAGTACGCCTGATTGACCGCCAGCAGTACGAAATCCGGGTCAAGAATGGCAATGCCTTCGCTGGCCGCCTCGAATACCGTGGCCGCCAGACGTTGCTGTTCCTCCTGAGCCTTCTGCGCAGAAACATCGCGGCGCGTGCCAAGCATGCGCACGACCTTGCCATTGGCGCCGTGCTCGACCGCCCGGCCGCGGTCTTCGATCCAGCACCAATGCCCCTGGCTGTGGCGCACCCGGTACTCGACCCGGTAATCCTCGCTGCGCCCTTTGAGGTGCTCGACCAGTGTGCGGCGCAACAGCGGTAAATCGTCTGGATGCAGGCGTGGCTTGAGGTCATTGCGCACGCTGCGTACCTGGGTCGGTTCCAGGCCGAACAATTCGCGTAGCTGGGTATGGTGGACCTCATCGGTCTCCAGGTTCCAGTCCCACAACCCCAGTTCACTGGCCTCCAGAGCCAGGGCCAGGCGCTGTTCGCTTTTGCTTAGCGCATGGTTGGCTTGATCGACCCGGGATTCCAGGCCGACCTGAGCTTCACGCAATTGTTCCTCGATCAGGCGCCGCTGCTCAACTTCGCCGGCCAGCGCCTGATTGAGGCGCTCGCTGCGCCGCTGGGCCATCTGCAGATGCTCGATCAGTGCCTGGTTCTGAAAACGTTTGAGCAGCCCGCCTTCGATCAGCCGATTGACCTGCCAGGCCACCACCAGCAACGCCCCCAGCACAATCAGGCCAAGCCAGCCCCAGCCTCGATGCTGCTCGTCGCCACTCCAGAACAAGAAGGCGATAGGCGGCAGCAGACAAGGCAAGGTAAAGCTGAGGAAGGCCGGCAGGCTGACGGCATAGGCGATACTGGCCGACAGCGTCGCCGCCCCCAGCAGGCCAAACACCCAGGCTTGCTGGACGAAGTTATCCACAGGGACCAACGCAATCGCGGCGCTGGCCAGGGTCAGGCCACTGAACGCCGAACCCAGCAAAAACATGCGCCACCAGGTCGGCTGAGCCTGGCGATCGGGCATGGCCGAATCAAACGCGGCCACCTGGATAACCCGCAGGGCCACCAGCGCCATCAACCAGACCACCCAGACGCTGACCTGCAGGTAGCGCGCCGGGCTCCAGAGCAACCAGGCACAGACCAGACCGTTGAGCAGCATGAACAGGGTGGGCAGCAACGAGCCTTGATAGAGCAGGCGGGTGCGCTCTACGGCCAGTTGCGTAGCGAATTGTTTACGAATACTCCCGCGTGTCCCCAGAGGCACGCCGACGAAGCCGGAACCAGATGTCATAGGCAGTGTTCTTGTAATGGTTAGCCCTAAACGTGCACGGAGCATACACAAGCAAACGCCTGCGCCAAACTGCTCTGGATCATTATTCTGCTCTGCGGTTTTCCGACGAAAAGCGCTCAAGCGCGCAGGCCTTGGGCTGGAGCGCGGTGACCGGCCAGTCGGGAGGACGAAGTTTTTCTACTGTATATTTGCCCAAGGGTTGCCCGCGCCCCTAAAATGGTCGGATGCGCGATGATCTCTCTCTCCTGTTGAACTCCCTCAACGACGCCCAACGCCAGGCCGTAGCGGCCCCCGTCGGTCGTCAGTTGGTCCTGGCCGGTGCCGGCTCCGGCAAGACCCGTGTGCTGGTGCACCGCATCGCCTGGTTGATCCAGGTCGAGCAGGCCTCGCCGCACTCGATCCTGTCGGTGACCTTCACCAACAAGGCCGCTGCCGAGATGCGCCAGCGTATCGAGCAATTGATGGGTATCAACCCGGCCGGTATGTGGGTAGGCACCTTCCACGGCCTGGCCCATCGCCTGTTGCGGGCGCACTGGCAGGAAGCCGGGCTGAACCAGAACTTCCAGATTCTCGACAGCGATGACCAGCAACGCCTGGTCAAGCGGGTGATCCGCGAGCTGGGCCTCGATGAGCAGCGCTGGCCGGCGCGCCAGGCCCAATGGTTCATCAACGGGCAGAAAGACGAGGGCTTGCGCCCGCAACACATCCAGGCCAGCGGCGACCTGTACCTGGGCACCATGCGCAGCATCTACGAAGCCTACGAGTCCGCTTGCCAGCGCGCCGGGGTCATCGACTTCTCCGAGCTGCTGCTGCGCGCCCTGGACCTGTGGCGCGACCATCCGGGCCTGCTCGAACATTACCAGCGACGCTTCCGCCATGTGCTGGTGGACGAATTCCAGGATACCAACGCCGTGCAGTACGCCTGGTTGCGTCTGCTGTGCAAAGGCGGCGACAGCCTGATGGTGGTTGGCGACGACGACCAGTCCATTTATGGCTGGCGCGGTGCCAAGATCGAGAACATTCACCAGTACAGCGCCGACTTCCCCGACGCCGAGATGATCCGTCTGGAGCAGAACTACCGCTCCACGGCCGGCATCCTCAAGGCCGCCAACGCCCTGATCGCCAACAACAGCGATCGCCTGGGCAAGGAACTGTGGACCGACGGCGGCGATGGCGAGCCCTTGAGCCTGTACGCGGCCTTCAACGAACACGATGAAGCGCGCTACGTGGTGGAAACCATCGAGAGCGTGCTCAAGACCGGCTTGGCCCGTAGCGACATTGCCATCCTGTATCGCTCCAACGCTCAGTCGCGGGTGCTTGAAGAAGCCTTGTTGCGCGAACGCATCCCCTACCGCATCTACGGTGGTCAGCGCTTCTTCGAACGCGCCGAGATCAAGAACGCCATGGCTTACCTGCGCCTGCTCGAAGGGCGCGGTAACGATGCGGCACTGGAGCGGGTGATCAACGTACCGCCACGGGGCATCGGCGAGAAAACCGTCGAAGCGATTCGCGACCACGCCCGGCACAGCGAGGTGTCGATGTGGGAATCGATGAACCTGCTGATCGCCAACAAGGCGCTCAAAGGCCGCGCCGCCAGTGCCCTGGCCGCGTTCATCGAGCTGATCGAAAACCTTGCCGCCAAGGTCATGGAGATGCCGCTGCACCTGATGACCCAGACAGTCATCGAGCAGTCCGGGCTGATCATCTATCACCAGGAAGAAAAAGGTGAAAAGGGTCAGGCACGGGTAGAAAACCTTGAGGAACTGGTCAGCGCCGCGCGCAACTTCGAAACCAGCGAAGAAGATGCCGAACTCTCGCCCCTGGCCGCGTTCCTCGGTCATGCTTCGCTGGAAGCCGGCGATACCCAGGCCGACGAACACGAAGACAGCATCCAGCTGATGACCCTGCACAGCGCCAAAGGCCTGGAATTCCCGCATGTGTTCCTGGTCGGCATGGAAGAAGGCCTGTTCCCGCACAAGATGAGCCTGGAAGAGCCTGGCCGTCTGGCGGAAGAACGCCGGCTGGCCTATGTCGGCATCACCCGGGCGATGCAGCAGCTAGTGATGACCTACGCTGAAACCCGGCGTCTGTATGGCAGTGAAACCTACAACAAGGTTTCCCGTTTCGTACGCGAGATACCGGCGGGACTGATCCAGGAAGTGCGCTTGTCCAACAGCGTCAGCCGCCCTTTCGGCTCAGGTCAAAAGCAGAACACCAGCAGCCTGTTCGCCAACGCGAACATTCCGCAAACTGCCTTCAATCTTGGCCAGCGCGTGCAACACGCCGTATTCGGCGAGGGCGTGATCCTCAACTTCGAAGGCTCCGGCGCCCAGGCCCGGGTGCAGGTCAACTTCGCCGAAGGCAGCAAGTGGCTGATGCTCGGCTACGCCAAGCTCGAGGCGCTTTAGGCAAAAGATGGAAACATCTTGACGCTGGTCATGTGTCCTACAACCTGTGCACCATGACGCGCGTGCAATCCACAAAACGGGAATACCCTTCTATGCAACGTTTTCTTAGCATCGCCCTGGCGTTGTGCATCGGCCTGACGATGAGCCTCGACGCCAACGCCAAACGCATGGGCGGCGGCAAAAGCTCAGGCGCCGCGCCAATGCACCAGACCCGCCAGGCTGCCCCGACCACCCCGGGTGCCTCGCCAACCGTTCCAGGTCGCGCACCGGCAGCCGCCAGTGGCGCATCGAAATGGCTCGGCCCTCTGGCCGGTATCGCCGCCGGTGGCCTGCTGGCCTCGATGTTCATGGGCGATGGCTTCGATGGCATGCAGATCTTCGACATCCTGATCATGGCGCTGATCGCCTTCCTGGTGTTCCGCTTCATCGCCGCCCGTCGCCGCAAGCAGCAGCCACAAATGGCCGCCGCCGGTCACGCGCCATTCCAGCGTGAAGCCCATCAGCCAACTGCTCAGCCGTCGATCTTCGGTGGTTCCGCCGCGCCAGCCGCTGCCGCCCGTCCGGTCATCAACGCACCGGCCTGGTTCAACGAGCAAAGCTTCCTGGCCGCTGCCCGTAACCACTTCCAGACGCTGCAGCAGCACTGGGACGCCAACGAAATGGACAAGATCGCCGAATTCGTTACCCCGCAAATGCTGCAGTTCCTCAAGCAGGAGCGTGCTGAGCTGGGTGATGGCTTCCAGTCCACCTACATCGACAACCTGGATGTGCAGCTTGAAGGCGTCGATGATCGCGCCGACAAGACCATCGCCACCCTGACCTTCAGCGGTGTGTCGAAAACCTCGCGCTTCGACCAGGGTGAAGTGTTCAGCGAAAGCTGGAACATGGAACGCGCCCAGGGCGAAAACCAGCCTTGGCTGGTCGCCGGGATCCGCCAGAACGGCTGATCTTGAGGCATTGCACAAAAAAACCCCGGGCTTGTCCCGGGGTTTTGCTTTTAGCGCAGCGGGCTACTAGGGTATAACGCGCAGCGTGTCGTAAAGGTTAGAGGATAGAACCGTGGAAGAAGTCATCGAACAGCTCCGAGAAGCCAATGAACCGGTACCGGTGCCGCTTGAGTTGCCGGACGAAGACCAGTTGGTCGAAATCGAAGAAGAGTTGTTCATCAATATTCCATTCGTCTTCAAGGAGTTCCTGCTGACGGTCAGCGACGTGGTTTATGGCAGCCTGGAGCCCGTCACTGTCACCGATCCGCAGTCGCACACCTACCTGCCGGAGGTGGCGGCCAACGCCTGGGATGCGGGTGTACCGCGAGACCTGATCCCGATCTGCCAGGATGGCGACGATTACTACTGCGTCGAAGAAGACGGCACTGTCGTGCTGTGGTCCGGCGAAGAAGAAATTGTCACCGAAGAAAGCTGGGAGTCGGTCTGGCACTGGGCTCGGGACGTCTGGCTGGAAAGCTGAATGAGAAATATCCTCACAAATTAATGGCCCTTAGCCATTAATGTTCGTAGAATCGCCATGCCTTCCTGTGCGTGGCGATTTGCTACCGCTCCATCCCCTCGGACATTCGAATCGTCTCGCGCAGGAAGCGTCTTGCCCCGTCACCCTAGTGGTGATTCTCCTGATGATTGTCCAGCGTCTCCAGCAAGGCGATCTGCATGCGTGTGTGCACGCGGATGAGCCAGCGCCAGAGCAACGCCGCCACACCCGCCGCCACCACCACAATCAGCACCAGCAATTCGCTGGTCGGCAGAATGCTCGCCGAAAGTGCCGACAACAGCAGAAAGATCACCAGCAGCGACAACAGCGGAATGACCTCGGCAATCACCCGGCGCACCCGTTGGGTATGACGCCCGGCCATTTCCGGCTTGACGCCCATCTCGGCCAACAGCATCGACAGTGCCTTGAGCTTGCGATAGGCGGCAATCAGGAAGGGTAGCGACAGCAATAGTGCAGCGCCCCAGATCAGCGCCTTCTGCTGGCCTACATCGCTGATCCATGCCCCCAGGTATTCGCCGATGCGCGCAGCGAAATAGCCGCCACTGAAAAAGATCGCCACCACCAGTGCCAGGTTCACCCCCACCTGCAGCAGAATGCGCCGGATCATCGAAGCCAGTAACGCGCCCTCGCCGTGGGGCTGGATACTGCGCAGCCACTCGCCGTACAGCGACAACACCCGTGCCAGGCGGCGCGGGACGACCTTGGCAAGCTTCAGCGACAAAGGGTCGGCGCCACGGATCAGATAAGGCGTGAGCAGCGTGGTGATGGCCGATACGGCTACCGCGACCGGGTAGAGAAAGTCGCTGGTGACCTGCAGGGTCATGCCCAGCGCCGCGATGATGAAGGAGAACTCGCCAATCTGAGACAGCCCCATCCCTACCCGTAGCGAGGTGCGTCCGTCATTGCCGGCGATAAATGCCCCCATGCCACAGGACAGCATCTTGCCCAACACCACGGCCACGGTAATGACCACGATCGGCCAGGCATATTCGACCAGCACCAGCGGGTCGATCATCATGCCGATGGCGACAAAGAAAATCGCACTGAACAGGTCGCGAACCGGTTCGATCAGCCGCTCGATTTTCAGCAACTGCCGCGACTCGGCCATGATTGCACCGATCAGGAAAGCCCCCAGCACCATGCTGTACTCGAGTTTGACCACCAGCAGACAGAAGCCGAAACACAGGCCCAGCACGGTGATCAACAGCATCTCGTTGCTTTCGAAACGTGCGACGTAGGCCAGCAGCCGCGGCACCAGCAGAATGCCGATGACCAGCGCCACAATCATGAACAGCGACAGCTTGCCGACGGTGGAAAACACTTCGCCGGAACTGACCGAGCCACTGACGGCGATCCCCGAGAGCAAGGCGATGATGCCGATACCGAGAATATCCTCGACGATCAGCACGCCGAAGATCAGTTGGGCAAAGCGCTCGTTCTTCATTTTCAGGTCGTTGAGCGCCTTGACGATGATGGTGGTCGAGGAAATCGCCAGAATCGCACCCAGAAACAGCGAATCCATGGTGCTCCAACCGAACCAGCGGCCGATCTCGAAGCCAATCCAGATCATCAGCACGATTTCCAGGAACGCCGCGATAAACGCCGTGGCGCCGACCTTGAACAGCTTGCGCAGGCTGAACTCCAGGCCCAGGCAGAACATCAGGAAGATTACCCCGAGCTCGGCGAGGGTCTTGATCGTGTCTTCGTCGTGAATCAGGCCAAACGGTGGGGTGTGCGGGCCGATGATAAAGCCGGCGACGATGTAACCCAGCACCACCGGCTGCTTGAAACGGTGAAAGAGGATGGTGACCACTCCCGCAACCAGCATGATCACTGCCAAGTCCTGGATAAAGCTTATGGCATGCACGGCGTGGTACTCCTTACCTTGAGACGAAGGACAAACCGCTGCTCATCCCAGGAATAGACTGATTGAGTTGCGGGTACATAGTGTTTTTAATGTAGAAAACCCACCTTGCATGGGCCTCCTCAGGTTAACACTGCCGCCTGTCGCGCAAAGCCGGTGCAATAAGTGGAAACAGATCGACCAAATCAACGCCGCAAATGGCACAAACAGCGTGACGGCAAGGCCGCTGTCAGCGTCCCGTCTTTAGATGGGAATCGTAATAGGGGAAAGAAGCGTGAATACCAGTCGCCACCCCGCCTCAGCGCAACCTAACCGTGAGCACACTATGGAACCTGGAAACGCCCAGCTGTCGATGACCGTCCTGATGACCCCGGACATGGCCAACTTTTCTGGCAACGTTCATGGCGGCACACTGCTGAAATACCTCGATGAAGTCGCCTATGCCTGCGCCAGCCGCTATGCCGGGCGTTATGTGGTGACCCTGTCGGTAGACCAGGTGGTCTTTCGCGAGCCGGTACATGTCGGCGAGCTGGTGACCTTTCTTGCCTCGGTCAACTACACCGGCAACACCTCGATGGAAGTCGGCATCAAGGTGGTCACCGAAAACATTCGCGAGCGTTCGGTACGCCACAGCAACAGCTGTTTTTTCACCATGGTCGCCGTCGATGACGACCGCAAACCTGTAGCGGTACCGCCGCGCCAGCCAGAAAGCAGCGAAGAAAAGCGCCGCTTCCTGCAAGGCAAGCAGCGCCGGCTGATTCGCCAGGAGCTGGAAAAACGCTACCAGGAGCTCAAGGGCGACACCCTTTAACAGCTCAGGCGCCGAGCCTCGAAGCGCACCCGTGGATGCACGATGCGGTCCTGGGCCCGCACCAGCTCGAGTTCGTAGCTGGCGCAGGCCTGGGTTTCGAGCAGTACTTCATGGACGGCGGCGGCGGTGAATTCGAACGCTGCCAGGCAGCTATCGCCCAGCAGCAGGCGCGCCAGGAACAGCCCTGACGTCAGGTCGCCCACGCCCACCGGTTGACGCGGAAAGGCCAGCAGCGGCCGGCGCAGGTGCCAGCTGCCTTCGGCGGTGACCAACAGCATCTCGAAATCTTCCGCGCCGCGTCCTGGATAAGCCAGGTGCTTGACCAGCACCGTCTTCGGCCCACGTTCCAGCAGGCTGCGAGCCATGCTCACGCAATCCTCCAGGGACTGCGGCCGGCGATCACAGAAACTGTCCAGTTCCAGCTGGTTCGGGCACAACACATCAGCGGCGGCCAACGCTTCTTCGAGCAGAAAGCGGCTGACTTCGGCCGGTACGATGCAGCCCTTTTCCGGATGCCCCATGACCGGGTCACACAGGTACAAGGCCTTGGGGTTGGCCGCCTTGATCCGCGCCACGCCACTGAGGATCGCGCGCCCCTGCTCGGCGCTGCCCATGTAGCCGGACAACACTGCATCGCAATTGCCCAACTCGCCGATCGCGGCAATGCCCTCGACCAGTGCGGGAATTTGAGCTGGCGCAAGCACTTCTCCCGTCCACTGGCCATACTGAGTGTGATTGGAGAACTGCACGGTATTGAGTGCCCAGACATTCACACCGACCCGCTGCATCGGGAACACTGCCGCGCCATTACCGGCATGGCCGAAAACTACATGGGACTGGATGGCGAGCAGATGCGGCGTACGTTTCATGCAAGACTTCCGAAGCAGTGAATTGAAAGACAAGACGTGCAGTATGGCGTCAAATGCCACCTGTACGACAGAGCGGGGAGGCAGTTAAGCTGGGCGTACTTCGTTGGAGTAAATGTAAATGCTGACCCTGGGTAATCTCGCCGTGCTGATGCTGCTGGCTACAGCTGGCGCCTGGCTGTGGCACAACCACGGATTGCGTGAAAAGGCCCTGGAACGGGTCAAGCAGCACTGTGCAAAACTCGATCTGGAACTGCTCGATGGCAACGTGGCGCTCAAGCGCATCGGTTTTGTCCGCGACGCCCAGGGTCGCAAGCGCCTGGCCCGTGTGTATAACTTCGAGTTCACCGTCACCGGAGAGCAACGCCACCCGGGCACTGTCACCCAGTTTGGTGCCCACAGCATGCAGATCGAACTGGCGCCCTACCCGTTCGAAATCAAACCGGCACAGCATGCTGACAACGTCATCGAAATGAATCAGTGGCGCCAGGACCATAACCGCTGGCGTAACTAGAGCCGGCAAGCCTGCATGGCTTGCTGCAGCAGCTTTTGATCCTGTGCGCTGGCGAAAATCAGCTCGATGCGCGAGTCACGCCGCCATTCGCTGGGTTGCCAGTGCAGATCGCCCTGCCCGCCTACCGCGTTGATCGACTGCCAACCTTGCAGGCTGTGGATAACCAGTTTTGCCCGGCGCCAGTTGAAATCACGCAACAACTGTTCGAGAAGCGAGCGTTCAAACCTCTGTTGCGGATGCCAGCGCCAGCCGATACTCCAGCCCTCGGCAGCGTCCTGAATACTGCAGATTGGCTCCTGTGGATTTATCCACAAGGCCGCCGTAGGCCCGGCTGTACTGGGCAGAACCAGCTTATCCACAGATGCGGTTTCGCCCGGTGCAAACACTTGGGTGGGCAACTCCGATAACGGCAATCTCCCCTGCTCGGTCCAGTACAGCGACTGACGGGGCAGCTGTGAAGTTATCCACAAGCGCTTTTCATCATCCAGCCCTTGGGATTTATTCAGCACCAGCAAGCCTGCGTCGGCCAACGCGTTCTGCTGCGCCTCAGGTAAAGCGCTGCCCGCTGCAAGTTGCTCGGCATCCAGCACCATGACCGCTGGCTGTACGGCCAATACCCCACGCCATGGCGGCTGCCGAAGCTGCTCCAGCAATTGCAGTGGATGTCCCAACCCCGAAGGTTCGATAAACAACCGGTGCGGTTTGGCTTTGCGCAGTAAACGCCCCAGTCCGACCTGAAAAGGCGCACCGTTGACGCAACACAGGCAGCCACCCGCCACCTCGCCCATGGCGATGCCCTGATCATCGGTGCTCAGCAACGCCGCATCCAGGCCGATCTGACCGAATTCATTGATCAGAATCGCCCAGCGCTCGTTTACCGGTCGCTGGGCCATTAACTGACGGATAAGGCTGGTTTTGCCGGCCCCCAAAGGTCCGGCAATAACGTGGGTAGGGATGTTCTGCAGCATATGACGTTAGGCGTCCTGGATTTTCATCACTATGCCTTGAAATCAGTCCATTGCGTCAAGCCGCCTCTTCGTCATGCCAAGGGCCGAAAGGATCTGCCAGTTGGCACCAGCTTTCGGCGCCTTCAGCCATTTCCGCGTCGCTCAGCAGGCAAGCGTCCAGCTCGGCCGTCAACTGGGCGAAGTCAATGTTCTGACCGATGAACACCAGCTCCTGACGGCAATCGCCGCAGTCGGCCGTCCAGTTGTTGAGGATTGCTGCCGTACTCTGTTCATCTTGCGGCCAGTGCTGACGCGGCACAAAGCGCCACCAGCGTCCGGCAAAACCGTAACGCATCATGCCCCCGGCCTGCGACCAGCTGCCGGCCTCCTGATGCTTGCTGGCCAGCCAGAAGAATCCTTTCGAGCGCAGCAAGCGGCCATTACTCCACGCGCTGTGGATAAAGTCGAAGAAGCGTTGCGGATGCAGCGGTCGACGGGCCTGCCAGGTGCTGGCGGCGATACCGTACTCCTCGGTTTCCGGCACATGCTCACCGCGCAGTTCCTGCAGCCATCCCGGGGCCTGGGCGGCACGCTCGAAATCGAACAGACCGGTATTGAGGATCGACGCCAAAGGCACCTGGCCCATGATCATCGGTACGATCCGCGCATGGGCATTGAGGCTGCGCAGGATGGCGCTGAGCTCTTCGCGCTCATGGCTGCTGATCAGGTCGATCTTGCTGAGCAGGATCACATCGGCAAACTCCACTTGTTCGATCAGCAGGTCACTGATCGAACGCTGGTCGTCCTCGCCCAGGGTTTCGCCATGGCTGGCCAGGCTTTCAGCCGCCTGGTAATCACGCAGGAAGTTCAACCCGTCGACAACCGTGACCATGGTGTCCAGCCGCGCCTGATCGGCCAGGCTGCGGCCCTGCTCATCACGGAAGGTAAATGTCTCGGCAACCGGTAGCGGTTCGGAGATGCCGGTGGACTCGATCAGCAGGTAGTCAAAGCGGCCCTCACGCGCCAACCGGCCAACCTCTTCAAGCAAGTCCTCACGCAGGGTGCAGCAAATGCAGCCGTTGCTCATCTCCACCAGTTTTTCTTCAGCGCGGTTGAGGCTGACATTGCGTTGCACCTCGCTGGCATCGATGTTGATTTCACTCATGTCGTTGACGATCACTGCCACCCGCAGGTTCTCGCGGTTGCGCAGGACATGGTTGAGCAGGGTGCTTTTGCCGGCACCCAGAAAGCCGGAAAGCACGGTGACGGGAAGGCGGTTGGGCATGGTCAGATCCTCATCGGGGCAGGTGCATTCGAACGATGCATTGCGCAATGTTATATTATAACAATACAATCTCGCCAAGCTGCTTTATCTGAACTCGACCGAAGGCCCCTCGAAGGACGCCAAAAATGAAACTGTTGTGCCTGTCTGCCACTGCCCTCTTGCTGCTGTGCCTGCCTGTTGCAGCCATGGCTGTTCCACTGAGCAAAGGCTTGGCGCTGTGCACCCGTAGCGCCACCTTGCTGGCATGTGGTGATGCGCAAGGCAATTACTACAGCGTGCGCAGCGAGGGCAGCACGACGTATCTGCGTGGTTATGAAGTGCAAGGACGGCGGCTATGGACACAAACCAACAGCCGCTACGGGCAGCTGACGTTCTACACCGGCCTGGCCAGTGACGGTGAAACCTGGGTGGGTTACAGCCGCAAAGTCGGCTGGACCACTTTCAATCGGGTTTCCAGCTCCAGCGGTCAGCGCTTCAACCTGCACTGCAATCGCCTGAGCGGCTGCCAGTAATCACTCTCGCCCAACAGAATACGAGCTGCCCATGACTGCCCTCACGCTTCCTGATATTGCCGCGCAATCCATTCACACCTCCTTGCCCCTGGACTGGGTAGGCATGTGCAACATTGCTTTGCCTGTGTTGTTTGATGGCAGCACGATGCGTGCAAGTGCCGACGCGGGCGTCAGCCTGGACGATGGCAGCTCACGCGGAATCCACATGTCGCGGCTGTATCTGGCACTGGAGGTGTTCGAACAGCAGCCTTTAACACCTCTGCTCATTCACCAGGTGCTGGATACTTTTCTGGAAAGCCACGCAGGAATATCCGCAGGCGCTTACTTGAATTTACGCTTCGAACTCATGCTCAAACGGCCGGCATTGATCAGCCCGTTGGCGGGGTGGAAAGCCTATCCGGTCAGCCTTTCTGCACAGCTAAAAGACGAAGTGTTCCACGTGGAACTAAAAGTGCAGCTGGATTACTCCTCCACCTGCCCTTGCTCTGCTGCCTTGGCCAGGCAATTGATTCAACAGCAATTCCTCACCGATTTCGGCAACCGTAGCCTCAGTCATGAGGCTGTACTCAGCTGGTTGGGCAGCGCCCAGGGGGTGGTGGCAACGCCTCACAGCCAACGCAGTGTGGCGCAACTGCAGATACGCTTGAAGCAAGGGCTCAGCGAACTGCCGATCAGGGCACTGATCGATCAGGCTGAGGCGGCACTCGGCACCGCCGTGCAGACTGCGGTGAAGCGCGCAGACGAACAGGCCTTTGCCTTGGCCAACGGTCAGAACCTGATGTTCTGTGAAGACGCCGCTCGACGCCTGCACCTGGCCCTGCAACACCTGACCTGGCTGAGCGGCTTCAGCCTGCGCGTGGAACATGCAGAAAGTCTGCATGCCCACGATGCGGTTGCTCACAGCCAGTGGCACTGGTAACGCAGTTCAAGGTGCTTTAGGTTCGCGGCTTGACGCTACCGCAGTCGTCGCCCAGCCAAACGGCACGCGTGTTCATGCTGCCTTGTTGCTGGACACCCGAAGCATTGAAGGTGCCGTTCACCGTGGTGGTGAACTCTTTATCACTCTGGAATGTGGCTACCCCATTACCCTGCGCTTTCGGGCAGCTGAAGGTGAACTTCCAGACATTGCCCGTGCGCTCGGTAATCTTCTGGGTGCAACCGGACTTCGGGTCCTGCAACGGGATATCGTTGGTCTTGACCTGCTCAGGCGTCAGGCACGAGCGCACGCCCTGACCGGCGACACTGATCCCCTGCTTGGCCAGACCGCCTTCAATCATCGCCCGCTGCTCGGGCGGCAGGTTCTTCAACTGGCCGAGCATGAAGCCCATGTCCGGCAGCGCCTTGCCATCGACCTGCATGTTGCTGGTGGTCAACTCCCACAACCCCGGTTGCAACATCTGCGCATGCACCAACGGGCTCGATACACCCAGGACCAATGCCAGCATTGGCAGACGACTTTTCATGTAATGACTCCTCGAAACTCCAGCCCCAAGCTGGAACACAGCTTAGACGTCAATTTGCCCTTTCGGTTGCAAGTACCGTGTGGAACATGCTCTGTTAGAGGCAGTGCCTTTGGACAGCAGGATGCATATGGATTACCACAGCCCCTACTTCTTCGGTTACCTGATCGGTGCCCTGCACTTGCTTGGTGCCATCGCCGCCATGCATGCGGTGCTCACCGTGCGCACTGCCCAGGGTGCAATTGCCTGGGCCTTGTCGCTACTGTTTATCCCCTACTTCACCTTGATCCCTTATCTGGTATTCGGCAGCCGCACCTTCGACGCTTACATCCAGGCGCGACGCCAGGCCAACCGCGAAATGCATGTAGCCATGGCCGACCTCAACTGGCGGCCGTGGGTCGATGAAGCGCTGGCAGCACGCAACTCCGAATCCTATGGCGCACTTCGGGCCATGCCCAGGTTGGGACGGATGCCGTGTCTGGCGAACAACCAGGTGCGCCTGCTGATCGACGGCAAGGCAACTTTCGACGCGATCTTTGCCGCCATCGAGCAAGCACGTGACACGGTGCTGGTGCAGTTCTTCATCATCCATGACGACAAGCTGGGGCGCGCCTTGCAAGCCCTGCTGCTGAAGAAAGCCGCCGAAGGGGTAAACATCTATGTGCTGTACGACCGGGTCGGCAGCCACGCCCTGCCCGCCAGCTACAGTCAAAAGCTGCGCGACGGTGGTGTGAACGTCCGCGCCTTCGCCACGCGCCGTGGTTGGTTCAACCGCTTCCAGGTCAACTTTCGCAACCATCGCAAGATCGTCGTGGTCGATGGCGTGCAGGGTTTTCTCGGCGGGCACAACGTCGGCGACGAGTACCTGGGCGAAAAGCCCAGGCTCTCACCCTGGCGCGATACCCATGTGCAAGTCAGCGGGCCGGTGCTGGCCTGCCTGCAGGAATCCTTTGCCGAGGACTGGTTCTGGGCCGCACGCAAACTGCCGCCGCTGATCCTGCCGGACACCTACCCCGAAGATGGCGTGCTCTGTCAGGTACTGGCCAGTGGTCCGGCCGACCCTCAGGAAACCTGCTCGCTGTTCTTCGTCGAAGCCATCCATTCGGCAAGGGAGCGGCTGTGGATTACCAGTCCCTACTTCATTCCTGATGAGGCGGTGGCCGCCGCACTACGCCTGGCCGTATTTCGCGGAGTGGATGTACGTATCCTTTTGCCGTCGCGTGCGGACCATCGCATCGTCTATGCCGCATCCAGCCTGTATGCCTTCGAAGCGGTGCGCGCCGGGGTAAGGATGTTCCGCTATGGTCCGGGCTTCCTGCACCAGAAGGTGGTGCTGATCGACAACGAGATCAGCGCCATCGGCAGCGCCAACCTCGACAACCGTTCGTTCCGCCTGAACTTTGAAGTGATGCTGCTGACGGTCGATCGCGCCTTCGCCGATCAGGTCGAAGCCATGCTCATCCATGACTTCGACCAGGCCCGGGAGATCAGTGCCGAGGACAGCCAGGACACCCACCGCCTACAACTGTTGGGCATGCGTATCGCCCGGCTGATTTCACCGATTCTCTAAGCACCTCAGCGATAGAGGTCCTCGCGGGTCAGCGGCAGGTCATGATGACCGTCGGCATAAGGTTTGACCGCGAGGATCTGGTGCAGGTTGATCCAGCCCTTGGCGAAGGCGTAGGAACAGCCAGCCAGGTACAGGCGCCAGATCCGCAGGGCCTTTTCCGGCACTAGCGTCGAGGCTGCTTGTAACTGGTTTTCCAGGCGGTCGCTCCAGTGCTTGAGCGTGCGCGCGTAGTGCAGGCGCAGGCTCTCGACATCGACAATCTCAAGACCGGCATGGCTGATGCTGGCAGCGATCATCGACAAGTGTGGTAGCTCGCCGTGAGGGAACACATAGCGCCCAATGAAACTACCCGCGCCCCGCCCTACCGGGCGCCCATCAATATGCTTGGCGGTGATGCCGTGGTTCATCACCAGACCACCTTCGCGCACGGCACCGAACAGACGCTCAGAGTACAACGCCAGGTTGGCATGGCCGACGTGCTCGAACATGCCGACACTGACCACCTTGTCGAAGCGGCCATCCTGAGGGATGTCGCGGTAGTCGAGAATCTGCAGCTTCACCTGGTTCTGCAGACCTTCGTCCTTGACCCGTTGGCGGCCGAGCTTGAGCTGCTCTTTGCTCAGGGTGATACCTAACACCTTGGCGCCAAACTCCCGGGCGGCAAAGCGCGACAACCCACCCCAACCACAGCCGACATCGAGCAGGTAGTCACCCTTCTGCAAGCGCAGCTTGCGGCACAGGTGCTCGAACTTGTTCTGC
The DNA here is from genome assembly GCF_059415665.1 of Pseudomonas sp. GW821-FHT10B02. NCBI lineage: Bacteria > Pseudomonadati > Pseudomonadota > Gammaproteobacteria > Pseudomonadales > Pseudomonadaceae > Pseudomonas > Pseudomonas sp. GW821-FHT10B02. Next base: position 175,991 of record NZ_JBWKNR010000001.1, on the reverse strand, counting down.
TGGGCCTGCTCAAGGGTGTCCTGCTCGGTTTTGAAGTAGGCGCAGGAATAGGCCATGTCGCGGTCCAGCCACAGCTGGTAGAAGTCGTTGGACAGGTCGTAGTGATAGGAAATCGCCGCCGCGTCAGTTTCCTTGTCATGCTCGCTGCGCACCGGCAGGTCGTCGACTTCATGCTTGAGCAAGGCTTCGCTGAGCTCATCGCAAATCCGGATCACCTCGCCGATGGTGCCCTCCAGCTCCAACTTGCCTTCGACGAAGGCGGCGCCCAGCTCGTCCAGGCTCGGATGGGCCAGTTGGGTGATCAGCTGCGGATCCTTGACCAGGATGGTGACCTGCGGTTTTGGCCCCAGATCGAACTCATGACCATCCCACAGCTTCAGGCGCAGTGGCAGTCGCAGGCTTTGCAGAACAGGCGGAAGTTGCGCAAGCATGAAATGAGCCTCCCTTTTTCATCGGACGTCACCGCCAAAGGGTAGTTCATCTGTCGGAAGTTTCAGCTTATCGCGACCATAGCCTGAAGCTGTCGCCCCCATTCCAGACCCTTTTGGGGAAATCGAAGCGCACGATTGATTGTATACAATCACTTGCCTGGCAGACTAATCTTGGCGCCATTGTCGATTCTTCATCCTGGAGTACAACAATGAAAACCTATGATGTGGTGATCATCGGCGGCGGCCCGGGCGGCTACAACGCCGCAATCCGCGCCGGTCAGCTGGGCATGAGCGTGGCCTGTGTGGAAGGCCGCTCGACCCTCGGCGGTACCTGCCTGAATGTCGGTTGCATGCCGTCCAAGGCACTGCTGCATGCCTCGGAGCTGTATGAAGCGGCGGTGGGCAGCGAGTTCGCCAACCTGGGTATCGAGGTCAAACCGACCTTGAACCTCGCCCAGATGATGAAGCAGAAAGACGAAAGCGTGACCGGCCTGACCAAGGGCATCGAGTTCCTGTTCCGCAAGAACAAGGTCGACTGGATCAAGGGCTGGGGCCAGATCGCAGGCACAGGCCGGGTCAATGTCAGCGCCGAGGACGGCAGCATCACTGAGCTGCAGGCCAAGGACATCGTCATCGCCACCGGCTCCGAGCCGACCCCGCTACCGGGTGTAACCATCGACAACCAACGCATCATCGACTCCACTGGCGCCCTGTCGCTACCCAGCGTGCCCAAGCACCTGGTGGTGATCGGTGCTGGCGTGATCGGCCTGGAGCTGGGTTCGGTGTGGCGGCGCCTGGGGAGTCAGGTCACCGTGATCGAATACCTTGACCGCATCTGCCCGGGCACCGACGAAGAGACCGCCAAAACCCTGCAACGCGCGCTGGCCAAGCAAGGCATCAGTTTCAAGCTGGGCAGCAAGGTCACTCAGGCCACCGCCTCGGCGGAGGGTGTCAGCCTGAGCCTGGAACCTGCCGCCGGCGGTGCCAGTGAAAGCCTGCAAGCGGACTATGTGCTGGTCGCTATCGGCCGTCGTCCGTATACCAAGGGCCTGGGCCTGGAAAATGTCGGCCTGGAAACCGACAAGCGCGGCATGCTCGCCAATGAGCACCACCGCTCGGCGGTGCCAGGGATCTGGGTTATCGGTGACGTTACCTCCGGCCCGATGCTCGCGCACAAGGCCGAAGACGAAGCGGTGGCCTGCATCGAGCGGATCGCCGGCAAGGCCCATGAGGTCAACTACAACCTCATCCCCGGGGTGATCTACACCCGTCCGGAACTGGCCAGCGTCGGCAAGACCGAAGAGCAGCTCAAGGCCGAAGGACGTGCCTACAAGGTCGGCAAGTTTCCCTTCACCGCCAACAGCCGGGCCAAGATCAACCACGAGACCGAAGGCTTCGCCAAGGTCCTGGCCGACGCCAACACCGACGAGGTGCTCGGCGTGCACCTGGTCGGCCCGAGCGTCAGCGAGATGATCGGCGAGTTCTGCGTGGCCATGGAGTTCTCGGCTTCGGCCGAAGACATCGCCCTGACCTGCCACCCGCACCCGACCCGTTCCGAAGCCTTGCGCCAGGCGGCGATGAACGTCGAAGGCATGGCCATGCAGATCTGACTTCAGTCAGCCTGCACCCCTGCCCTGCTCACCTGTGGCACTGGTCGCCGCAGGTGCAGCAGCAGGTGCGCGAACAAGCCGAAGATCAGCCCCCAGAAAGCCGCCGACAAACCGAGGAATGACATCCCCGAAGCCGTCACCAGGAAGGTGATCAACGCCGCCTCGCGGTCACTCGGCACACTCATCGCCCCGGCCAGCGCTCCACCAATCGCACCAAACAAGGCCAGCCCGGCCAGCGCTGCGATCAAGGCCGCAGGAAACGCAGTGAACAGTGACACCAGCGTTGCCCCGAACACCCCCAGCAGTAAATACAGCACGCCCCCACAGACACCCGCCCAATAGCGTTTGCGCGGATCGTCATGTGCTTCACGACCGGTGCAGATGGCCGCCGTGATCGCTGCCAGGTTCAGGCCATGACAACCGAACGGCGCCAGCATCAGACTGGTCAGCGCGTTACTGGCGATGATCGGGCTGGCCGGGGTTTGATAGCCATCGTTACGCAACACGGCGATACCCGGCACGAACTGCCCGGTCAGCGCCACCATCACCAGCGGCAGGCTGATGCTCAACACAGCGTTCCAGCTGAATGCCGGCGTGGTCCATACCGGTGTAGCCAGCCCCACCACCAGCGCCGAGCTGTTCATTTCGCCGCTGAACACGGCAATGCTCACTCCGCACACCAGCACCGCCAACACCGCGTATCGCGGAGCGATGCGCTTGAACACCAGGTAGCTGACGAACATCGCCAGCACCAGCAGCGGTTGCGATTTCAATGAGGTGAACAAGCCGGTACCGAAACTGAACAGGATACCCGCCAGCATCGCTGCGGAGATGGCTGGCGGCAGCTTGCCGACAATGCGGTCAAAGGCGCCCGACAGACCGACGAGCAGGATCACCAGGTTGGCGACAATGTAGGCACCGACCGCTTCGGCAAAAGCGATGTCCGGCAACAGCGCCACCAGCAGGGCCGAGCCCGGTGCCGACCAGGCAATCACCAACGGCACCTTGAAGCGCAGGCTGAGCACCACGCCGAGCACACCGCTGCCGATGGAAATGGCCCAGACCCACGAAGACAGTTCAGCCGCCGACAGCTGTGCGCTGTGGGCGGCCTGGAAGATGATCACCAAGGGGCCAGCGTAGGAAATCAGGGTGGCGATGAAGCCGGCAACCAAGGCAGAGAGGGAGAAGTCCTGGAGTATTGTTTTCATTGGATTGTCCAGTGAGTGGCTTCTGAAAAGCAGCGCGGGGCAAGCCCACTCCCACAGTCTTATTACCTGTAGGAGCGGGCTTGCCCCGCGATGGATTCAACCCGGTCCTCAGACGTCTTGCAACGCCCGCGGCCGCTTGCTGCGTGCTTCACTCGCAGGCTTGGGTGCATTGAGCAACTGGAAGTCGAAGTCCATTTCGGCAAAGCGCCCTTCTACACCACGGGCATCGGCGGCGGCCGCATCCTCGACAAAGCGCAGCTCGCCGATCAGGCCGTCACGGGTGGCATAGGCAAAGTCGTCCCACAGGTACTGATCACCGGCCAGGTTGATCTGGGTGGTCAGGTGACGATACCCCGGTGCGGAAATGAAGAAGTGGATATGCGCCGGACGATTGCCGTGACGACCCAGCTGGTCGAGCAGTTCCTGGGTCGGCCCGTCCGCAGGGCAGCCATAACCCGACGGCACGATGCTGCGTGCGCGGTAGCGGCCTTCGGCGTCGGTGACGATACGCCGGCGCAGGTTGTAGTCAGACTGGGTGCTGTCGAAGTACGAATAGGTACCCTGGGTGTTGGCATGCCACAGGTCCACCACGGCGCCAGCCACCGGCTGGCCCTGCTCGTCCAGGACACGCCCCTGGAGGAACATCACCGTGCCCGGGTCCAGGCCGTCGTCCATCCGCACTTCGCCTTCGGCCATCGGTGCGCCAGCAACATACAGCGGCCCTTCAATGGTGCGCGGAGTACCGCCGCTGATGCCGGCTTCGGCATCCTGGGCATCGAGTTGCAGGTCCAGGTAGTGTTCGACGCCCAGCCCGGCCACCAGCAGGCCGGCTTCCTGGCGCGAACCCAGGCGGTTGAGGTAATCCACCGCCTTCCAGAATTCATCAGGGGTGACTTGCAGGTCTTCGATGATGCGGGCGACGTCGTTGACGATACGGTTGGTCACCAGCTTCATGCGCGGGCTACCCAGGTCGTTGTTCAGGCCACTGACTTCTTCGAAGAATTTCTGGACATCGGCAGTGTGAGCAATCTTCACGGTCATGATATGTACCTCGAATTGTTGTTATCGGCGTTACGCGTTCAACGGTCGTCGCTGTGGATCGATGACGGGTGGCGGCACAGGCCATCGATCTCGATGTCCATGTAGGGGAACAGCGGCAGCTGCATCAGGGTGTCGTGCAGCGCCTCGACGCTGGGCAGGTCGAACACGCTGTAGTTGGCGTAGTGCCCGGCAATGCGCCACAGGTGGCGCCAGCTACCTTCGCGCTGCAGCCGCTGGGCCAGTTCCTTTTCGTCGGCCTTGAGCGTTGCGGCTTTGGCCGGGTCCATGTCCAGGGGCAGGTTCACGGTCATTTTCACGTGGAACAACATGGCATCTCTCCTTACTTGCGGCTGAAGAACGCCAGGCGCTCTTCGTCCAGGGTCAGGCCCAGGCCCGGGGTGCGTGGTACGTGCAGGGCGAAGTCGCGATACACCGGCGCTTCGTTGACGATCTCTTCGGTCAGCAGCAGCGGGCCGAACAGTTCGGTGTGCCAGGTCAGTTTGTTCAGGGTGACAAAGGCATGGGCGGCGGCCAGGGTGCCGATCGAACCTTCGAGCATGGTTCCACCGTACAGGGCGATACCGGCGGCTTCGGCGATCTGCGCGGTGCGCAACACGGCACGCGGGCCACCGTTCTTGGCGATCTTCAGGGCGAAGATGCTGGCGGCGCCGTCGGCTGCCAGGCTGAAGGCGTCCTCGACGCTTTCAATCGACTCATCGGCCATGATCGGTGCCGGGCTGCGCTGGTTCAGGCGTACCTGGCCGGCGCGGTTGATGCGCGAAATCGGCTGCTCGACCAGGTCGATACCGTTGTCGCCCAGCACCTGGCAAGCGCGAATCGCCTGGGACTCGTCCCAGTACTGATTGACGTCGACCCGCACGCTGGCGCAGTCGCCCAGTGCGCGTTTGATCGCGATCACATGGTTGAGGTCGTGGCTGACTTCGTTGGAACCGATCTTCAGCTTGAAGATACGGTGACGGCGCAGGTCGAGCATTTGCTCGGCCTCGGCGATGTCGCGTGCGGTGTCGCCACTGGCCAGGGTCCAGGCCACTTCCAGACTGTCGCGTACACGCCCGCCAAGCAGTTCGCTGACGGCCAGGCCCTGGCGCTTGCCCTGGGCATCGAGCAAGGCGCTTTCGATCCCGGAGCGGGCGAAGGTGTTGCCCTTGATGACCTTGTCCAGACGCTGCATCGCCGCATTGATATTGCTGGCATCCTGGCCGATCAACAGCGGCGCAAAGTAGCTGTCGATGTTCTGCTTGATGCTTTCCGGGCTTTCGTTGCCGTAGGCCAAGCCACCGATGGTGGTGGACTCACCCAGGCCTTCGATGCCATCCGAGCACTGCAGGCGGATGATCACCAGGGTCTGTTTCTGCATGGTGTGCATCGCCAGCTTGTGCGGGCGAATGGTCGGCAGGTCGACGATCAGCGTCGAGATGCGTTCAATCAAAGGATGACTCATCGAGATCTCCAGGGGCGCTCAGCCGAGGTCGCCGCCGCCAACCGGCAACACCGTGCCGGTGATGTAGGAAGCCTCGTCGGAGGCCAGAAAGAGAATCGCGCCAACCTGCTCATCGAGGTTGCCGTAGCGTTTCATCAGGCTGCTGTCGAGGGTCTGGTCAACGATCTGCTGGTACCAGACTTTCTCGTCGCTGCTCTGCTCGGCGCTGTTGCGTGGCACTCGACGTGGCGGTGCTTCGGTGCCACCGGGTGCCGTGGCATTGACCCGTACACCACGGCCGGCGGTTTCGAAGGCCAGGCAGGCGGTCAGTGCATTCACTCCGCCTTTGGCGGCGCCATAGGGCACGCGGTTGACACTGCGCGTGGCGATCGAGGAAACGTTGACGATGGCGCCGCTGCCCTGCTCAAGCATGTAGGGCAGCGCCGCGTGGCAGCACCACAGGGTGGGGAACAACGAGCGACGCACTTCGGCTTCGATCTGCGCCGCTTCGTAGTGCTCGAAAGGCTTGGCCCAGATGGTGCCGCCAACGTTGTTGACCAGCACATCGAGGCGACCGAAGCGCTCCACCGCTGCCGCCATCACCCGGTTGCATTCGCCGTACTGCTCCAGGTCTGCGGTCAGGGTCAGTACACCTTCGCCTTGCAGCTCGTGGACCAGCTCCGAGCGGTCCACCGCCACCAGGGTCGCGCCTTCTTCGAGCAAGCGCTCACACAGGCGGCGGCCGATGCCCTGCGCCGCGCCGGTAACCAGCGCGACCTTGTTGTCGAATCTGTTGTTCATGACAACCTCGAATAAAAAAGGGACCGACCGTACCCGCACGATGCGCCCGGCCCCATAAAAACGGCTTCAGGCAGCGGCAGCGGCGAATTTTTCGTAGTAGAAGTTCGCCGGGGTGATGCCCTGTTCGCGGATGTACTGGCTGACCGCTTCGACCATCGGTGGCGGGCCGCACAGGTACACATCGACATCGCCTTCGTTGAGGTGGCGCGGCTCGATGTGCTGGGTGACGTAACCCTTGAGCGGATGCTGGCTCTCGGGGTTGGCCACGCAGGCGCTGTAGCTGAAGTTGGGGATGCGTGCGGCCAGCGCTTGCAGGCGGTCAAGCTCAACCAGGTCGAAATCGTTGGTCACGCCGTAGATCAGGTGCAGCGGATGCTCACTGCCCTCCTCGGCGATTTTCTCCAGCATCGCGGTGAACGGCGCCAGCCCGGTACCGCCCGCCAGCAACAGCAAGGGCCGACGGATTTCACGCAGGTAGAAGCTGCCCAGCGGACCGGCCAGGGTCATGCTGTCGCCAGCCTTGGCCAGACCTGTGAGGAAGCTGCTCATCAGGCCGCCCGGCACGTTGCGGATCAGGAAGCTGACCTCACCGTCCTTTTGCAGCGAGCTGAAGGAGTAAGCACGGGTCTGCTCGCTGCCGGGCACGCCGAGGTTGACGTACTGCCCGGGCAGGAAGGCCAGGCGGCTCAGGGCATCACCCTTGATCGACAGGGCAATGGTGCTATCGGACAGCTGGCGCACCGCGCTGATGCTGGCCTGGTAGCTGGACTGCTCGGTCTTGCACACCTGCGATGAGGCTGGAATGCGTACCACGCAGTCGCTTTCAGCGCGCATCTGGCAGGTCAGTACATAACCCTGGGCGGCTTCTTCCTCGCTCAAGGCGTCTTCGATGTATTCCTGGCCCAGGTCATAACGACCGGCCTCGGCAAAACACTTGCAGGTACCGCAGGCGCCATCACGGCAGTCCAGCGGGATGTTGATGCCCTGGCGGTAGGCGGCGTCAGCCACGGTTTCGTCAGCAGTGGCGTCAATGAAACGGGTAACCCCGTCTTCGAAATTCAAGGCGATCTTGTGCATGGCACACCTCGCAGAAAAGCTGGATTCAGATGTGGTAAACGTCGATGACCTGACGCACGTAGTCGTTCTTGAGCACTACCTTCTTGGCCTTGATCAGCGGCCGTTCGCCGCGCACATCAAGGGTGTAGAAACTGGTGCCGAAGTGACTGTCCACTGTCTTGTAGCGAAAGCTCAGGGTGTGCCAGTTGAAGCGCACCTTGCAGACGCCATCGTTCTGTTCCAGCAGTTCGATGTTGCTGATGTTGTGCGAGGTCCGGGTGTCGGGCATGGTCGCACTGGAGCGCTCGGTCTTGATCCGGAACACCCGGTCTTCCAGACCGCCACGGTTGCCGTACCAGATCAGCGAGATTTCCCGTTGCGGGTCTTCGGTGAGCTGGTCGTTGTCGTCCCAGGCCGGCATCCAGAAGGTGGCGTCGGCGGCGTAGCACTCCAGCCAGTTGTCCCACTGGCTGTCGTCCAGATAACGCGCTTCTTCGTAGAGGAAATCGCGCACTTGCTCGAAGGAAATGCTCATTGCACGGCCTCCACCGGGATCAGCTGTTGCTCGTCGGCGAGGGCCTTGAGCATGGTTTCCTGCCAGTACTTGTGTTGCAGCATGAACAGGCCTTCGTCTTCGGTACGCACACCGCTCATTTGCGGATGCAGGTCGATTTCCTGGGCAGCGGCATCGGCGCCGTCGACCCAGTGGGTGGCCCCGCGGGACATGTCGTTCCAGCCACGCCCGCCCTGATAACCCATCTGGCACGAGCGGAACTCTTCGAGGTCGTCCGGCGTGGCCATGCCACTGACGTTGAAGAAGTCTTCGTACTGACGGATGCGCTGGGACCGGGCCTCGGCGCTCTCGCCCTTGGGCGCGATGCAGTAGATGGTGATCTCGGTCTTGTCCACGGCGATCGGCCGGGCGATACGGATCTGCGAACTGAACTGGTCCATCAGGTACACGTTCGGGTACAGGCACAGGTTGCGCGAGTTCTCGATCATCCAGTTGGCGCGGGCCTGGCCGAAGTCGGCGGCCAGCTCGTCACGGCGCTCGAACAGCGGACGGTCCTCAGGGTTGGCCCAACGGGTCCAGAGCAGCAGGTGACCTTTGTCGAAGGAGTAGAAACCACCACCGCTCTTGGCCCAGCCGCCAGCGCTCATGGTTTTCACTTCGCTGCCCGCCTCGCGCTGCTTGCGCTGGTTCTGGGTAGCGGCGTAGTTCCAGTGCACGGCGCTGACGTGGTAGCCGTCGGCGCCATTCTCGGCGGTCAGCTTCCAGTTTCCTTCGTAGATGTAGGAGGACGAACCGCGCAGCACTTCCAGGCCTTCCGGCGACTGATCGACGATCATGTCGATGATCTTCGCCGACTCGCCCAGATGCTCGACCAGCGGGACCACGTCCGGGTTCAGGCTGCCAAACAGGAAACCGCGGTAGGACTCGAAACGCGCGACCTTGGTCAGGTCATGGGAGCCTTCACAGTTGAAGCTCGCCGGGTAGCCGGCATCGACCGGATCCTTGACCTTGAGCAGCTTGCCGGAGTTGTTGAAGGTCCAGCCATGGAACGGGCAGGTGTAAGACGAGCGGTTACCGCTCTTGTGCCGGCAGAGCATCGCACCGCGGTGGCTGCAGGCATTGAGGAAAGCATTGAGCACCCCATCCTTGTTGCGCGCGATGAAAATCGGCTGGCGCCCCATGGTGGTGGTGAGGAAGTCGTTCTTTTCAGGAATCTGGCTTTCGTGGGCAAGGTACAGCCAGTTGCCCTCGAAGATGTGTTTCATCTCAAGATCGAACAGACGGGGGTCGGTGAACATCTCGCGCTTGCAGCGAAAGACGCCCTTCTCCTGATCTTCTTCAAGCAGGGAATTAAGGTAATCGAATCCCAGGGACATGGCCGGGGCCTCCGTTGTTATTGTGGTCAGGCCATGTCAGGTTAGGGAGCGAGGGGCACGGCAAATATCCGCTTTGTGCAGACCTTTATCCGTTTTCTGCAAAGTGTCAGGAACGACGCTTGAGGGTATCGGAGGGGAGTTCGCCGAACAGCGACTTGTAGTTTTCCGAGAAGCGGCCCAGGTGCACGAAGCCATAATCCATGGCCAGTTCGGTGATGCTGCGCACCGGGCAGTTGGGGTCGGCAAGGCTGGCGTGGATGCGTTCGAGCTTCTTCTGGCGGATGTAGATTTTTGGCGTGGTGCCGGCGTTGCGCTCGAACAGCGCATACAACGAACGCAGGCTCATGCTGGCCTGGCGCGCCAGTTGTTCACTGCAGATATCCAGCTTGAGGTTGCCCTCGATGTAGCCGGCAATCCGGTCGAAGGTCACCGCCTGGCTGGTCAGAGCCTCGCGACTGACGTTGGTCGGCATCAAGGTCAGCATCTTGCTGGCGACGATCTGGCTGTAGTGCTCCTGCACCCGCAATAGCGGCTCGCTGGCTTCGGCTTCATGACAGACCATGGCCAGCAAGCCGGAGAAACCTTCCAGCGCCAGCAGCTGGTAATGGCTCTGGAGGAAGCGCACGCCTTCGCCGGGACGCTGCCAGCGTTGTTCATCGCAGACATTTTCCAGCAAGCGGTTGGGCAGCTTGAGAATGAATTTTTCGCAGTCGGCCGAATAGGCAAGGTCGACCGGCTCGTCCGGGTTGATCAACAACAACTCGCCAGGACCGAGCAAACGCTCGGCACGACCGCGCCGCCACAGGCAATGGCCACGCAGCAGGATCTGCAGGTGAAAGACGTTTTCCAGGGCCGGCGACATCACCCGCACTTCGCCACCGTAGCTGATCCGGCACAGATCAAGGCTGGCGAACTTGCGATGATCGAGGCACGCCTCTGGATGCCCGTAACGCGGCAGGCGGATGTTATGCACCCCCACATGCTGATTGACGTAGGTCGACACGGCATAAGGATCGGCACGATCGAAAACCCGGCTGCGCTCACTGAGCAGGGGACTCTCCATACCAGGACACTCGTTGTAGTTATCCTGCGAGTCTAAGCGATAGCACGGGTTTTCGACCAATCCGTGGATGGACGGTGTGTTTCCAATCAAGACTTGTTGGAGGCGCACACCGAACCTTGTGGGAGCTGGCGAAGCCTGCGATCGCCCGCAAAGCGGGCGTTACAACAACGTCCAGGTATACGTCAGGATCACCCGGTTCTCATCAATATCCGAACGGTAGTTGGACCGCGCCATGGCATTGCGCAGCCGCACCCCCAGCCCCTTCAACATCCCGCTCTGCACCGCGTAACCAATGTCCAGATCGCGCTCATGTTCCTTGCCCTCGAAGCCTTGCCCGGTATCGACATTGTTACCTTTCAGGTAGCGCACCGTTGCCGTCAGCCCCGGAACCCCCATGGCCACGAAGTCGTAGTCGTAACGCACCTGCCAGGAGCGCTCATCGGCAAAAGAGAACTCATAGGTCGGTACTTCGTTGCCCAGCGGCGAAATATTCGGAAATACACGGGGAAAGGCATCTTCACCATAAATACCCTGGTAGCCAACGCTGAACGTATGCCCGCCGCGCTTGGCCGACAGCAGTGAGTAGAACGCCTGGTTGTCGATATCGCCAATGCGGCTTTCGCCCTGCTCCTTGGCGCTGAAGTAGCCAAGGTTGGCGCCCAGTACCCAATCACCCACCGGCTGGCTGTGTTTGAGGCCGACAAAGCCCTGTTGATAAATGTCCTCCAGGCGGCCATACCAGAGGCTCAAGGTGCTGCGGTTGGCGTTGAAGCTGTAGTCGCCACCGGCAAAGTTGAAGGCATCGCTGTCGGCCTGGCGCTGCGGCAGGTGGCCGAGCATGGCGATCAGTTTTTCATCGCCCGCCTCGTTGCGCAGGCTGGTGGAGCTCAGGTGCCCCGCCTGCAGGGTCAGGCCGCTGATTTCCGCCGAGCTGATGCTGGCGCCCTGATAGGTCGGCGGCAGCAGACGCGAGTCGTTGTACTGAAGGATCGGCAGGTTGGTTTGCAGTTCACCGACCTTCAGTTCGGTCTTTGAATAACGCAGCTTCAAGGTCGCCCCGGCGCGGCTGTATTCATCAGCCGCGCGGCCGTCATCCTGAACCGGCAACAGGCCGGTGCCGGTGCGGTCCGGGCTGCTGTCGAGCTTGAGACCGAGCAGGCCGATGGCATCGACGCCAACGCCAACGGGGCCCGGGGTGTAGCCTGATTTGAAATTGAGGATAAAGCCCTGCCCCCACTCCTCGGCCTTGGACTGCTTATTGGCGCCAACGATGCCGGAAAAATCACGGCTGAAGTAGTAGTTGCGCGCTTGCAGGGTGGCCGTGGCGTCCTTGAAAAAGTCAGGTTCGGCGGCCTGGGTGGTGAAACTCAGGGCGAACAAAGACAGCAACCCGATTGGACGGAGGTTGTTCATGATGACGTGCTCTTTTTATTGTTGTTTTTGATCTTGAGAACTTCGGTGCCCGCATCGCTGGCAAGGCCAGCTCCCACAGGTATTGCATGCACCAGACTTTGTGGGAGCTGGCGTTGCCAGCGATTGAACCAACACGGATGCTGGCTAGACCGCTGATTGCAGCGGCGCCCTTTCCTTGGCTGTACCGCAGCTGGCAAACACCATCATCGCCACTGCTGCCACCGCTCCGGGCACGGCAAAGGCCATGAAATTCAGCGCCAGCGGCAACTGGATCCCCAACAACAGGCCGCCGAGGATCGGGCCGACGATTGCTCCGCTACGACCGATTCCCGAGGCCCAGCCAAGGCCGGTGGAACGGATGCCCATCGGATAGAACTGGGCAACACAGGCATACGCCAGGATCTGCGTACCGATAGTGGTCGCCCCGGCAATCGCGATCAGCAGGTACAGCACCGGTGTCGGGCTCTTGAAGCCCAGCAGGCTGATCGACAACGCCGCCAGCGCAAAGAACACCACCAGCACACGGTCGAGCTTGAAACGATCGCCAATCCAGCCACCACCGACAGCCCCGAAAATCGCCCCGAAGTTGAGCACCAGCAGGAAAGCCAGGCTCGACCCCAAACCGTAACCAGCGTTGTTCATCAGTTTTGGCAGCCACGAGTTGAGGGCGTAGACCATCAGCAGGCAGCAGAAGAACGCGACCCAGAGCATCAAGGTGCTCAGCGCCCGGCCTTCACGAAACAGCTGCGGAACCGACCCACCGGCCTCAACACCAGCGACCACTTCCAGACGGTCGCCGGCCTGTGGCTGATAGCTGGGCTCGACCCGTTGCAGCAACTGGCTGGCCTGTTCGGTGCGTCCCTGACGCACCAGAAAACCCAGGGACTCCGGCAGAAAACGCAGAATCAACGGCAACAGCAGCAAAGGGATGACTGCGACGTAGAACACCGACTGCCAACCGAACGCTGGCAACAACACGATACCCAGCCCGGCCGAGAGCATGCCGCCCACCGAGTAACCGCTGAACATGATCGCCACCAGGGTGCTGCGCATCCGCTTGGGAGCGTATTCGTTCATCAGCGCCACGACGTTGGGCATCACCCCACCGATTCCCAGGCCCGCCAGGAAGCGGCAGATACCGAATTCCGTCGGGTTGCGGGCAAAGCCGTTAAGCACGGTGAAGCCACTGAAGAGGATCACGCAGATCATGATCGCCTTCTTGCGGCCAATGCGGTCTGACAACGGCCCGAACACCAGCGCGCCGAACATCATGCCGAACAGCGCGTAGCTGCCCAGGGCCCCGGCCTGCAACGGGGTCATGCCCCATTCCTGCATCAAGGCCGGCAACACCACGCCATAAATGACCAGGTCGTATCCGTCGAAGATGATGATCAGCGCGCACCAGAACAGCACACGCCAGTGGAAGGTATTGAACTTCGCCTGATCGATCAGGCCATTGATATCGATAGCTCGCATGTGGCGTGTCTCTTTTGTTGTTGTTATCGAAACCCGAAGGCGAACCTGCCGTGCAGTGTTCGCGATCTCAGGTTAGGAGCAGTACAAAAGGGCCAATAGCCGTTTCCTGCGAATCGCTATCCAGTTTGCGCAACGGCTGACCAGGGGTCAGCGATGCCGTTTGAAGGTGGCCGAGGGTAGTTCGCCAAAACGCTGGCGATAGCTTTCGGCAAAGCGCCCAAGGTGCAGGAAGCCGTAGTCCAGGGCGATCTCGGTAACGTTGCGCACCGCGCTTGCCGGGTCCTGCAGGGCGGCATGAATGCGCTCGAGCTTGCGCTGGCGCACATAGCCCTTGGGCGACAAACCGGCATGGCGCTCGAACAGTGAGTACAAGGTGCGTTCGCTGACCCGCGCAACAGTCATCAGCTGACCGACACTGATGTCCTGCTCCAGGTGGGCGTCGATGTAGGCTGCCAGTTGCTCGAACGAGTGGGTCTGCTGCACTGGCTCAACGCGTTGAACGTTGTTGCCGAGCAAGCTGAGCAACTTGCTGGCAACAATGCGCCCGTAATGCTCCTGGACCTGCAGCAACGAGTCGGTGGACTCCGCCTCTTCGCAGATCAACCCGAGTAAGCCGATAAAACCTTCCAGCTCACCGGTGACATGGCGCGCGCTGTTGAAACGAATGCCACCCTCGGGCAACTGCCAGCGCTGTTCCAGACAAGCTTGCTCGAGCAGGCTGACCGGCAACTTGAGGATGAACTTTTCGCAGTCGGCCGAATAGGTCAGGTCGACCGGATCGTCCGGGTTGATCAACAGCAGCTCGCCGGGCACGTAGTGATGTTCATTGCCACGAAAACTGGACTGGCAATGGCCCTTGAGCAGAATCTGCAGGTGATACAGCGACCCCAGGGCGGGCGAGGTAATCCGCGCCTTGCCGCCATAGCTCAAGCGGCACAGGTCGAGGCTGGCGAACTTGCGGTGGTTGATGCTCGCCTTCAGGTCGCCGGTTCTGGGCAGGCGCAGGCTATGGCCACCGACATGCTGGTTAACGTATTCGGACACGGCATAAGGGTCGGCGCGCTGAAACACACAGCTGCGCTCGCTCAACAGGTGGCTGCTCATGGGCTGCCCTCTTCTTGTTCTTGCTGGACGATATCCACAGGGTCTGGTTATCCACAGGGCACCAGCTTGCGTCAGCACCCGCAGGCAGTCCAATATCTGTTGGGTAGGCAACAATACCCTGGAGGTATCATGGAACTGCGCCATCTGCGTTACTTCCGGGTGCTCGCTCAGACCCTGAACTTCACCCGCGCCGCCGAGTTGCTGCACATTGCCCAGCCGCCTTTGAGCCGGCAAATCCGTCAGCTGGAGGAAACCCTCGGAGTCGATCTGCTTGAGCGTAGCCGTCCGCTGCGCCTGACCGAGGCCGGGCGCTACTTTTATGAACAGAGTGCAATGTTGCTCGACCAGCTCGAGCAGATTTCCGAAGGAACCCGACGTATCGCCAACAGCGAGCGCCAATGGCTGCGCATCGGCTTCGCGCCTTCGACCCTTTACGACCTGTTACCTGAGCTGATTCGCCAACTGCGCAGTAATCAGGAGCTGGAACTTGGCCTGCAGGAAATGATCACCCTGCAGCAGGTCGAAGCCTTGAAAGCCGGACGCATCGATATCGGTTTTGGCCGCATCCACATCAAAGACCCGGCCATTGACCAGCAGGTACTGCGCGAAGACCCGCTGGTAGTCGCCCTGCCCTGCGGCCATCCGCTGATCGGCCAGCCCATCGACCTGGTGCGCCTGGCCTTTGAACCCTTCGTGCTCTACCCCGCCACCCCGCGCCCGAGCTACGCCGACCACATCATGGCGTTGTTCTCCAGTCAGGGCCTGAGTGTGCAGGTGATTCAGTGGACCAACGAACTGCAGACCGCCCTCGGGCTGGTGGCTGCCGGCCTGGGGATAACTTTGGTGCCCGCCTCGGTGCAGCGCCAGCACCGCGACGATATCGTTTACGCACCGCTGAGCGAGGCAGCGGCGGTTTCACCGATCATTCTCAGTCGCCGGGTTGGGGATAACTCCCCACAGGTCAGGCATTGCCTGAGTCTGATTGAACGCATGACCGGCCACTAGGGCCGGTCACGTCTCACTCAGGCCAAACTCCCCTGATTTTTATCCACAGCCCCGGAATGAAAGCGCTCGGCGAGGAACGGGGTGATATCCACAGGCGAAGGTTCCTCATGCAGGACCTTGTCGATCATCACCCCGGTGATCGCCGAGGTGAGGATGCCGGTGCGAAAGTGTCCACAGGCATTCAGGTAACCGGAGACTTCCGGCACTGGCCCGAGGATCGGCAGTTCATCCGGCGACCCTGGGCGCAAACCGGCCCAGGTACGCTTGAGGTTGATCTGCGCCAGCTCCGGAATACAGCGAATCGCACCCTGTACCAGGCCGTTGATTTCCGGGAAGGTATTGCTGACGTCGAAACCTTTGTCTTCAGTGGTGCTGCCGATCAGGATTTCGCCGTTGTCCTTTTGCGCCATGTAGCAATCGCTGGTGGTCAGGCAACCGTTCAGTAGCTTGGGCATGCGTTCGGTGAGAATGATCTGGCCCTTCACCGGGCTGACCGGGATCCGCAGGCCGGTGGCCTGTTCGCTGAGGTCGGCCGCCCAGGCACCTGCGGCATTGATCAGGGTCTGGCAATGGAACGTGCCTTCCTCGGCGGTCTGCACGCCGCTGACCCGTGAGCCCTGATGCAATACAGCGGTGACGTTGGTGTTGTGGAACAAATCGACACCATTCTGTCGCGCAGCTTCCATATAAGCGTCGGCCAGGCGGAACGGACTGACCTGGTGATCGCAAAGAAACTCCAGGGCACCACGCGCCTGATGGCTGACCGCCGGTTCCGCCTGACGCAGGGCCTCGCGGTCGAGCCAGCGCACCTGCTCGGCCAGGTGCGGGATCTGCGCGACGATATGCTCGGCGTACAGCTGGTCTTCATCGTCGTAGATCACGTACTTGAGGCCGGTGCGCTCGAACTTGAAGTCCATGCCGTGACGCTCGATCAGTTCACGGTGCAGTTGTGGATAAAGTGCATTGGACTGCAGGGCAAAGTCGAAGAACGACTGCGGCAGGATATGCGGCGTGCTGGCATCCACCACCACTGCAGCCCCTTGCGCCTGGCGCTTGTGCTGGGCCGACATCATGCGAAAGAAGATCACCCCGCAGCCCAGGCCGACCGACTCGCCAATCGCCCACAGGCCACCGGCCGAAGCGCGGGTGGCATTGCCGGGGCGCTTGGCATCAATCAGGGCGATCTTCAGGTTCTTGCGTTTGGACAGCTGATAAGCGCAGGAGGCGCCAATGACGCCACCGCCAGCAATGACTACGTCGTAGGTTCTGTTCATGGTTCAGGCTTCCGTGCCAGGTTGCTGGAATGCAGAGAACGGTATCGGGTCGACCGGAAAACGCGGGCGCAGCCAACCGACGTCAACACGACCTGTCGCTTCGCGCAGACGGTCGCTGCAGTAGCCCACGCACATACGTCCCTGACAGTCGCCCATGCTCACCCGCGTACGCATCTTCAGCCCGGCCATGTCTTCCACGCCCTGCTCCAGGGCCAGGTCGATATCCGCACGGGTCACATGCTCACAGCGGCAGATCACCGTATCGGCCTGCGGTAATTCGATCTGTCGGGTGCCACGTTGGGTATAGCGCTCTACCCCGGCACGAAAGCGCTTGATTGCCGCCAACTGCCCCAGGTACTGCTCGCGCAGTTCGATGGCCTGCTCGGCATTGAGCACTTCGACCTGCAGCAGGATCGACACCGCTGCAATCCGCCCGGTCAGCATCGCCGCTTCACCACCACGGATACCGCCCATGTCGCCGGCCAGATGAATGTGCTGCTGGCTGCTCTGCTGCCAGACATTGCTCTTGGCGCGCAGGTAGCCATCGTCACTAAAACCGTGCTCCAACCCCAACTGCTGGCTGAGCTGGGTACGCGGTATGAAGCCGTAGCCCACCGCCAGGGTTTGCGCGGGTTCGCGCTGGGCACGGCTGTGGTCCGGCTGCCAGTTGTTGTCGTAAGGCGCTACAACGACTTCTGCGAGTTCGCCCTCACCCCTGGCCTCGACCACGCCCCAACCGTAATACATCGGAATGCCATTGAGCTTCATGTAACCGAGCATGCTCAATCCATCGAGAAACAGCTGCGGCTTGTTCAGCAGCGCCAGGCTTTCCTTGGCGATCTTGCCGAAGGCGCAGGCTTCATAGACACCGACCACTTTCGCCCCGGCTGCGTGCAGCTGGCAGGCCACCAGCGGCAGCAAGGGACCAGTACCGGCAATCACCGTGCTGCCCAGCGGTTTGACCACGCCGCTCTTGATCTGCAACTGCAAGCCACCGAGCAACAGCACACCGGGCAGTGTCCAACCAGGAAACGGCACATTGCGCTCATGGCAACCGGCCGACAGCACCAGCTGCGAGTAGTCAATCTGATGCAGACGCTCTTCGCCATCGAGCACCATCAAACACTGTTCGTCACCGCCTACCACGCGGCTGTTGAGGCGCAGGTCGATGTACCCGGCACAGGCGGCGAATTCCTTGTGCAGCGTGTTCAGGGCCTTGCTGTAGCGCGCGCCCAGATAACCCAGGTCCACGCCTGCGCGCAGCGGTCCGCGATACACCACCCCACCCGGCCGCGACGCTTCATCGAACAACACACTGGGTACACCGTGATGCGCCAACTCAATGGCTGCCGCCATACCTGCCGAACCACCACCGACAATCACTGGACGCAGACTCATGGTGCCTCCTGCCCGGCAAAGCGGTTGCTCAGGGTTTCCACCTGCATACCGGGCTGGACCACGGTCTGGCAGGCACGGCGCTTGGGCCGGCCATTGATTGAAACCAGGCAGCAATGACATACGCCCATGCCGCAAAAAGCACCGCTCAGCTGTGCGTGATCGTTGCGCGCCACCTGGCGCAGGCCCACAGCGTTGAGGACAGTGAGCACCGTCTCGCCGGCAGCGACTTCGACCGGCTGGCCGTTGAGGTGGATGGTCATGTCAGCCCGCGACAGGGGCTGGATATCGAGTTTTCGATCCAGTGTTTGCATAGCGCCTTTCATCCGTGAAAAGGGAAATGGGGACTTGGCACACTATGCGAAGCAGCTGCAGCAACTATTGATCCAGGCCAGCTTTCGGCCCACTTGAGCGATTAACCACCCACCGCCCACATCTCCCCTGGCCTTGATCGCCTGCGTCCCGGAGGCTCAATTGCTGAATGCACCCAAGCCGAGCCCCGCCAGTACATACAGTCGATGGCAGGTGCATAGACCACACCCAACACGTAAACAGACCTGTCGCCTGACGATGTCGCATTATGTAAAACCATATGATTTAATTTGGCTTTAGCATCCTATAACTTGTGTTTTACAGGCCCTTACCGAAATGAGCCAAACTACGACAAGCCCTACGGATGCATTGAGAGGGATTGAGACCGAACAGGTCTGGGACATCGAACGCGCTTACGAGCACTTCAAAGCCTGCGGCGAAGCCGACACCAAGCGCACGACTGAACGACGCCTCAATACTCACGGTCTGTTACCTAAAGAGTTGGCCGAAGAAGTTCTAAAAGATGAACACGACCGCCCGGCAAACGGCATTGTGCTGGCCTGGGCCATTGAGCAAGCCCGCAAACGGCGAGATCGAGTGCTCTTCGCACAACTGAGTCCATTACCCAGCGGCAAGCCTTGCCTGTATGCGAACGATGCCCGAGGGGCCCGCTTCTGGGTGCCGTTGCAGAATGTCGAGTTCGATGCGATCGGCCAAGCCCTGACTGCATTGCAGCAGCATATCGGCAAACCCATCGCAGTGTTTCCGCATGGCACTCTAGTGGCATTGCTGCGTGATACACCCGATATGCTTGATATCCATCTTTGCCCGCAGGCCTACCAGCCGGTGCTGCCCACAGATCTTAAGCTCCACGGCTTCGATTCATTGCCCGGACAACCAGTTTCCGAACTATCTGCGCACCTCAAACGCCTGGAATCAGAGAGCATCCATATCATTCGAGAGGCGGTGGCCGAAGCGCAGAACCCGGCGATGCTGTACTCCATCGGCAAGGACAGCGGTGTCATGCTCCATCTGGCCCGCAAAGCCTTCTATCCCTCGCCTCCGCCATTCCCCTTACTGCATGTGGACACACGCTGGAAGTTTCAGGAGATGTATCTTTTCCGTGACTTCATAGCTCGCGAAAGCGGCATGGATTTGCTGGTGCACACCAACCCCGACGCCATCGAAAAGAATATCAACCCCTTCGATCATGGCTCCTCCCTGCATACCGACATTACTAAAACTGAAGGGCTCAAACAGGCGCTGGACAAGTACAAATTTGATGTGGTGTTTGGTGGTGCACGCCGCGATGAAGAAAAATCCCGCGCCAAGGAGCGCATCTTCTCGTTCCGCAGCGCGACCCACCGCTGGGACCCCAAAAGCCAGCGCCCCGAACTCTGGAACCTCTACAACACCCGTAAAGGCCAGGATACAAGTATCCGGGTATTCCCCCTCTCGAACTGGACAGAACTCGATATCTGGCAATACATCTACCTGGAAAACATCCCCATGGTGCCCCTGTACTTTGCCAAGCCGCGGCCTGTGGTGGTGCGGCACGAGATGTTCATGTTGGTCGACGACGAGCGTTGCAAGCTGCTGCCCGGCGAAGAGATCCAGATGCGCAAGGTGCGCTTTCGCACGCTCGGGTGTTACCCGCTTACCGGAGCAGTGGAGTCCGAGGCACAGACGCCGGAAGACATCCTGCTGGAAATCATCAATACGCGCCAATCCGAACGGCAGGGCCGCAAAATCGATACTGACAGCGCCGCTTCCATGGAGAAGAAAAAACAGGAGGGCTACTTCTGATGGCAAGCCTCAAAAGAAGCACGTTGCCTGAAAAACCAGCACACAAAACAGCCTCGGTCGCTCAATGGCTGGAGCTGCAAGCCAGTCAAGATCTGTTGCGCGTCATCACCTGCGGCAGTGTAGATGACGGCAAAAGCACCTTGGTTGGACGCCTGCTCTGGGAGTCGCAGCAGATACTCGATGATCAGTTAAGCACTCTGCAGGAAGACTCCAAACGCCATGGCACGCAAGGCAACACTATCGACCTCGCCTTGCTGGTCGATGGGCTCGCAGCAGAACGAGAGCAGGGCATCACCATCGATGTGGCCTACCGTTTCTTCTCCACGGCACACCGCAAATTTATCGTGGCCGACACCCCTGGGCATGAACAATACACCCGCAACATGGTCACCGGAGCTTCCACGGCCGACGTCGCGGTGCTGCTTATCGATGCGAGCCAAGGCGTATTAACGCAAACCCGGAGACACGCCTACCTGGCATCGCTGGTGGGCATCAAGCACATCATCCTGGCCATCAACAAGATGGACCTGGTGGCTTATGACGCTCAAGTGTTCGCTGCCACCCAGACTGCTTTCCAAGCCGTGGCTGAGGCACTAGGGTTCGAAAGCATCACCGCCATCCCCTTGTCAGCTCTCAAGGGTGACAACATCACCTCACGTTCAGCACAAACACCCTGGTACCAGGGCCCAACCCTGATAGCCTGCCTGGAAACCATCAGCGCTCTGCCCCCTGCTGAACCCAAGACAGTGTTCCCGGTTCAGTGGGTCAACCGCCCAAACGCCAGTTTTAGGGGCCTCAGCGGCACACTGGCTTCCGGACAACTGACCGTGGGAGACGACGTGCGCGTGAGCGTATCCGGCCAGGCGGCCAAGGTCTCACGCATTGTGACAGCCGATGGTGACCTGGACAGTGCCAACGCAGGCGATGCTATTACCCTGGTGCTGGATCGGGAAGTCGATGCCTCAAGGGGCGACGTGCTCGCAAGCGCCAACCAGCCGCTGGAGATAACCGACCAGTTCGAAGCTACCCTGGTGTGGATGCACGAGGAGCCGGGGTTGATCGGGCGAGCCTACGAAATAAAGCTGGCCAACCAATGGGCCAGCGCCAGCCTTACCACCTTGAAATACCGTGTAGACGTCAACACCCAAGCCCACGAGTCCTGCCGCCAACTGGGGCTTAACGACATCGTGGTAGCCAACGTTGCACTGAGCAAGCCTCTGGTCTTCGACACCTATGCCCAATCACACACCCTGGGCGGCTTTATCTTGGTCGACAAGTACACTCACACCACCGTTGCCGTCGGCATGATCCGCCACAACCTGCGCCGAGCGCAGAACGTGCACTGGCAGGCACTGAGTGTCGCCCGCCAGGATCGCGAGCGGCTCAATGGCCACAAAGGCAAGGTGATCTGGTTTACCGGCCTTTCTGGCTCGGGCAAATCCACCATTGCCAATGCACTGGAAAAAGAACTCCACGCCCAAGGTAAACGTACCTATATCCTCGACGGAGATAACATTCGCCAGGGCCTGAACAAAGACCTTGGTTTTACCGATGCCGACCGGGTGGAAAACATCCGCCGCGTGGCCGAAGTGGCCAGGCTAATGATGGACGCGGGACTGATCGTAATGACCGCTTTTATCAGCCCCTTCCATGCAGAACGGGAAATGGCACGGGAGCTGATCGGGCAAGAAAATTTTATCGAGGTGTTTGTGAATACATCTCTGGAGGTTTGTGAGCAGCGTGATCCCAAGGGGCTTTACAAGAAGGCAAGAAGCGGACAGCTACCGAACATGACGGGAATCAGCAGCCCGTATGAAGCACCACTTAATGCAGACATTTCTATTAGTACTACCCGGATGGGCATAGAGGAGACATTGGCATTTATTCTGGCCGCCATGGCCGCCCGGGATTAATCTCGAGCGACCTGGCTGAGACTTCCGGAAAGGCCAAGGTATCCGCCCGATGTTGCGAATCGCCTTCAATTAGACAGGCAACCAAGTAAATATGATTACTGGTTTTTTATCTTGATGAAATGTAAACAATAACCACACTTTTAGAAGGAGCTAACTTTAAATGTTGAGGGTGGGAGTGGATAGCAGACCTATGTGCAGGCCGCTATCAGGGATTGGCCGTTATACCATTGAGCTGCTGAACATCCTGACAGAGGCGCCGGATGTGCACTGGTTTCTCTACTGCGACCGGGCATTCGAGGCTCCGTTCGTACATCGACCGAACGTCACCGTGCGTCTTTCCAGACAGAACGGCACCCTGGCCGAGCACCTCTGGTATCAGCTCATCCTGCCACGCCAACTCAAACGCGACGCCCTCGATGTGTTCTGGTCACCGCGGCATCACCTTCCGTTGTTCATGCCCTCGTCCCAGCGCGCCGTGGTGACGATTCACGATCTGACCTGGAAGCGCTTTCCCGAAACGATGAAGAGGCTGCAGTACTGGTCCGAGCGCCTGCAGATGCCTCATTCGCTGCGCAAGGCGGCGCGAATCATCACCATATCCAACTCCAGCCGTACCGACCTCGCGCGCTATTTCCCCGATACCCGGGCCAAGGTCCGGGTAATACCCTGTGGCGCGACGCGCCTGGAGGCAGGTGACTGTACCCGAGCCTTGCCGCAGCAGTATCTCTTGTTCGTCGGCACACCCGAGCCGCGCAAGAACATCCGGCGCTTGCTCGAGGCTTATGCACAACTCCCAGCAGGTCTGAGGTCTGCCTATCCGCTGGTAATGGCGGGTGGGCATGGCTGGATGGTCGACCTCGACCAGCTCGTAGAGCAGCTGGGCATACGGGCAGATGTCATCGCACTCGGGGCAGTTTCTGCTGGTGAACTTGGCTACCTGTACTCAAAAGCCAAATTGCTTCTGATGCCCTCTTTGTATGAAGGCTTCGGGCTGCCGATCCTGGAGGCCTTCCAGTTTGGCGTGCCTGCAGTCACTTCTAACTGCAGTTCCATGCCTGAAGTTGCCGGCGGCGGTGGCTGCCTGGTGGACCCGTTGCATGTCGCGAGCATCCGCGCCGGTATCGAGCGGCTGCTGACGGATCGGAGTGCCTATGCCGAATGTGTCGCACAGATTGCCGAGCAGCTTGCTCACTATGATTGGAAGCTGGCGGCGCGGCATACGCTTGAGGTGTTGACCTCGGATTAGCCGTTTCTATGATTGAAACGGTCGCGCAGCCGTTTGATGGGGTTGAGCAAGGGAAACAGCATCGTCTTCTTCACTGTAAGAAAGAACGTGTAGTAAGCCCAGGCCTCGAGGCGGCCACATAGTCCGTGGCAAATTACGGAGTCGCGGTATTGCCGCAGGCTGACCGTGAAATCGCGATCGCTCAGGCCGCCGAGCGACATGTTCGCCAACACGGCGGGTACGACTTCAAACTTCTCGCCATGGGTTAGCGCCCGATGACACCACTCCGAGTCCATGGCATGGGTGTACTGCGGCTCATAGCCTCCAACCCGCGCATAGCTAGCGCGAGATACGAAAAGGGCCGGATGGAATACCCACATCCTGAGCTTGAGTGCTGTCGGATCGGGGTAGCGCGTGTAGCTGTAACCACTGTCGGGGTCCAGATAGCGTACCGCGCCACACAGCACCGAAGCCTGCGGATGACTTTTTCGTGCATCCAACACCCGGCGCAAGGTGTCAGGTTCCCAGGTGTCGTCGCTGTTGAGGATGGCAATAAACTCGCCGCGCGCCTGCGCTATTCCGCGATTGAAGGCATCCGCGATGCCCTTGTCGAGACCCGACTCCCAGTAGTGGAGCTGGTCCTGATGGGCCGCGATCTCATTCAGCGTGCCGTCGGTCGAGCCGCCGTCGATGACGATGATCTCCAGTCTCTCGGTTTTCTGCGCCAATACGCTGGAGAGTGCTCGTCGGAAGCGAAGACTGTCATTTTTGACGATCATGATGACGCTGAGGGAAATGCTCATCGAGTCTAAGTCTTCTTGCCTGCATTGCCTGGGGGCAAAGGGCGAACGATCAATGTTCATGACTGGGCAGCAGGTTCTCGATGGCCTGAATGCAATCCAGCGCGTTTTCCTGGCAGTAGGCCTGCCAGCCTGAGAATTCCGTCCACTGGCTGACGAACAGGAAGTCAAGGCCTGCACCGGCCGAGGCAACGTGGTCATAACGGCTATCGCCGATGAACAGCGCCCTGGGGAGAATGTTGCCATTGGCTAACTGGCTGGAGAGGATCTCATCCTTGCTCGCGGGGCTGCCAAAGATACCGCCATCAAACATATCTGCCAGCCCACGCTGAGCGAAGACCTCGCGCAGCTCGGCCTGATCGCCACCCGAAACGATCAGCCAGCGCGCATCCGGGGTTGCCGCGCGCAGTTCAGTCAGCCCGGTGGCCACCAAACAGTTCAGTAAGCCTTGCCGGACTGATGCAGCATAGGCGCCCAACAAGGCATCAAGATCTGGGCCACAAACATCCGCAGCGTACTGCGCTACCAATGTTTCGAGGAAATATTCAAATTTTTTGTAGCGAGAAATGCCGCCGTTTGCAACGTGGTAATCGACCAGTGCTTGGGCAGCTGCTTCACCGTAGGGGAGTGCCGCATTGTAAAAGGCCTGGGTTTTGACCTTATTGGAATCTAGTATTACACCGTCACAATCGAAAACCAGAGTTTTGTAGTCAGATATATTCACAGAACATTCACCGAGCGCAGTGCTGCTTCAACAGGAGGTACATCTTCTGGCACATCCACGGCCAAGCTTCCGCCCAAAGACTCAACCATCAGAATGGGTTTGTCCATCTCAAGGAAACGAAGTATTTCGATATCTTCGTAAGCTTCAAGAGTACTTTTTCTACCAAAAGCTTGAAAAGATTCAAGCTCCTCACGGGTGAAAGCATATATGCACACTTGTTTCTTGAATCGGTTCGGAGCGTTGTGAATGTCTTTATATCCCGGCAGTGCTTTTCTGGACATATAGACTAGGCGGTCACTTTCGTTAGTGATTACCTTTGGGATATTAACGCTATCAGGATCTTCAGACTCGGAAATCCAGCAATATGCATTAATGATGGCCTCAGGGTTTTCGACTTTTTTATCGCGAACCTTACAGATATCTGTTGGATCGAGCGTGGGCTCGTCACCCTGAACATTAATAAAAATATCTGCATCAATTTGCCGAGCCGCTTCAGCTAAGCGATCCGTGCCGGTCAAAGCTTCAGCGCTGGTAATTAAACAATTAAACCCAGCGTCCTTAACGACTTTGGCAATTCTCTCATCATCAGTTGCCACATAAACAGAGTCGACGCCAACGGCTTTTGCCGACAGCTCGGCGACCCAAAGAATCATAGGTTTGCCTAACAGCGGAACCAAAGGCTTACCGGGATACCGGGAGGATTTGTAGCGGGCGGGAATAATAACGACCGATTTCATAATAACTATTTAGATCCCATAAACGGATGTGCAGGGAATATTGTAGCGAGTGGGTGTTATGGAGCAGATACGCACATGGTTCTCTTGCTCCAAATAGCTACTCAACAGCATTTGCATTTCACGGGTTCTAGGGTCATCGGCGCTATAACCGTCAAAGCCTGCAAGGAATATCTGCGAGGCCTGCCCGCTGTTTGCAATGGCCAACGCATAGGTAATCACCAAGGCACTGGGAAGAATGCAATAGCTATCGGAAAATTCAAACGTGTCCTTCTGAACACCCAGGCCAAAATCCAGAAGTTCTTTGCCTTGAAGTGACTCCTGTACATCTAGCGGTAGCATGCTGGAAGGCGTGATCAGCGGCTGAGGGAATCGTGTGTGTTCAACGCAGTCAGCCAGCAGGCGGACGGGGTGACACGCCACCCTGGCATCGATCAGATCTGCAGCCACAACCGGTTGTGTATTGAGCGCCATCACATAAGGACGATTTTTACGGATATAACCCTCGAGCGCCGCACGATGATCGGCTACGCCAGGACCGGAGCCCAGGATCAGCACACTACGCCCCTTCATAATGCTCTTGGGCTGCCAGCCACCGCGGGGGGCGCCCCGATAGAAATGCCGTGCGGCATCGAGCGTATCAGCGCTGTACTTCTTGCCGCCTTCAATACGCAGATGTTCTATCACAGCAAGAACGTCTTCATCGCTGTAGCGCGAGTCGGCCAGCATTGCCTGAATATAGGTCGGGTGAATCCCGTATTTTCCGGCTAGGTAGTAATAGGTATTGGTTCCCCACCCGCAGCGCTGCTGCATCGGCAGGAAAAAGCGTTGAATAAGGCCCATCAGCGGGCTGATATTGGGTTTGAGGTCAAAGCGTTCGGCCAGCTCAAGAATTAGATATTCCGTTCTCGCATTCCCAGGCCCACGTCCCATACCGGTAACAGTCGCGTCCAGCCAGGTTGCGCCATCATCCAGAGCACGCAGACTGTTCTGCAGGGCAAGCCCCATATTGTCATGGGTATGAATACCTAGCGCTCCAGTCCAGTGCCGACGCAGCCAGTTTATGATCTGTGAGCATTCAGCAGGACACATACTGCCCATGCTGTCCGCGAAATAAAGGACATCGAGAGGCCATTTGCTAGCTTCCTGCGCCAGGGCTTCGATCTCCTCCTTGGTACGGTCGGCAACCTGCATCAGGTTGAAACCCACCATGAAGCCCCTTTCCTTCAACCAGGTGCTGGCAGGCAATGCATCTGCAAACTCATGAACATGACAGGCTACGCGCACCAGCTTGATACGCGACGCAGCGGCATCAACCGGGAACATGCGTTCGAGAACGGACTCCAGATCGACGTTCTTCGAAACCAGTTCCACCGCATTGATCATAACCCCGGGGGTAAGAGGCTCCGGAATCTCCAGCGAATTAACGAAATCTTCAGTGGTAAAGGCACAGGGCCCCTGGAACCCTTCGTTCTGTAAGGAACGCAGCCCCAGTTCGACGTAATGAACACCCAGCGCTGCCATGGCCTGCAGGTATTCATTGATCAGGCCGGTCTCGAAGTTCCACGCGTTGTAATAACCACCGTCGCGGAGGGTGCAATCCAGTAATTTCATTTGTGCCGTCATATCCATAAATCCATCATGTCCAATTGTTACACAGACAGCTCGACATCCGTCGTGGAAGGTTGGAGTTTCTCATCGAAATACAACCTGTAATTCCGTTCCGCCGATGAACCGATATCCTTGATATAGCCATCTGCAAGTTTCTCTGGTGCGTCGAGCGAGCTCTCGACCAATTCCAGAAGCTTCATGGCACTGGAAAACACAATGCAATCCGACATATCCAGTGCAGGAACATCCGTCTTGTATCTGAAGGCAGGAATACCAATCCTCATGCACTCATAAATCAGCGACGATGTATGTCCGACAACGAACGCAGAACTATTCAGATCCTCATTTACCAGCGTCTTGTGAGGGTCAGTCTTTACCCACTCGATCTTGTTATTCGGATGCAGTCTGATATTGACCTTGAGCTGCAATTGATCAGCCACGGCATAAGCAATCTTCAACAGTTCGACGTTGTGTTTGAAGAAAATATTCTGGTCGAAAATCACGGTAAAATAACCTTCTGCCTGCAGGCAACCGGGAGCAACCAGAGTAGGCTTTCCGCAAAGAAATGTTTTCACTTCCGGATGATACCTTTTAATCAAACCTGCAGTATTTTCTCCCCACGCCAGAAAATGATCAGCCTCGGCATTCAGATAATTGACTATATTGACATTCTTTTCGTCAGCTTTGCCGTAATCGACATATAGACCATGCTGGAGAGTCGTGGTCCGCTGATTATTACGATTTGCCTGCTGAACCAGAAGATTGTCGAGTGGTTGCATATCAGCAAAGACAACGACATTGACATCCTTGTTAGACGGAATGCTCCGAATAGCACCGTACAGTTTGACCAGACTCAAATACATGAATAGCCAATGTATCCAGTCATTTCGTCTGACTTTCAGTAATAGCGGGAGAAGCAAAAAACAACGGAAAATCTGGGCGATGGAGAGCCGCCCCTTCCCCTCTGTTATATCAAAGGATGCTTTGGGATGCTCACACTGATCACTGATACTATGGAATAGTAAATCGTAGTCGCCACGCTTAAGGGATTTGACGAAGTAGTACTTCGGATCAGGCGAAGCATGACGCTTCTCTACCGACACCGAAAGAAACAAGGTTGAATAGCCCAGCGCCATCAATCGCTTGCGTCGCTCTGCCCTGTCGCACTTCAGAAAGATGAGCTCGATTGGGCGCATGGCGCGATCCAGGTCAAGGCCGAACAATGAGAAAAATGAAATCATTGACTAACGACCCTTAAATATCCAGAAGGCTGCTGGCATTTCTGGTGAAACTCGAAAAATACGTATTTTTCCGAATAATCTCCTTATCCTTGCAGTTGTCCATCAGAATCTTGATAGTTTCAATATAGGGACGAATCCCCGACTCACTCGCGCCACCCGCGGCAAAGATGCAGACCGGCTGACTCAGTTGCAGATGGGATTTACCAGCCACAAAGAGGCGGACACTCTGATCGTAATCAGCAGCAAACCGATACGTTAGATTGAAACGGAACTCGCGCAAAACAGAGGTTTTCAGGAATAATGACTGGTGGCAGTACGGCATCCGTAAGAACGCCGTTTCCAGCGGCCTGGCTTCCTGATAGATGGGCTCCTCGCCAGAAGCGGAATACATCCTAGCACCATAAACCAGATCGAAACCATCCACTTTATTGGCGAATACTTCTTTCACAGTATCACTACTGTAGAATACGTCACCTGCATTCATGTAGATGGTATATTCACCTGTGGCAATATCCATTGCCTTGTTCATCGCATCGTAAATCCCCTGATCGGGCTCGCTGATGATCCTCGTTATCTTTCCACCGTTCTCTTTCAGAATATCTGCCGTCTGATCGGTGGAGGCACCATCGACGACTATATACTCGAGGTTCTGATAGCTTTGCGCCGCTACGCTCTGAATAGTGTCCAAGAGTGCAGCCCCTGCGTTGTAGCAGACAGTCACGACTGTAACCTTGGGTCTGTCATCCGCGGCTTCCATCTGCACTGGCTTCTGGACCGGTTGCGGAGCTGGAACGGGAGCTGCGACCAACTCGCTGTTCCGATTCGAACGCAGCAGTCGTTTGATGCCCCGTCTCATGCGTCGAACAACTCTCCGCATCAGGTGCTCGGCATTCTTGACCGGGGAGCTTGCCAGTTCGGAGATATTTTCAGCTGAGAAGGGTTGGTTGATCCGGTTGAGCAAACTCTCCAACTCTGGAGAACCGTTTACCGCGAACAGATTGACGCTGTTTCCAACGGGCCTGGCCTCCAACCGAAGTTCGGGATTCAGTCGTTTACTGGCCTGAACCTGGGAGTTGATAATCCGCCCCATGTTCTGGATGACCAAGTTGTCGAGATAGTAATTCCTCCTGATCAGGTTCTTGTCCGGGGCATGATGAAGCGATGCCTTGATAGCCTCGATTTGCGCAAGAAGATAGTTCTCTCTGCTCGCGCCACCCTCCAGAAAATCCGAAATCGACAACTCAACGTACTGGAATTTCTTTTCATTCCTCAGCGCGTACAGCATGAACTCGTAATCAGCTGCCAGCTTATAGGACTCGTCGTAATTACGTTCCCGAAGAAGGCTGGTCCGCGTGAAGAGCGACTGATGGAATACCACCTCCCTAAAATAGGCGTCCTTTAACTCCCCCGCCTTTTCATAGCGGCGAGAGCCTGCGGAATCAACGCGATGTCGATCACCATAGACAAGATCAACGTTGTCGTGACAATGCTCAGCAATCCGAGCAAGGACATTGACATCGGTGAAGGTATCGCCTGCGTTCATGAATATCACCCATTCGCCTTTGCACTGACGAATGGCTTTATTCATGGCATTGTAGATACCCGTATCCTTCTCGGACGACCAATAACCGAGCCTCGACGCATACTTCTCTATTAACTCTACCGTGCCATCGCCGGAGCCTCCGTCGACGATCAGGTATTCGAAGTCAGCGGATGTCTGCCCCAAGACACTCTCGATGGTCTTCTGCAGCAAATCAGCAGCATTATAGGTAACCGTTACAACGCTAAATAACATTTCGACTCCATTGGACAGATGGGCAGCTCCCAAGACTTCAAATCCTTGTCACCTGAAAACCTGTCACTTCATCACTGCAATTATTGAGTTAACCACTACTTGTCAAGTCGATTCAAAAGAGCCGCGTGCTTCTTTCGAATTGCATTGAGGTGACTCAATAGTCCCCTGTATGCCTGGAGTTTCTTAAATGGCCGAATGTATGCTCGATGCTCGGTCAGTCCTTTTGTGGCCGTCAGTACTGAAGTCAGGTTGCTTTCGAATTCCTGAACCCGTTGCTGTTCCTGGACAAGAGCACTGCGACTGGCGCTCAACTCTCCCCCGGACTGCGCCAGCCGTTCACTGAAGGCGGAAAGCTCGGCATCGAGGCGGGCTCGATCGTCATTGCCGCGCCGCAACTCCACATCGCGCTCGGCAATCTGCACATCAAGCAGCTGGATCTGTTTATCGCATGCCTTAAGGCGAGCCTCGCTAGCCTGGATCTTCTGCTCTCGCTCTATCAACAGGACGTCCCGAGCCTCCACCGCCATATCGCGCCGGGCCAACTGCTCATCGCGAGCCAGAATCTGCTCGTCGCGCGCCTTGAGTTGTTCATCTCGGGATTTCAGCTGTTCGTCGCGATGCCGAACCTGCAGGTCACGCTCCTGCAGTTGCGCATCCCGCTCCTTGAGTTGAATATCGCGCGCCTGAATCTGTTCGACGCACGCCTTGAGTTGTTCATCGCGGGACTTCAGCTGTTCGTCGCGATGCCGAACCTGCAGGTCACGCTCTTGCAGTTGCGCATCCCGCTCCTTGAGTTGAATATCGCGCTCCTTGACCTGAATATCGCGCGCCTTGAGTTGTTCATCGCGGGATTTCAGCTGTTCGTCGCGATACCGAACCTGCAGGTCACGCTCCTGCAGTTGTGCATCCCGTTCATTGAGCTGAATATCACGCGCCTGAATCTGCTCGTCGCGACTTTGAATCTGTCTATCCCGATCACTTAACCAGGCTTCATAGGTGCCAATTTCACCATGAAGCTCTTCGATCCTGGCCTGCTTACTGCCTCGCTCGGCTTCCAGCCCCTCCAGTTGCTGCTGCATGTTCTGCAGTTGAGCCTTGTACCCAGCGATGTCGTTGCGCAGCTTCGCATTACTGTGCTGCACCTGCTTGATCAGCTCGACGTCGCTCAGCAACAGATTGGCCAGCGAAGTTCCGCCTTCAGGTGACCCACCGTTCTGCTGATCTGCGTCGGCGATAACCTTCGCGGCATCCTTGAAGCTGTAGCCCAGACGGGCAAAAGCAGTCTCTCCCAAACCGTGCAGGTAGTCAGAGATCAGCTTGCGCTCTTCCGGCTTGGCCAATTGCCGGTGCCAAGCATCGATATGCTGCGAATCAGGACGACTCTTCTTGTAAACCGTCTCCGGGTCACCATACATCCAGCGCTCCCCTTTCTGGCGGCCGTATTCGATACAGTCGGGCTGATTGGGCAATTGCAGGAAATTAAAAAGGGCTTCGGTTTCGGCCTCTGGATTGAGCAGAAGCTCTTCGTATCTGACCACATGGGTGTTGGTGTAGGCGGTGAAATCCCGTTGCAGGAACTCAACCCCTTCGTACAAGTCACACTTGTAACTTTTCAGTTTCTCGTACCGGCCCTTCACCCAGGTTTCCAGCATTGAGGCGAGGACAGCCATTGGATTGCGGTAAAGGATGATGAACTTGGCGCGCGGGAATGTCTTCTGTAGTTCATCGAAGATTTCGTAATAGCGCGGTGTCTTGTCGAGAAAGCGCCCCTTCCCGCTCGCATTCAGGTACGGAGCGTAAAGAGAGAGATAGCAGTCACGGATCCGCGAGGAATAGTAATTTTCATCCTCTGTGGGTAGTTCCTGCAGAAAATTCTGCACACCATCGGCGGCCAGTTTGGCGTTGTAGCGGGTCTGAATTCCCTCGGTCTTCAACGCATAAAGTGGGTGGAGCATCAACCAGGGCTCGGAGCGGGTATAGATATCGCTATGCCCGCCCAGGATCTTCTGCAGCAACGTGGAGCCACTACGCGGCAGCGAAATCATGAAGATCAGTTGATCGTCTTGCATGGGCTTAATCACAAGGCTTCTACCTCAAGAACTTGCCCCAGGTCGACCGTGCCGCGCACGATGCTCTTCTCATCAGCGATCACCTTGATGACTGCTGCATCGACAACCCGGGCTATGAAAACAGGTTCGCCATCGATCACCTCGGCCACCCCAGCGTTGCTGAAGTAATGGCCTGTCAGCAGGTTGCAGGTGAACCGCCATGAGGCTTTGAGCGACGAATTTCGAGGTACCTGCTCAATCAATCTGAGCGGGTCGTAGTGGAGCGAGGCAGCGGTTATCGCCACTCCATGCATGTCCTTGAACTGCATGCCCAGTGACAGTTGCCTGGCAACATCCTTGAAAGCCACTTTGTAGGTGTAGAAATACTCTTCCCCGCTGACCAGCACATTCACCCGTTCACCCGACAAGGTGGTGAAGTGAGGATCGATGATCTGCGCACGGTCAGTGGGATAGGTCAGCGCGGATTTGGAAACGAGTTCAGGAAGATAATAGGGCTTCAACCGGGTCTGTTCTGGCTCCGCGTCAGCCGGTACGTCCTCGTCTTGTTCCTGATCATCCGGAGCCGGGAGCAATGCCGGGCCCTGTTGCTGGAACGCAGCAATTTCCCGAAGCACTGCGGGATGATCGCTCTCTTTGGCGTACGCAAGTTTTTCGTAGAAGCGCGTCACATCCTTCGGTGCAGCGTCAAGAATGATGTTACCGCCATGCAGCAGAACGGCACGGGTGCACAACTTGTTCACCGAGTTGGCATCGTGGGAAACGAAAAGCACCGTCTTTCCCGCCTTGAAGAACTCTTCCATCCTGGCGAAACACTTGCGCTTGAAGACGGCGTCCCCCACCGCGAGCACTTCATCAAGAATCAGGATGTCCGGTTCGACATGGACTGCAACGGCAAAGCCCAGCCGCGACTTCATGCCGCTGGAATAGGTCTTTACCGGCTGGTCGATGAACTGGCCCAGTTCGGCGAACTCGATGATCGCCGGAGTCAGCTGCTCGATTTCCGCCAGGGACAAGCCGAGGATCGTCGAGTAGAAACGGATGTTTTCCCGCCCCGTGAACTCGGGATTGAAGCCCGCGCCCAACTCCAGCAACGCGGTGATCTTGCCGACCACCTTGATTGTGCCCTCGCTGGGTTGCAGCACCCGAGAAACCAGCTTGAGCAAAGTCGACTTGCCGCAGCCATTACGGCCAACGATTCCGAGAATCTCACCGCGTCTGATCTCGAGACTCAGGTTACGGATGGCGTAGTAATCCTCATGGTACTTCTTGCCCAGGGGGTGAAGCGCTTCCTTGAGCCGATCCTTGCTGGCCTCGTACAGCTTGTAGAACTTGGAAACGCCCCTGATAGAGATCGCGACCGGCTGCATCAGACTACCTCCGCGAAGTGCGGCTTTAAGCGGCGATAAACCAGCGTTCCGACCGCCAGAAGGATCAGCGTGATGCCCCAGAAAAGCAGAGATTCCTGAGGGCGCTCCCAGAAGTATCGAGCGCCGGTCAGGCTGTCTCGGTAGCCCGTTACCAGGTAGCTGACCGGATTGAGTCCGGTCAGCCATTGGTAGGATTGAGGTACTTGGGAAACGCTCCAGAAGATCGGCGTCAGCCACAGGCCGAACTGGGTAATGATGCTGACCAGGTTACGAATATCGGGAATGAACAAACTCGCCGAAGAACTGATCCAGCCCAACCCGACCAGTAGTGACGCCATGCACAGGAAGTAGTAGATCAGTTGCAGAGTGTGCAACCCGAGCCGGATGCCACTGAGCTCTGCGGCGATCAGCAGCAGAGCCAGCAAGAGGATATGGGGCAACAAGGAGCTGAGCAGTTTCACGAATGGCAGGACGCTCAGCCGGAAGTCGACTTTCTTCACCAGGAAGCCGTAGTCTCGAATTACCCCTGTGATGCTGCTGAGGTTACCTGCGAAATATAACCAGCAAATCATTCCGCTGAGCAGGTAGAGGCCGAATGGCAGCCCGTCCTGTGTCGCACCCTGGCGAAAGCCCAGGGTGAAAACAGCGTACAGCACACCGATGTACAGCAGTGGCTGCAGATAATTCCAGATGAACCCCAGATAGGATCCCTGATTGATCTGCTGATAGTCGCGCTTGGCCAGCTCAAGGATGACCCCCTTGAGCCGGACGGTGTCCCGCAAGAAACCTAAAAGCATCGGATTGCCTCAGAGTCGGATCGCTTCGCGACCCAGGTGTTCGGCGTACCAGGCATAAGCCGACTGCAGCCCTTCCTTGAGGCCAATCCTGGACTGCCAGCCAAGAGCTGCGAGGCGTTCGACATTCATCAGCTTTCGCGGTGCTCCATCTGGCTTGCTGCTGTCGAAGGTGATCTTTCCTTCATAGCCCACGATTTCGGCAAGCAGGTCCGCGAGTTCACGGATGGTGACATCGGTCCCGGTCCCCACATTGATATGGGAAAGCATGGGCTGCGTGTTGGCCTGGTAGGTCTCGGTATCGATATTCATGACATGCAGGCAGGCAGCAGCCATATCGTCGACATGCAGGAATTCACGCATGGGGTTGCCGGTGCCCCAGATCACTACCTCTTCAGCCCTGGCCTGCTTGGCCTCGTGGAAGCGGCGAATCAGTGCCGGAATCACGTGGCTGTTTTCCGGGTGGTAGTTGTCGTATGGGCCGTAGAGGTTGGTTGGCATCACCGAGCGATAGTTGGTGCCATGCTGGCGATTGTAAGACTCGCAGAGCTTGATGCCGGCAATCTTGGCCACTGCATAGGGTTCGTTGGTGCTCTCCAGCACACCGGTCAGCAGGGCGCTTTCCCTCATAGGCTGGCTTGCCAGCTTGGGGTAGATGCAGGAGCTGCCGAGTAACAGCAGGTTCTTGACCCCAGCTGCAAACGCCTGATGGATGACGTTGCATTCGATCATCAGGTTTTCGTAGATGAAATCGGCCGGGTATTCGTTGTTGGCATGTATGCCGCCAACCTTGGCGGCGGCCAGCACTACATAGTCGACAGGGTTGTCCTTGAAAAACGCCTGGACCGCCGCTTGCGAAGTCAGATCCAGCTCGGCATGCGTCCGCGTCTCGATGTGCTGATAGCCCTCAGCCTGGAGTTTTCTCACTATGGCGGAGCCGACCATGCCGCGATGCCCGGCCACGAAGAAGCGGCTGCTAAGGGGTAGCTTCTGCATATCTGGTAACTCCTCTTATTCGTGGTAGGACATGATCTTGTAGCCGTTCTTCTCGATCAGCGCATCTCGTTGGGCCAGCTTGAGATCTTCGCTGATCATCTCGGCCACCAGCTCCTCGAAGCTGATCTTCGGCTCCCAACCCAGGTCGCGTTTGGCTTTGGAAGGGTCTCCGAGCAGGGTTTCCACTTCGGTCGGGCGGTAGTAGCGAGGGTCGACTCGAACGATGATATCGCCGGCCTTCATGCCGGTGACGGCCTCATTCTCCACGCTCTTAACGGCGCAGACTTCTTCCTCGGCCTCGCCACGCCATTCGATAGTGACACCGAGCTCTTTTGCCGAGACTTCAATGAACTGGCGCACTGAGTATTGGCGGCCGGTGGCGATGACGTAGTCGTCGGGCTTATCCTGCTGCAGCATGAGCCACTGCATTTCGACGTAGTCACGGGCATGGCCCCAGTCGCGCAGGGCGCTCATGTTGCCCATGTAGAGGCAGTCCTGCAGGCCCACGGCGATGCGGGTCAGGCCGCGGGTGATCTTGCGGGTGACGAAAGTTTCACCACGCAGCGGGGATTCGTGGTTGAACAAGATGCCATTGCAACCATAGATACCATAGGCCTCGCGGTAGTTGACGGTCATCCAGAAGGCGAATTGCTTGGCCACCGCATAGGGCGAGCGAGGGTAGAAGGGCGTGGTTTCCTTCTGCGGGATTTCCTGGACCAGGCCATAGAGCTCGGAGGTCGAGGCCTGGTAGAAGCGGGTCTTCTTTTCTAGACCGAGGATGCGGATGGCTTCGAGAATGCGCAGGGCGCCCAGGGCGTCGACATCTGCGGTGTACTCGGGGGATTCGAAGGAAACCGCCACGTGGCTCTGGGCACCGAGGTTGTAGATCTCATCTGGTTGGCATTCCTGAATGATGCGAACCAGATTGCTGGTGTCGGTCAGGTCACCATAATGCAGGATCAGATTGCGGTTTTTGGCGTGTGGATCCTGATAGAGGTCGTCGATACGGTCGGTGTTGAAGGAGGACGCACGACGCTTGATGCCGTGAACGATGTAGTCCTTTTCCAGCAAAAAGTGCGTGAGGTAGGCGCCGTCTTGTCCGGTCACGCCAGTAATGAGTGCAACTTTACGGCTCATGGTGTAATTCCTTCTGTGGCCAAGCTTCGCCGGCTGATAAGTGATGTAAATGTAAACGTGGATGAGTCGGGCTCAGGGTGTGGCCAGGTGCTCTGCTGCTGTCCTGCCATGTTGCTCGAGTAACTGTCGGTAAAGGTTGTTGTAGCCAGCCGCCATGCGGTTGGCGGTGAAATACTCCCAGTACCGACTTTCCGCCTGGCGCCCCATCTGTTGTGCCCGCTCGGGGTGTGCCCACAGGTAGTCCATGGCCTGCCTGAACGCGACGGGATCACTGGGAGGGACAACCAATCCGGTCTGCTCATGCTGGTTGATGTAGCAGGTGCCTGTGCCTATCTCGCTGGAGATCATCGGCTTGCCATACATGGCACCTTCCAGCAAAGAGATACCAAACGCTTCCGAGCGCAGATTTGAGGGGAAGGTGACCGCATAGCAGAGGTTCAACAGCGCAACCTTGTCCTCATCAGAAATCGCGCCAACGAAGAAAACGTTGTCCAGCCCGTCGCGCAGAGCCTGTTCCTTCAGCTCGCGCTCGACTGGGCCGGCACCGACGATCACCAGCTTGTAGGGCGCGCCCTTCATGGCCTCCAGCAGGATGTGCAGCCCCTTGTAGTAGCGCAGGACACCTACGAAGAGGAAGAAGCGCTCGCCAAAGCGCTGTTGCCAGTGTGCGCGCCTGTCTTGCGAGGGTTGTGGGTAGGCCGCCTTGTCTAGGCCGATCGGGATTACCTGGGTCTTGTTGCGGTGCCGACGGAGTACCGGGCTGCTGTCCAGGTAGTTCGGTGAAGTCGCGACTATGGCGTCAACGCTGCCAAGGAAGCTGTGCTTCAGTGGGCGATACAGCTGTAACAGAACGGCCTGGCGTACGATGTCGGAGTGGTAGGTGACCAGGCTGGGTTTGTCCAGGCGGCTGGTCAGGTGCACAAGGTCCATGAAGGGCCAGGGGAAGTGGTAGTGGATAATGTCGGCTTCCCTGGCCAAGGTGCGGAAAGTGCGGATTGCCGACAGGGAAAATCCGGTGGACGCTATCTGCAGGTCCAGCTTGGCCTTGTAGGCCATGTGGCTGCCCAGGTCGACCGGCTGCTGTGTGGCGTTCGGGCTGAGCGAGAGCACATCGGAGCTCACGCCGAAGTCGGCAACGCCACTGGCGATCTGGAAAATGACCTGCTCTACCCCGCCCACGGAGTCGGGGTAATAGGTCTTGTAGAAGTGTAGTATCTTCATGTTCATCTTTGTGGCAGGGGCAGTGACTGGAGCCTGAGCTCTATCTGGTACTCCGCTGCTAGTAGCTGTTGCCTTTATGCCCGGCCATATCTATCGTCGAAGCGCCGAATATCATCCTCGCCGAGATAGTCGCCGCTCTGCACCTCTATGAGGACAAGGTCGATAACGCCGGGATTGGCGAGCCTGTGCTTGTGGCCAGCCGCGATGAAGGTTGACTCATTGCTGTTCAGCGTCAGCTCGGCGTTGCCGTTGATGATAAGTGCCACACCACTGACTACGATCCAGTGCTCGCTGCGGTGATGATGCATTTGCAAGGAAAGTGACGCCCCGGGCTTGACGACAATACGCTTGATCTTGAAGCGCTCGCCTTCTTCCAGCGTGGTGTATGTGCCCCAAGGGCGATGCACCGTCCGATGAGTCAGGTATGCTTCGTGCCCACTCTGCTTGAGCTGCCCGACGATGTGCTTTATGTCCTGGGCGTGTTCTCGGTGAGCAATCAGCAGGGCATCTGGGGTATCGACCACGATTAGGTCTTGCACGCCGACCAGCGCGGTGAGACGGTCAGGGGATTGAACAAAGTTGTTAAATGCCGAATGAGAGACGGTCTCGCCGGTGAGGCGATTACCATCTTGATCTGCTCCGACTAAATCGCACATGGCAGACCAGGAACCGATGTCGCTCCAACCGATAGCGCAGGGAACGGTGGCGACATGCTCGGAGCGCTCCATCAAGGCATAGTCGATAGAGATGTCCGGAACCTTCTCGAAGTTGGCTGCGTCGAGTCTGAGGCGGTGCTCATTTTCATGCGCTGACGAAGCGGCAAGAGTAGCCTCTACCGCATCCAGTATTTCTGGGGCATGGAGTCGCATCTCGTTGATGAATGCACCGGCCTGGAAGCAGAACATTCCCGAGTTCCAGTAAAAGTTCCCTGCTGCGGCATAGCTTTGCGCAGTTGCAAGATCTGGCTTTTCCACAAAACGTTTAACCAGCATTCCGTGATCGATGCTGCGATGGGTATCAGCCTCAATATAACCAAAACCCGTTTCTGCATGAGTTGGTTTGATACCAAATGTTACCAGTAGGTCTTTCTGGGCGAGCAGACAGGCCTGGCGAGTAGCTTCGGCGAAGGCCTGTTCGTCTTGAATCAGGTGATCGGCGGGAAGCACCAGAAGAGTGGCTTCTGGCCCGTGGCGGCGCTGCAGATAAAGCGCAGCGCTGGCAATGGCGGCGGCGGTATTACGGCCAAAGGGCTCAAGGATGTAGTTCAGCTCGCAATCTTTCGGCTTCTTTACTTCTTGGTAGATATCTTCTGTGGTGAAGAAAAGTTCCTGATTGGTGACGGTCAGGACCTCCTTGACACCCTTGAGTCCTAAAACTCTGAGGAGCGTTTTCTGGAGCAGGCATTGGCCATCGGGTAGCAACAAAAACGGCTTTGGATGCTTCTCGCGCGAGGTTGGCCAAAGACGACTGCCGGAACCACCACAAATAATTACCGGATAAATCAGTTGTTCCACCGACACGCCTACTCCTTAATGGCCGGGCTCAGCCAACTAATAGTCTTCCCTGTTTAGCATTAAGTTGCCACGCAGATAATGACCTTCATTATAACAAGGTCATGGGGTCAGGGGGGTAATTTCCGTACAAACTACCTTGAGCAGGTAAGGCATGTCTGAAATAGGCCCCCGAGCAGGAGGCAAAGCCGAGGGATGACGCCCTCGGTTGCTCTCGACAGTTTTAATTCTCCAGCGTCAGTTCTAATTCTCTAAAACCATCTGGTGTGAACAACGCCAATCGTTACTCTACAGTTACCGATTTCGCCAGGTTACGCGGCTGGTCGACGTCAGTGCCTTTGAGCACCGCCACGTAGTACGACAGCAGTTGCAGCGGAATGGTGTAGAGAATCGGTGCCAGGGCATCGATGATGTGCGGCACAGCGATCACATGGGTGCCTTCGCCATTGCTCATACCGGCGTGTTCGTCGGCGAAGACAATCAGCTCACCACCTCGCGCGCGTACTTCCTGCAGGTTGGACTTGAGCTTCTCCAGCAGTTCGTTGTTAGGCGCCACGGTGACCACTGGCATGTCGCTGTCGACCAAGGCCAGCGGGCCGTGCTTGAGCTCACCGGCCGGATAGGCTTCGGCGTGGATGTAAGAGATTTCCTTGAGCTTGAGCGCTCCTTCCATCGCCACCGGGAACTGCGCGCCACGACCGAGGAACAGGGTGTGGTGCTTGTCGGCGAACAACTCAGCGGTTTTCTCGACGATGGTGTCCATGGCCAGCGCTTCGCCCAGACGCGTCGGCAGGCGGCGCAGCTCTTCGACCAGTTCAGCTTCGACACCGGCTTGCAACGTGCCACGCACCTGGCCCAGGGACAGGGTCAGCAGCATCAGCGAGACCAGCTGGGTGGTGAATGCTTTGGTCGAAGCGACGCCGATTTCCGGACCGGCCTGAGTCAGCAGGGTCAGGTCCGACTCGCGTACCAGTGAGCTGATGCCAACGTTACAGATCGCCAGGCTACCGAGGAAACCGAGTTCCTTGGCATTACGCAAGGCGGCCAGGGTGTCGGCGGTTTCGCCAGACTGGGAGATCGAAACGAACAGGGTGTCGGGCTGCACCACCACCTTGCGGTAGCGGAACTCGCTAGCCACTTCTACCTGGCACGGAATCCCGGCCAGCTCTTCGAGCCAGTAACGCGCAACCATACCGGCGTGATAGCTGGTACCACAGGCGACGATCTGCACATTGCGGACTTTGGCGAACAGCTCGGCAGCTTGCGGACCAAAGGCCTGAACCATGACGTGGTCCTTGCCCAGACGCCCTTCCAGGGTGCGCTGTACTACGGTGGGTTGCTCGTGGATTTCCTTGAGCATGAAGTGACGATAGGTGCCCTTGTCAGCGGCTTCGGCGCCTTCGTGGTATTGCACGGTTTCGCGCTGAACCAGGTGACCGGCCAGATCCCAGATGGTTACCTGGTCGCGGCGGATCTCGGCGATGTCGCCTTCTTCCAGGTACATGAAGCGGTCAGTCACCTGGCGCAGGGCCAACTGGTCGGAAGCCAGGAAGTTCTCCCCGTGGCCCAGACCGATAACCAGCGGGCTGCCGCTGCGCGCTGCCAGCAGGCGGTCTGGCTGGTGCGTGCTGATCACTGCCAGGCCATAGGCACCGTGCAGTTGCTTGACCGCAGCCTTCAGGGCGTCGGCCAGGTCCGGGACGGTCTTCAGGGTGTGGTGCAGCAGGTGGACGATGACTTCGGTGTCGGTCTCAGAGCTGAATACGTAGCCCAGGCCCTTGAGTTTTTCACGCAGTTCTTCGTGATTCTCGATGATACCGTTGTGCACCACCGCCAGTTCCTGGCCGGAGAAATGCGGGTGTGCATTATGCTCGGTGGGTGCTCCGTGGGTTGCCCAGCGGGTGTGGGCAATACCCAGCTGGCCGGCCAGCGGATCGGCAGCTACAGCGGCTTCCAGTTCGCTGACCTTGCCGATGCGACGACGACGCTCCAGGGTTCCCTGCTGGGTGAAGACCGCCAGACCTGCGCTGTCATAACCGCGGTACTCCAGACGCTTGAGGCCTTCGATGAGGATGGTGGTGATATTGCGTTCGGCGACGGCGCCAACGATTCCACACATTAGATATGCTCCTTGGAGAGTGCGGCACAAATCACATGGACGCCGCGGGCTTCAATTTGTTCGCGCGCCTCAGCGGGCAAGCGCTCATCGGTAATCAGGGTGTTGACGCTGCCCCAGGGCAGCTCGAGGTTGGGAATCTTGCGCCCGACCTTGTCGGACTCGACCATCACGATCACTTCCCGGGCCACTTCGGCCATCACCCGGCTCAAGCCGAGCAGCTCATTGAAAGTGGTGGTTCCGCGTACCAGGTCGATACCATCGGCGCCAATGAACAGCTGGTCGAAATCGTAAGAGCGTAGTACCTGCTCGGCGACCTGCCCCTGGAAAGACTCGGAATGCGGGTCCCAGGTGCCGCCGGTCATCAACAGCACAGGCTCGTGTTCCAGCTCGCTCAGGGCACGGGCGACATTCAGCGAGTTGGTCATCACCACCAGGCCTGGCTGGTGGCCCAGCTCGGGGATCATCGCTGCGGTGGTACTGCCACTGTCGATGATGATGCGTGCATGTTCACGGATACGTCCGACCGCCGCCCGGGCAATCGCCTGCTTATACAGCGAAACCGGCTGGCCCTGATCAGTGATCAGTTCCTGAGGCATGGTCACCGCACCACCGTAGCGACGCAGCAGCAAGCCATTGGCTTCCAGTGCAGCAAGATCCTTGCGGATGGTGACTTCCGAGGTTTCGAAACGTTTGGCTAGCGCATCAACGCTCACCTCCCCCTGCTCGTTGAGCAAGGCGAGGATGTTGTGGCGGCGCTGTGGAGTGTTACGTTTCGACATGGCGTCTTTAAGTTTCGTTTCGAAAGTTAGTGATGCCAATCAAAACCTAAAGGACAAAAAGCGTCAAGCAGAGAGATGAAAAAATCACCTGTGAATAACTTCATTCATCCGATTTTTTATCCACAAACAAAAAAGAGCCGACTTATGCACAATCCAGTCGGCTCTTATCCATCGCTGTGTATAACTTCAGCTCTTCTTGAGCTTCTCCGGCCGCTTCCAGCCATCGATGTTGCGCTGGCGCGCACGGCCAACGGCTAGCTGGGCAGCCTCGACATTCTGAGTGATGGTCGAACCGGCAGCGGTGGTGGCACCGTCGAGGATATCCACAGGCGCAACCAGGGAGTTGTTGGAGCCAATGAACACATCCTCACCGAGGATGGTCTTGAACTTGTTCGCGCCATCATAGTTGCAGGTAATGGTACCGGCACCGATGTTGGTACGCGCACCGACCTCGGCATCGCCCAGGTAGGTCAGGTGACCGGCCTTGGCACCTTCACCGAGGTGGGCGTTCTTCAGTTCGACAAAGTTACCCACATGGGCGCGGGCTTCCAGCACGCTGCCTGGACGCAGGCGGGCAAACGGACCGGCATCGCTGCCTTCACCCATGATCGCGCCTTCGAGGTGGCTGTTGGCCTTGACCACGACACCCTTGCGCAGGGTGCTGTTCTTGATCACGCAGTTCGGGCCGATCACCACGTCGTCTTCAATGACTACACGGCCTTCGAGAATGACGTTGATGTCGATGAGTACGTCGCGACCAACGGTCACTTCACCACGCACGTCAAAACGTGCCGGGTCGCGCAGGGTTACCCCTTGAGCCATCAAACGACGCGCTTCACGCAACTGATAGTGACGCTCCAGCTCGGCCAGCTGGCGACGGTCATTGGCGCCCTGCACTTCCATTGGGTCCAACGGCTGCTCGGTGGCGACCACCAGGCCATCGGCAACGGCCATGGCAATCACGTCGGTCAGGTAGTACTCACCTTGGGCGTTGTTGTTCGACAGACGCCCCAGCCACTCGGCCAGGCGTGCACCCGGTACCGCCAAAATGCCGGTGTTGCCTTCCTTGATGGCTTTTTGCGCGTCGCTGGCATCCTTGTGCTCAACGATCGCTGCCACCTGGTCCTGGGCATCACGGACAATGCGCCCGTATCCCGTTGGGTCAACAAGATTGACCGTCAACAGGCCCAACTGCTCAGGGGTGACCTTGGTCAGCAAGCGCTTGAGGGTATCGACTTCGATCAACGGCACATCGCCGTAGAGGATCAGCACCGTATCAGCCGTAAGGGCCGGCAAGGCTTGCGCCACCGCATGGCCAGTACCCAGCTGTTTGTCTTGCAGAACAAAATTCAGATCATCAGCCGCCAGACGCTCACGCACCCGCTCGGCACCGTGCCCGATCACCACATGAATGCCCTGTGGCTGCAGCTGACGGGCGCTGTGGATAACATGGCCAAGCATGGAGTCGCCGGCGACCGGGTGCAGTACCTTGGGCAGCGCAGAGCGCATCCGGGTCCCTTGGCCTGCGGCGAGGATAACGATATCGAGAGACATTGACGGGTTACCAATTCTGGAGGGTCAGCGAGATGACCAGAATATAAAACGCAGAAAAAGAAAAAGGGTAGCCGAGGCTACCCTTTAACTCAATCGCAACAGCAGTGATCGACCTGGGCCGATTACTTGCCTTTGCGCATTTGCTGGACGGTACGCAGCTGGGCTGCGGCCTCGGCCAGACGTGCAGCGGCGGCACCGTAGTCGAAATCCGCGCTTTTTACATGCAGGGCGTTCTCAGCAGCCTTGAGGGCTTCCTGAGCCTGAGCTTCGTCCAGGTCGGCAGCACGTTGCACGGTATCGGCAAGCACCTTGACCATGTTCGGCTGGACCTCGAGGAAACCACCAGAGATGTAGAACACCTCTTGGGCGCCACCCTGCTTGGTCAGCGTGATCGGACCTGGCTTCAGATTAGTGATCAGCGGCGCGTGGCCTGGAGCGATACCAAGATCACCCAGGTTACCGTGCGCAACCACCATCTCGACCAGGCCGGAGAAAATTTCTCCTTCCGCGCTGACGATATCGCAATGGACTGTCATAGCCATCTGCTTGCCTCAACCTGATTAGCGCCCCTTACGGGGCGCCGGGATTACAGTTTCTTGGCTTTCTCGACCGCTTCTTCGATGCTGCCGACCATGTAGAACGCTTGTTCTGGCAAGTGGTCGTAGTCACCTTTGAGGATGCCGCTGAAGCCAGCAATGGTGTCTTTCAGGGAAACGTATTTGCCTGGAGAACCAGTGAAGACTTCTGCCACGAAGAACGGCTGGGACAGGAAGCGCTGGATCTTACGAGCACGGGATACCAGCTGCTTGTCGGATTCGGACAGTTCGTCCATACCCAGGATCGCAATGATGTCCTTCAGCTCTTTGT
Source organism: Pseudomonas sp. GW821-FHT10B02 (assembly GCF_059415665.1). Taxonomy (NCBI): domain Bacteria; kingdom Pseudomonadati; phylum Pseudomonadota; class Gammaproteobacteria; order Pseudomonadales; family Pseudomonadaceae; genus Pseudomonas; species Pseudomonas sp. GW821-FHT10B02. Next base: position 131,208 of record NZ_JBWKNR010000001.1, on the reverse strand, counting down.
AGCGCTGCAGCACGTACTGGACGCCGCGAGCGGTGTCGTAGTGCTCGTTGCCGATGACGTTCGGGTCCAGCTGGCGCGAAGTCGAGTCCAGTGGATCGACCGCTGGGTAGATACCCAGGGAGGCGATGTCACGGGACAGTACGACGGTGGCGTCCAAGTGGGCGAAGGTGGTCGCTGGCGACGGGTCGGTCAGGTCGTCCGCAGGTACGTATACGGCCTGGATCGAGGTGATCGAACCTTCCTTGGTCGAAGTGATACGCTCTTGCAGAACGCCCATCTCTTCAGCCAGGGTCGGCTGGTAACCTACTGCCGAAGGCATACGGCCCAGCAGTGCGGATACTTCGGTACCGGCCAGGGTGTAACGATAGATGTTGTCGACGAACAGCAGAACGTCGTTACCTTCGTCACGGAACTTCTCAGCCATGGTCAGGCCGGTCAGCGCTACGCGCAGACGGTTTCCTGGTGGCTCGTTCATTTGGCCGTATACCAGAGCAACCTTGTCCAGTACGTTGGAATCCTTCATCTCGTGGTAGAAGTCGTTACCCTCACGAGTACGCTCACCCACACCGGCGAACACGGAATAACCGCTGTGCTCGATGGCGATGTTACGGATCAGTTCCATCATGTTTACGGTTTTGCCTACACCGGCACCACCGAACAGACCAACTTTACCACCCTTGGCGAACGGGCAAACCAGGTCGATAACCTTGATGCCGGTTTCCAGCAGGTCGTTGCCGCCTGCCTGGTCAGCGAACGACGGTGCATCACGGTGGATGCCCCAACGCTCTTCTTCACCGATTGGACCGGCTTCGTCGATTGGGTTACCCAGGACGTCCATGATACGGCCCAGGGTCGCTTTACCGACCGGTACCGAGATCGCTGCGCCAGTGTCGTTTACGTCCAGGCCACGTTTCAGGCCTTCGGTGGAACCCATCGCAATGGTACGAACCACACCGTCGCCCAGCTGCTGCTGAACTTCCAGGGTGGTTTCCGCGCCAACTACTTTCAGCGCGTTATAGACACTCGGTACGCTGTCACGTGGAAATTCCACGTCGATGACGGCGCCGATGATTTGAACGATACGTCCGCTACTCATAGCTGGATCCTCTGAATATTTGAACCGTTAAACCGCGGCAGCGCCGCCGACGATTTCCGAGATCTCTTGGGTGATCGCAGCCTGACGCGCCTTGTTGTAGATCAGCTGCAATTCGCTGATCAAATCACCGGCGTTGTCGGTGGCGTTCTTCATCGCGATCATCCGGGCAGCTTGTTCAGCTGCGTTGTTCTCGACCACCGCCTGGTAGACCTGCGACTCCACGTAACGCACCATCAGGCCGTCCAGCAGCTCTTTGGCGTCAGGTTCGTAGAGGTAGTCCCAGTGGTGCTTGAGTTCTTGATCCGGGGTTGCCACCAACGGAATCAACTGCTCGACCGTTGGAGTTTGAGTCATGGTATTGATGAACTTGTTCGATACCACGGACAGACGATCGATACGACCGTCCAGGTAAGCATCCAGCATGACCTTGACGCTGCCGATCAGATCATTGATCGACGGCTCTTCGCCCAGGTGGCTGATTGCTGCAACGACGTTGCCGCCGAAGCTGCGGAAAAACGCCGCACCCTTGCTACCAACTACGCAGAGATCGATCTCGATCCCTTGCTCGCGGTTGGCCGCCATGTCCTTGACCAGGGCCTTGAACAGGTTGGTGTTCAAGCCACCACACAGACCACGGTCACTGCTCACCACAACATAACCGGCGCGCTTTACAGGGCGGTCGATCATGAACGGGTGGCGGTATTCCGGGTTGGCGTTGGCCAGATGACCAATAACCTGGCGGATACGCTCCGCATAAGGACGGCTAGCAGCCATGCGCATTTGAGCCTTGCGCATTTTGCTGACCGCCACTTTTTCCATGGCGCTGGTAATTTTTTGCGTGCTTTTGATGCTCGCAATCTTACTGCGAATCTCTTTTGCGCCTGCCATGTAACACCTATCAGGTTAGCAAGCGGGGGCTGCAAAGCCCCCGCTGCGGCTTACCAGGTTTGGGTGGCCTTGAACTTCTCGATACCGGCTTTGATGCCAGCGTCGATTTCGTCGTTGAAGTCACCCTTCACGTTGATCTTCGCCATCAGTTCGGCGTGATCACGGTTGAAGTAGGAAATCAGCGCTTGTTCAAAGCTGCCGACTTTGGCGATTTCAACGTCGGTCAGGAACCCACGCTCAGCGGCATACAGCGACAGCGCCATGTCCGCGATGGACATTGGAGCGTATTGCTTCTGCTTCATCAGCTCGGTAACACGTTGACCGTGCTCGAGTTGCTTACGGGTGGCTTCGTCCAGGTCAGAAGCGAACTGGGCGAATGCCGCCAGTTCACGGTACTGAGCCAGAGCGGTACGGATACCACCGGAGAGCTTCTTGATGATCTTGGTCTGAGCGGCACCACCCACACGGGATACCGAAACACCGGCGTTAACTGCAGGGCGGATGCCCGAGTTGAACATGGCCGATTCCAGGAAGATCTGACCGTCGGTGATGGAAATCACGTTGGTCGGAACGAACGCGGAAACGTCGCCAGCCTGGGTTTCGATGATCGGCAGTGCGGTCAGGGAACCGGTCTTGCCAGTTACAGCACCGTTGGTGAACTTCTCGACGTACTCTTCGGAAACGCGCGATGCACGCTCCAGCAGACGGGAGTGGAGATAGAACACGTCACCTGGGTACGCTTCACGTCCTGGTGGACGGCGCAGCAGCAGGGAGATCTGACGGTAGGCAACGGCCTGCTTGGACAGGTCATCGTATACGATCAGCGCGTCTTCACCGCGGTCACGGAAGAACTCGCCCATGGTGCAACCGGCGTATGGCGCCAGGAATTGCAGTGCGGCGGATTCCGAAGCACTGGCAACCACCACGATGGTGTTGGCCAGGGCGCCGTTTTCTTCCAGCTTGCGAACGATGTTGGCAACGGTGGAACGCTTTTGGCCGACAGCAACATAAACACAGAAAATACCGGAGTCTTTCTGGTTGATGATGGCGTCGATCGCCATGGCGGTCTTACCGATCTGACGGTCACCGATGATCAGCTCACGCTGGCCACGGCCGACTGGGATCATGGCGTCGACAGATTTGTAGCCAGTCTGTACAGGCTGGTCTACCGACTTACGCCAGATCACGCCTGGAGCAACTTTCTCGACCGCGTCGGTCTCGGTGTTGCCCAGTGGGCCTTTGCCGTCGATTGGGTTGCCCAGTGCGTCGACAACGCGACCCAGCAGTTCCTTACCAACTGGAACTTCGAGGATGCGGCCGGTGCACTTGGCGCTCATGCCTTCAGCGAGGGTGTCGTAAGCGCCCAGTACTACCGCACCAACGGAGTCTTGCTCCAGGTTGAGGGCCATACCGTAGACGCCGCCTGGAAATTCGATCATTTCGCCGTACATGACGTCGGCCAGACCGTAAATCCGCACGATGCCGTCAGAAACGCTGACGACAGTACCTTCGTTGCGAGCTTGAGAGGCTACATCGAGATTCTCGATGCGGCCCTTGATGATTTCACTAATTTCGGAAGGATTGAGTTGCTGCATTGCTCTGCTGCCCCTTCAAACTCAAGATTTCAATGCTTCGGCCAGTTTCGCGATTTTGCCGCGGACTGAGCCATCGATAACCAGGTCGCCGGCGCGGATTACGACGCCACCGATCAGGCTGGCATCCTCCGACACTTGCAGGCGCACTTCCCGGTCGAGCCGTGCACTGAGAACCTTGGCGAGTTTGTCTTGCTGTTCTTGGTTCAACGCAAAAGCACTGGTGACTTCCACGTCCACGGATTTCTCTTGTTCGGCCTTGTACAGCTCGAACAACGCCGAAATCTCCGGCAAAAGCAGGAGACGTTCGTTTTCCGCGGCAACTTGGATGAAACTCTTTGCCTGTGCATCAAACTTGTCACCGCACACTTCAACAAAAGTGGCGGCCTTTTCTGCGCTCGTCAGTCGCGGGGCCTTGAGCAGGCGCTGCATGGTGTCGTCTTGCGACACCGCAGCAGCCAGGCCGAGCATGGCTGACCAATTGGCCAGTTGCTGATGGGCCTGGGCATGCTCAAAGGCAGCCTTAGCGTAAGGTCGGGCCAACGTGGTCAGTTCTGCCATGATCGCCCTCGCTTAAATTTCAGCGGCCAGTTTGTTAACCAGCTCCGCATGCGCGTTTTGATCGATTGTGGCGCCAAGGATTTTTTCAGCACCGCCAACGGCCAGGCTACCCACTTGGGCGCGCAGCGCGTCTTTGACGCCGTTAATTTCCTGTTCGATCTCGGCCTGAGCCTGAGCCTTCACACGGTCAGCTTCGACGCGGGCCTGATCACGGGCTTCCTCGACGATCTGAGCACCGCGCTTCTTGGCTTGCTCAATGATTTCAGCTGCCTGAGCCTTCGCTTCGCGCAGTTGCTGACCCACTTTATCTTGGGCCAACTCCAGGTCGCGAGCTGCTCGGTTGGCAGCGTCCAGTCCATCCGCGATCTTCTTCTGACGTTCTTGCAATGCCGCGATGACCGGAGGCCACACGAACTTCATGCAGAACAGCACAAAAATGAAGAACGCAACGGACTGACCAATCAGGGTTGCATTAATGTTCACGCCAACACCTCGCTCGTTCTTTGTCCATCACACCAAACCACTCGAGAATTCGAGTGATTAGCCGGCGATTTGACCAACGAAGGGATTAGCGAAGGTGAAGAACAGAGCGATACCAACACCGATCATGGTTACGGCGTCGAGCAGACCGGCAACGATGAACATTTTAACTTGCAGCATTGGAACCATCTCTGGCTGGCGAGCAGCGCCTTCCAGGAACTTGCCGCCCAGCAGGCCGAAACCAATGGCGGTACCCAGGGCACCCAGGCCGATCAGCAGAGCAACAGCGATAGCGGTAAGACCAACTACAGTTTCCATCTTTCCTCCCGACTTTTACGTCGTATTGGTTAGGTTTTTTAGTTTGAAGCGGTAAAACAAAATCGATTGGTACAGCTGCCCTTGCGGACTTTTTCGACCCTCCCCGGTACAGGCGGAAGGGTCATCAGACACGCCAGGCGGTCTTAATGGTTATCTTCGTGAGCCATCGACAGGTAGACGATGGTAAGCATCATGAAGATGAACGCTTGCAGGGTGATGATCAGGATGTGGAACACAGCCCACGCCCATTGCAGCACCACACCCAGGCCGCTCAGCCACAGCAGGCCGCTGCCGAACATTACTGCGATCAGGATGAACACCAGCTCGCCGGCATACATGTTGCCGAACAGACGCAGTGCCAGCGAGATCGGCTTGGCGATCAGGGTGACGAATTCAAGCAGGAAGTTGACCGGAATCAGCAGGATCTGAACGAAAATGTTCTTGCTGCCGAACGGGTGCAGGGTCAGTTCGCCGAGGAAACCGCCGATGCCCTTGACCTTGATGCTGTAGAAAATGATCAGGGCGAACACGCTGAAGGCCATGGCCAGGGTCGCGTTCGGGTCGGTGGTCGAGACCGCGCGGAACGGAATGTGCGGATCACCGGAGATCAGGATGGCCAGCTGAGGAATCCAGTCGACCGGGATCAGGTCGATGGCGTTCATCAGGAAGACCCAGACGAAAATGGTCAGCGCCAGTGGGGCGATCACCGGGCTACGACCGTGGAAGCTGTCCTTGACGCTGCCGTCGACGAACTCAACCAGCACTTCAACGAAGTTCTGCAGGCCGCCAGGCTGACCGGAAGTCGCCTTCTTGGCTGCCATGCGGAACAGGAATACGAAAAGCAGACCCAGTGCGACCGACCAACCCAGGGTATCCAGGTGGAAAGCCCAGAAGCCCATTGCTTTGGCTTCTGCTGCGGAATGGGCAAAGCCCCATCCGCCGTCTGGTAGTTGACCGAAGGTCAGGTTCTGCAAGTGGTGCTGGATATAGCCCGAAGCGGTTTCTGCTGCCATGGTTGCCTCAAACGCCCTAAGGTCTCGAAAGTCTTATATTCATCAGCAGGGGCGCGAACCAGCTGACCAACTGGGTCAGCAGAAAGACACCGAAGACTGCTAACGGCGCCAATGGCTTCACTCCTGCAAACGTCAGTGCAAACAACACTGCCGTCAAAATCAATTTGCCTGCTTCGCCAGCGTAAAACGACTTGACGATAGCCTGCGCTGCCCTGGCCCCCGTGTAACGAAAAGCCTTCCAGGCGAAATACACATTTGGCAGCCAGGCAATCAGTCCTCCGCAGAGTGCTGAATATCCACTGACCGCCCCGTGCCACTGCCACAACGCCAAAGTTGCCAGCAGAAACACGACACATTGAGCCAACAGTACCGGAAAAACCGCCCAGCGATGGAAAGGCAAGCGGTTTGGCGTGCGTGTTTCCATCACAACTGCTCCTCGAAAGTCGACCAACCAGTCAGCTATGACTTGGCATAATTTGTGCCGACAAAATGCGCGCAGAGTATAGGGGCGGTTTAACCCCTATTCAACTGCCGGGTAGTGATTTCCGACTACGCGCTACAAAAGCAATTGTTTCAGCGGATGTGAGCTAGCACACCTTGCAACTCATCTAACGAGTTGTAACGGATAACTAACTGACCTTTTCCCTTGTTGCCGTGACGTATCTGTACTGCCGAGCCCAAACGCTCTGCCAGACGTTGTTCAAGCCGGGTGATGTCCGGGTCTGGCTTGGCCGGTTCGACCGGTTCCGGCTTGCCATTGAGCCACTGGCGCACCAGTGCTTCGGTCTGCCGTACGGTCAGGCCACGTGCGACAACGTGACGCGCCCCGTCCACCTGCTGTTCTTCCGGTAAACCAAGCAATGCCCGGGCATGCCCCATTTCCAGATCGCCATGCGAGAGCATGGTCTTGATCACTTCCGGCAGCGAGATCAGGCGCAGCAGGTTGGCCACGGTAACCCGCGACTTGCCCACAGCATCGGCAACCTGCTGCTGGGTCAGCTGGAATTCCACCTGCAGACGCTGCAGGGCAATGGCCTCTTCCACCGGGTTGAGGTCTTCGCGCTGGATGTTCTCGATCAGGGCCATGGCGATGGCCGCTTCGTCGGGCACATCGCGGACCATGGCCGGAATGGTTTCCATGCCGGCCTGCTGGCTGGCGCGCCAACGGCGTTCGCCGGCGATGATTTCGAAGCGGTTGTCAGCAATCGGGCGCACCACGATCGGCTGCATCACGCCCTGGCTCTTGATCGACTGAGCCAGTTCTTCCAACGCTTGCGGGTCCATGTCCCGACGTGGCTGGTACTTGCCGCGCTCGATCAGGTCGAGCGGCAGATGTTGCAGTTCTTTCTGGTCGACCTTCACAGCCTGCTCTTCGAGCGCGCTGACGGTAGGACCACTGAGCAGTGCATCCAACCCACGTCCGAGACCCCGTTTCTTAACGGCCATACGGATTCCTTAAGTTGTTTGTGCAGTGCGTGATGGACGGCGCTGACGGCGTACCAGTTCCCCAGCCAGGGCCAGGTAAGCCAGCGCGCCGCGCGATTGCTTGTCATACGCCAGGGCCGGCATGCCGAAACTCGGCGCCTCGGCCAGGCGGATGTTACGCGGGATCACCGTGTCGTAGAGCTGATCGCCAAAGTGTTCCTTGAGCTGCGCGGAGACATCGTTGATCAGGCTCAAGCGCGGGTCGTACATGGTCCGCAACAGGCCTTCAACCTTCAGGTTCGGGTTCAGACGCTCACCGATACGCTTGATGTTATCCACAAGGTCGCTCAAACCTTCCAGGGCAAAGTATTCACATTGCATCGGAATGATCACGCCATCGGCGGCGACCAGGGCGTTGAGGGTCAGCATCGACAACGACGGCGGGCAGTCGATCAGGATGTAGTCGTAGTTCTCGCGGATCGGCGCCAGCGCGGTGCGCAGGCGGCTCTCCTTCATCTGCATTTCCAGCAGCACCACTTCCGCGGCAGTCAGGTCGCGGTTGGCCGGCAGCAGTTGATAACCACCGTGCTCGGAGAAGTGCATGGCCTGGGCCAGATCGCATTCACCGATCAGCAGGTCGTAGACCGAATGTTCCAGGACGTGTTTATCCACACCGCTACCCATGGTGGCGTTGCCCTGTGGATCGAGATCGATCAGCAGCACCCGGCGCTTGGTAGCGACCAGCGATGCTGCGAGGTTGATACAGGTGGTGGTCTTGCCCACACCACCCTTCTGGTTCGCGATAGCGAATACCTTAGCCATTCTTGCTTGTGTTCCCAATCATGCCGTGCGGCGCAGTATCAGCAGATGGCGCTGGCCTTGGCAACCCGGAACGGTCAAGGCCTGCTCGCTATCCACTCTGAAATCTGCCGGCAATGCTACCAGCTCATCGGCAGGATGCAGCCCTTTCATTGCCAGCCACTGCGTCTGTTCGTCGCCAAGGTGGCGCGTCCAGTTGGTGAAGTTCTCCATGCTGCTGAAAGCCCGGGAAACAATTCCGCTGAACGGCTGCGTTGGCTGGAACTCTTCGACCCGCTTGTGGATAACTGTCAGGTTATCCAGCTTCAGCTCAAGTTTTACCTGGGTCAGGAAGCGGGTCTTCTTGCCATTGCTGTCGAGCACCGTGACTTGCTTGTCCGGATGCAGGATCGCCAGGGGAATACCGGGCATGCCGCCGCCGCTGCCAACGTCGAGCCAGCGCTCGCTGTGGATAAACGGCATGACGCTCAAGCTGTCGAGCAGATGGCGGGACACCATTTCGTCCGGATTACGCACGGCGGTCAGGTTGTAGGCCTTGTTCCACTTGATCAGCAAGGCCAGGTAGGCCAGCAATTGCGCATGCTGCGCCTCGCTCAGCTCGACACCGAGCTGGCGGGCACCTGTGGACAACTCTTCGGCGTGTTGAGGGGTGACCTGAGAACTCAAGCGCTTTGCTCCAACTCGCGGCCAGCGCCGCGTTTTTTCAGATGAATCAGCAACAGGGAAATCGCCGCCGGGGTCACACCGGGGATCCGCGACGCCTGGCCCAGGGTTTCAGGCCGGGTCTGACCGAGCTTGCTCTGAATCTCCTTGGACAGACCGGAAATACCGCTGTAGTCGATATCGTCGGGCAGGCGGGTATCTTCGCTGGCACGCAGCCGGGCGATTTCTTCCTGTTGCCGGTCGATGTAACCGGCGTATTTGGTCTTGATCTCGACCTGTTCGGCCACTTGCGGGTCGATCTCGCTGCCGCCGGTCACTTCCATCAGGCCAGCGTAGTCGATTTCCGGACGGGTCAGCAGGTTGAGCAGGTTGTACTCGTGGCTCAACGGCGTGCCGAATTTCTCGGCAATGGCCTGACCTTGCGCGGTGTCCGGACGAACCCAGGTGGATTTCAGCCGTTGCTCTTCCAGCGCGATGCTTTCGCGCTTGGCGCTGAAAGCAGCCCAGCGCTGGTCATCGACCAGACCCAGCTCGCGGCCTTTTTCGGTCAGGCGCAGATCGGCGTTGTCTTCGCGCAGGATCAGCCGGTATTCGGCGCGCGACGTGAACATGCGGTACGGCTCCTGGGTACCCAGGGTGATCAGGTCATCGACCAGCACGCCGATATACGCTTCGTCGCGGCGCGGGCACCAGCTTTCACGGCCTTGCGCACGCAGTGCGGCGTTGGTTCCGGCAAGCAGACCTTGCGCACCGGCTTCTTCGTAGCCGGTGGTGCCGTTGATCTGCCCGGCGAAGAACAGACCGCCGATGACTTTGGTTTCCAGACTGTACTTGAGATCACGCGGGTCGAAGTAGTCGTACTCGATGGCGTAGCCCGGACGCACGATGTGCGCGTTTTCCATGCCGCGGATCGAGCGGACGATCTCCAGTTGCACGTCGAACGGCAAGGATGTGGATATCCCGTTCGGGTACAGCTCGTGAGTGTTCAGGCCTTCCGGCTCGATGAACACCTGGTGGCTTTCCTTGTCGGCAAAGCGATGGATCTTGTCTTCGATCGACGGGCAATAGCGCGGACCGATGCCTTCGATGACCCCGGAGTACATCGGCGAACGGTCGAGGTTCGAAGCAATGATTTCGTGGGTACGGGCATTGGTGTGGGTAATCCAGCAGCTCACTTGCCGCGGATGCATGGCCTTGTCGCCCATGAACGACATCACCGGAATCGGCGTATCGCCAGGCTGCTCGGTCATTACCGAGAAATCCACAGAGCGACCGTCGATACGTGGCGGGGTGCCGGTTTTCAAGCGGCCGACGCGCAGCGGCAATTCACGCATGCGATGGGCCAGGGCGATTGCCGGCGGATCACCGGCGCGGCCGCCGGAGTAGTTCTGCAGACCAATGTGGATAAGTCCACCGAGGAAGGTCCCGGTGGTCAATACCACGGAGTCGGCGAGAAAACGCAGACCCATTTGCGTCACTACACCACGCACCTGGTCCTGCTCGACGATCAGGTCATCGCAGGACTGCTGAAATATCCACAGGTTGGGTTGGTTCTCAAGAATCTCGCGCACTACCGCTTTGTAGATAGCGCGGTCGGCCTGGGCGCGAGTAGCGCGTACGGCCGGGCCTTTGCGGTTGTTCAAAACACGGAATTGGATACCGCTCTTGTCAGTAGCCAGCGCCATGGCGCCGCCGAGCGCGTCAATTTCCTTGACCAGGTGGCTCTTGCCGATGCCACCGATGGCCGGGTTGCAACTCATATGACCGAGGGTTTCCACGTTATGGGTCAGCAGCAGGGTTTTTACGCCCATGCGTGCAGACGCAAGCGCAGCCTCGGTACCGGCATGGCCGCCGCCGATGACGATCACTTCAAAACGGGAAGGGAAATCCACCACGCACCTCGTGCCTGTTTCGGGAATAGATAGGGATAACGCACAAGTATAGGGACTTACCCCCCTCTAAAGGAACCTTTTGCACAAAATTTAACCAGGCTGTGGATGAGTGGCGAGCAATAGAAATAAAGAGAGAGAAATTTATTAAAGCTTTGTTTTTATGTTTATTCTTATGCACCACCCTTTCTGTGGATAAGGTTCTACAGGCCTTTATTTACCTTATGTACAGAGGTTCAAAACCCTGTGGTCTACCGGCCATGAGCGTTCTGGATAAGCGCTTTAAGCCTGTGGATGAAATGCCTACTTACCCACAAGCGGATTTATCTTCAGCTTTGAAGGGCAGTTATCAACGGAGCTGAGGCGGGGTTTTCCACAGGGCTTATTTCACAGATTTGTGGATAGCCGCGCAGGCAGGAAGGCAGGACTCGCGCATTGGCAGTCCTGAAAGGAAGGGAAAATCGAAGGAAGGAGTACAGCAGCCAGGCCCGTTGCAGACCCGGCTGTGGATAAAGACGCTTACTTGCCGATGCAGAAGCTGGAGAAGATTCGGCCCAGGAGGTCGTCGGAACTGAATGCACCGGTGATTTCACCCAAGGCTTGCTGAGCCTGGCGCAGATCCTCTGCCAGCAGTTCACCGGCACCCGCGAGGGTCAGTTGGGCACGACCGTGTTCCAGGTGTGCACTGGCCTGGCGCAGTGCCTCCAGATGACGCCTGCGGGCGCTGAAGCTGCTTTCGGCGGTCTGTTCATAACCCATGCAGGCCTTCAGGTGCTCGCGCAGCAGCTCAAGCCCCGTGTCGGCATCCTTGGCACTGAGGGTAATGGTGACGTGGCCATCAGCGCTTTGTTCCATGGCGACCGTCTCAGCACTCAGATCTGCCTTGTTACGAATCAGCGTGACCTTCGCAGGATCCGGTCGCAGATCGAGGAATTCCGGCCACAGGGCAAAGGGATCACTGGCTTCCGGCGCGGTGGAATCGACGACCAACAACACCCGATCGGCTTCGTTGATGGCTTTGAGCGCACGCTCCACGCCGATCTTTTCCACATGATCGTCGGTATCGCGCAGTCCGGCAGTATCGACAACGTGCAGGGGCATGCCGTCGATGTGGATATGTTCGCGCAGGATGTCCCGGGTAGTGCCGGCAATGTCGGTGACAATGGCCGCCTCACGTCCGGCCAGAACGTTCAGCAAGCTCGACTTGCCGGCATTCGGCCGACCGGCGATCACTACGGTCATGCCATCACGCAACAAGGCCCCCTGCCCGGCCTCACGCTGCACTGTGGATAAATTCGTTCGCACGTCATCGAGCATGCTCAACACGTGGCCATCGGCGAGGAAGTCGATTTCCTCTTCGGGAAAGTCGATAGCCGCTTCGACATAGATCCGCAGGCTGATCAGTTTTTCGGTGAGGTTATCCACACGACGGGAAAATTCACCCTGCAGCGAGCGCAACGCATTGCGCGCCGCCTGTGCAGAACTGGCCTCGATGAGGTCGGCAATCGCTTCGGCCTGGGCCAGGTCAAGCTTGTCATTGAGGAATGCGCGTTCGCTGAATTCACCTGGGCGGGCCAGTCGGCAACCCAGTTGTACACAGCGCTGCAGGAGCATATCCAATACTACCGGACCACCGTGGCCCTGGAGTTCCAGCACGTCTTCGCCAGTGAAAGAGTTCGGGCCGGGAAAAAACAGCGCAATGCCTTCATCGATGACCAGGCCATCGTCAGCCCGAAACGGGCCGTAATGGGCATGCCGCGGCGTCAGAGGCTTTGCACAGATTGCCAGCCCGGCTTGCTGCGCCAGCGGCCCGGACAGCCGCACGATCCCCACGCCCCCACGTCCCTGGGCGGTAGCGATGGCGGCGATGGTTTCACGCACAGTGTTCATGCTCGAAGGCCTCACGACAAAAAACGACAGATAGCAAAACGCCCCACGAGGGGGCGTTTATCCACAGGTTAGCTGGCTAACCCGTTATGCAGCGGCTTTCTTGGTAGCCTTTTCGATGCTGCGGGTGATGTACCACTGCTGTGCGATCGACAGGCAGTTGTTCACAACCCAGTACAGCACCAGACCAGCCGGGAACCACAGGAAGAAGAAGGTGAAGATGATCGGCATCAGCTTCATCACCTTGGCCTGCATCGGATCCGGCGGCGTCGGGTTCAACTGCTGCTGGATGAACATGGTTGCGCCCATGATGATCGGCAGGATGAAGAACGGATCCTTGATCGACAGGTCGGTGATCCAGAACATCCACGGCGCCTGACGCATCTCGACGCTTTCCAGCAATACCCAGTACAGCGAGAGGAAGACCGGCATCTGCACCAGAATCGGCAGGCAGCCGCCCAGCGGGTTGATCTTCTCTTTCTTGTACAGCTCCATCATGGCTTGCGACATTTTCTGCCGGTCATCGCCATGTTGTTCTTTCAGCGCAGCCAGTTTAGGTGCCACGGCACGCATGCGCGCCATCGACTTGTAGCTGGCGGCGGACAGCGGGAAGAACAGCAGCTTGATCAGCATGGTCAGGACGATGATCGACCAGCCCCAGTTGCCGAGCAGGCTGTGGATATGTTGCAGCAACCAGAAGATCGGCTGAGCGATGAACCACAGAATGCCGTAGTCGACAGTCAGTTCCAGACCTGGGGACAACTCTTTGAGCTTGTCCTGGATCTTCGGACCGGCGTACAGCATGGTGCTGGTTTCGCCTTTGGCGCCAGCGGCTACGTTCAGCGCCGGACCGGTGAAACCGATGATGTAGTTGCCTTGGCTATCCTTGCGAGTCTGGACAATGTTGTTCTCAGACTTGTTTGGAATCCAGGCGGTCACGAAGTAGTGCTGCAGCCAGGCTACCCAACCGCCGGTAACATTTTCTTTCAGATTTCCCTTGTCGATGTCTTTCATCGACACCTTTTTGTAGGGTTCCGAACTTGTCCACAGGGCTGCACCCAGGTAGGTCGCAGTACCGGTCGCAGTGCTCGAAGATGGATCCGAGCTTGCGTCGCGCTTCAGTTGCGCAAACAGGTTACCGGTCCAAGGCTGGGCGCTCTGGTTGTCGATCAGGTAGGTAACGGTCAGGTCGTACTCACCGCGCTTGAAGCTGAAGCGCTTGATGTAGTTGACGCCGTTGTCGCTGAACTTCAGGTCGACGACCAGCTGGTTCTGACCATCAGCCAGTTGATAACTTTTCTGATCGGCGGCGTACAGCGGACGACCGCTTGGACGTGCATCCGGACCATTGGTACCGGTCAGGCCGCTTTGGGCCAGATAAGTACGCTCGCTACCGTTGTCGAACAACTGGAACGGAATGTCCGGATGATCCTGACGGCGCGGATACTTGGGCAGCATCAGCTGGGCGATGTCACCACCGTTTGGATCGATAGCCAGGTCGAGGACGTCAGTTTTGACCCGAATCAGGTCTTTGCTGACGGCAACCGGAGCCAGTTCGGCAGGGCTGGATTCAGCGTTGGCGCTTGGCACATCGGCGCTGGCGCCAGTGTTGCCGGCCTGCGCGGTGTCCGGCAAGGCCGGGGCAGCGTTGCTGGCAGCAGTATTCTGAGTCGGCAAGGCAGCTTGGCCGTAGTCCTGGTTCCAGTTAAGGACCATGACGTAGGACACGATTGCCAGGGCGACGATCAGGATCGTGCGTTTAATATCCATGATTACTCGGCTATCGAAGAAGAACGGGAAGAGGGAGCTGGCGGAACCGGGTCAAAACCGCCGGCATTCCACGGGTGACAACGCCCCAGGCGACGAACGGTTAGCCACCCGCCACGTAAAAGACCATGGTTTTCGATGGCTTCTAACGCGTAACAGGAGCAACTGGGGTAGAAACGACAGTGATTTGCCATCAGAGGACTAATGGCGTAACGGTAAAACTGGATCGGAACGAGTGCCAGTTTACGCATCATTTTTACTGTCTACCCCCACAGAGTCGGTGTTCACCACTGGAGCGGGCCGACTGCGTGCGAGGCGCTTCCAGAGCTTGCCAAAATGTTGGTGCAATTCTGGGTTTTCAATCTCGCCCAACCCTTTGCGCGCGACGATCACGATATCCCAACCTGCAAGCAAGTGCTGGTTCAGGCGAAACGAATCGCGCATCAGGCGTTTCAGGCGATTGCGTTGAACGGAGAGCTTGACGCTCTTTTTCCCGATCACAAGCCCCAGGCGGGGGTGATCCAGACCGTTCTCGCGGGCAAGGAGCAGCAGGTTTTTCCCTGGGACCTTGCCGGTTGGGGAGTCGAAGACCGCTTTGAATTGTCGGGGGATAAGCAGACGCTTTTCCCGACTGAAGTCCTGACTCACCACCTGTGCCGAAAAATCAAACTGCCAGGCGCTTACGGCCTTTGGCACGGCGACGCGACAGAACGGCACGACCGTTCTTGGTGGCCATACGGGCACGGAAACCGTGAGTGCGAGCGCGCTTGATGGTGCTTGGTTGGAAAGTACGTTTCATGGCGTGTTACCTGGTTCGTCGACAACGGGCCGGAATGGCCCCCGTTTTAAGAGACCGGCGATTCTAGAGAAAGCGCAGCCATAGGTCAATTTCCAACCAGCTTTTCCTTATAGACGGGAAATCAGTCGTTTCAGGTGAGGGCCTCCCGGAGGAGAACCATCACACGCTTAAACATAAAAAAAGAGAGAGGAATTATTTAAAGCTTTTCTGTAAAACTTATAAAGCTTAGGCGGCCAATATCTGTGGATAAATCTCTGCAGGCCTTTATTTACGTCGTGTACAGAGAACTGAAACCTTGTCGAGAAGAGGTGCTCTGGCTGTGTCGAAGGCTCGGAAAAGCTGTGGATCAAATCGATGGTTATCCACAGGGCGGTTATCCACCGATTTCAACCCCCAGTTGTGCAAAGACCTCAGGTGCGGTTATCCACAGAGCTTATTCACAGCACTGAAAGGCCATTTTGGTCACTAAGCTGCTGATTTATCGCCATCCTCAACGCACCTGCATGTGGATAACTGCGCTGCTGCTCGGTACAATGGGGGCTTGTTTTTGCCTCACCGGCTTTCAACTCAGGGGATATCCGTGTCAGTGGAACTTTGGCAGCAGTGCGTGGAGCTTCTGCGCGATGAACTGCCTGCCCAGCAATTCAACACCTGGATCCGTCCGCTACAGGTCGAAGCCGAAGGCGACGAGTTGCGCGTCTACGCGCCCAACCGTTTCGTTCTCGATTGGGTCAATGAAAAATACCTGAGCCGTCTGCTCGAGCTGCTGGGTGAGCATGGCAACGGCATTGCGCCTGCCCTTTCCTTATTAATAGGCAGCAGACGCAGTTCGGCGCCTCGTGCCGCTCCTAACGCACCACTGGCTGCCGCTGTTGCCGCATCCCAGGCGCAGGCTGCACAGACTGCCGTGGTCAACGAACCCGTTGCCGCACCGGTTGTTGCTCCGGCTGCGGCTGAAGTCGAGCAGGCGCCTTCGCGTGACAGCTTCGATTCCATGGGCGAATCCGCTAATGCGCCGGCGCCAAGCGGTCGTACCGAGCAACGTACCGTGCAGGTCGAAGGTGCGCTCAAGCACACCAGCTACCTGAACCGTACCTTTACCTTCGAGAACTTCGTCGAAGGTAAGTCCAACCAGTTGGCTCGCGCAGCCGCCTGGCAGGTCGCCGACAATCCCAAGCATGGCTACAACCCGCTGTTCCTTTATGGCGGCGTAGGCCTGGGTAAAACGCACTTGATGCATGCTGTGGGTAACCACCTGCTCAAGAAGAACCCGAATGCCAAGGTGGTCTACCTGCATTCCGAGCGTTTCGTTGCGGACATGGTCAAGGCACTGCAGCTCAATGCCATCAACGAGTTCAAGCGCTTCTATCGTTCGGTGGATGCGTTGCTCATCGATGACATTCAGTTCTTCGCCCGTAAAGAGCGTTCCCAGGAAGAGTTTTTCCACACCTTCAACGCCTTGCTCGAAGGCGGTCAGCAGGTAATCCTGACCAGTGACCGTTATCCGAAAGAGATTGAAGGGCTGGAAGAGCGTCTGAAATCGCGCTTTGGCTGGGGCCTGACCGTCGCGGTCGAGCCGCCGGAACTGGAAACCCGTGTTGCGATCCTGATGAAGAAGGCAGACCAGGCCAAGGTAGACTTGCCGCATGACGCTGCTTTCTTTATTGCCCAGCGTATTCGCTCCAACGTCCGTGAACTTGAAGGTGCTCTGAAGCGCGTCATCGCTCATTCGCACTTCATGGGACGCGACATCACCATTGAGCTGATTCGTGAATCGCTCAAGGATCTTCTCGCGCTGCAGGACAAACTGGTGAGTGTGGATAACATCCAGCGCACTGTGGCCGAGTACTACAAGATCAAGATCTCCGATCTGCTGTCCAAACGCCGTTCCCGTTCGGTGGCCCGCCCGCGTCAGGTGGCCATGGCCCTGTCCAAGGAACTGACCAACCACAGCTTGCCGGAAATCGGTGACGTCTTCGGCGGCCGCGACCACACCACCGTGTTGCACGCGTGCCGCAAGATCAACGAACTCAAGGAATCCGACGCGGATATCCGCGAGGACTACAAGAACCTGCTGCGGACCCTGACGACGTGATTGGCGTCAGCGCAGCTTATTAAGGCAAGGGACTAGACCATGCACTTCACCATTCAACGCGAAGCCCTGTTGAAACCCCTGCAACTGGTCGCAGGCGTCGTCGAGCGCCGCCAGACCTTGCCGGTACTGTCCAATGTACTGCTGGTTGTTCAGGGTCAGCAGCTTTCACTCACCGGTACAGACCTGGAAGTGGAACTGGTTGGCCGTGTTCAACTGGAAGAGCCTGCCGAGCCAGGCGAAATCACCGTACCTGCACGCAAGCTCATGGATATCTGCAAGAGCTTGCCGAACGACGCGCTGATCGACATCAAGCTCGACGAGCAGAAGATTGTGGTCAAGGCCGGACGCAGCCGTTTCACCCTGTCGACCCTGCCAGCCAATGACTTCCCGACTGTTGAAGAAGGCCCGGGTTCGCTGACCTGTAACCTCGAGCAAAGCCGTCTGCGCCGCCTGATCGAGCGCACCAGCTTCGCCATGGCCCAGCAGGACGTACGTTACTACCTCAACGGCATGCTGCTGGAAGTGTCCACCAACACCCTGCGTGCGGTGGCCACCGACGGTCACCGTCTGGCCATGTGCTCGATGAGTGCCGACATCGGCCAGGCTGACCGTCACCAGGTCATCGTGCCGCGCAAAGGTATCCTTGAGCTGGCGCGCTTGCTCACCGAGCCGGATGGCATGGTCAGCATCGTCCTGGGCCAGCATCACATCCGCGCTACAACAGGTGAGTTCACCTTCACCTCGAAGCTGGTAGATGGCAAGTTCCCCGACTACGAGCGTGTACTGCCCAAGGGCGGTGACAAGCTGGTGCTGGGTGATCGCCAGGCGCTGCGTGAAGCATTCAGCCGTACCGCGATTCTGTCGAACGAGAAGTACCGTGGCATCCGTCTGCAGCTGGCCAGCGGTCAGTTGAAGATCCAGGCCAACAACCCTGAGCAGGAAGAAGCGGAAGAAGAAATCAGCGTCGACTACAACGGTAGCGCGCTGGAAATCGGCTTCAACGTCAGCTACCTGCTGGATGTACTGGGCGTCATGACCACTGAGCAAGTTCGCCTGATCCTGTCTGACTCCAACAGCAGTGCGCTGCTGCAGGAAGCTGACAACGACGACTCCGCTTACGTTGTCATGCCGATGCGTCTGTAACTTCTAGATGTCCCTCAGTCGCGTTTCTGTCACCGCGGTGCGTAACCTGCACCCGGTGACATTCTCCCCCTCCCCCCGCATCAATATCCTGTACGGCGCCAACGGCAGCGGCAAAACCAGCGTGTTGGAAGCTGTTCATCTGCTCGGCCTGGCCCGTTCCTTTCGCAGCACTCGTCTGACGCCAGTCATCCAGTATGAGCAATTGGCCTGTACGGTTTTTGGCCAGGTTGAATTGAGCGAAGGTGGTTCGAGTAACCTGGGTATTTCGCGGGATCGGCAAGGTGAGTTCACCATTCGCATCGACGGGCAGAATGCCCGTAGTGCTGCGCAACTGGCAGAGATTCTGCCACTGCAATTGATCAACCCGGACAGCTTTCGCTTGCTCGAAGGTGCGCCGAAAATTCGCCGGCAGTTCCTTGATTGGGGTGTGTTCCACGTGGAACCACGCTTCATGGCCACATGGCAACGCCTGCAGAAGGCTTTGCGGCAGCGGAACTCATGGTTGCGGCATGGTACACTTGACGCTGTTTCGCAAGCGGCCTGGGACCGGGAACTGTGCCTGGCCAGTGCTGAAATAGATGAATACCGCCGAAATTACATCAAGGCCTTGAAGCCCGTCTTTGAGCGAACCCTGAGCGATTTGGTCGAGCTCGAAGGGCTGACCCTGAGTTATTACCGTGGCTGGGACAAGGATCGAGAACTCAGTGAAGTGCTCGCCTCTTCCTTGCAACGAGATCAGCACATGGGCCATACCCAGGCCGGACCACAACGCGCTGATTTGCGCCTGAGACTCGGCGCTCATAACGCCGCCGATATTTTGTCTCGGGGCCAGCAGAAACTTGTGGTCTGCGCGTTGCGTATCGCCCAGGGACATTTGGTCAGCCAGGCGCGGCGCGGCCAATGTATTTATCTAGTGGATGACTTGCCATCCGAGTTGGATGAGCAGCACCGTCGCGCACTTTGCCGCTTGTTGGAAGACTTACGCTGCCAGGTATTTATCACCTGTGTAGATCACGAATTATTGAGGGAAGGCTGGCAGACGGAAACGCCAGTTGCTTTGTTCCACGTGGAACAGGGCCGTATCACCCAGACCCACGACCATCGGGAGTGAAGGCATGAGCGAAAATCAAACGTACGACTCCTCCAGCATTAAAGTGCTGAAAGGGCTAGATGCCGTGCGCAAGCGTCCCGGTATGTACATTGGCGACACCGATGATGGTAGCGGCCTGCACCACATGGTGTTCGAGGTGCTCGATAACTCGATCGACGAGGCACTCGCCGGCCACTGTGATGACATTACCGTAATCATTCACCCAGACGAATCCATCAGTGTTCGCGACAACGGTCGCGGCATCCCAGTCGACGTGCATAAAGAGGAAGGCGTATCCGCCGCCGAGGTCATCATGACCGTCCTGCACGCTGGCGGTAAGTTCGACGACAACTCCTACAAAGTATCCGGCGGCCTGCACGGTGTAGGTGTTTCTGTGGTTAACGCCCTGTCCGAAGAGCTGATCCTGACTGTTCGCCGTAGCGGCAAGATCTGGGAACAGACCTATGTTCACGGTGTTCCTCAAGCTCCGATGGCCATCGTCGGTGACAGTGAAACCACCGGTACCCATATCCACTTCAAGCCGTCGTCCGAAACCTTCAAAAACATCCACTTCAGCTGGGACATCCTGGCCAAGCGGATTCGTGAACTGTCGTTCCTCAACTCCGGCGTCGGCATCCTCTTGAAGGACGAGCGTTCGGGCAAGGAAGAGTACTTCAAGTACGAAGGCGGTCTGCGTGCCTTCGTTGAGTACCTGAACACCAACAAGACCCCGGTCAACCAGGTGTTCCATTTCAGCGTTCAGCGTGAAGACGGCGTGGGCGTGGAAATCGCTCTGCAGTGGAACGACAGCTTCAACGAGAACCTGTTGTGCTTCACCAACAACATTCCGCAGCGCGACGGTGGTACCCACCTGGTCGGCTTCCGCTCGGCGTTGACCCGTAACCTGAACAACTACATCGAGCAGGAAGGTCTGGCCAAGAAGAACAAGGTTTCGACCACCGGCGACGACGCCCGTGAAGGTCTGACCGCGATCATTTCGGTTAAGGTGCCCGATCCTAAGTTCAGCTCGCAGACCAAGGACAAGCTGGTTTCTTCGGAAGTGAAAACTGCCGTGGAACAGGAGATGGGCAAGTACTTCTCCGACTTCCTGCTGGAGAACCCGAACGAAGCCAAGGCCGTCGTTGGCAAGATGATCGACGCCGCGCGTGCTCGTGAAGCAGCGCGCAAGGCGCGGGAAATGACTCGCCGTAAAGGCGCGCTGGATATTGCTGGTTTGCCAGGCAAACTGGCGGACTGCCAGGAGAAGGACCCTGCCCTTTCCGAACTGTACCTGGTGGAGGGTGACTCTGCAGGTGGTTCGGCCAAGCAAGGTCGTAACCGTAAGACCCAGGCCATCCTGCCGCTCAAGGGTAAGATCCTCAACGTCGAAAAAGCACGTTTCGACAAGATGATCTCGTCTCAGGAAGTCGGCACGCTGATTACTGCACTGGGCTGTGGTATCGGTCGCGAAGAGTACAACATCGACAAGCTGCGTTATCACAACATCATCATCATGACCGATGCTGACGTTGACGGTTCGCACATCCGTACCCTGCTGCTGACGTTCTTCTTCCGTCAGTTGCCGGAGCTGGTCGAGCGTGGCTACATCTATATCGCCCAGCCGCCACTGTACAAGGTCAAGAAAGGCAAGCAGGAGCAGTACATCAAAGACGACGAGGCCATGGAAGAGTACATGACCCAGTCGGCTCTGGAAGATGCCAGCCTGCACCTGGACGAATCGGCACCACCGGTTTCCGGCGTCGAGCTGGAGCGCCTGGTCAACGAATTCCGTACCGTGATGAAGACCCTCAAGCGTCTGTCGCGCCTGTATCCACAGGAACTGACCGAGCACTTCGTCTATCTGCCGGCCGTGTCCCTGGATCAGCTGGGCGACCACGCTGCCATGCAGGAATGGCTGGGCAAATTCGAAGAGCGTCTGCGCACCAGCGAGAAGTCGGGTCTGCTGTACAAGGCCAGCCTGCGTGAAGACAAAGAGCGTAATGTCTGGCTGCCGGAAGTGGAAATCACCTCCCATGGCCTGGCCAGCTATGTCACCTTCAACCGTGATTTCTTCGGTAGTAACGACTACCGTACCGTCACCGCCCTGGGCGCCCAGTTGAGCACCCTGCTCGGCGAAGGTGCCTATGTGCAACGTGGCGAGCGCAAGAAGGCGATCACCGAGTTCAAGGAAGCGCTCGACTGGCTGATGACCGAAAGCACCAAGCGTCACACCATCCAGCGCTATAAAGGTCTGGGTGAGATGAACCCGGACCAGCTGTGGGAAACCACCATGGACCCAACCGTGCGCCGCATGCTCAAGGTGACCATCGAAGACGCGATCGCTGCCGATCAGATCTTCAACACCCTGATGGGCGATGCAGTTGAGCCACGTCGTGAGTTCATCGAAAGCAACGCCCTGGCGGTGTCTAACCTGGACTTCTGATCAGGTGTAGGTTCGCCGAAAAGCTGCAAAAAAAAGCCCGCTTACGCGGGTTTTTTTTTGCGTTGATTTCCACTTGGTTCAGCGCGCGTCCTCCTCGTCCTTTACTTCAGTCCAACTGCTGTCGGGGTCGAAACGCGTAAACGCAGCCGCTAACTTGGCACTGTCTCGGCCGAGATCTTTTTGGAACAATTCGCCGTCGTGGCTGATCATGAAGCTCATCACGCCAGTGTCTCCGTAGTCCGTCGGCCAGGCGATCACGGCAAAACCGCGGGTCATGCGATCGCCGATCTTGTAGTTATAGGCGCCGCCCGGCGCCGAAGGGCCTTGGGCCGTGAGGATGCGATAGTGATAGCCGTGCCAGTCGTCACCCTTTGCGGCATCACCGAACAGCGGCCCGAGCGGACTTTCTTCGACGCCCTCCTCCTCCGGCCAGTACAAGCCGTCGAACTGCCCGTCACTACTGATGAATTTCTGCGCGTATTCGAGGACCCCATCGCCATTGCGATCAACCTCGGCGTAATCCATCTGCGCATCGTGATAGGCACGCGCTGCTTGAATGGTCGCCAGTTCGTTGCGCCCGATGCGGCGCAGGCGGATTTCCTTGGCGCCGGCTTTGGTGTCGAAGGCCCAGCCGCCAGCGCTGTGTCTGATGGGAATCGGGAATACCCAGGGCGTGTTGCCGACGACCAGGTGCGCACGCTCCGGGCTGTCGGCCTGAACCTGATGTTTTTCCTTGTAGAGGGCGAGAAAGGCGTCGACATCTTTACGGTCGACGTTCTTGGTCGGGATGTAACTTTTCCAGTCGTTGCCAAGCAAGTTCGCCAATTTTTGGTCATCGGCCTTTTCGCTACCAAGCGCCTGCACCAGCGCTTCGCCGGCAGCCTGCGCGTTGGGGAAATGCTTTTGAGCGTAACTGCTGGACGTCCAGAGCAGGAGCAGAACCAGCGCAATTCGACTTGCAGCATTCATGACTGACTCTCCTCTCAACGGCGACGGCCGCCGCCGCTGGATTGCATCCGCACGGGTCGTTGTACCTGATGGCCCGCAGACGCTGCGGGTCGGCTGGCGCTCCGTTGGCTGACCTGGCCACGATTGCTCGCGATGCGTGTCTGCGATGGGTTGCGCACACCGGCCAACGCATTGTTGCGGGGTGCCTGGGCGATAGCATGTTGCTGGCGGACTTGCTGGCGTACCTGTTGGTTGCGCACTGGCTGCTGTTGCTGGCGTTTCTGCACGGTCGCTTGCGCACGCTGGCGGGCCTGACCGTCATTCTTCAGTTGGCGGTCGGCCACCTGGGCGCGTTCGCGTGCGCTGCCGGACTGGTTGATGCCACGTTGTTCCAGGCTTTGTTGGGCTCGCTCGCGGTCGGCACTCTGCACACGTTGGCGGGCTTCAAGGTTACTGGTTGCCGG
This sequence comes from Pseudomonas sp. GW821-FHT10B02, assembly GCF_059415665.1. Lineage (NCBI taxonomy): Bacteria > Pseudomonadati > Pseudomonadota > Gammaproteobacteria > Pseudomonadales > Pseudomonadaceae > Pseudomonas > Pseudomonas sp. GW821-FHT10B02. Next base: position 107,828 of record NZ_JBWKNR010000001.1, on the reverse strand, counting down.
TGCTTCGATGCCACGCTGTGCGAGGCTTTCACGGGCTCGCGCGCGGTCTTCGACGCGGGCCGGCGTGTCACCGCGGTAGGCGGTGCGCTGTGCGCTGCCGGGTAGGCGCCGGTCGAACTGGGCTCGGCTGGCTTGGTCGCGGTACGGAACGCCGTCGCGATACGCAGGGTTATGGCGCCAGTTGTTCTGGTTGGCATCGAGCCTGCGGTTGACGTTGTTGATATTGTTGTAGCGATTGACGTCGATATCGACGTCATGGTCATCCCAGTCACAATCCCCCCACAGCGAATTGACGATTGCTACGCCAGCCCCGAAAGCCAGGCCGGTGGCCAATGCCGTACCGATGGCATATCCCGGTGACGGCGGGTAATACGCCGGTGGGGAGGATGGATAGGGCCAACTGCCGTACACCACTGAGGGGTTGTAGCTTGGGACGTATACAACCTGCGGGTTGGTCGGCTGGATAACGATGGTTTGTGCCGGCGCGGCACCTTGCACCACCGTGGTCGTGCCGCCTGCGGGGGCGCTTGACGGTTGCACGATAACGGTCTGTTGCTCGTTGGACTCCAGGTGGCCAGAGGCCTTGGCTTTAGCTCGCAGGCGCTGTACCGAGTTCATGACCGCGTCGGGCTGGGCGAGGAAGGCATCGCCGACTCGCTGTACCCAGACCGGGTCCTGGCCAAGGGTGGCCAGCACCTGTGGAAAAGCCACCAACGATTGCACGCTCGGGTCCCAGGGTTGGTCGGCGACCTGTTTGACTGCGGCATCACCACTGACGTTCGGATGCGCCTTGGACCAGGCAACCGCGTCGGCGACATTGCCTGGATAGGTGGTGGCCATCAGCACCTGAGCCAGCAAAGCGTCCGGATACAGCGCCAACGGCGCCAGCATTTGATCAAGCTGTTCGGTGCTGAACACTGCCTCGCTTGGCGTCGTCGGAGCGGCTGGTGCGGCTGGTGCGGCTGGTGCGGCTGGTGCAACAGGTGCGGTCGCTGCGGGCGCCGTGGCCGTTGCCTTGGGTTGCGCATCCTCATCGGAACAGCCGAAGAGCGCGAGCATGGCGATGGTGAGCAGGATCGCCCGGTGAAGGCAGGCAGACATGACGATGCTCCTGTGGGAGAAAAGACAGAGCGGAACGTCAGGCGCCCTTACACCCAACGGTTTACCGACTCGGCGATCGACGTACGCAAAGCCCTCCGCTGCGGCTGAGCAGTATCAGCGTAGAAGAAAAAATGCCCTGCCGGATGATCACGATCAAATGAAACCGTGTGTTTATCTTCGGTTCATGCCCTGCGGGATCAAAGCCCAAGTTCACGTAAGCGGCGGTAGAGGGTCCGCTCACTTAAGCCCAGATGCCGGGCCAACTCGCTGCGCGAGCCGTCAAAGCTCTCCAGGGCCTGGGCAAGCTGCCCAAGGTTTTCTTTGCTGCGCCGCCGCACTGACGCTTGCGGATTGTCCATCCCGCTGCGCAGGTCTGCCGGCAAGTGCTCGGCACGGATTACGCCGTCATCAGCAAACAACCGCGCCCGCTCGAGGATGTTACGCAGCTCGCGGATGTTTCCGGGAAAACTGTGCAGGCCCAACAGCTTTAGTACTTCGCCATCGACCTGAGGTGCCGTCTTGCCAGCCATTCGTTGCAGCAGGCTGTCGATCAGCAATGGCAGATCATCAACCCGCTCACGCAGCGCGGGTAAGCGAATGGGGAAGCCGCTGATGCGGTAATAGAGGTCTTCACGAAAGCTTCCGGCCGCCACCATTTCCTTCAACGGCTTGTGGGTGGCCGAGACCAGTCGGAAGTCCGAGTGGACGGTACGCAAGCTACCGACTGGCCGAAAGCTGCCGGACTCGATCAGGCGCAACAGTTTCACCTGCATGGCCAGCGGTACTTCGCCGATCTCATCAAGAAACAAGGTGCCGCCATGGGCCGCTTCGGCAAGGCCGATCTTGCGTTGTAGTGCACCGGTGAAAGCGCCCTTCTCGTAACCGAACAGCTCGCTTTCGAACAACGACTCGGTCAGGCCGGTGCAATCGACCACGACTAGCGGGCCGCTGGCGCGCGGGCTGCCAAGGTGTAACGCGCGGGCGAAGAGTTCTTTGCCGGTACCCGACTCACCCTGCAGCAGCACCGGAATCTGAGCAGGCGCTGCTCGCTGCAAACTGGATAACGAGTCTGTGAACGCTACTGAGCGCCCTACCAGGCCTTGTTGCTGTGGCTGGGCTGACGCCACGGCGATGCTGGTCAGACGCTCGACGAAGGCCACCACTTCACCGTGCTGATCCAGGATCGGGCGCAACTCAACGTCAACGTGCTCAGGCCCGCGTGGTGTGTGATGAACATGCAACACGCGTTCAGGCGCGCGGCTGTCCCAGGCCTTGCGCATCGGGCACAGCTCACCGGCCTGATCGCATGGCACCGCATAATGATGGGAAACCCGATGACATTTACCGCCGATCGGCGGCTGGCCTTCCACCGCGAACTGTCGTCGATAGGCAGCATTGGCGGCGAGGATGTTGTAGTCGGTATCCAGCACGATGGCCGGTTGAGCGTCGTGTTCGAGATACGACACCAGCGCCTGTACGGCAGGATCGGGAATAATTGGTGAAGAATAAGACATAAGGCACCAGGAGAAGCAGGCGAGCAGCTTAACTGAAGGCGAGAGGCACTGCCAAAAACTGCCAGAGACTGCCAATGCCTGACAGCCGGAACGGCAGTCCGCGTCAGGGCGAATCCCTGACAGCCAATGAAATCGGTGCTGGAGCGCAAAAAACGGTCAGTGCAACGATGGCACGCATCTTGATGACAGCCTGACCCATGCGCGCAAGGCTCAATGCCCTGGCACACGGAATTATCTGGAGAGCGGTAATGATCATCGGCGGCAACTTGTATGTGGAAGCGTTGTTCGACAGCGTAACTTCGACCATCAGCTATCTACTGATGGATCGTGGCAGCGGTGATTGCGCGTTGATCGACAGCGTACTGGACTACGACCCCAAGTCCGGTCGAACCGACAGTGCCTCGGCAGACAAGCTGATTGCCCGGGTTAACGAACTAGGCGGCAAGGTTCAATGGATTCTGGAAACCCATGTGCACGCTGACCATCTGTCTGCTGCGGCGTATCTCAAGCAGGCCCTGGGTGGCCAGATTGCCATCGGTAGCCAGATCACCCAGGTGCAGAAAGTCTTCGGCACGCTGTTCAATGCCGACAGTGGCTTCGCCCGCGACGGCAGCCAGTTCGATGTGCTGTTCGACGATGAACAGCTATTCACCATTGGCAACCTGCAGGCGCGTGCCCTGCACACCCCTGGGCATACGCCGGCGTGCATGACCTATGTGGTGGAAGTCGATGGCCAGAGCATCGCCTTTGTCGGCGACACCCTGTTCATGCCTGACTACGGCACGGCCCGTTGTGATTTTCCCGGTGCCAGCGCCCGCACCTTGTACCGTTCGATCCAGCGTATTCTCGCCCTCCCCGCTGATACCCGATTGTTCATGTGCCACGACTACCTGCCGGGTGGCCGCGAGCTGCGCTACATGACCACGGTGGCCGAACAGCGCGCCAGCAATATCCATGTTCGCGAAGGCATCAGCGAAGACAGTTTTGTGGCCATGCGCGAGGCCCGCGACGCCACCCTCGACATGCCGGTGCTGATTCTGCCTTCGGTGCAGATCAACATGCGCAGCGGCCAGCTACCCGAACCTGAAGACAACGGTGTGCGCTATCTGAAGATCCCGCTCAACGTGCTCTGAGCTGTACCCAGAATTATTATTAAAGGAACACCTTGCCATGCCTGCTCACACCACATCGTCGAAAGGCGATCATCACAAGGTCCTGATTGTCGGCGCGGGGGCTGCCGGTATCGCCGTGGCTTCAAGCTTGATGTGCCGCGACCCGTCGCTGGATATCGCCCTCATTGACCCGGCCGACACCCATTACTATCAGCCCGGCTGGACAATGGTCGGTGCCGGAATCTTCAATGCCCCCAGTACCGCGCGAAGCATGGCGTCGACCATCCCTTCCGGGGTTCGCTGGATCAAGGCCAGCGTCGAAAGCTTCGACCCTCAGGCGCAAGCGCTGACCCTGGATGATGGACGCTTGCTGAGCTACGAGCAGTTGGTGGTGTGTCCTGGTCTGAAGCTTGACTGGAAGGCCATCGATGGCCTGAGCGAAACCCTCGGCCGTAATGGTGTGACTTCCAACTATCGCTATGACCTGGCGCCCTACACCTGGCAGCTGGTGCAGAACCTGCGCGAAGGCCGTGCGCTGTTCAGCCAGCCGCCAATGCCGATCAAATGCGCAGGCGCACCACAGAAAGCCTTGTACCTGTCGTGCGATCACTGGTTGCGCACGGGGCGTCTGGGTAACATCCAGGCGCAGTTCTTCAATGCTGGCGCGGTGCTGTTCGGGGTGGCGGATTATGTTCCTGCGCTGATGGAGTACATCGACAAGTACGCGGTGGACCTGCAGTACTCCCATCGTCTGGTCGCAGTCGATGGCCCGGCCAGGCAGGCCACTTTTGTTCGAACCTTGCCCGATGGCAGTAGCGAAACCCGGGTTCAGCCGTTCGACATGCTGCATGTGGTGCCGCCACAAGTGCCTGCCGATTTCATCCGCAATAGTCCCTTGGCCGATGCTGCTGGCTGGATAGATGTCGATCCGGCGACCTTGCGTCATCGTCACTTCGCCAACATCCACGCCCTGGGTGACGGGATCAATACGACCAATGCCAAGACCGCTGCAGCCGCGCGCAAGCAGGCGCCGGTGGTGGCCAATAACGTGCTGGTCGCCTTGGGGCGGCTGCCGAAGCTGGCGCACTACGATGGTTACGGCTCCTGTCCGCTGACCGTCGAGCGCGGCAAGATCGTACTGGCCGAGTTCACCTATGGCGGCAAGCTGGCGCCGAGCTTCCCGCGCTGGCTGCTCGATGGGCGCCGCCCGACCCGCCTGGCCTGGCTGCTCAAGGCGCAGATCTTGCCGCCGCTGTACTGGCGCTGCATGCTCAAGGGCCGCGAGTGGCTGGCCAAACCGCAGACAGTCGTTGCTGAGGTTCAGCAGTGATCGAACAGCCATTTCTCGCTGCAGGACTAGGAGCGATCATTGGTGCGGTGCTGGCGCTGACCGGGGCTGGCGGCGGCATTCTGGCCGTGCCCTTGCTGGTCTTCGGTCTTGGTCTGTCGATGGTCGAGGCGGCGCCGGTCGGACTGCTGGCCGTCGGCATGGCCGCGGCGGTCGGTGCCGTCCTGGGGTTGCGCCAGGGGGTGGTGCGCTACCGGGCTGCGGCTTTTGTAGCGCTGATCGGTATCGTTGCTGCCCCGTTCGGACTGATGCTGGCGCACCAACTGCCCAACGCACCGCTGGCCCTGGCCTTTGCGGCAGTGCTGGTGTATGCCTGTGTGCGCATGCTGCTCAAGGCGCGCCGCGAGCTGCGCGGTGAGCCGCCACTGGGCAAGCGCCTGGTCATGCCCTGTGTGCTCAACCCGCTGCAAGGCCGCCTGCGCTGGACCCTGCCCTGTGCCCGAGCGTTGGCGTTTACCGGTACGTTGTCCGGGCTGCTCTCGGGATTGCTCGGTGTCGGCGGCGGCTTTGTGATCATCCCGGCACTGAGTCGTTACACCAACCTGGACATGAAAAGCATCGTCGCCACCTCGCTGGCAGTGATTGCCCTGGTGTCCACCGGCAGCGTGATCAGCGCCAGCGTCGGTGGGGTGATGCACTGGAGCGTGGGAGCACCGTTTGCCGGCGGTGCCGTGTTGGGGCTGCTGGTGGCCCGGCAGTTTGCCGGTCGCCTGGCCGGTCCACGGCTGCAGCAACTGTTCGCCACTGTCGGGATCTGTGCGGCAGTACTGTTGGCGGTGAAAACCCTGGGCGCTTGAGCCCTACTCTGCCAGCAAGGCGTCCTGCTCTTGCGCGCACAGCGCCAGGAGGAAATCCCAGACCACCCGCAAGCGTACTGACTTGTGCAGTTCGCGGCGGGTGCAGATCCAGTAGCTGCGCTGGATGGTTTCGCCGGGCAGTACCCGGACCAGCGCCGGGTCATGCCGGGCCATGTAGTTGGGTAGTACGGCAATCCCCAAGCCGGCACGCGCAGCCTGCTGCTGGGCGATTACGCTTGTGCTGCGAAACACTACATTCGGGGCGCGGCAGAAGCTGTTGAGGAACAGCAGTTCCTGGCTGAACAACAGGTCGTCGACATAGCCGATCCAGCTGTGCCTGGCCAGGTCTTCGCGGTGATGCAGCGCTGGTGCCTGCGCCAGGTACTCGGGGCTGGCGTACAACGCCAGGCGGTAATCGGTGAGTTTGCGGGTGATCAACAGGTCGGCATTCGGTCGTTCCAGGTGGATGCTGATTTCCGCCTCGCGGTTGAGGATGCTGACGAAGCGCGGCACCGCAACCAGTTCCACCTCCAGCCCCGGATAGCGTTCGAACAGGCTGCCCATGCGCGGGGTGAAGAACATGATGCCGATGCCTTCGGTGACGCCCAGGCGAATCTTGCCTAGCGGGGTGATGGCCTGAGTGATTTCTTCCTGGGCCAGCAGGGCGACGTTTTCCATGGCTTCGGCGTGCTTGAGCAGGGCCTGGCCGGAAGGTGTCAGTTCGTAGCCTTGAGCGTGCTGGACGAACAAAGCGGTGCCCAGACTCTGCTCGATATTGTCGATATGCCGGGCCACGGTGCTGTGGGTGGTATTGAGGCGCTTGGCAGCTGTCAGCAGGCGGCCGCTACGCTGCAACTCGAGAAAAAACCGCAGATCATTCCAGTCGAACATGCTTTTCCTTGTGAATCAGGTGTTCACGGACGTTGTGTTAAAACGCACAGCACTTGAGTGAAATCTAACGTTTTCATCTCGAAATTAATCAATAACATGGACCAGGACAAGAATAATAATCAGGCGCGAGGTTGCCCATGCCATCAGCCGATCCTGTCTACGATTACGTGGTCGTCGGTGCCGGTCCTGCCGGATGCCTGCTGGCCAATCGTTTGTCTGCCGACCCAAGCTGTCGGGTATTGCTGCTCGAAGCGGGCGGTAAAGACAACTATCCGTGGATTCATATTCCGGTGGGTTACCTGTATTGCATCGGTAACCCACGTACCGACTGGTGCTTCAAGACCGAAGCCCAGCCTGGCCTCAACGGGCGTGCCCTGGGTTATCCACGGGGCAAGGTGCTCGGCGGCTGTTCCTCGATCAACGGCATGATCTATATGCGTGGCCAGGCCGGTGACTACGACCGCTGGGCTGAGCAAGGCAACGCCGGCTGGGCCTGGAAAGACGTGTTGCCGCTGTTCAAGGCCAGCGAAAACCATTTCGCTGGTGCCAGTGATACACACGGCGATGAAGGCGAGTGGCGGGTCGAACAGCAACGTTATTCGTGGCCGATCCTCGATGCTTTCCGTGCAGCGGCCGCCCAGAGCGGAATTGAAAGCGTCGCCGATTTCAACGGTGGTGATAATCAGGGCTGTGGATACTTTCAGGTCAACCAGCGTTCCGGGGTTCGCTGGAACTCGGCCAAGGCCTTTCTTCGCCCGGCTCGTAACCGCCCTAACCTTACCGTACTGACTAATGTGCTGGTCGACCAGGTGATCCTCGACGCCGGTCGTGCCTCGGCGGTAAGAGCGCGCTGGCAAGGCGAATGGCAAAACTTCAGCGCCCGCCGCGAGATCATCCTCTGTGCAGGTTCGGTGGGCTCTCCCGGTATTCTGCAACGCTCCGGTATCGGCCCGCGTGGATTGCTGGAAAGCCTGGGGATAACTGTCCGGCACGAATTGCCGGGAGTTGGCGGCAACCTGCAGGACCACCTGCAACTGCGGCTGATCTATCAGGTCAGCGGTGCACGTACCCTCAATCAGGTCGCCAACAGTGCCTTGGGCAAGCTGGGCATGGGCCTGCGCTATCTGTATGACCGCAGTGGTCCGCTGGCCATGGCGCCGAGCCAGCTGGGGGCGTTTGTCCGCTCCGGGCCGGAACAGGCCACGGCCAACCTGCAATACCATGTGCAGCCGCTATCGCTGGAGCGCTTCGGCGAGCCGCTGCACCGCTTTCCGGCGTTTACCGCATCGGTGTGCAATTTGCGCCCGGCGAGCCGTGGGCGCATCGATATCCGCTCGGCCAACCCGGACGATTCACCGCTGATCGATCCCAACTACCTGAGCGACCCGGAAGATTTGCGCGTTGCCGCCCAGGCCATTCGCATCACCCGCAAGATCGTCCAGGCCCCTGCCCTGGCGGCGTTCAGCCCACGCGAATACCTGCCCGGGCCAGACCTGCAAAGCGAAGAACAGCTGCACGAAGCGGCAGGCCAGATCGGTACCACCATTTTCCATCCGGTCGGTACCTGCCGGATGGGCAACGGCCCGCTGGACGTGGTCGATGACCAGCTGCGCGTGCACGGCGTGCCGGGGCTGCGTATCGCTGATGCCTCGATCATGCCGCAGATAGTCTCCGGCAATACCTGCTCACCCACCTTGATGATTGCCGAAAAGGCGGCGCAACTGATTACCCGGGGAATGTTATCCACAGCTCGGATCGATGAAGAAAACGCAATACCGACGCCCTGACCAGGGTGCGTAGCAACAACGACACCGGACGCGGTCTGCCGGCGTCGACAGTGGAACAACAAGAATAATCACTGGGGCCTTGAGGCCGAGGACAGCAACGATGTCGGATTACATTCAGGAGCAGGGCGCGGCGACGGTCAGCAACAGTCGCCGTGAAGAGCGCAAGATCATTTTCGCGTCATCCCTCGGGACAGTGTTCGAGTGGTATGACTTTTTTCTCTATGGGGCACTGGCGGCGGTCATCAGCAAGCAGTTCTTTGCCGGGGTGAACGACACCACTGCCTTTATCTTCGCCTTGATGGCGTTTGCCGCGGGCTTCCTGGTACGGCCGTTCGGAGCACTGGTGTTCGGTCGTCTGGGGGATATGATCGGCCGCAAGTACACCTTCCTGGTGACCATCGTGCTGATGGGCCTGTCGACCTTTGCGGTCGGCCTGCTACCGACTTACGCCAGTATCGGCATCGCCGCACCGATCATTCTGGTGATCTTGCGTATGCTTCAGGGCCTGGCGCTGGGCGGTGAGTACGGCGGCGCGGCAACCTATGTGGCTGAGCATGCGCCACCGGGCAAGCGCGGCTTCCATACCGGCTTCATCCAGTCGACGGCGACACTGGGTTTGCTGCTGTCGCTGCTGGTGGTGCTCGGCAGCCGCTACATCAGTGGTGACCAGTTCGAAGTCTGGGGCTGGCGCTTGCCGTTCCTGCTGTCGATCGTGCTGCTGGCGATCTCCACCTGGATTCGCATGAGCATGCACGAATCGCCAGCCTTCGTGAAAATGAAGGCCCAGGGCAAAACCAGTAAAGCGCCGATTCGTGAGTCCTTCGGTTCCTGGGCCAACCTCAAGATCGTCCTCACTGCCCTGTTCAGCATCAACGCAGGACAAGCGGTGACCTTCTACACCGCGCAGTTCTATGTGCTGTTCTTCCTCACCCAGATGCTCAAGATGGACCCGGCCCAGGCCAATACCCTGCTGATTATCAGTGTGGTGATCGGCGCGCCGTTCTTCGTGTTCTTCGGCTGGCTGTCGGACCGCATCGGACGCAAGCCGATCCTGATGCTCGGCCTGTTGCTGGCTACCCTGCTCTACTTCCCGCTGTTCAAAGCCCTGAGCCATTACGCCAACCCGCAGATCGATGCTGCCAGCCGCCAGTCACCGATTGTGGTCATGGCCGATCCACAAAGCTGCACCTTCCAGTTCGACCCGGTCGGCAAGGCGCGCTTCGACAGTCCATGCGACAAGGCCAAGACCTTCCTGGTCAAGCAGGGCCTGCCCTACAGCTCTGAATCCGCCGCTGCCGGTAGCGAAGTGGTGGTGACCGTCGGTGACCAGCGTATCGACGGCTTCGATGAAGTGGCGCTGCGGGCTGCGATCGAAAAGGCCGGTTACCCGGCCAAGGCGGATCCTGCCAGCGTCAACGAAACCATGGTGGTGGTGCTGATCGTCGCCATGATCCTGATCGCGACCATGACCTACGGCCCGCTGGCGGCGGTGATGGTCGAGCTGTTCCCGACCCGGATCCGCTACACCTCGATGTCACTGCCCTATCACATCGGTAACGGCTGGTTCGGTGGATTCCTGCCGACGGTGTCGTTCGCCCTGGTGGTGTACACCGGCGACATCTTCTATGGGCTGTGGTACCCGGTGCTGATTACCGGTATCAGCCTGGTGGTCGGGCTGTTCTGCCTGAAAGAAACCCGTGATGTGGACATCGATAAGGTCTGATTTCCACAGGTACAAAAAAACCGGCGTAAGCGCCGGTTTTTTTATGCCGCGGAAAAACTTATGCACGATTTCAGGAAAACAGTCATACAGAGAAATAAGTAATTAAATTAATCACTTAGCGAATTTTTCAGCGAAAGATCCAAATACTGTACACAAGTTATCCACAGATCGTCAGGCAACGCCTTGCGCGGCGTTCGGGGCTTGAGCCGGCAACGAACCCATGTCGCGTTGAGTCTGTTCGTTCCAGGCCGCTGCCCGGTCGTTGAGCTCGGCAATCGCGCGAGGGCCAGTGCCTTCAGCGTACATCGGCGCACCGATCACCACTTCAATGGTGCCAGCCCGCTTGTTCCAACCCTGCTTGGGCCAGAACTTGCCCGCGTTGTGGGCAATCGGCAGGACCGGCAGACCAGCATTCACCGCCAGAGCGGTGCCACCGCGGGAGAATTTGCCGATCTGGCCGAACGGCACACGGGTGCCTTCCGGGAAGATCAGCACCCAGACGCCGTCCTTGAGCAGCTTGTCGCCTTCGCTGGCCACTTGCTTGAGCGCAGCCTTGGGGTTGTCGCGGTCAATCGCGATCGGCCGCAGCATGGCCATGGCCCAGCCGAAGAACGGCACGTACAGCAGTTCACGCTTGAGTACCTGGCTCAACGGCGAAAAATACGCCGAGAGGAAGAACGTCTCCCAGGTGCTCTGGTGATTGGAGAGGATCACACAGGGCTGCTTGGGGATGTTTTCCGCCCCGCTGACCTTGACCTTGATGTTCAGGAAGACCCGCACCAACACCAGCGCGAAACGGCACCAGTAGACATTGATGAAGCGATAACGGGCGCTGAATGGCAGAAACGGCGCAATAAAAAAGCTCAGGGTGCACCACAGCAAAGAGCTGGTACCCAGCAGCAGGTAAAAAAGAAAAATTCTGATCGCCTGCAGGATCGACATAGCGGCATGTACCGTTGCGGGCTTGCCCGCCTAGTAAAAGTGCGCCTGGTTCGCAGACGCCCTATTTGTGGATAAGTTCTCTGGCGATGGCTGCCAGATCATCGAAAATCAACGTGCCTTCGGGAATTCCCTTGCTCAGGGTTTTCTCGCCTTTTCCGGTTTTTACCAGAATCGGTTGAGCATCGACGGTCAATGCGGCTTCCAGGTCACCCTTACTATCACCGACAAACCACAACCCGGCCAGATCTGCCTGGTAATGCGCGGCAATGGTTCGCAGCATGCCCGGCTTGGGCTTGCGGCAGTCGCAGCCTTCATCCGGGCCGTGAGGGCAATAGACGATCAGGCCAACCTCGCCACCCTGCTCGGCCACCAGCATGCGCAGGCGCTCATGCATGGCCTCGAGGGTTGCCAGATCGTAGTAGCCGCGAGCGATGCCGGACTGGTTGGTGGCGACCGCCACCGTCCAGCCGGCTTTGCTCAACTGCGCGATCGCTTCGATCGAACCGGGGATGGGTATCCACTCGTCCAGCGACTTGATGTAGGCGTCGGAGTCCTGGTTGATCACTCCGTCCCGATCGAGAATCAGCAGCTTCAAGACTTACCCCAGCAGCGAAATGTCGGCCACGCCCAGGAACAGACCGCGCAGGCGGCTGAGCAAGGCATAGCGGTTGGCCCGCACATTGGCGTCGTCGGCGTTGACCATCACCGCCTCGAAGAAGGCGTCGACCGGTTCACGCAGGGCAGCCAGACGTGCCAGCGACTCGCTGTACTGACGCGCAGCGGCCATCGGTTGCACCGCCTGGTCGGCTTGCTGGATCGCCGAGTACAGGGAGAACTCGTTGGCATTGTCGAAGTACTTCGGCTCGACCGTGGTCGCCACCGCGCCTTCGGCCTTGCTCAGCAGATTCGACACGCGCTTGTTCACCGCGGCCAGGGCAGCGGCTTCAGGCAGCTGACGGAAGGCCTGTACGGCCTGTACGCGCTGGTCGAAGTCCAGGGCCGAACCAGGCTTGAGGGCACGTACCGACAGGTAAGTGGCAACGTCGATGCCTTCGTCTTCGTAACGGGCACGCAGACGGTCGAAGACGAACTCCAGCACCTGGTCAGCCAGGCCGGCGGCTTTGACCTTGCTACCGAACTGGCTGACAGCGAAGTTCACCGCTTCGTTCAGGTCCAGGTCCAGTTGCTTCTCGATCAGGATCCGCAGCACGCCCAGCGCTGCGCGACGCAGGGCATAGGGGTCTTTGCTGCCGGTTGGCAGCATGCCGATACCGAAGATACCGACCAGGGTGTCGAGCTTGTCGGCGATGGCCACGGCCGCACCGGTCAGGGTCGACGGCAGTTCGGCACCGGCACCGCGCGGCATGTACTGCTCGTTCAGGGCCAGGGCGACATCTTCCGGTTCGCCATCGTTGAGCGCGTAGTAGTAGCCGGCAACACCCTGCATCTCAGGGAATTCACCGACCATCTCGGTGGCCAGGTCGCACTTGGACAGCAGGCCGGCACGGGCTGCGCGCTGAGCGTCGCCACCAATGCGCTGGGCAATGAATGCGGCCAGCTTGGCAACGCGCTCGGCCTTGTCGAAGACGCTGCCCAGCTGAGCCTGGAACACCACGTTCTTGAGGCGTTCGTTGAAGCTTTCCAGGGGCTGCTTCTTGTCTTGCTTGAAGAAGAATTCGGCGTCGGTCAGGCGTGGGCGCACGACCTTCTCGTTACCTTCGACGATCTGCTTGGGATCGCGGCTTTCAACGTTGGCGACGGTGATGAAGCGCGGCAGCAGCTTGCCGTCGACGTCCAGCAGGCAGAAGTACTTCTGGTTGTCCTGCATGGTGGTGATCAGGGCTTCCTGCGGCACTTCGAGGAAACGCTCCTCGAACGAGCAGACCAGCGGCACTGGCCACTCGACCAGCGCGGTCACTTCATCGAGCAACGCTGGCGGCACGATGGCGGTGCCTTCCTGCTGCATGGCGAGTTCGGCGGTACGCTTGCTGATCAGCTCGCGACGCTCGGCGAAATCGGCCAGCACGTAGGCTTTGCGCAGGTCTTCCAGGTAGTTCGCCGGGGCGCTGATGCGCACGTCTTCCGGGTGGTGGAAGCGGTGACCACGGGAATCACGACCGGCCTTCTGGGCGAGGATGGTGCAGTCGACGACGTCGTCGCCGAGCAGCATCACCAGCCATTGGGTCGGACGCACGAACTCTTCTTTGCGCGCACCCCAACGCATGCGTTTCGGAATCGGCAGGTCGTTCAGCGAGTCTTCGACGATGGTTGGCAGCAGGCTGGCGGTGGCCTTGCCCGGGATGTGCTGGGAGAAGCGCAGCTTGGCGCCGCTCTGATCGATTTCCGCCAGCTCTACGCCGCACTTCTTGGCGAAGCCGAGGGCAGCCTGGGTCGGGTTGCCTTCAGCGTCGAAGGCGGCCTGACGGGGCGGGCCGTCGACGTTGATGCTGCGGTCCGGCTGCTGGGTGTCCAGCTGACGGATCAGCACGGCCAGACGGCGTGGTGCAGCGTAGACCTGCTTGCCGGTGTAGTTCAGGCCAGCGGCCTGCAGGCCTTTCTCGATACCGGCGAGAAACGCCTCAGCCAGGGCGCTCAGGGCCTTTGGCGGCAGTTCTTCGGTGCCCAGTTCAACCAGGAAATCTTGAGCACTCATTGTGCAGCCTCCAGCTTGGCCAATGCTTCATCACGCAATTCAGGGGACGCCATCGGGAAGCCCAGCTTGGCGCGGGCCGTCAGATAGCTTTGCGCCACGGCCCGGGCCAGGGTGCGTACGCGCAGGATGTACTGCTGACGTGCAGTCACCGAGATGGCGCGGCGGGCGTCGAGCAGGTTGAAGGTGTGGGATGCCTTGAGGACCATTTCATAGGTCGGCAGTGGCAGTTCCAGCTCGATCAGGCGATTGGCTTCGCTTTCGTAGAAGTCGAACAGTTCGAACAGTTTCTCGACGTTGGCGTGTTCGAAGTTGTAGGTCGACTGTTCCACTTCGTTCTGGTGGAACACGTCGCCGTAGGTCACCTTGCCGAACGGACCGTCGGTCCAGACCAGGTCGTAGACCGAGTCGACGCCCTGCAGGTACATGGCCAGACGCTCCAGGCCATAGGTGATTTCACCGGTAACCGGCATGCACTCGATCCCGCCCACTTGCTGGAAGTAGGTGAACTGGGTGACTTCCATGCCGTTGAGCCAGATTTCCCAACCCAGACCCCAGGCACCGAGGGTCGGCGACTCCCAGTTGTCTTCGACGAAACGGATGTCGTGCACCAGCGGGTCGAGGCCGATGGCCTTCAGCGAGCCCAGGTACAGCTCCTGGAAGTTCGCCGGGTTTGGCTTGAGCACCACCTGGAACTGGTAGTAGTGCTGCAGGCGGTTGGGGTTTTCGCCATAGCGACCGTCAGCCGGGCGACGGCTCGGTTGTACGTAGGCGGCGTTCCAGGTTTCCGGGCCGACGGCGCGCAGGAACGTGGCGGTATGGAAAGTGCCGGCGCCTACTTCCATATCGTAGGGCTGAAGCACCACACAACCTTGCTCGGCCCAGTAGTTCTGCAGGGCGAGGATCAAGTCTTGGAAGGTACGCACGGCTGGCGTAGGCTGGCTCACGAAATTCACCTGTTTCTAGGGCTGCGAATATAAAGAGCGGGAGTATAACCCGATTCGCCCACGCCTCTACCCTTGGAGCCTTATGCCACGTTGCTTTTGGTGTACCGACGATCCGCTTTACCAGGCGTACCACGATCAGGAATGGGGCACGCCGCAGCGTGAACCGGGGCAATTGTTCGAAATGTTGTTGCTCGAAGGCTTCCAGGCCGGGCTGTCGTGGATCACCGTGCTGAAAAAGCGCGAACGTTACCGTGAGGTGTTGTTCGGCTTCGACCCGCAGCGCCTGGCGCAGATGAGCGACGAAGAAATCGAGGAACGCATGCTCGATCCCGGCATCATCCGCAACCGCCTCAAGCTCAATGCTGCGCGGCGCAATGCCAAGGCCTGGCTGGCTTTGCAGAACCCTGCGGAGTGGCTGTGGTCGTTTGTCGGCGGTGTGCCGAAGATCAATCATTTCAGCCAGCGCAGTGACGTCCCGGCCGTGACCGATGAAGCCAAGGCGATGAGCAAGGCCCTGCAGAAAGCCGGCTTCACTTTTGTCGGCCCGACCATCTGCTATGCCTTCATGCAGGCCACCGGCATGGTCATGGA
This sequence comes from Pseudomonas sp. GW821-FHT10B02, assembly GCF_059415665.1. Lineage (NCBI taxonomy): Bacteria > Pseudomonadati > Pseudomonadota > Gammaproteobacteria > Pseudomonadales > Pseudomonadaceae > Pseudomonas > Pseudomonas sp. GW821-FHT10B02. The sequence goes on along the minus strand of NZ_JBWKNR010000001.1, from coordinate 92,425 downwards.
CCACACCACCGATTGTGATCGCTACGCCGCTCTGCTGCGCTGAGGGGTACAATGGCCGGCTTGCAGAAAGAGGAACCAGCCTGTGGATAAATTCAAGGGCGCCTTGATGGTCGGGGCGTTGCGATTGTTTGCCAAGCTCCCTTGGGGCGCGGTACAGCGGGTCGGCGCGGCCATCGGCTGGCTCATGTGGAAGGTGCCGAACAGCTCGCGCGAAGTGGTACGCATCAACCTGGCCAAGTGTTTTCCGGAGATGGACCCGGTTGCCCGTGAGCAACTGGTCGGCCAGACCCTGATGGACATCGGCAAGTCCTTTACCGAAAGCGCCTGTGCCTGGATCTGGCCAGCCCAGCGTTCACTCGACCTGGTGCGCGAAGTCGAAGGCCTGGAAGTGCTGCAGGCCGCCCTGGCCTCGGGCAAGGGCGTGGTCGGCATCACCAGTCACCTGGGCAACTGGGAAGTGCTCAACCACTTCTATTGCAACCAGTGCAAACCGATCATTTTCTACCGTCCGCCCAAGCTCAAGGCGGTTGATGACCTGTTGCGCGAACAGCGCGTGCAGCTGGGTAACCGCGTGGCGGCTTCCACCAAGGAAGGCATCCTGAGCATCATCAAGGAAGTGCGTAGAGGCGGTCAGGTCGGTATTCCGGCAGACCCGGAGCCGGCCGAATCGGCGGGAATCTTCGTGCCGTTCTTCGCCACCAAGGCGCTGACCAGCAAATTCGTGCCGAACATGCTCGCTGGCGGCAAGGCAGTCGGGGTGTTCCTGCATGCCTTGCGCCTGCCCGACGGTTCCGGCTTCAAGGTGATTCTGGAAGCGGCGCCCGAGGCGATGTACAGCGAAGACACCGAAACCTCGGCGGCGGCCATGAGTCAGGTGGTCGAGCGCTATGTGCGGGCTTATCCGAGCCAGTACATGTGGAGCATGAAGCGCTTCAAGAAGCGTCCGCCGGGTGAGGCGCGCTGGTATTGATGGCCCTATCGCTGGCAAGGCCAGCTCCCACAGGATCGTGTTAAGCCACCACTTGTGGGAGCCGGCCTTGCCGGCGATGGACCGCGAAGCGGTCCTAAACAGCCTTGTCGAGCTTCTTCAGAAACACCGTCATCTCTTTCTCGGCCTGCTTGTCACCGTGGGCCTTGGCCGCTTCCAGCCCTTGTTCCCAGGCCAGACGCGCCGCCGCTTTGTCACCCTGCAGCTGATGCGCCTTGCCCAACAGCTTCCACGCCGCCGAATACTTCGGATCGAACTCGACACAGCGTTGCAGATGAACAGCCGCTTCGGCGCCGTTGCCTTCATCCAGCCAGGCCTTGCCCAGGCCGAAGCGCAGCAGGGCGTTATCCACACCCTTGGCCAGCATCTTTTCCAGTGATTCGCGCATCCCGGCTCTCCCTTAGAAGAAGCTCAACCCGACATGGAACAGCTTCTCGACATCACGGATGTACTTTTTATCCACAACGAAGAGGATCACGTGGTCACCGGCCTCGATCACCGTGTCGTCGTGGGCAATCAGTACTTCTTCATCGCGAATGATCGCGCCGATGGTGGTTCCGGGCGGCAAGGCGATGTCTTCGATGGCTTTGCCGATCACCTTGCTGGATTTCGAGTCGCCATGGGCAATGGCTTCGATGGCCTCTGCCGCACCACGGCGCAGTGAGTGCACGCTGACGATGTCGCCGCGGCGCACGTGGGCGAGCAAGGTGCCGATGGTGGCCAGCTGCGGGCTGATGGCAATATCGATATCGCCACCCTGGACCAGGTCGACGTAGGCCGGGTTGTTGATGATGGTCATCACCTTGCGCGCGCCCAGGCGTTTGGCCAGCAGCGAGGACATGATGTTGGCCTCGTCATCGTTGGTCAGGGCCAGGAAAATGTCGGCTTCGGCGATGTTTTCTTCGAGCATCAGGTCGCGGTCCGAGGCACTGCCTTGCAACACCACGGTGCTGTCCAGGGTATCTGAGAGGTAGCGGCAGCGCGCCGGGTTCATCTCGATGATCTTCACCTGGTAGCGGCTTTCGATCGCCTCGGCCAGACGCTCGCCAATCTGCCCGCCACCGGCGATGACCACGCGCTTGTTGGTCTCATCGATACGCCGCAGTTCCCCCATCACCGCGCGGATGTGGGCTTTGGCCGCGATGAAGAACACCTCGTCGTCGGCCTCGATCACTGTATCGCCCTGGGGCAGGATCGGCCGGTCACGGCGGAAGATCGCTGCCACGCGGGTGTCGACGTTGGGCATGTGCTCGCGGATCTGGCGCAGTTGCTGGCCGACCAGCGGACCGCCGTAGTAGGCCTTGACCGCCACCAGTTGGGCCTTGCCTTCGGCGAAGTCGATGACCTGCAGGGCACCGGGATGCTCGATCAGGCGCTTGATGTAGTGGGTTACCACCTGCTCGGGGCTGATCAGCACGTCGACGGGGATGGCGTCGTTGTCGAACAGGCCGGCGCGGGTCAGGTAGGCCGACTCACGCACCCGGGCGATTTTCGTCGGGGTGTGGAACAGGGTGTAGGCGACCTGGCAGGCGACCATGTTGGTCTCGTCGCTGTTGGTTACCGCCACCAGCATGTCGGCGTCGTCGGCGCCGGCCTGGCGCAGCACGGTAGGGAACGAGGCGCGGCCCTGGACGGTACGGATGTCCAGGCGGTCGCCGAGGTCGCGCAGGCGCTCGCCATCGGTATCGACCACGGTAATGTCGTTGGCTTCGCTGGCCAGGTGCTCGGCCAGCGTACCGCCGACCTGCCCTGCGCCCAGGATGATGATCTTCATCCGCTCTTCCCTTCTCTTGTTATCCGCGCGCGGCGGCGATTTTGATCAGCTTGGCATAGTAGAAGCCGTCGTGTCCGCCTTCCTGGGCCAGCAACTGGCGACCATGGGGCTGGCGCAGGCCGGCCTGGGTCGCAAGGTCCAGCTCGCGGGCACCCGGCGTGCGGGCGAGGAAGGCCTCGATCACTTCGGTGTTTTCCGTCGGCAGGGTCGAACAGGTGGCATACAGCAGGATGCCGCCGACTTCCAGGGTTGGCCACAGAGCGTCGAGCAGTTCACCCTGCAGGGCGGCGAGGGCCGGGATATCGTCGGCCTGACGGGTCATCTTGATATCGGGATGACGGCGAATCACCCCGGTGGCCGAGCAAGGTGCATCGAGCAGGATGCGCTGGAAACCCTTGCCGTCCCACCAGCTGGCGGTGTCGCGGGCATCACAGGCAATCAACTGGGCATCCAGGCTCAGACGGTCGAGGTTTTCCCGGACCCGGGTCAGGCGCTTGGCTTCGAGGTCGATCGCGACCACGGACTCCAGTTTCGCTTCGGCTTCGAGCAGGTGGCAGGTCTTGCCGCCGGGCGCGCAGCAGGCGTCGAGGACGCGCTGGCCGGGCGCCAGATCAAGCAGGTCGGCAGCCAGCTGCGCGGCTTCGTCCTGAACGCTTACCCAGCCCTGATCGAACCCCGGCAGACCGCGCACATCGCAGGCCTGGGCGAGGAGGATGCCATCAACGCTGTACTGGCAGGCAGTGGCTTCCAGTCCCGCTTCGTGCAACAGCTCCAGATAGGCTTCGCGGCTGTGATGACGGCGGTTGACCCGCAGGATCATCGGCGGATGGGCATTGTTGGCGGCGCAGATGGCTTCCCACTGCTCCGGCCAGAAGGCCTTGAGTGATTTCTGCAACCAGCGCGGGTGGGCAGTGCGCACCACCGGATCACGCTCCAGCTCGGCAAGGATCTCACTGCTCTCGCGTTGCGCGCGGCGCAGTACGGCATTGAGCAGAGCCTTGGCCCAGGGCTTTTTCAGCTTCTCGGCACAGCCTACGGTTTCACCGATGGCGGCATGGGCCGGGACGCGGGTGTAGAGCAGTTGATACAGGCCGACCAGCAGCAAGGCTTCGACATCGGCGTCGGCCTTCTTGAACGGCTTTTGCAGCAGACGCTCGGCCAGCGCCGAGAGCCGTGGCTGCCAGCGTGCGGTGCCAAACGCCAGGTCCTGGGTCAGGCCACGGTCACGCACTTCGACCTTGTCCAGTTGCGCGGGCAGCGAACTGTTCAGTGAAGCCTTGCCGCTGAGTACTGCCGCCAGGGCGCGGGCGGCTGCCAGACGTGGATTCATTGACCGAGCACCGTGCCGCTGGCGAATTTCTCGCGACGACTGTTGAACAGATCGCTGAAGTTCAGCGCTTTGCCACCGGGCAATTGCAGGCGGGTCAGGCACAGGGCCTGTGCACCGCAGGCGACGATCAAGCCGTCTTTGCTGGCGCCGAGGATTTCACCTGGCGCACCGCTGCCTGTGGATAAGCTGGCAGCGAGTACTTTCACTGCTTCGCCGTTGAGGGTGCTGTGACAGATCGGCCAGGGATTGAAGGCGCGAATCAGGCGCTCCAGCTCAACCGCTGGACGGCTCCAGTCCAGGCGCGCTTCGTCTTTGTTCAGCTTGTGGGCATAGGTGGCCAGGCTGTCGTCCTGGACTTCACCCTGCAGCGTGCCAGCAGCCAGCCCGGCCACGGCTTCAAGCACGGCTGGCGGGCCCATTTCGGCCAGGCGGTCGTGCAGCGTGCCGCCGGTATCAGTGGCGCTGATCGGGGTGCTGACCTTGAGCAGCATCGGGCCGGTATCCAGACCGGCCTCCATGCGCATTACGGTTACACCGCTTTCATTGTCGCCGGCTTCGACCGCGCGCTGGATCGGCGCGGCACCGCGCCAGCGTGGCAGCAGCGAGGCGTGGCTGTTGATGCAGCCCAGGCGCGGAATATCCAGCACCGCTTGCGGCAGGATCAGGCCATAGGCGACCACCACCATCAGGTCCGGCTTGAGGGCCGCCAGTTCAGCTTGAGCGTCAGCATTGCGCAGGGTCGGCGGTTGCAGGACCTGGATACCGTTATCCACAGCCAGTTGCTTGACCGCGCTGGGCATCAGTTTTTGCCCGCGCCCGGCCGGGCGGTCCGGTTGGGTGTAGACGGCCACCACTTCATAAGGGCTGTCGATCAAGGCCTTGAGGTGTTCGGCGGCAAACTCAGGGGTGCCTGCAAAGACAATGCGCATGGCGTTCTCGCTTAAAAAGAAAAAGGCTTGCCGGAGCAAGCCTTTGGAAAGAGGAGATCAAGCTTGCTGGCGATGCTGCTTTTCCAGCTTCTTCTTGATCCGGTCACGTTTGAGCGTCGACAGGTAATCGACGAACAACTTGCCGTTGAGGTGATCGCATTCGTGCTGGATGCACACCGCCAGCAGGCCTTCGGCAATCAGCTCGTAGGGCTTGCCATCGCGATCCAGCGCCTTGACCTTGACCCGCACCGGGCGGTCGACGTTCTCGTAGAAGCCGGGTACCGACAGGCAGCCTTCCTGGTACTGGTCCATTTCGTCGGTCAGCATCTCGAGCTCGGGGTTGATGAACACCCGCGGCTCGCTGCGATCTTCGCTCAGGTCCATGACCACGATGCGCTTGTGCACGTTGATCTGGGTTGCCGCCAGGCCAATGCCCGGGGCTTCGTACATGGTTTCAAACATGTCATCGATCAACTGGCGAACGCCGTCATCGACTTCGGTCACCGGTTTGGCGATGGTGCGAAGACGCGGGTCCGGGAATTCGAGGATGTTCAGAATGGCCATAAGCGTATGAGCTGCACTGTGCGATGAATTACAAACATGAGTACACATAATAAAGGGATTCGGCGCATTCGGCACCTGGCAAAGGTCAGCTAAGGTTTCAGGCAGCCCCCAGGCATGCCACCAAGGGACATTTTTCAACCGGTTGTCAAAGTATTATCAACAGAGTTATCCACAGCTTGTGCAGGGTGCATTCAACTCGTTCGATCAAGGATGATCGTTATGCCAGATCCAGCTTACCGTGCGTGTTCCCCCGCCGAACTCGAGGCGCGATTGCGCCTGCATCGTTTGCCCGGGCTCGGTCCGCAACGATTTCACGCGCTCCTGCAGGCGTTCGGCAGTGCATCGGCAGCGCTCAGTGCCCCGGCCAGTGCCTGGGGCTCGCTGGGCCTCCCCGGGGTGAGCGCCGAGGCCCGGCGCAGCCATGAAGTACGCGACGGCGCAGCGGCTGCATTAGCCTGGCTAGAGCGGCGCGATCAGCATTTACTGATGTGGGACGACCCCACCTACCCCGCTTTACTGGCTGAAGTGGATAGCGCTCCACCCCTGCTGTTCGTGGCCGGTAACCCGGCGTTGCTGGAGAAACCGCAGCTGGCGATTATCGGCAGTCGTCGGGCATCGCGTCCGGCGCTGGACACCGCCGGGGCCTTTTCCCGACACCTGGCCCGGGGTGGATTTGTCATTACCAGCGGCCTGGCCCTGGGAGTCGACGGTGCCGCTCATCAGGCTGCTCTGGATGTCGGTGGGCAGACGATCGGGGTGCTGGGTACCGGGTTGCAGAAATTTTATCCACAACGGCATCGGGCGCTGGCTGCGGCGATGATCGAGCAAGGCAGTGCCGTGGTTTCCGAGTTTCCTCTCGATGCAGGGCCGGTGGCGGGTAACTTTCCCCGGCGCAATCGGATCATCAGTGGCCTGTCGCTGGGAGTGCTGGTGGTCGAGGCGAGCCTGGCCAGTGGCTCGCTGATCACCGCACGGCTGGCGGCTGAGCAAGGGCGAGAGGTCTATGCCATTCCGGGTTCGATCCATCATCCGGGGTCCAAAGGCTGTCACCAGTTGATTCGCGATGGTGCCTTGTTGGTGGAAAACGTCGAGCAGATTGTCGAGACTCTGCAGGGATGGCAGCGTTTGCCATCGGTAGAGGGTGGCGAAGCTGCCGGCAGCCAGCATGTGCTTGAAGATTTGCTGCTGGCGGCGCCACAAACCAGCGAAGCGCTAGCCAATAGCAGCGGTTGGCCGCTGCCCAGGGTACTGGCGGCATTGACCGAGCTTGAAGTGGCCGGACGGGTTTGCAATGAAGCTGGACGTTGGTTTGCCCGGCCTGCCTAAGTACACTGCTGGTTAGCCTTAATGCGGAGTGAGTTCAATGGTGAGCAGTTGGCGTGTGCAACAAGCCGCGCGTGAAATTCGGGCCGGTGCGGTGATTGCCTACCCAACCGAGGCCGTCTGGGGCCTGGGCTGTGATCCCTGGAACGAGGAAGCGGTGGATCGCCTGCTGGCGATCAAGTCGCGCTCGGTCGACAAGGGCTTGATCCTGATCGCCGACAATATCCGCCAGTTCGACTTCCTGTTTGAGGATTTCCCTGAAATCTGGCTCGACCGTATGGGCAGCACCTGGCCTGGTCCGAACACCTGGCTGGTGCCGCACCAGAACATGTTGCCGGAGTGGATTACCGGGGTTCATGACACCGTAGCCCTGCGGGTCAGTGACCATCCGGTGGTGCGTGAGCTGTGTTCTCTGGTCGGGCCGCTGGTTTCGACTTCGGCCAACCCACAGGGGCGCCCGGCGGCGAAGTCACGTTTGCGCGTCGAGCAGTACTTCCGCGGGCAGCTGGATCTGGTCCTGGGTGGTGCACTGGGTGGGCGGCGTAACCCTAGTGTGATCCGTGACCTGGTGACCGGGGAAGTGGTTCGGGCGGGTTGATGACCCCATCGCCGGCAAGGCCGGCTTCCCACAGAGGGCGGTGTGAACCTGAACCTGTGGGAGCCGGCCTTGCCGGCGATGAACTCAACACAATCTCACGGCAACAGCACCGTAGATCCCACCGTCCTGCGCGCCGACAATTCGGTCTGCGCCTTGGCCGCCTCACTCAGCGGATAGCGCTGCTGGATATCCACCGTCAGCTTGCCGCTGGCGATCATCGCGAACAGGTCATCGGCCATCGCCTGGGTGTTTTCGGCATTGTTGGCGTAGCTGGCCAGGGTCGGCCGGGTGACATACAGCGAACCCTTTTGCGCCAGGATGCCCAGATTCACCCCGCTGACCGCGCCCGAGGCGTTACCGAAGCTGACCATCAGACCGCGCGGCGCCAGGCAATCCAGCGAAGTCAGCCAGGTGTCCTGACCAACGCCGTCGTAGACCACCGGGCACTTTTTGCCGTCAGTCAGTTCCAGCACGCGTTGGGCCACATCCTCATGGCTGTAGTCGATGGTCGCCCAGGCCCCCAGCGCTTTGGCGCGCTCGGCTTTTTCCGCCGAACTCACGGTACCGATCAATTTGGCACCCAGAGCCTTGGCCCATTGGCAGGCCAGTGAGCCAACGCCACCGGCAGCGGCGTGAAACAGAAGGGTGTCGCCCGGTTGCACGGCGTAGGTCTGTTTGAGCAGGTATTGCACGGTCAGGCCCTTGAGCATGACCGCCGCGGCCTGTTCGAAGCTGATGGCGTCGGGCAGTTTGACCAGATTGGCTTCGGGCAGCACATGCACTTCGCTGTAGGCACCCAGCGGGCCCCCGGCATAGGCCACACGGTCGCCGACCTTGAGCCGGGTGACCTGAGCACCGACCGCCTCGACTATCCCTGCACCTTCCGTGCCCAGCCCCGACGGCAATGCCGGAGGCGCGTACAGGCCGCTGCGAAAGTAAGTATCGATAAAGTTCAGGCCGATGGCCTGGTTGCGTACGCGGACCTGCTGCGGACCGGGTGCGGCAGGTTCGAAATCGACCAGTTGCAGGACCTCCGGGCCCCCATGCTGGCTGAACTGGATACGCTTGGCCATCTGCACTCTCCTGTCGGGCTGGGAAAACCCCTATCGGACGCCTTTGCTTGATCGCCGTCAACTGCGGCCAGCCAGCCGCCGGTGGTATGCTACGCGCCGAATTTGCTCATGCCCGCTTCCAGGTGATCTGATGACTAGCCGCACCGAGGCCGTGAAAGCCTACCTGCTCGACTTGCAAGACCGTATTTGTGCCGCCCTCGAAACCGAAGACGGCGGTGCCCGCTTTGTCGAAGACGCCTGGACGCGTGAAGCCGGTGGTGGTGGACGGACCCGGGTGATCGGTGAAGGCAAGGTCATCGAAAAGGGCGGCGTGAACTTCTCCCACGTCTTCGGCAGCGGCCTGCCGCCTTCGGCGAGCGCCCATCGGCCGGAACTGGCCGGGCGTGGTTTCGAGGCCCTGGGGGTATCGCTGGTTATCCACCCGCATAACCCGCATGTACCGACCTCGCACGCCAATGTGCGGTTCTTCATCGCCGAGAAAGAAGGCGAAGAAGCGGTCTGGTGGTTCGGCGGCGGTTTCGATCTGACCCCTTACTACGGCAACGAAGAAGACTGCCTGCACTGGCACCAGGTGGCCGAGCGCGCCTGTGCGCCGTTCGGTGCCGACGTCTACCCGCGTTACAAGGCCTGGTGCGACCGTTACTTCCACCTCAAGCATCGCGGCGAGCCACGCGGTATTGGCGGCCTGTTCTTCGATGACCTGAACGAGTGGGATTTCGACACCTGCTTCGCGTTCATGCGCGCCATCGGCGATGCCTACATCGAGGCCTACCTGCCGATCGTCCAGCGTCGCAAGGCCATGGCCTACACGGCCGAGCAGCGCGAGTTCCAGGAATACCGTCGCGGCCGCTATGTCGAGTTCAACCTGGTCTACGACCGTGGCACCCTGTTCGGCCTGCAATCGGGCGGGCGTACTGAATCGATCCTGATGTCGCTGCCACCGCAAGTGCGTTGGGGGTACGATTGGAAAGCCGCACCAGGCAGCGCAGAAGCGCGCCTGACCGAGTATTTCCTCCAGGACCGTGACTGGCTTGGCGAAGCCAAGGCCAGCCACTGAGCCGTTGTGGATAACTTTTCCGGCCCTGCCCGACCTTGACCCAGGAACCGCGTGAATGGACCAGTACGTTGTATTCGGCAACCCGATCGGCCACAGTAAATCGCCGCTGATCCACCGCTTGTTCGCCGACCAGACCGGCCAGCAACTGGAGTACAGCACCTTGCTGGCGCCGCTGGACGATTTCAGCATGTGTGCCCAGGGTTTCTTCAAGCAGGGGCTGGGTGCCAACGTCACTGTGCCATTCAAGGAAGAAGCCTACCGCCTGGTCGATAGCCTGACGCCACGGGCTCAGCGCGCTGGTGCGGTGAATACCTTGAGCAAGCTGGCCGACGGTACCCTGCAGGGCGACAATACCGACGGCGCCGGGCTGGTTCGTGACCTGACGGTCAATGCCGGTGTGCAACTGGCGGGCAAGCGCATTCTCCTGCTCGGCGCCGGTGGTGCTGTGCGCGGCGTGCTGGAACCGTTGCTGGCGCACAATCCGGCCTCGCTGGTGATTGCCAACCGCACTGTGGAAAAAGCCGAACAGCTGGCGCGCGAATTCGCCGACCTGGGCCCGGTGGCTGCCAGTGGTTTCAGCTGGCTGCAAGAGCCGGTTGACCTGATCATCAACGCCACCTCCGCGAGCCTTGCCGGTGAATTGCCGCCGATCTCCGCCAGCTTGATCGAGCCGGGTAAAACCGTGTGCTACGACATGATGTACGGCAAAGAGCCGACGCCCTTCTGCCGCTGGGCCAGCGAACACAAGGCCGCCAAGGTTCTCGACGGCTTGGGCATGCTCGCCGAGCAAGCCGCTGAAGCGTTCTTCATCTGGCGCGGCGTGCGTCCGGATACCGCTCCGGTACTGGACGAACTGCGCCGCCAGCTGGCTCGCGGTTAACCCTCGAAGCGGATCGGGCAGAATGCTGCCCCTTCCAGCTTATGTAATTCCTCAATCACTTGCGGACGCGCCCGATGCAGCGTCAGGCTGCCGCCTGCCCGACGCAATCGGCGGGCTTCGCGGTGGAGCATGTCGACGCCGGAAAAGTCGATGAAGTTGATCTGCCGGGCATCGATCACCACGTCGGGGCCCTGGCAGCGTTGCAGGCGCACCTGCAGGTAATGGCTGGCGCCGAAGAAAATCGAACCGCCGACACGCAGCACATCTGCGTCGCCTTCACGTGATTGCTGAATTCGTGGTCGTGACGTGCGTTTGAGGTAGAAGAACAATGACGCCAGCACGCCGGCGTAGATGGCGGTCTGTAGCTCCAGCAGCAAGGTTGCCGCAGCGGTCAGGGCCATGACCAGAAACTCCGAACGGCTGACCCGCAACAGCGCCCGCATCGCCCGATGATCGATCAGGCCCCAGCAGATCAACAGGATGCTGGCGGCCATCGCCGGGATCGGGATATGTGCAATCAGGCTGGCGCCGGCCACGGCGAACAGCGCGACCCAGAGCGCCGAGAAGACTCCGGCCAAGGGTGAGCGGGCACCGGCGTCATAGCTCAGCCCGGAGCGGGTGAAGGAACCTGACGACAGATAACCGGAGAACCAGCTGCCAACCATGTTCGACAGGCCCTGGCCGCGGATCTCCTGGTTGGCGTCGATCAATTGTTCCGAGCGCGATGACAACGAACGGGCTATCGACAGGCTGGTGACCAGCCCCAGCATGCCCACCGCCACGGCGCTGGGCAGCAAGCGCAGGATCAGTTCGAAGTCGAGCAGCGGCAATGGGCTCAGGGGCGGCAACTGGCCGGCGAATCCGGGTACCAATTGCACATGGGCGAATACTCCAGGCAGCAACCAGACCAGCAGGCTGGCAATCGTCAGGGTTATCAACAGGCCGGGCCAGCGCGGGCGCAGCAGCTTCAGCGCAACGCCCAGCAGCAACGTACCCAGACCCAGCACCAGCGAAGGCCAGTCTACTTCTCCTGCGTGTTCCAGCAGGCTTTCCAGGGTCTTCAACGCAGTGGCCTGGCTGGGCAGATCCAGCCCCAACAGACTCGGCAGTTGTCCCAGGGCGATGACCACTGCGGCGCCGAGGGTAAAGCCCAGCACCACCGAATGAGAGACAAAATTGACCAGTGCGCCGAAACGCAGCATTCCCAGCAACCACTGAAACACTCCGGCGAGGAACGTAAGCAACAGGATCAGGGTGATGTAGTCGTCACTGCCGCTGACAGCCAGGGGGCTGACGCTGGCATAGAGCACAATGGAAATCGCCGCCGTCGGCCCGCAGATCAGGTGCCAGGACGAACCCCAGAGGCAGGCAATCAGCACCGGGACAATCGCTGCATACAAGCCATATTCGGCGGGCAGGCCGGCGATTAATGCGTAGGCGATGGATTGCGGCAATGCGAGGATCGCCCCGCTCAGCCCAACCAGCAGATCGCGCCGCACACTGGCGCGGGTTTGCCGGGGCAGCCAGCTGAGAAACGGCAGCAGACGTTGGCGATCTGGCCAGGCCATGGACATGCTCTATCACGAATGGAAGCTGTTCAGGGTGCGATGTCCGGCGCCTGGGTGCAAGCCGTAAAGAGCAGGTGCGTCAGAAGACGAAGTTCACATGCTCGCCGTAGTGCAGTTTCAACTCCAGGGCATCGACCATGGCGGCAGCTACCCTGGCCAGGTGTTGCAACGGTTCGCGAAGGCCCGGCTCCAGGGTGCCGTGGGTCTGGTGGAAGTGTTCGATGCCCAGCCCGGCGACTTGCAGCGGGGTGTTGATCAAGGTCCAGTGCAGCGGGCTGCGTTGCAACAGGTCGACGATTTGATCGGCACAGGCCCGTTGTTGCTCGCTGTGACCTTCGCTATGGTCGAGCACGCTGAAATCGCCGACCAGCAACAGGCGGCGTATAGTTGTGCGAGACATGCCGGCAACCAGTGCCTGGCTCATGCGCAGCTGTGCGACGAAATCGTCGGGAGCCAGCGCCGCCAGCAGGCAGACCACCGCCGAGCCACCGGCTACGCTTTGCTCCGCTTGATCAACGCTGTTCAGCCCGCCTATCTTGAAGTGCAGGCCCGGGCGTGGCGCCAGGGTGTTCAAGTCGTCGACCACGGCGATCACTTCATGCTGGCGCTTGAGCAATTCGGCCATCAGGGCGCTGCCCAGGCTGCTCAAACCACCGACCAGGATCAGTTTGAACACTGGGGTTTCGGCATTTTTCACCAGGTCACTCCCTTTTCAGGCGGGTGATCATTTGACCCCGGGATGCCTTGGGGGTTCTTGTGATTCAGGAGTTTTCGTGCAAAGGATCAAGGGGTATCACGCCCATGTCTATTATGACGCCAGCACCATGGAGCAAGCGCGGCAGCTATGTGAAGAGGCTGCCAAACTGTTTGGGGTGACTATGGGCCGCATGCATCAGAAGCCGGTCGGTCCGCATCCGGACTGGAGCTGCCAACTGGCGTTCGGGCCGGAAGTGGTCGGGGTGGTGTTGCCCTGGCTAGCACTGTATCGCCATGGGCTGGTGGTGTTTCTGCATCCGCTGACCGGAGATGATCTGGCGGATCATCGCGATCATGCGATCTGGATGGGGGCGATCCGGCCGCTTGATCTGTCGATCTTCGAGCCTTCCTGATTCGGGTGGTGCTGCCATCGCCGGCAAGGCCGGCTCCCACAATAGCCCGGTGCAGACAGGTCCATGTGGGAGCCGGCCTTGCCGGCGATGAAGTCGCCGCGCAATCAAGCCTTGCGCGCGCCCCGCACACCCTGGGCCAGCGCCGAACACAGCTCCAGCACATCACCCACGGCCTGATCAGCCGACTTGGCCTGGGCAATCTTGTCGACCAGCGCCGAACCGACCACCACACCATCGGCCAGTTTGGCGATGGCTGCCGCCTGCTCTGGAGTACGGATACCGAAACCGACGCTGATCGGCAGGTCGGTATGCCGGCGCAGGCGCTCGATGGCGCTGCTGACCTGCTCGGTAGTGGCCGAGCCCGCACCGGTGACACCCGCTACCGAAACGTAATAGACGAAGCCGGAGCTGCGTTCCAGCACGCGCGGCAGGCGCACGTCGTCGGTGGTCGGGGTGGTCAGGCGGATGAAATCGATACCGGATGCCTGGGCCGGGGTAGCCAGCTCGGCGTCATGCTCAGGCGGCAGGTCGACGATGATCAGACCGTCGACCCCCACTTCCTTGGCCTGGGCGACAAAGGCTTCGGCGCCAAAGCGGTGGATCGGGTTGTAGTAGCCCATCAGCACGATCGGCGTGGTCTGGTTGTCGACGCGGAACTCGCGAACCATCTGCAAGGTTTTCGCCAGGGTCTGGCCAGCCTCCAGGGCACGCAAGGTCGCCAACTGGATGGACACGCCGTCGGCCATCGGATCGGTGAACGGCATGCCCAGCTCGATGACGTCGGCGCCAGCAGCCGGCAGGCCTTTGAGGATCGCCAGCGAGGCATCGTAGCCAGGGTCGCCGGCGGTGATGAAGGTGACCAGTGCAGAACGGCCTTCGGCCTTCAGTTCGGCGAAGCGTTGTTCGATCCGGCTCATGCCTGTTTCTCCTGGGCAGCCATATGGCTCATCACGGTTTGCATGTCTTTGTCGCCACGCCCGGACAGGCACACCACCATCAGGTGATCCTTGGGCAGGGTCGGGGCGCGTTTGATCGCTTCGGCCAGCGCGTGGGAGGTTTCCAGGGCTGGAATGATGCCTTCCAGGCGGCAGGTGGTATGGAACGCGGCCAAGGCTTCTTCGTCGTTGATGCTGACGTATTCGACGCGTTTCACTTCATGCAGGTAGGCGTGTTCAGGGCCGATGCCCGGGTAGTCCAGGCCGGCAGAAATCGAGTGGGCATCGGTGATCTGGCCGTCGGCATCCTGCAGCAGGTAAGTGCGGTTGCCATGCAGAACGCCCGGAACACCACCGGTGAGGCTGGCGGCATGCTTGTCGGTGTCGACACCGTGGCCACCGGCTTCGACGCCGATGATCTGCACGCTGGTGTCGTCGAGGAAGTCATGGAACAGGCCCATGGCATTGGAACCGCCGCCAACGCAGGCGATCAGGCTGTCGGGCAGACGGCCTTCTTTCTCCTGCAGCTGGGCGCGGGTTTCCTTGCCGATGATCGACTGGAAGTCGCGCACCATAGCCGGGTACGGGTGTGGACCGGCAACGGTGCCGATCAGGTAGAAGGTGTCTTCGACGTTGGTGACCCAGTCGCGCAGGGCCTCGTTCATGGCGTCCTTGAGCGTGCCGGTACCGGAGGTCACCGGGACGATCTCGGCGCCGAGCAGCTTCATGCGGAACACGTTGGCCTGTTGGCGCTCGATGTCGGTAGCACCCATGTAGATCACGCAAGGCAGGCCGAAGCGTGCGGCCACGGTGGCGGTGGCCACGCCGTGCATGCCGGCGCCGGTTTCGGCGATCAGGCGCTTTTTGCCCATGCGCTTGGCCAGCAGCACCTGGCCGATGCAGTTGTTCACCTTGTGCGCGCCGGTGTGGTTGAGCTCTTCACGTTTGAAGAAGATCTTTGCACCGCCACAGTGTTCGGTCAGGCGTTCGGCGAAGTACAGCGGATTGGGACGGCCGATGTAGTCGCGCTGGAAGTAGGCCAGTTGCTCAAGGAACTCAGGATCGGCTTTGGCGGCTTCGTACTCGCGGGCAAGGTCGAGCACCAGCGGCATCAGGGTTTCAGCCACGTAGCGGCCGCCGAATGCGCCAAACAGGCCATTGGCATCGGGGCCGGCGCGGAAGTTGGTCTGGGTCATGGGTCGCTCCAGGGCGTAGTGAAGACTGGGAATGGCTTTACTGTAACCACGACAGGCGCGGCTGAAAACCGATAAGATTGCTTGAACATGTCAGGAAAACTCACACGTTATGCGCCAGGACCTGCCACCCCTCAATGCCCTGCGGGCTTTCGAAGCCACTGCCCGACTCAACAGCGTCAGCCAGGCAGCCGAGCAACTGCACGTTACCCATGGCGCCGTCAGCCGGCAGTTGAAGGTGCTTGAAGAGCATCTGGGGGTCAGCCTGTTCGTCAAGGACGGGCGTGGCATTAAACTCACAGATGCCGGCTTGCGGTTGCGTGATGCCAGCTCCGATGCCTTCGAGCGCTTGCGCAGTGTGTGTGCCGAGTTGAGCCAGAGCAGTGCCGACGCGCCGTTTGTGCTCGGTTGCTCCGGCAGTTTGCTGGCGCGCTGGTTCATTCCACGACTGGGCCGTCTGAAGGCGGACTTGCCGGAACTGCGTCTGCATTTGTCCGCTGGTGAAGGCGACCTCGATCCGCGTCGTCCCGGCCTTGACGCCCTGCTGGTGTTCGCCGAGCCACCCTGGCCGGCCGATATGCAGGTGCATGTGCTGGCCCAGGAGCGCATCGGTCCGGTGCTCAGCCCGCACTTCACAGGCTTCTCCCGCCTGCAGCAGGCGCCAGCTGAGGCCTTGCTGGAAGAGACCCTGTTGCAGACCACCTCACGTCCACAGGCCTGGCCAAGCTGGGCGCAGCAACAGGGTATCAACCCTGAGGCGCTGCGCTACGGCCAGGATTTCGAGCATCTGTATTACTTGCTGGAAGCGGCTGTCGCCGGCCTGGGTGTGGCAATCGCGCCGCAGCCGTTGGTGGCCGATGACTTGCGTGCCGGGCGTCTGGCTGCACCCTGGGGCTTTTGCCAGACGCAGGCCGCCTTGGCGTTGTGGGTGCCGCGCCGCGCCGCGGATGGGCGCGCCGAGCAACTGGCCGGATGGTTGCGCGCGGAGCTGGCGCGCCAGAGCGATTAGTTATCGCGTCTGCACATCAGGTAGGCGGCGAGCAGGCCAAGGGCACCAATGGCAACGCCAGCGGTGGTCCAGGGGTGTTCCTGGGCGTAGTCGCGGGTGGCCAGGCCGGTCTGGCGGGTCTTGGTTTTCACCTCTTCATAGGCATCGCTGAGCAGGCTGCGCGAATGACGCAATGCGTTCTCGGCGTTGCCCTTGAGCGTCTTGAGGGTCTTGCGCGACTCATCCGAGGCATCGTCCTTGAGGCTTTCCAGCGACTTGAGCAGGCTTTCGATCTCCGCTTCCATACTTTGCAGCGACGCTTTACGCAGCGAATGGTTGGCCATGGTGGCTCTCCTTCGAGGTGTGAGTGAGCTGTTCTGGTTCCGACTTCGCCGCGGCGAGAAAGTGCCGTCCGAATTTCCCGGGTAATGACCTCTTGCAGGTAAATCAGGCGGGCGCTGCTAGGCTCAAAGTTCACCTTCGAAACGGAGACTGCTCATGTCGGATCATCACACTTACAAGAAAATCGAACTCGTCGGCTCGTCACCCAACAGCATCGAAGAGGCGATCAACAATGCCCTGGCCGAAGCGGGCAAAAGCATCAAGCACCTTGAGTGGTTCGAAGTGGTCGACACCCGCGGGCACATCAAGGACAACAAGGCGGCGCACTTTCAGGTAACGCTCAAGGTGGGATTCCGTATCGTCAACAGCTGAAGGCATGACACTGGCTTGTGCGGGTCAATTGAGTTACACAGTCCTGAGGCGCCCGGACGGGTTCCGGCGCCCTCCTCCACTTTGATCTGAACAAGGAAAGCGATCGATGAAGAAGTTGGTAGTGGCACTGGGTTTGATGGCGCTGGCGGGCACTGCCCTTGCCGCGGGCAAACCGTGCGAAGAATTGAAGAGTGAAATAGCCGCCAAGCTTGATGCCAAAGGCGTCAGCGGCTACTCGTTGGAGATCGTTGACAAGGGTGCAGCGGCGGACGGCAAGGTCGTCGGGACCTGCGAAGGCGGCACCAAGGAAATCGTCTACAAGCGTGGCTGATCGGACTTCATCGCTGGCAACGCCAGCTCCCACAGATGAGTGCCAAGGCAATCTTTGTGGGAGCCAGCCTTGCTGGCGATGGGGCCATTAGCTCTCGCGTATCACCTGCGCCAGCAGCTCATAGGACCGAATCCGGTCCGCATGCTCATACAGGTCGCAGGTGAAGATCAGCTCATCTGCCTGGGTTTGCTCCAGCAAGACATCTAGCTTGGCGCGGATCTTCTGCGGCCCGCCAACCATCGCCAGTCCCAGGAAATCGCCCACCGCCTCGCGTTCATGGGGCAGCCACAGGCCGTCCATGCTTTGCACCGGTGGCCGCTGTACCAGGCTCTGGCCGCGCATCAGGGCAAGAATTCGCTGATACACCGAGGTCGCCAGGTAATTGGCCTGCTCGTCAGTGTCGGCAGCAACCAGTGGCACTCCCAGCATCACATACGGTTTATCGAGCACTGCCGAAGGCTGGAAGTGGTTACGGTAGATACGGATAGCTTCGTGCATGTAGCGCGGGGCGAAATGCGAGGCAAAGGCATAGGGCAGGCCGCGCATGCCGGCCAGCTGGGCGCTGAACAGGCTGGAACCGAGCAACCAGATCGGCACGTTGGTGCCGTAACCGGGCACGGCGATGACTTTCTGCTCCGCGGTCCGAGGCCCCAGGTAGCGCACCAGCTCTTCGACATCGTCAGGAAAATCGTCAGCACTGCCGGAGCGTTCACGACGCAGGGCACGAGCGGTCATCTGGTCAGAACCCGGCGCACGCCCCAGGCCCAGGTCAATACGACCGGGATAGAGGCTTTCCAGGGTGCCAAACTGCTCGGCAATCACCAGCGGTGCATGGTTGGGCAGCATGACGCCACCGGCACCGACGCGAATAGTCGAAGTGCCACCGGCGAGGTAACTGAGCAGCACAGCGGTGGCCGAGCTGGCGATGCCGTCCATGTTGTGGTGCTCGGCGACCCAGAAGCGGTTGTAGCCGAATTTTTCCACGTGTTGCGCCAGGTCCAGCGAGTTGCGCAGGGACTGCGCCGGGCTGCCGTCGGCACGCACCGGGACCAGGTCGAGGGTGGAAAATTTAATGTCTGCAAGTCGCTTCATGGGCAGTTAAGCCTCCTCGGCAGTCAGTTGGCCGGCATTGCGCGATGGCCTTTTTAGCTCTGTATGGGCACTTCCTGAGGATTCAATGCCTGGGATGCAATCGAACTGAACTTGCTGGCGCAAGGGCGGAGGCAGAACCGGGATACCCGCTTGTGGTCAAATAGGTGTCGGCACAATCGCTGCCGTCACAAGGAGCTGTCCCATGATCCGTGTTGCAATTGCTGTGCTGGCTTCGCTGCTGGCGACTTCTGCGCTGGCTGCGCCAAAGAATTGCGAAGAGCTCAAGGCTGAGATCGAAGCGAAGATCCAGGCCAATAACGTGAGCTCCTACACCCTGGAAATCGTCAAGAACGAGGATGTTCACGACCAGAACATGGTCGTTGGCAGCTGTGAGGGTGGCACCAAGAAGATCATCTACCAGAAGAATGATCGCTAGGCGTCAGGGTATGCAGAAAATGTCGTTGGCTTCTTCGGCGACGACCTTGCGTTGCGCGTCGTAGAGATAGGCGCTGGGTCGCATGGCTGGTGCCCGCGCTTCGAGACGATAGCGCTGGCCGGCTTCGAAGTGGTCGTAGCGCACTTTCAGGTAGCAGGTGCGCTCTACCGGATCGACCGAGAAACCACTGGATTTCACCTCGAAATCGAAGCGTACGGTCAGCTCGTGCCTGCCCGGCGTGACCTGGAAGAAGCGTCCGTCGTTGAGGCGCTCGCCATCCAGGCGGTCGGCCATCAGCAACTTGCCGGGTGTCATGGTGTAGAGGTCGATCCAGGCCTGTTTGCTATCAACGGGCGGCAAGGGGCTGGCGCAAGCCCCCAGGGTACTGAGGGCAATCAGCATCATTGGCTGGCGCATGGCAAACTCCCGCTTGCAACCTACAAAGCACAAGCATAGCGCCATTCGCGCTATCAGGTGCGCTGGCAGCCCGCCGGTAGCCCTTTACTGACCAGATTGCGCTGCTCGTCATACAGCTTGGCCCATGGCCGAAAGCCGATGCTGCCGGCTTCGAGCTGATAGCGTTGTCCGGCACTGAAATCCTTGAATTTCACATTCAGTTGGCAATCGCGCCACAGCGGTTCACTGACCGGGCCGATATTGCTCGGCGTTACCGGAAACAGGTAGCGCACGGTCAACTCGTGGCTGCCTGGCGACACTTCGAAATAGCGTTTGTCGGCCCAGGCCCGGTCGTCCACTTCCACGGCATGCAAGGTATCGTCCTGGCCGGTGGCGAGGTCGATCCAGGCCTGGTTGGGGTCGGGATGAGGCAACAACAACCCGGCACAGCCGGACAGAAGCAGAAGAGCACTGATGACAAGCAGTGTACGCATGGCAAAACTCCAGCCGGGCAGGATAGTCTTGAAGCTGATGAGCCTTTGAGCGGATGACGGGACGCGGATGCTTCGACTATTTCTTTTATTGCGCTCAAGTCATGGGGCACTCGACCATTTTTTTCGCTACTTGGTTCCCTTGTTGGCGTTCGGGCTGCTCAACGGTTGTTCCAGCATCAGTTACTACGGGCAACTGGCCAGCGGACAGTTGCAGCTGTTGCAGGCCCGTCAACCGGTGGCCGAGCTGGTAGCGGACCCAGCCACCCCGGCCAAACTGCGCCAGCATCTGCTTCAGGCCGAACAGGCACGGGCTTTTGCCAGCGCACAACTGAAGCTGCCGGATAACCGCAGCTATCGGGTGTATGCCGACATTGGCCGCCCGTTCGTGGTGTGGAATGTGTTCGCCACCCCGGAGTTTTCGCTCGAACCCCAGACCCATTGCTTCCCGATTGCCGGTTGCGTCGCCTATCGCGGTTACTACAGCCAGGGTGCTGCCCGCGGGGCCGCGGCGTTGCAGAAACAGCAGGGGCTGGATGTCTATGTCGGTGGGGTGGAAGCCTATTCGACCCTGGGCTGGTTCGACGACCCGATCCTCAGCTCCATGCTTGGGTGGGGCGACGAGCGATTGGCCAGCGTTATCTTCCATGAACTGGCGCATCAGCGCCTGTATGTGCAGGACGACACCGCGTTCAATGAGTCCTTTGCCACCTTCGTCGAGCAGCAAGGCGCTCGCCAGTGGCGGGCTGCTCGTGGCCTGCCGGCGCAGACCCAGGACGACAGTCAGCAGCGCGACCAGTTCGTTGCGTTGGTGCTGGCCAGCCGGGAGCGGCTCAAGACGCTGTATGCAGCACCGCTGAGCGAGTCAGGCAAACGCGCCGGCAAACAGGCCGAATTCGAACGCTTGCGCCGTGATTACCGGACGCTGCGCGATAGTCAGTGGGGAGGCAAAGGGCGCTATGACGCCTGGATCAATGCGCCGATGAACAACGCCAAGCTGCTGCCATTTGGTTTGTATGACCAGTGGGTGCCGGCGTTTGCGGGATTGTTTACCCAGGTGGGCGGGGATTGGGAGGTGTTTTATGAGCGGGTCGAAACCTTGGGCAGGCTGCCGCTTGAACAGCGGCATCAGGCCTTGAAAAGCATCGCCGGCAAGACCAGCTCCCACGGAGGCAAGTGATCGGCCCTGATTGTTGTGGGAGCTGGCCTTGCCAGCGATGAGGCCTTCAGGCGCGCTGAAAGGCTTTGTGCAGTTCGGCCAACGTCGCAAAGTGATAAGTCGGCTGCTCCGCCGTCAGCTCCTCATGGCTGCCAAACCCATAACCCACCGCCACCGCCTCAAGACCATTGCTGCGGGCCCCGATCAGGTCATGTTTGCGGTCGCCGATCATCAGTGTCTGGGCCGGGTCCAGCGCTTCTTCAGCCAGTAGATGGGCGATGAGTTCGACCTTGTTGGTACGGGTGCCGTCGAGCTCGCTGCCGTAGATCATCTTGAAGTGATGATCGAACTGGAAATGCCGGGCGATCTCGCGGGCGAACTCCCAGGGTTTGGAGGTGGCGATGTACAGCGTCCTGCCCTGCCCGTTCAAGGCTTCAAGTAATGGCTGGACGCCGTCGAACATCTGGTTCTCGTACAATCCGGTGATCTTGAAACGCTCACGATAGAAGTTCACCGCGTCCCAGGCCTTGGCTTCGTCGAAGCCATAAAACTGCATGAACGCCTGCAGCAAGGGCGGGCCGATGAAGTGCTCCAGGCGTGCCAGGTCCGGCTCATCGATGCCGAGTTTGGCCAGGGCGTACTGAATCGAGCGGGTAATGCCCAGGCGCGGGTCGGTCAGGGTACCGTCGAGGTCGAAGAGGATGTTTTGCTGGTGCATGACTGTCTCGATAAGGGCTGTAGGCACGTTCACTCAGGCAAGTGGTAGCCTTCGGCAAGGTGCTGGTCTTTGAGTTTCACGTAGTTGCTGGCGCTGTACGGAAAGAACGCGCGTTCTTTTTCGGTCAGGGCACGGGCCTGTTTCACCGGGCTGCCGACATACAGAAAGCCACTTTCCAGGCGCTTGCCAGGTGGAACCAGGCTACCTGCACCGATGATCACCTCGTCTTCGACCACCGCGCCGTCCATGATGGTAGTGCCCATGCCGACCAGGATCCGGTTGCCCAGGGTGCAGCCGTGCAGCATGACTTTGTGACCAATGGTTACTTCATCGCCGATCAACAGCGGGAAACCGTCCGGGTTGAACGGCCCGGCATGGGTGATATGCAGCACGCTGCCATCCTGCACGCTGGTGCGCGCACCGATGCGGATGCGGTGCATATCGCCGCGGATCACCGTCAATGGCCATACCGAGCTGTCGGCGCCAATCTCGACATCCCCCAGGACCACGGCGCTGCGGTCGACGAATGCGCGCTCGCCCAAGCGGGGTGAATGGTTCTGGAAGCTGCGGGTGGCCATGATAGGGGTTCTCTTTGGTATTGATAGGGCTGCGGTCGGCGTCGATTGTAATTAAGATGGTCCCATGTTTCTTCTGCCAAGGTGTTTAACCGTGAGTGCGAACAACCCGTTACTGCAGTCTTATGACTTGCCGCCCTTCTCGGCGATCCGTGCCGAGCATGTGCAGCCGGCGATTGAACAGATCCTGGCCGACAACCGTACTGCCATTGCCGACATCCTCAAGACCCAGGGCCAGAATCCAAGCTGGGCCGGCCTGGTGCTGGCCATGGACGAACTCAACGACCGCCTGGGCGCTGCCTGGAGCCCGGTCAGCCATCTCAACGCGGTGTGCAACAGCGCCGAGTTGCGCGAAGCCTACGAGGCCTGCCTGCCGGCACTGAGCGCGTATGCCACCGAACTGGGCCAGAACCGTGAGCTGTTCCAGGCTTACGAAGCGCTGATCGCCAGCCCTGAAGCGGCGGGCTTCGATGTCGCGCAAAAGACTATTCTCGAACACGCCCTGCGTGACTTCCGCCTGTCGGGTATCGACCTGCCGGCCGATCAGCAGCAACGTTATGCGCAAGTACAGAGCAAGCTCAGCGAGCTGGGCAGCCGTTTCTCCAACCAATTGCTCGACGCCACCCAGGCCTGGACCAAGCACGTTACCGACGAAGCGGCGCTGGCCGGGCTGACCGATTCGGCCAAGGCGCAGATGGCTGCCGCCGCCCAGGCCAAGGGCCTCGATGGCTGGCTGATCAGCCTGGAATTCCCCAGCTACTACGCGGTGATGACCTACGCCGAAGACCGCGCCCTGCGCGAAGAAATCTACGCTGCCTACTGCACCCGCGCCTCCGATCAGGGCCCGAACGCCGGTCAGTTCGACAACGGCCCGGTAATGCGCGAGATCCTCGACCTGCGTCAGGAGCTGGCTGAGCTGCTCGGTTATGCCAACTTTGCCGAGTTGAGCCTGGCCACCAAAATGGCCGAGTCCAGCGATCAGGTGCTGAGCTTCCTGCGTGACCTGGCCAAGCGCAGCAAACCGTTCGCCGCCCAGGACCTGGCCCAGCTCAAGGCCTATGCCGCCGAGCAGGGTTGCCCGGACCTGCAGAGCTGGGACAGCGGTTTCTACGGTGAAAAACTTCGTGAGCAGCGCTACAGCGTTTCCCAGGAAACATTGCGCGCCTACTTCCCTATCGACAAGGTGCTCTCCGGCCTGTTCGCCATCGTCCAGCGCCTGTACGGCATCGAGATCGCCGAGCTCAAGGGTTTCGATACCTGGCATCCAGACGTGCGCCTGTTCGAGATCAAGGAACACGGCCAACACGTCGGACGTTTCTTCTTCGACCTTTACGCCCGCGCCAACAAGCGCGGCGGTGCCTGGATGGACGGTGCCCGTGATCGTCGCCGCACCGAGGCTGGCATGCTGCAGAGCCCGGTGGCCAACCTGGTGTGCAACTTCACCCCGGCAGCACCCGGCAAGCCGGCGCTGCTGACTCACGACGAAGTCACCACCCTGTTCCACGAGTTCGGTCATGGCCTGCATCACCTGTTGACCCGCATCGATCATGCCGGGGTCTCCGGGATCAACGGCGTGGCCTGGGATGCGGTCGAGCTGCCCAGCCAGTTCATGGAAAACTGGTGCTGGGAGCCGGAAGGCCTGGCGCTGATTTCCGGTCATTACGAATCCGGCGCCGCCCTGCCTCAGGACCTGCTGGAGAAGATGCTGGCGGCGAAGAACTTCCAGTCCGGGCTGATGATGGTCCGCCAGCTGGAGTTCTCGCTATTCGACTTCGAACTGCATGCCAGCCATGGCGACGGCCGCAGCGTACTGGAGGTGCTCGAAGGCATTCGCGACGAGGTTTCGGTCATGCGTCCACCGGCGTACAACCGCTTCCCCAACAGCTTTGCGCATATCTTCGCCGGCGGTTATGCCGCGGGTTACTACAGCTACAAATGGGCTGAAGTGCTCTCGGCCGATGCCTTCTCGCGTTTCGAGGAAGAAGGCGTGCTCAACGCTGAAACCGGCCGCGCGTTCCGTGAAGCGATCCTGGCCCGTGGCGGTTCCCAGGAGCCAATGCTGCTGTTCGTCGACTTCCGTGGCCGTGAGCCTTCAATCGATGCACTCTTGCGCCACAGTGGCTTGAGTGAGGAAGCGGCGGCATGAGTGATGGGCCTGTGATAACCAAGAAACGCTTCATCGCCGGGGCGGTCTGCCCGGCGTGCAGCGAGCCGGACAAGCTGATGATGTGGAGCGAAGACAGCGTTCCGCATCGTGAGTGCGTGGCGTGCGGGTTCTCCGACACCCTCAATGAACAGGGGTTGTCGGTGCCCAAAGAGCTGGGTACCCGGGTCAACAAGGTCGAGGTCAAACCGGCCGAGGCCAAGGTGCAGACGGTGCAGTTCTTCCCTAATCCCAAGCTGAAAAAGCCGGCTGAATAAGGCTGGCGCGGTGCCCCGATAGCACATCGGGGCGCCGATCTGCGGTAGATAAATAGACGAGTCTGTACACTCCCTGGCGGTAGGTTGCGGGTCCTGCCATCCATTCAAGGAGTGAATCATGACCCGTGCCAACCCCCTGCTACAGCCATTCGACCTGTTCCCCTACGCAAGCGTACAGGTAGAGGACCTTCTGCCCGCAATACAGCAAATTGTCGAAGAGAACCGCAGCGCGTTGACGCTAATCATCGAGCGTGAGGCCGATACCCCAAGCTGGAACGGTCTGGTGCTGGCCGTTGAGGCGCTCGATAAACGCCTGGAAGACACTTTTTACCCTTTGGTGCCATTGGCATTTACCAGCGATGAGTGGAATTCTGCTGTCGGTGAGTGCGATGCTGAGCGCAGGGCCTATCGCACAGACAAGTATCAGAATCAGCAGCTGTTCAGCGCTTATCAACGACTCGATCCTTCTGACCTCAGCGATGAACAGGTGGCAGTACTCAAGCGCATCCTTCGCGACTTTCGTCTCGAGGGGGCGAATATTGACCGCTCTGGTCGCCAGCAATTTACTACTCAGGAAACAGCTATTGTCGGCCTTGAAGGGGAGTTTCGGGAGAAGCTTCGCGCCGCGACAGAGCACTTGAGCAAGCACATAACCGACGTCGAAGCATTGGCAGGCATACCTGCTGCGGACCTGGCGGACATGCAGCACAAAGCGCAAGCCAGCGGGCTCAGTGGCTGGTTGTTGACGCTTGAAGAGCCGGTGTGCAAAACCGTCCTGCAATATGCCGATAGCCGCGATCTGCGCAAAGAGATTTATCTGGCTTATGTGACGCGCGCTTCCGATCAGGCCGCCGGGCAATCCCAGCACGACAATGGTCCAGTGTTGCAGGCACTGCTACGGTTACGCCACGAAAAGGCACAGCTTTTGGGCTTTGTCGATTTTGTCGAACTGAGCCTGCAAACCAAGGCTGCGCAATCGACAGCTGAAGTCGAAACGTTCTTGAGCACGCTGATAGCGCGTGAACGGCCACGCCTTGAGCGGGAGGCCGATCAGTTGCGTTCGTTTGCCAGGGAACAGGGCTGCGATGATCTGCAGCCTTGGGACTATGAGTTTTATGCGCAGAAGCTGCGTCAGCATGAGGGGCGCGATCCAGATCAAGCCTTGCGCGAATACTATTCGTTCGAAACGGCCCTAAGCGGGCTGATTGGCTTGGTCGAGCAGTTGTATGGCATATCGATAAAAAAAGTTGAGGCCGAAGTCTGGGATGACAACGTACAGGTGCTGCAAGTTGCCGAAGCTGGCGATGTCTTGGGTCATATCTACCTCGACGCTTTTATCCGTCCAGGCAAGCCGGCCTGGCCGTGGTCACTTGCCATTCGCAATCGACATGTAGATGCCGATGGTACTTTGTCGCGACCCGTCGCAGCCTTGTTTGGTTACTACGAGCCAAGGGGGATACAGCTAGGCCACAAGGACCTGTGCAAACTGTTCCATGAGTTTCATCATTGCCTCCATCAAGTACTGATGGCCAACTCCAATAGGCGTTTAAACAGTATTCATGAATTGGGTCACGACTTTTCGGAGTTCGCCGGCAAGCTCCTGGAGCAATGGTGCTGGTCAGCTCAGAGCCTGCAATCTGTATCCGCGCACCGAACCGGCGGCGAGCGCGCTTCTCTGGCTGAAGTGCAGCGCTGGCTGGAAGCGAGAGAAACGCAGCGGGGTCTGGAGAAGGCCGACGGTCTGAAGAAGGCGCTGCTCGATTTTGAACTGCATCGTAGTTACGGCAATGATCGCAGCATCGAGCAAGTGGTTGCGGATGTCTATGCCCGCACTCAGGTGCTACCGCTGGCAAGCAATGATCGTTTTGCCAACGGCTTTGACTACATGGTTACAGGTTATGAAGCGGGCTTTTACTGCTACCTGTGGGCTGAAGAGCACGCCACTGATGTGTTTGCCTGGTTCAAGGACCAGGGTGTTTTCGACTCGCGCCTGGGGCAGGCCATGCGGGGTGAGCTGCTGGCGCCGGGGGCGTCGCGATCAATGTCGGCATCCATCCAGGCGTTCATTGACCGTGCGCAATCAATCGTCAGCGCCGACTGACAGCTCAGCGGTACTGGAAACTTGAATTCACCCCGGGTACTGTACATAAAAACAGTATACGGGGTTTCTATTGATGTTCACTCCTCAAGGACCGCTACGGGGGCGTGGCACCACCAACAACCCCGACAACCGCTTCGCCCCTCATCATACGGTGGCCGAGGATGACGGCTGGTACCAGGAGGTGCCGCTGACCCAAGGTACCGAGGTGCGAAGCGAAACCGCCAAGAGCATCATTACCCGCAACAACTCTCCCGACCTGCCCTTCGACCGCTCGATCAATCCCTATCGCGGTTGTGAGCACGGCTGCATTTACTGTTATGCGCGCCCCAGTCATGCCTATTGGGACCTCTCCCCCGGGCTGGACTTCGAAACCAGGCTGATCGCCAAGACCAACGCTGCCGAGGTGCTGGAGCAGCAACTGAGCAAGCCAGGTTATGTCTGCGCGCCGATCAACCTGGGTTCCAACACCGATCCTTACCAGCCCATCGAACGCGAGCAGAAGCTGACCCGACGCCTGCTCGAAGTACTGCTGCGCTATCGTCACCCGGTCACCATCGTCACCAAGGGTTCGCTGATCCTGCGTGACCTGGACCTGCTCGCCGAGTTGGCGCAGCAGCGTCTGGTGGTCGTGATGATCAGCCTCACCACACTCGATGACGAGCTCAAGCGCACCCTCGAGCCGCGCGCCGCAGCGCCCAAGGCCCGGTTGCGGGCAATTCGCGTACTCAGCGAGACCGGAATACCCGTGGGGGTGTTGTGTTCACCGATGATCCCGATGATCAACGACAGTGAGCTTGAGCATCTGCTGGAGGCCGCCAAGGCCAATGGAGCCCTCAGTGCTGCCTACATGATGTTGCGGCTGCCGCTGGAGGTCGCGCCATTGTTTGAGCAGTGGTTACAGGATCACTACCCGCAACGGGCCAACCATGTCCTGAGCCTGATCCGCCAGAGTCGTGGCGGCGAGTTGTACGACAGCCGTTTCGGTGCGCGCATGCGCGGCGAAGGGGTATTTGCCGAGTTGCTGGCGCAGCGCTTTCGCAAAACGATTCGTCGACTCGGGTTGAACCAGCGCGAAGGCTACTCCCTTGATTGCACAGCCTTTTGTCCGCCGGGCAGACAGATGTCACTGCTCTGATTTCAATACTGGGTATTGGCCATTGATGTTTTTTTGATATTATCCAGGCAACTCTTTGAATCTCTGGAACGCCCGTTCTAGAGCCTCGCAATTCAGTTTGAGTTAAGTTTCGCCGAGTAGCGTAGGAATTCAGCCAACAACTGATGTGATTGTTGGTGCGCGTCATACATCCAAATGTCATGCGCTGTTTGAATCATCAACCCGGTAAAATGGACTTAACCTAAAACGTCAAAGAGGATGAAGCATGCCCGTCAAGGACCCATCCAAGGCCGTTCCGGAAGTACCCGCCGAGAGCGCCGATGCCGCCCTGAAGCATATCGTCGACGGCTTTCTGCGGTTTCACCACGACGTCTTCCCTGAACAGCAGGAGCTGTTCAAGAAGCTCGCCACCGCACAAACGCCTCGGGCGATGTTCATCACCTGTGCCGACTCGCGCATCGTGCCCGAGTTGATTACCCAGAGCTCCCCTGGCGACCTGTTCGTCACCCGTAACGTGGGCAACGTCGTACCGCCCTACGGGCAAATGAACGGTGGCGTTTCCACCGCGATCGAATATGCGGTCCTGGCCCTTGGCGTACACCACATCATCATTTGCGGTCACTCCGATTGTGGTGCCATGCGCGCGGTACTCAATCCACAGAGCCTGGAGAAGATGCCGACGGTCAAGGCCTGGCTGCGTCATGCCGAAGTCGCCCGTACGGTGGTCGAGGACAACTGCTCCTGCGGCAGCGAGCATGAAAGCATGCAGGTACTGACCAAGGAAAACGTCATTGCCCAGTTGCACCACCTGCGCACTCATCCTTCGGTAGCCTCGCGCCTGGCGGCCGGCCAGCTCTACATCCATGGCTGGATCTATGACATCGAAACCAGCCAGATCGAGGCCTACGACGCCGCCAGCGACAGTTTCCTGCCCCTCGCTGCAGGTCAGCCGATCCCCTGCGCAACCCCGAGAGGACGCTACTAAGCGTCCCTGACACCCCCGTTACAAGCTGATTGACGGCTGCACCTGCCTGGTGCGGCCTGGTCATCGGCTGCCTTGAATTTCCCTGACTGCCTTGCCGGCTCGCTGGCGGTTTGCGCCTGCTCGTGTGTCAGGGGGTGTGCCAGCGGCCATAGGAATGGCCTTGAACTTGAGAGAAGGAGTTACACGGTGAACAAGACACAGATCAAAGCGGCATTGCCGCGTGAATTGCTGGCCTCGGTGGTGGTGTTTCTGGTCGCCCTGCCCCTGTGCATGGGCATCGCCATTGCCTCGGGCATGCCGCCCGCCAAAGGCCTGATCACCGGGATCATCGGCGGTATCGTGGTCGGTTGGCTGGCGGGTTCGCCGTTACAGGTCAGCGGGCCGGCGGCTGGCCTGGCGGTGCTGGTGTTTGAGCTGGTGCGCCAACACGGTGTGGCGATGCTCGGACCGATCCTGTTGCTGGCCGGTTTGCTGCAGCTGTTGGCCGGGCGCTTGCGCCTGGGTTGCTGGTTCCGGGTCACGGCACCGGCGGTGGTGTACGGCATGCTGGCCGGTATCGGTGTGCTGATCGTACTGTCGCAAGTGCATGTGATGTTCGACAGCGCACCGCAGCCGTCAGGCCTTGCCAATCTGCTGGGTTTTCCCGCAACGGTCAGCCAGGCGCTACCGCTGGAAAGCCAGGGCAATGGCTGGAAAGCAGCGGCATTGGGATTTGGCACCATCGCGGTGATGTGGAGCTGGGAGCGTTTGCGCCCGCAGTCGTTGCGTTTTGTCCCCGGTGCATTGCTCGGAGTGGCGTTGATGACCGCGCTCAGTCTGTGGCTGGCGCTACCGGTCAACCGTGTTCAGGTGCCTGCGGACCTGAGCCAGGCCATCGACTGGCTGCGGCCGGCTGATCTGCTCAACCTTGCCGACCCGAACCTGCTGGTTGCCGCCTTTGCCCTGGCTTTCATCGCCAGTGCCGAGACCTTGCTCTCGGCTGCTGCGGTGGACCGCATGCACAATGGTCAGCGCTCGGACTTCGACCGTGAACTGTCGGCGCAAGGTGTCGGCAACATGCTCTGTGGTGTGCTCGGCGCGCTGCCGATGACCGGGGTGATCGTGCGCAGCTCGGCCAATGTTCAGGCCGGTGCCCGCACGCGCCTGTCGGCGATTCTGCATGGGCTCTGGTTGCTGGCTTTTGTCGTGGTACTCAGCAGCGTCCTGCAACAGATACCGGTGGCGAGCCTGGCGGGTGTGCTGGTGTACACCGGCATCAAACTGGTCGACTTCAAGGCCTTTCGCGGTCTGGGCCGCTATGGGCGGATGCCGATGTTCACTTACGCGGCGACGGCGCTGGCAATCATCTTCACCGATCTGTTGACCGGAGTGCTGCTGGGCTTCGCCCTGACGTTGCTGAAGCTGGCGCTGAAGGCGGCGCGTCTGAAGATCAGTGTGGTCAGCCGCGAGGCGCCGGGTCACCTGGAGCTGCGTTTGAGCGGCGCGGCGACCTTTCTCAAGGTGCCGGCGCTGGCTCAGGTACTTGAAGGCATTCCCGCCGGTACCACGCTGCATGTGCCGCTGGCCAACCTCAGCTACATCGACCATTCCTGCCTTGAACTGCTTGAGGATTGGGGCCGGGCCAATGTCGGCAAGGGCTCGAGGCTACTGATCGAGCAGCGTCGGCTCAAGCGCCGGGTCGAAGGCCGGGTTCGCACCACGGCTGGATTGGGCGCGTGACGCTATCGCGGGGCAAGCCCGCTCCCACAGGTGATCTCAGTGGGAAGCTTGCCCCGCGATGCAGTTGAACCTCAAGCCGACTGATCCAGCTCCAGACCCACACCCAGTTGCCGCGACAGGCACGGCCAGCGTTTCCACGCGGCGCCTGTGTCCGGGCTGCTGAGTTTGTCGCGGTATTGCTCGACCGACTCCAGGGCAAAGCTCTCTTCATTAAGCATTTCATCCACAGAGTGGTGCACCACTTCATCCAGCTGGTTGGCGAATTCTTCGCCGATCAGTTGGTGGGCAATCAGGTTGGCCACGGTGGTGTCCAGCGGGATCAGCGGCTGATTGAAGTGCTTGATGTACAGGTCGTTGACTTCTTCCACCAGGCGATGTGCCAGGTAGGCTTCGTCCAGCAGGCATCCCAGGCCCAGATGGGTATTGGTGATGGCTGGCGGTTGCAGGAAATACTGTTCAGCGATTTTCAGCACCGGCTTGATCTGCGATTCGATACCGGCTTCGCGGGCCACTGCATTGGCGGCCTCGAGCATTTCCGGAACCTGTTCAATGTAGGCGCTGACGAAGCGTGCCAAGGCGCCATGGGCGTCGCTTTCCGGTAGCTGGATCGAAGGATGCAGGTGCGGCAGTTGTTTGATCAGTTGTTCTTTCAGTTGGCCGGTTTCGGTCTCATGTTGATGGGCACGGGTGATCTGCTCGCGCAAAGCGGCGATGTTCATGACAACTCCAGGGTAAAGGCGTGACAAACGGAAGACATAAGGTAGCTCGGTTCTGCAATCCGCTAAGACGTATTTGGCATAAACCGGGACCACTTATAGTCAGTGATTATATCGAAATGCCATCATTGTGCTCCCACCCCAGACAAACCGCGGCCTGCCGCGCAAACGTTCAACTGCAGCGGTTTGAATTCCTTTATCGCATTGCGTGGTCAAGGTCGCTGTCTATACTCCGGTTTGAAAGTGATTCGCTGATGAGGCCCGACTGCAGTTCGCAGGGGCTCGGTCGTCGAAGTTCGCAGTCTTGGCCGCCGTACCCTTAGCCGTAGGTCCACGCCTCCGGGATAACAAGAACGATAAGGGGAACCCGCAATGATGCGACATCCACACGTCTGGATGGGCCTCCTGTTGTGGTCGGTATTCGGTCAGGCCAACGCCGCCTGGACCGTGAACATGGCGCCAGGGGCGACTGAAGTCAGCAACGCAGTGTTCGACCTGCACATGATCATTTTCTGGATATGCGTGATCATTGGCCTGGTGGTCTTTGGCGCGATGTTCTGGTCGATGATCATCCACCGTCGTTCCACCGGCCAGCAGCCTGCGCATTTCCACGAGCACACCTGGGTCGAGATCATGTGGACGGTGGTGCCGTTCCTGATCCTGGTGGCGATGGCCATTCCGGCGACCAAGACCCTGATCGATATCTACGATGCCAGCGAGTCGGATGTGGATATCCAGGTCACTGGCTACCAATGGAAGTGGCATTACAAATACCTGGGCCAGGACGTCGAGTTCTTCAGCAACCTGGCCACCCCCGCCGAGCAGATCCACAACAAAGCCCCCAAAGACGAGCATTACCTGCTCGAAGTCGACCAGCCACTGGTGTTGCCGGTGGGGGCCAAAGTGCGCTTTCTGGTCACTGCCGCCGACGTCATTCACTCCTGGTGGGTGCCGGCCTTTGCGGTCAAGCGTGATGCCATTCCCGGCTTCGTCAACGAGGCCTGGACCCGGGTCGAGAAGCCCGGCATCTACCGGGGCCAGTGCACTGAACTGTGCGGCAAGGACCACGGCTTCATGCCGGTGGTGGTCGAGGTCAAGTCCAAGGCCGATTACGACACCTGGCTTGCCGAGCGCAAGGCCGAGGCGGCCAAGCTCAAGGAGCTGACCAGCAAGGACTGGACCCTGCAAGAGTTGGTCGAGCGCGGCGACAAGGTTTACCACACCACCTGCGTGGCCTGCCACCAGGCCGAGGGCCAGGGCCTGCCGCCGATGTTCCCGGCACTCAAGGGTTCGAAGATCGCCACCGGTCCCAAGGAAGATCACCTGAGCATCGTCTTCCACGGCAAGCCCGGCACCGCCATGGCCGCGTTCGGCAAGCAGCTGTCGGAAGTGGATATCGCCGCCGTGGTGACCTACGAGCGTAACGCCTGGGGCAACAACAAAGGCGACATGGTCACGCCAAAAGATGTGCTGGCGATCAAACAGGCAGAAAGCAAATGAGCCGGCCTGACAGGTATTCCCGCACCAGCCACCGGACTGCAGGAGACAGGACATGAGCGCAGTGATCGACGACCACAGTCATGGTCATGAGCACGCCCACGGACCGGCCAAGGGCCTGATGCGCTGGGTGCTGACCACCAACCACAAAGACATCGGCACCATGTACCTGTGGTTCAGTTTCATGATGTTCCTGCTCGGTGGCTCGTTCGCCATGGTGATCCGCGCCGAGCTGTTCCAGCCCGGCCTGCAGATCGTTCAGCCGGAGTTCTTCAACCAGATGACCACCATGCACGGCCTGGTGATGGTCTTCGGCGCGGTGATGCCGGCCTTCGTCGGCCTGGCCAACTGGATGATCCCGCTGATGATCGGCGCGCCGGACATGGCCTTGCCGCGGATGAACAACTTCAGCTTCTGGCTGCTGCCAGCGGCGTTCCTGCTGCTGGTTTCGACCCTGTTCATGCCCGGTGGCGGGCCGAACTTCGGCTGGACCTTCTATGCGCCGTTATCGACCACCTACGCCCCGGAAAGCGTGACCTTCTTCATCTTCGCCATCCACCTGATGGGTATCAGTTCGATCATGGGCGCGATCAACGTCATCGCCACCATCCTCAACCTGCGTGCCCCGGGCATGACCCTGATGAAGATGCCGCTGTTCGTCTGGACCTGGCTGATTACCGCCTTCCTGCTGATTGCGGTGATGCCGGTGCTGGCCGGTGTGGTGACCATGATGCTGATGGACATCCACTTCGGCACCAGTTTCTTCAGTGCTGCCGGTGGCGGTGACCCGGTGTTGTTCCAGCATGTGTTCTGGTTCTTCGGTCATCCCGAGGTGTACATCATGATCCTGCCGGCGTTCGGCGCGGTCAGCTCGATCATCCCGGCGTTCTCGCGCAAACCGCTGTTCGGCTACACCTCGATGGTCTATGCCACCGGCGCGATTGCCTTCCTGTCCTTTATTGTCTGGGCGCACCACATGTTCGTGGTCGGCATCCCGGTGGTCGGCGAGTTGTTCTTCATGTACGCCACCATGCTGATCGCGGTGCCGACCGGGGTGAAGGTATTCAACTGGGTCAGCACCATGTGGGAAGGTTCGCTGACCTTCGAGACGCCGATGCTGTTCGCCATCGCCTTCGTCATCCTGTTCACCATCGGCGGCTTCTCCGGGTTGATGCTGGCCATCGCCCCGGCGGACTTCCAGTACCACGATACCTACTTCGTGGTTGCCCACTTCCATTACGTGCTGGTGCCTGGGGCGATCTTCGGGATTTTCGCCTCAGCCTATTACTGGCTGCCGAAATGGACCGGGCACATGTACGACGAAACCCTGGGCAAGCTGCATTTTTGGCTGTCGTTCATCGGCATGAACATGGCCTTTTTCCCCATGCACTTTGTCGGCCTGGCCGGCATGCCGCGCAGGATTCCGGACTACAACCTGCAGTTCGCCGACTTCAACATGGTCTCCTCGATCGGTGCCTTTACCTTTGGCGCCACGCAGATCTTCTTCCTGTTCATTGTCATCAAGTGCATTCGCGGCGGTGCTCCGGCACCGGCCAAACCCTGGGATGGTGCCGAGGGGCTGGAGTGGTCGGTGCCGTCACCGGCGCCCTATCACACCTTCCAGACCCCACCGGAAGTGAAATGAACGGCAAACGCCGGAGGAAGAGCCATGAGTGAAGGGACCTCGCTCAAGCGCCTGGTGTTGCGGTTGATGCTGCTGACCGTGGTGATGTTCGCATTCGGCTTTGCCCTGGTGCCGATCTACGACGTGATGTGCAAGGCGTTCGGCATCAACGGCAAGACCGGCGGGCAATATCAAGGCAGTCAGGTCAGCGATATGAACCGCAGCGTAAAAGTGCAGTTCATGTCGACCAATGCCAGCGACATGGTCTGGGAGTTCTATTCCACTGCCGATCAGATCGACGTCAATCCCGGTGCGGTCAACCAGATGGTGTTCATCGCCCGTAATCCGACCGACAAGCCGATGAGCGCCCAGGCGATCCCGAGCATTACCCCGGCGGAAGCGGCAGCGTACTTTCACAAGACCGAATGCTTCTGCTTCACCCAGCAGGTGCTGCAACCGGGAGAGCGCATCGAAATGCCGGTGCGCTTCATCGTCGACCGCGACCTGCCCAAGGATGTGAAACACCTGACGCTGGCTTACACGCTGTTCGATATCACCGCTCGCCACCCGCCGGTTGCACACCTGGCGGGCCAGGCCACACAGGGCGCCCGATAAGGAGAACACTCAATGGCTTCGCATGAGCACTATTACGTACCGGCGCAAAGCAAGTGGCCGATCATTGCCACGATCGGCATGTTCATCACGGTGTTCGGCCTGGGTACCTGGTTCAACGACCTCAAGGCCGGGCGCCCAGAATCCCATGGGCCATGGATCTTCTTCCTGGGCGCGCTGTTCCTGGCCTACATGTTCTTCGGTTGGTTTGGCGCGGTGATCAAGGAGAGTCGTGCCGGGCTTTACAGCCCGCAACTGGACCGCTCGTTCCGCTGGGGCATGTCCTGGTTCATCTTTTCCGAGGTGATGTTCTTCATCGCCTTCTTTGGTGCGCTGTTTTATGTGCGCAACCTGGCCGGGCCCTGGCTCGGCGGTGAAGGCGCCAAAGGCGTGGCGCACATGCTCTGGCCGAATTTCGAGTTTGCCTGGCCGCTGCTCAACACGCCTGATCCCAAGCTGTTTCCGCCACCCAAAGAAGTCATCGATCCCTGGCACTTGCCACTGATCAACACCATCCTGCTGGTCAGTTCCAGCGTCACGGTTACCATCGCCCACCATGCGCTGCGCAAGGATCACCGTGGTGCCCTGAAATTCTGGCTGGCGCTGACCATCCTGCTGGGGATCGGCTTCCTGATATTGCAGGCCTACGAGTATCACGAAGCTTATACCGAGCTGGGCCTGACGCTGGGGTCAGGCATCTATGGCGCGACCTTTTTCATGCTCACCGGGTTTCATGGCGCTCACGTGACCATGGGCACAATCATCCTGTTCGTGATGCTGATGCGGATTATGCGCGGGCACTTCAACCCCGACAAACACTTCGGTTTCGAGGCGGCCAGCTGGTACTGGCACTTCGTCGATGTGGTCTGGGTCGGGCTATTTATCTTTGTGTATGTGCTGTAGCCGGATTCAGAACGGCGCGTGGGACACCAACTGGCCGCTATAGAAGCCCCAGGTGATCAGCGCCAGAGTCAGCGCAGCCAATGTGACCCGTACGGTCAGGGCTTTGAGCAGACGCGTGGAATGTCCGTCGTCCTTGACCAGAAAGAACAGGCCACTGAACAGGCTGGCGATGGTGGCCAGCAGCATCAGGACAATCGCGGCTTTAAGCATGGCGAAACTCCGGGGGGATGCATCGATGACCTTAAGTATAGCGACCGAGCATGGGGTGACCGGGTGAAGCCATTTCGCCCAGGTTGGGTGCCGACCCTGGTGGTGCTGATGCTGTTGCCTGGGCTGGTTGCCCTGGGCTGCTGGCAGTTGACGCGGGCGCAGGAAAAGCGCGAGTTGCTCGCCAGCTATGCCGAGCGCCAGGCCGGTGAAGCCTCGGGCGCCGCACAGTTGCCTCAATTGAAGGACCCGGCTTATCGCCGGGTGCACCTGTTCGGTCAGTTCGATGCCGAGCACAGCCTGTTGCTGGACAACCGCATGCGCGATGGCCAGGTCGGCGTCGAACTGCTGCAACCCTTCCTCGACCAGGCCAGCGGACTCTGGCTGCTGGTCAATCGCGGCTGGCTGCCGTGGCCGGACCGGCGTATCCCGGTGCAGTTCAGCACCCCGGCACAGACATTGAGCCTGGATGCCTGGGTTTACGTCGCCCCCGGGGCCACCTTCCAATTGCATGCCGACCCGCAAGGCGGCAGCTGGCCGCGTCTGTTGACGGCCATAGATGCCAGCCATCTGTGGCCGCAGTTGTCGCGTGAAGGCTTCGCTTACGAATTGCGTCTGGAGCCAGGCCCGGCCAGCTACCGGCTGGACTGGCCGGTAGTCGCCATGGGCCCGGAAAAACACCTGGGCTACGCCGTGCAGTGGTTCGCCCTGGCGCTGGCGTTGGTCCTGCTCTACCTCTACTTCGGCTGGCATAACAACAAGGAGAAACAGCATGGGAGCCGTCACGAGTCCACTCAACATGTCTGAAGGCAAGGCGCCAACCGGGCGCGCTCGCGGGCGCCTGCAACTGATCCTGATCCTGCTGGTGGTCCTCGGCCCGATGCTGCTGGCCACCGCCATGTACAAGTTGCAGTTCTGGGTCCCGGACAGCCGCAGCTATCACGGTGAAATGCTCGGCACCGGCCAGAGCCGGGCCGACCTCGGCGTCAGTGCCGACGAGCAGCGCTGGCAGTTGCTGGTCAGCACCCCAAAAGAGTGCGGGCTGGACTGCCAGCAACTGGTGTACCTGGCGCGGCAGATCCAGATCGGCCTGGGGCGCGATGCCAGCCGCGCCAGTCATGCCCTGGCCACAGCGCAAGCGCTGGGCGCTGACTACCAGGCCCGGCTCGATCGCGAATACCCACAGCTGCAGCGCTACCCGCTGGACCTGAGCAAGTACGCTGAGATGAGCCAGGGCAAGCAGGATGCACAGCTATGGATTGTCGATCCTCATGGCAACCTGGTGCTGCGCTACGACGCCAGGGTCAAGGGCAAGGACTTGCTCAATGACCTGCGCCATCTGCTGAAGCTGTCCAACATCGGGTAGGACATCACCATGGCCAGACCTGGATTTCGCCTTGCTGTGTTTGCCACCGTGCTGGCACTGGTGGTTGTCCTGCTCGGAGCCTACACCCGCCTCACCCATGCCGGCCTTGGTTGTCCGGACTGGCCGGGTTGCTACGGCTTCATCAGCGTGCCCAAGACCGAAGCGCAGCTGGCCCATGCCGAGCGACACTTTCCCGATACGCCGGTAGAGGAACACAAGGGCCGCAACGAGATGGTACATCGCTACTTCGCCGGAACCCTGGCCTTGGTGATCACCCTGCTCGCTTTCCAGGCCTGGCGTCGTCATGGCCGTGACGGTCAGCCTTACCGCCTGCCCTTGCTGCTGCTCGGGGTGGTGTTCGCCCAGGCAGCCTTCGGCATGTGGACGGTGACCCTCAAGCTGTGGCCGCAGGTGGTCACGGCACATTTGTTAGGCGGCTTTGCCACCTTGAGTCTGTTGTTCCTGTTGAGTCTGCGTTTGTCGCGGGCGTTCGCCCCGCTGCCCAAGCTACCACTGAGTGTGCGGCGGGTGGCGGCACTGGCGTTGCTGGTGGTGATCGGCCAGATCGCCCTGGGCGGCTGGGTCAGCGCCAACTACGCGGCAGTGGCTTGTGTCGATCTCCCCACCTGTCATGGTCAGTGGTGGCCACAGGCGGATTTTGCCAACGGCTTTCACCTCACCCAGCACATCGGCCCCAATTACCTGGGCGGACAGCTGGACAGTGATGCGCGTACCGCGATTCATCTAAGCCACCGCATGGGCGCATTGCTGGTGACCGGTGTGCTGTTGCTGCTGAGCTGGAAGCTGCATCGTCATGGACTCAGCAAACTCGCCCGCCTGGTGCTTCTGGCGCTGGCGGTACAGATCGGCCTGGGCATCAGCAATGTGCTGTTCCACCTGCCATTGCCGGTGGCCGTGGCCCACAACGCCGGGGGCGCGATGCTGTTGCTGTGCATGGTGCTGGTCAATTACCGCATTCGCCTGGTGGCCAGGGCGAAGGCACGTCGGGTCAGCCAGGGCTGGCGCCTGACACCGCTGGGCAGTGGCGGTG
The DNA here is from genome assembly GCF_059415665.1 of Pseudomonas sp. GW821-FHT10B02. NCBI lineage: Bacteria > Pseudomonadati > Pseudomonadota > Gammaproteobacteria > Pseudomonadales > Pseudomonadaceae > Pseudomonas > Pseudomonas sp. GW821-FHT10B02. The sequence continues at coordinate 53,888 of NZ_JBWKNR010000001.1, read as the reverse complement.
TCGTTCATTATCTGGGAGATAACTCATGGCGACGCTTTTAAGCGGACGCAGGCTCCAGGCGGGCTGGCGCGACTACCTGGAGCTGACCAAGCCCAAGGTCGTGGTGCTGATGCTGGTCACGTCCCTGGTCGGTATGTTTCTCGCCACTCGCGCGGGCGTGCCCTGGACCATCCTGCTGTTCGGCAACCTCGGTATCGCCTGTTGTGCCGGCGGCGCCGCAGTGGTCAACCACGTGGTGGACCGGCGCATCGATGCATTGATGGCCCGCACCCACAAGCGTCCCCTGGCCGAAGGCCGGGTAGCGCCTGCCGCGGCTTTGACCTTTGCCTTGTTGCTGGCGTTGCTGGGCATGGCCTTGCTGCTGGTCTTTACCAACGCCCTCACCGCCTGGCTGACCCTGGCCTCGCTGCTCGGTTATGCGGTGATCTATACCGGCTTTCTCAAGCGGGCCACGCCGCAGAACATCGTGATTGGCGGCCTGGCCGGCGCGGCGCCGCCGTTGCTGGGCTGGGTGGCGGTCAGTGGGCATATCAGCGCCGAGCCGCTGCTGCTGGTGCTGATCATTTTCGCCTGGACCCCGCCACACTTCTGGGCCCTGGCCATTCACCGCAAGGAAGAGTACGCCAAGGCGGATATTCCGATGTTGCCGGTGACCCACGGCGAGCACTACACCAAGGTGCACATCCTGCTTTATACCCTGGTATTGCTGGCGGTCAGCCTGTTGCCCTACGTCATTCACATGAGCGGGCCGCTCTACCTGGTCTGTGCCCTGGTGCTGGGCGTGCGCTTCCTGCAATGGGCCTGGGTGTTGTACCGTGGCAGTCGGCCGCACGCGGCGATCAAGACCTTCAAGTACTCTGTCTGGTACCTGTTGCTGTTATTCATTGCCCTGCTTGTTGATCATTACCTACTGTTGAACCTATGACTCGAACCCAGAAAACCGTCTTCATCCTCGTTGCCCTGGTCGCCGTGATCCTCGGGCTTACTGTCAACAAGGTGCTCAATGGCCGCAGTGAGGGCAACCCGACCGAACTGATCGATGCCGGCATCATCCTGCTGCCGCAGAGCCGCACGGTGCCTGCGCTGGAAATGACCGACGAGAACGGCCAGCCAGTAATGATGGATGAGCTCAAGGGCAAGTGGTCGTTGTTGTTCTTCGGTTACACCTTCTGCCCGGACATCTGCCCGACTACACTGGCGCAATTGCGTCAGGTAAAAAGCGAGCTGCCGAAAGAGGCCGTGGAGCGGCTGCAGGTGGTGCTTGTCAGCGTCGACCCGAATCGGGACACACCGACCCAGCTCAAACAGTATCTGGGCTATTTCGACAAGGACTTCCGCGGCGTGACCGGCTCACTGGACAACCTGCAGAAGCTGGCCAATGCGGTGAGCATCCCGTTCATTCCGGCCGATACCAGCAAGCCGAACTACACGGTGGATCACAGTGGCAACCTGGCGCTGCTGGGGCCGGATGGCAAGCAGCGTGGGTTTATTCGTGCGCCGTTCAACAACCAGAAGCTGGTGGCTCAACTGCCTGGGTTGGTTAAGCGGGACTAAAAGCATCGCCGGCAAGGCCGGCTCCCACAACAACCCTGTGGGAGCCGGCCTTGCCGGCGATAGAGGCGACGCGGTAGATCAGAACGCCGGCTTGACCGCGCCCTTGTACTTCTCTTCGATGAACTTCTTCACTTCCGGAGTGTGCAGGGCTGCAACCAGCTTCTTCACTGCCTCGGCATCCTTGTTGTCTTCACGGGTAACCAGAATGTTCACGTAAGGCGAGTCAGCGCCTTCGATGACCAGTGCATCAGACTCAGGGTTCAGCTTGGCTTCCAGCGCGTAGTTGGTGTTGATCAGCGCCAGGTCGACCTGGGTCAGCACGCGCGGGATGGTCGCCGCTTCCAGCTCACGGAATTTCAGGTTCTTGCTGTTCTCGGCGATGTCTTTGACGGTCGAGAGGATGTTGGTGTTGTCCTTGAGCTTGATCACACCGGCCTTGTCCAGCAGCAGCAAGGCACGACCGCCGTTGGTGGCGTCGTTGGGGATCACCACGGTGGCGGTCGATGGCAGCTCATCGAGCTTCTTGTACTTGCTCGAGTAGGCGCCCAGCGGCTCCAGGTGCACACCGGCAACGCTGACCAGCTTGGTGCCCTTGGCCTTGTTGAACTCATCCAGATACGGCTGGTGCTGGAAGAAGTTGGCGTCCAGGCGTTTTTCGGCAACCTGTACGTTCGGCTGGATGTAGTCGGTGAACACCTTCACCTTCAGGTCCACGCCTTCTTTGGCCAGGGCCGGTTTGACGAACTCGAGGATCTCGGCGTGCGGCACCGGGGTAGCAGCAACCGTCAGGGTATCGGCCTGGGCGGAGAAGGCCGCGACGGCGGCGACAACAGCAAGCAGCTTTTTCATCAAATCACTCCTTGTGAGGGCCGGTCCGGCCCCCGGTGCGTCGGCGTCGCCGACCCATGGGGTTACTTACGGGAAAAATGCACAACCAGTTTGTCGCCCACGCTCTGCAGTACTTGAACCAGTATCAGCAGCAGGACCACGGTGACTACCATCACATCGGTCTGGAAGCGTTGATAGCCGAAGCGGATCGCCAGGTCACCCAGGCCGCCCGCGCCAACCACACCCGCCATCGCGGTGTAGGACACCAGGGTAATGGCGGTGACGGTGATGGCTGCAAAGATGCCCGGGCGGGCCTCAGGCAGCAAGGCATTGGTGATGATCTGGCGGGTAGTGGCGCCCATCGACTGGGTCGCCTCGATAATGCCGCGATCAACCTCACGCAAGGCGGTTTCCACCAGACGCGCGAAGAACGGCGTAGCCCCCACCACCAGCGGCGGGATAGCCCCGGCGACGCCCAGCGAGGTGCCGGTGATCAGCACGGTGAACGGAATCATCACGATCAGCAGGATGATGAACGGCAGCGAACGCAGTACGTTGACCACCAGCGACAGCAGCGCATACACGCCCTTCTGCTCGAACAACTGGCGCGGACCGCAGAGGAACAGCAGCACGCCCAGTGGCAGGCCGAGCAGCACGGTGAAGAACAGCGAGCCGAACAGCATGATCATGGTGTCGATGGTCGCCAGCCAGATTTCGGCCCAGTCGACGTTGGCAAAGAAACTCAAGGCGTCCATTAACGCAGTACCTCCATATGAACATCAGCCGCCGTGAAGCGGGCGAAGGCCGCTTCCATGTCGCCGCCAGTGACGGCCAGGGTCAGCTGCCCATACGGGGTGTCTTTGATACGGTCGATGCGGCCAGCGAGGATGCTGTAGTCCACGCCGGTTTCGCGGGCCACAGTGCCCAGCAGCGGCGCGTAGGTGGAATCGCCCTGGAAGGTCAGGCGCACGATGCGCCCCGGTACATGGGCGAAGTCGTCGCGCTGTTCGTTCTCGTCGATCTGCTCGTCTTCCTGGACGAAGCGCTTGGTGGTCGGGTGCTGCGGGTGCAGGAATACATCAGCCACCGGACCATGCTCGACGATCTGCCCGGCATCCATGACCGCAACCCGGTCACAGACCCGGCGGATCACGTCCATCTCGTGGGTGATCAGCACGATGGTCAGTTTCAGTTCGCGGTTGATCTCTGCCAGCAATTGCAGGACCGAAGCCGTGGTCTGCGGATCGAGCGCACTGGTGGCTTCGTCGCAAAGCAGGATTTTCGGCTTGGTGGACAAGGCGCGGGCAATACCGACGCGTTGCTTCTGGCCGCCGGACAACTGCGCCGGATACTTTTTCGCGTGCTCGGACAGGCCGACACGGGCCAGCAGTTCGCTGACGCGGATGTCGATTTCCTTGCGCGACAGTTCGCCGGCCAGGGTCAGTGGTAGCGCGACGTTGTCGGCCACGGTCTTGGACGCCAGCAGGTTGAAGTGCTGGAAAATCATCCCGACTTGCTGGCGGAAACGCCGCAGGTCGTTGGCGTCGAACGCGGTGACATCTTCACCGTCAACGATGATCTTGCCGCCGCTTGGGGCTTCCAGGCGGTTTATCAGGCGCAGCAGGGTACTTTTGCCGGCACCGGAGTGGCCGATCAGTCCGAATACCTGGCCGTTTTCGACACTCAGGTTGGTCGGGTGCAGCGCGGGGATGTCCCTACCGGCGACGCGGTAGGTTTTATGCACATTTTGAAACTCGATCACGTAGCGAACCTTGTGGGGCGCATGGAATTTGGGTCAGCGGTTAGCCGGGGCGCGCATTTTAGCCTGTTCGTATAGAGGTTCTTAGCATTTATTTCGCAATTGACCAATGCTACGGGAATAACGCGATCAGTGGTCAATCGGAATGAACGCTCGCTGAGCCTGGCCAGTCACTACTGAAAGGACCCGTCGTGGGGTCGAACCGAGACTGACTCGAGGAGAGCGTTCCAATGCCCAGCAAGAAGAATCCGCCCAAGGAAAGTCAACTGGCCGGCACCCAGACCCCGGACCGGGCCAACACCAACGCCAAGCTGCAAAGCCTGGAAGCCTTTCGAACTGATGCCACCGGCCAGGCCTTGCGTACCAACCAGGGCGTCAAGGTCGCCGACAACCAGAACAGCCTGCGCGCTGGAGAACGTGGTCCGTCGCTGCTGGAAGACTTCATCATGCGTGAGAAGATCACGCACTTTGACCATGAGCGTATTCCCGAGCGCATCGTGCATGCCCGTGGCAGCGGCGCCCATGGTTACTTCCAGACTTACAAATCCCATGCAGCACTGACCAAGGCCGGATTTCTTCAGGACCCGGAGAAGATTACCCCGGTGTTCGTGCGCTTTTCCACGGTGCAGGGGCCGCGCGGGTCTGGAGACACCGTGCGCGATGTGCGCGGCTTTGCCGTCAAGTTCTTCACCGATGAAGGCAACTTCGACCTGGTTGGCAATAACATGCCGGTTTTCTTCATCCAGGACGCGATCAAGTTTCCCGACTTCGTCCACGCGGTCAAACCCGAACCGCACAACGAAATGCCCACCGGAGGCTCAGCTCATGACACCTTCTGGGACTTTGTCTCGCTGGTGCCGGAGTCGGCGCACATGGTGATCTGGGCGATGTCGGATCGGGCCATTCCGAAAAGCCTGCGCACCATGCAGGGCTTTGGTGTGCATACCTTCAGGTTGATAAACGCTGAAGGCAAGTCGAGCTTCGTCAAATTCCACTGGAAGCCCAAGGCTGGTGTCTGTTCGCTGCTTTGGGATGAAGCACAGAAACTGGCCGGCAAGGACGCCGACTACCATCGCCGCGACCTCTGGGAAGCAATCGAGACCGGCAATTATCCGGAGTGGGAGTTCGGTGTGCAGATCGTCGCCGAAGAGGATGAGCATAAATTTGACTTCGACCTGCTCGACCCGACCAAGATCATCCCGGAAGAGCTGGTGCCGGTGACACCATTGGGCAAGATGGTGCTCAACCGTAACCCGGACAATTTCTTCGCCGAAACCGAACAGGTCGCCTTCTGCCCCGGGCATATCGTTCCGGGCATCGACTTTTCCAATGATCCGCTGCTGCAGGGCCGGCTGTTTTCCTACACCGATACTCAGATCAGCCGCCTCGGCGGTCCGAACTTTCACGAGATTCCGATCAACCGGCCACTGGCGCCTAACCACAACGGTCAGCGCGATGCCCAGCACCGGGTCACCCTGGATAAGGGGCGGGCTTCTTACGAGCCCAATTCCATTGATGGCGGCTGGCCGAAGGAAACGCCGCCTGCGGCCAGCGATGGTGGCTTCGAGTCGTATCCAGAGCGGATCGAGGCGCACAAAGTGCGGCAGCGCAGCCCGTCCTTTGCCGACCACTTTTCCCAGGCGCGGCTGTTCTTCCACAGCATGAGCCCGACCGAACAGGAGCACATCATCAGTGCCTACAGCTTTGAGCTGGGCAAGGTCGAGCGAGCGTATATCCGCGAGCGCGAAGTGAATGAGATCCTGGCCAATATCGACCTGAAACTGGCGGCGCGAGTGGCGACCAATCTTGGGCTACCTGCGCCGAAAAAAGGCACGGTCGATGTGCCTGTGTCAGGTTTCAAGCAATCACCGGCCTTGAGTCAGATGAACCTGTTGGGCGAAGGCATCAGGGGGCGCAAGGTGGCTCTGCTGGTGGCTGATGGTGTTGATGGCGAGAGCGTCGATGCGTTGGTCAAGGCATTGGAAGCTGAGAGTGCACAGATCAAACTGCTGGGGCCCACCTCGGCTCCGGTGAACACTGCCCAAGGCAAGCAGTTGGCGGTGGACGCGGCGATGGAAGGTCTGCCTTCGGTGGTTTTCGATGCAGTCTGGGTGCCGGCCGGCAAAGCATCGGTCCAGGCATTGATGACCAGCGGCGTGGCGCTGCATTTTCTACTGGAAGCCTACAAGCATCTCAAGCCAATGGGGCTGGCCAGTGAGGCGCGGCCGTTGCTCGACAAACTGGGTTTGAAGGCCGATAGCGGCTTGTTGCTGGGCAACGACGCGAAAACCTACAAAGCCTTCGTCAAGGCAATAGGCAAGCATCGGGTGTGGGAACGGGAGGCTGCGGCGCAGGCGATTCCAGCCTAGCTGCAGGATTCGGGTGCCCGCCTGGGCACCCGTTCACTCAAGGACGACGCGGAATCAGCACCGCCTGGGCAGGCTGGTTGCGATGGATTTCGTGGGATTGCTGCAGGGCGAACTCGCTGTCGAGCTTATGCACGCGCTTGCCCAGCAGGGTCTTGAGCCACGGGGCGTCATCCTTGCGTGGCACCTGGAACACCACGTCGCACTGGTAGTTCACTACATCAGTGGCGATGTCATCCAGTTGCCGGCGCATTTCGCGAATATTGGTGGTTTTCAATGCCACGACGGTGCTCGGCGCGGCCGGATCGACAAGCTTGGCCTTGGGACGAGCTTCAGCCGCCTTGAGGGCCGCTTCGGCTTTTTCCAGTTCAGCCTTGCGGGCCTGGGCGATGGCGCCATTGACGCCGCCGGTCAGGGCCGGAGCCTTGGGCATCAGCGCGCGGGCACGGCTCAGGGCGGTGGCGGCGGCATTGACGTCGCCCTTTTGCAGGACGATCTGGCTGCGTTGCAGGTAGGCCTCGGCCAATTGCCGTTGGTGCTGCTCGACCCGGCTGTCATTGGGATACTGGGCCTGCAGGGCGGCCAGCTGATCTTCGGCGGTGGCCAGCTCACTGCTGGCGATACTTTGCTCCAGCTGCTGCCAGGCATCGGCCTGGGCAGGAGTGCCAGTGTTGTCGCTCGGGGTGCTGGAGCACGCAGCCAGAATCAGCGAAAACGCGGCAAGGAGCAGATAACGGAAGGCGAACGGCTTCATTCCTGCGACTCTCTATTTGCGCAAAAAGCGAGCAAGTCTACACCCAGTCCGTAGACTCGAAAATAAATCTTCAGGGCCCTGCGTGATTTAACTGTCGCAGAGTGCAACCGCCTTGGCTGCACCCTGCGGCTCAGCGCCGGGGCCAGGCCAGGCTCAGCAAGAATAGCACCGCAGCACAGACCACGATCGACGGGCCGGCCGGGGTGTCTTTGAACCACGACAATGCCAGGCCCCCGCACACTGCGGTAACCCCCAGCAGGCTGGCGCCCAGGGCCATCTGCTCGGGCGAGCGGGCGTGACGCTGCGCCGCAGCGGCCGGGATGATCAGCAGCGAGGTAATCAGCAGCACCCCGACGATCTTCATCGCCACGGCAATCACCACCGCGATCAACAGCATCAATGCCAGACGCAGCGCCGCCACCGGCAGGCCCTCGACCATCGCCAGTTCTTCATGCACAGTCACCGCCAGCAACGGGCGCCAGAGCACCACCAGCAACAGCAACACCGCCGCACTGCCGCCGAGGATCCAGGCCAGGTCGCCGGGGCTGATCGCCAGCAGATCACCGAACAGGTAAGCCATCAGGTCGATGCGCACATCGTGCATGAAACTCAGTACCACCAGGCCAAGCGACAGGGTGCTCGGGGCGAGAATACCCAAGAGGGTGTCGGAGGCCAGTGGCTGGCGCTGCTGCAGGGTGACCAGCAGCAGCGCCAGCAGCAGGCAACCGACCGTTACCGCCAGCGCCGGGCTGATGTCCAGCACGAAGCCCAGGGCTACGCCGAGCAGGGCGGCATGCGAAAGGGTGTCACCGAAATAGGCCATGCGCCGCCAGACCACGAAGGATCCCAAGGGACCGGCGACCAGGGCCAGGGCCAAACCTGCGAGCAGGGCGTAAAGCAGAAAATCAGCCATGCTTGCAGTGTTCTCCGTGTACGTGGCCGCCTTGGGCCGGGGCAACCACCGAGCCATGCAGGTCGTGGGCATGGTCGTGATGGTGATGGTAGATCGCCAGGCTTGGCGCATTGCTGCCGAACAGTTCGACGAAGGCCGGATCGCCGCTGACCTGTTCCGGATGGCCGGAGCAGCAGACGTGACGGTTCAGGCAAACCACCTGGTCGGTGGTGCTCATCACCAGGTGCAGGTCGTGGGAGACCATCAGCACGCCGCAGCCATGGCGGTCGCGCAAACGCGTGATCAGGCTGTACAACTCGGCCTGGCCGGCGACATCGACGCCTTGCACCGGCTCATCCAGCACCAACAACTCGGGCTCGCGCAGCAGCGCCCGGGCCAGTAGTACGCGCTGCATTTCACCGCCGGAAATACCCTGGATCGGGCTGTCGATCACCTGCTCGGCACCGACTTCCTGCAAGGCACTGAGGGCTGCGGCGCGGTCGACACCGGGCACCAGGCGCAGAAAACGCAGCACCGACAGTGGCAAGGTGGCATCCACATGCAGCTTCTGCGGCATGTAGCCGATGCGCAGGCGCGGCTTGCGCCAGACCTTGCCGGTGTGGGGCTTGAGCAAGCCAAGCACGGCGCGCACCAAGGTGGTTTTGCCGGCACCGTTGGGGCCGATCAGGGTGACGATCTGCCCGGGTTCGACGGCCAGGTCGATGCTGTCGAGCACGGCTTGACCGGAGAAAGCCACGCCGACCTGTTCGAGGCGAATCAGCGCATTGCTCATCAGGCGCTCCGGCAGTTGCCGCACAGACCGACCACTTCGACGGTTTGCGCTTCGACGCTGAAGCCGACGTCCTTGGCGCTGGCGACAATGGCGTTGCTGATGCTGGTCTGCTCCAGCTCGATCGCCACATGGCACTCCCGGCAGATCAGGAACTGCCCCTGGTGGGCATGCTCGGGGTGACTGCAGCCGATGAAGGCGTTGAGCGAGGCGATACGGTGCACCAGGCTGTTTTCCAGGAGGAAATCCAGGGCCCGGTAGACAGTCGGTGGTGCTGCGCGACGACCGTCCTGCTCGCTCAATACCGCCAGAATGTCGTAGGCGCCCAGCGGTTTATGGCTCTGCCACACCAGCTCCAGCACGCGCCGACGCAGGGCGGTCAGGCGCAGGCCTTTGCGTGCGCACAGCACATCGGCCTCGGCCAGGGCGCTGTGGACGCAATGGGAATGGTCGTGGGGGCGATTGGCCAACGGGGTTTTAGGCATGAGCGGCGACGGTTCTGATTAGAGACGTTATTATGTTACCTGTTCCTGCCCCTTTGAGTGGTCATCGTGTCCCGATTTTTTGCCCTTTTTGTCGCTTTTATCACCACTCTGGTGATGGCCCAGGCACAGGCCGAGGTCCGTGTCCTGACCAGCATCAAGCCCCTGCAGCAGATTGCCGCGGCAGTTCAGGATGGCGTTGGCAGCCCTGAAGTGCTGCTGCCGCCAGGCGCCTCCCCGCATCACTACGCTCTGCGTCCCTCCGACGTACGGCGGGTGGGTGACGTCGAGCTGCTGTACTGGATCGGCCCGGACATGGAAGGCTTCCTGCCGCGGGTGCTCAAGGGCCGCAGCAAACCCAGTGTCGCGGTGCAGGACCTGCCCGGCTTGCACTTGCGCCACTTTGGCGAAGATAGCCACTCGCATGACGAAGATGGCGACGAACACGATCACGACCATCGCCCAGGCAGTCTCGATGCCCACCTCTGGCTGTCGTCGGCCAATGCCCGGGTGATTGCGGCGAAGATGGCTGCAGACCTCAGCGCAGCCGATGCGGCCAATGCCGCACGCTACCAGAGCAACCTGAAAGCCTTTGGCGAACGCCTGGATGCTCTGGATGCGCGTTTGAAAAAGCGCCTGGCCGGTATCAGCGGCAAACCGTTTTTCGTGTTCCATGAGGCGTTCGATTACTTCGAGTCGGCTTATGGCCTCAAGCACACCGGGGTGTTCAGCGTGGCGGCCGAAGTGCAACCGGGTGCTCAGCATGTGGCAGCGATGCGCAAGCGCCTGCAGGAAGTGGGCAAGACCTGTGTGTTCAGTGAGCCGCCACTGCGCCCGCGCCTGGCCGAGACGCTGACCGCAGGATTGCCGGTGACCCTGGCTGAGCTGGATGCGCTGGGCGGGACAGCGCCGGCCAGTGCTCAGGGCTATGAGCAGTTGCTGGAGAAGCTGGGGAATGATCTGGCGGGGTGTCTGGAAAAGCTGTAGCGCCTTTTTCGCGGGGCAAGCCCGCTCCCACCGTGGGAGCGGGCTTGCCCCGCGATAGCTTACAAAGCAAACGGAAGGGCGATTTCCACCTGCTGGCGCGCCGCCAGGCGCACCTCAAAATCGGCCGGATCGTGAATCAGCACGTCCATCCCGGCAAACGACTCGGCAGCGATCAAGCGCGACAGCCAGAAGCGCACACAGGCAATGCGCAACATCACTGGCCACAGCTGCGCTTCTGCCGAGGTGAAGGGACGCAGCGCCGCATAAGCGCCCAGCAATGCCCGCGCACGCGCTCCATTGATCTGCCCGGCATCGTCACAGCACCAGTCATTGAGGGTGATCGCCAGGTCATACAGCATCGGCCCCGAGCAGGCGTTGTAGAAGTCGATCAGACCGGTCAGGTGGGTGCCTTCGAACAGCACGTTGTCGCGGAACAGGTCGGCGTGCAGGTTGGCGCGCGGCAGGGCCATGATCTGCGCGTGGTGCTCAGCGATCTCGTCCAGGCAAGCCTGAAGCAGCTGGCGTTGCTCGGCGTTCAGGCGCGGCATCAGCTCGGCACCGGTCTCCAGCATCCAGTCCAGGCCGCGGTCGGTCTTGCGCTCCAGGACCTTGTCACGGGTGGCCAGGTGCAGATGGCCGAGTAGCTCGCCGATCTGCACGCAGTGCTGGTTGTTGACGTCCTTGATGTGCTTGCCGGGCAGGCGCGGTTGCAGCAGCGCCGGTTTGCCGGCCAGCTCGCGCAGCGCCACGCCGTCATTGCCACGCAAGGCGTAAGGCACCGGCAGGTCAGCGTCGTGCAGTACATCAAGCAACTCGATGAAGAACGGCAGGTCCTGGATCGGCCCGCGTTCGACCAGCGTCAGCACGTACTCTCCCTGTTCCAGACTGACAAAGAAGTTGCTGTTCTCGGTGCCGGCGGCAATGCCCTGGAAGTCCCGCAGGCGGCCCAGGCCGTAAGGCGCCAGAAAGGTTTCCAGCTCAGGCCGGGTCAGGGGGGTGAAGACTGACATGATCAAAAATTGCCCATACGGGCACTTCAGCAGGGAAGTGCCGGGTTGATGTAAAGGGTACGCCTTACCACTCGAAGATTTTCCACGAAGGGATCAGCATATCCGGATAGTCGGAGCGAATGAAATTGCCCTCCGAACCATCAGCGCGTACCAGGAAATAAGGTTTACCGACTTTCGGGGTGACCTTGATTGCATACAGGAAGCCATTCTGACGGTACTCCTGGATGGTTTTGTCGCCTTCCGTGCGAATGGTTACTTCCGGATCAGCCGATGGCGCGTCTTCCGCTGCCAGGGTGACGACCGGAGTGACTGCCAGCAGGCTGAGCAGCAACAGGCGATTTAGTCTACGCATGATAACCTTGTCCCTTTGTCGTCAATGTTCCGGACATTCTAGCGCCGGGCCCGTCGAAAAGGTTGATTCTGCTCATGAGCCAAGCTCCCCTCGTCCTGGTGGACGGTTCCTCATACCTCTACCGTGCCTTTCACGCGCTGCCGCCGCTGACCACCTCCAAGGGCATGCCGACCGGTGCGGTCAAAGGCGTGCTGAACATGCTCAAGAGCCTGCGCAGGCAATACCCGGACAGTCTGTTCGCGGTGGTATTCGACGCCAAGGGCGGGACCTTTCGCGACGAAATGTTCGCCGAGTACAAGGCCAACCGCCCAAGCATGCCGGACGATCTGCGGGTGCAGGTCGAGCCGTTGCACGCCAGCGTCCGCGCCCTGGGATATCCACTGCTGTGCGTCGAGGGCGTTGAAGCCGACGATGTGATCGGTACCCTGGCCCGCAGTAGTGCCGCAGCCGGTCGTCCGGTGATCATCTCCACGGGCGACAAGGACATGGCGCAGTTGGTCGATGGCCACATTACGCTGGTCAACACCATGACCGGTACTGTCCTCGATGTGCCTGGCGTACACGAGAAATTCGGCGTCGGTCCTGAGCACATCATCGATTTCCTCGCCCTGATGGGTGACAAGGTCGACAACATCCCGGGTGTGCCAGGCGTGGGTGAAAAAACCGCCGTCGGCCTGCTCACCGGCATCGGTGGCGGCCTGCGCGAGCTGTACGAGAACCTCGACAAGGTTCCGGGCCTGGCCATCCGTGGCGCCAAGACCCTGCCTGCCAAGCTTGAGGAGCACCGTGATGCGGCCTTCCTCTCCTATGAACTGGCGACCATCAAGATCGATGTGCCGCTGGAGGTTGAGGTGGATGAGCTGGTCTGCGGCGAACCGGACCGTGATGCGCTGCTTGAGCTGTATACGGAGATGGAATTCAAGAGCTGGATCGACGAGGTGCAGCGCGACGCCAAGCGCGCCGGTCAGGAAATCGTTGTCGAGGCGCCCGAGGAAACTGTCGAAGCGAAGTATGAAACCATCCTCGATCAGGCCCGCTTTGACGTCTGGCTGGAAAAGCTGCGCAACGCGCCACTGTTCGCCTTCGATACCGAGACCACTGGCCTGGATGCGCAGCAGGCACAGCTGGTCGGCCTGTCGTTCGCAGTGCAGGCCCATGAGGCCGCTTATGTGCCGCTGACCCACAGTTACATGGGCGTACCTGAGCAACTGGACCGCGACACGGTGCTGCTGGCGCTCAAGCCGCTGCTCGAAGACCCGAAAAAGCTCAAGGTCGGGCAGAACGCCAAGTACGACATGAACATCCTCGCCAACTGCGCCATCGGCGGTGATATCGCCAACTGCATCCTGATGCAGGGCGTGGCCTACGACACCATGCTTGAGTCCTATGTGCTCGACTCGACGGCTACCCGTCACGACATGGACAGCCTGGCGCTCAAGTACCTGAACCACACCACCATCGGTTTCACCGACATTGCTGGCAAAGGCGCCAAACAGCTGACCTTCGACCAGATCAGCCTTGAACAGGCCGGCCCCTACGCCGCGGAAGACGCCGATGTGACCCTGCGCCTGCACCAGGCGCTGCAACAGAAACTGGCCAAGACCCCAAGCGTGCTGCCAGTGCTGAACGATATCGAGATGCCGCTGGTGCCGATTCTGGCGAAGATCGAGCGCCAGGGTGCGCTGGTCGATGCCAACCTGCTCGGCATCCAGAGTGTCGAGCTGGGCGACAAGCTGGTGCAGTTGGAGCGTGAGGCCTTCGACATTGCCGGTGAGGAGTTCAACCTCGGCTCGCCCAAGCAACTGGGCGTGATCCTCTACGAAAAGCTGGGCATGCCGGTACTCAACAAGACCGCCAAAGGCCAGGCTTCGACGGCCGAAGCAGTGCTGGCGGAGCTGGCCGAGATGGACTTCCCGCTGCCCAAGGTGCTGATGCAGTATCGCTCCCTGAGCAAGCTCAAAAGCACCTACACCGACCGCTTGCCGGAGCAGATCAACCCGCGCACCGGGCGTATCCACACTTCCTACCAGCAGGCGGTGGCAGCCACCGGCCGTTTGTCGTCCAGTGACCCGAACCTGCAGAACATCCCGATCCGTACCGCCGAAGGCCGGCGAATCCGTCAGGCCTTCATCGCCGCGCCCGGCTACAAGCTGTTGGCGGCCGACTATTCGCAGATCGAACTGCGGATCATGGCGCACCTGGCCAAAGACGAGGGCTTGCTGCACGCTTTCCGCAACGACCTGGACGTACACCGGGCAACGGCTGCCGAGGTGTTTGGCGTCGACCTGGCCGATGTCACCACCGACCAGCGGCGCAGTGCCAAAGCGATCAACTTCGGCCTGATCTACGGTATGAGCGCCTTTGGCCTGGCCAAGCAGATCGGTGTCGACCGCAAGCAGTCCCAAGCCTACATCGATCGCTATTTCGCCCGTTACCCCGGCGTACTGGCGTACATGGAGCGCACCCGGGCACAAGCTGCCGAGCAAGGTTTCGTCGAAACCCTGTTCGGTCGTCGCCTGTACCTGCCGGAAATCAACGCGAAGAACCCGGCCTTGCGCAAAGGCGCGGAACGCACAGCGATCAACGCGCCGATGCAGGGCACGGCGGCAGACATCATCAAGCGCGCCATGGTGGCTGTGGATAACTGGCTGACCGAGTCGGGGCTGGACGCCCGGGTGATCCTGCAGGTGCACGACGAACTGGTGCTGGAGGTGCGCGAGGACCTGGTTGAGCAGGTGCGTGAACAAATTCGTCCACACATGAGCAATGCCGCAGCACTCGATGTACCGCTGCTGGTTGAGGTCGGTGTGGGGGCAAACTGGGACGAAGCGCATTAAAAATGCGGTTAAATGCGGGGAAAAGCTGCGGCATATCGTCGCGGCTTTTTACCGGTCCAGAGGCTTGGTAGTAAAAAATATCTGCCCTATCGCAAATAGTTTTCAAACCTTTGGAACTAAACCGGTGAACCACGACTCAGAGTAACTGAATGGCTGGTGAAGCCCTTCGATGCTCCTATGTTGTGTTAAGTGTTGGCAGATATCTGGACCCCGCCCTAGCGGTCCGGAACTTGAACCCCGAACTTCCCCCTCCCCATACGAAGTCCGGGGTTTTTTTTGCCCGGCGTTTGCCGGGCAGCCCTTATTCTGCGGGCTTGTCCGCCAGTTCCATCCAGTTTGCCAACACCCCGTAGGCCTCTTCCAGGCCCTGGCGCTTGGGCGCCGAGAACAGCTGGATGGTCACCGTATCGCCCCAACCTTTGCGGATTTCCGCCTGCACTTTGAGCAGGGTGTTCTTGGCCGCGCCGAAGGTCAGCTTGTCGGCCTTGGTCAGCAGGATGTGCATCGGCATGCCGGCCGCCTGGGACCAGTCGAGCATCATCTTGTCGAAGTCGGTCATCGGATGGCGCACGTCCATCATCAGGATCAGGCCCTTGAGGCACTCGCGGCTGCCCAGGTAGGCTTCCAGGTGCTTCTGCCAGTGCTGCTTGAGCGGAATCGGCACTTTTGCATAACCGTAGCCCGGCAAGTCGACCAAACGCCGTTCATCGTCCAGACTGAAGAAATTCAGCAGCTGGGTGCGCCCCGGGGTTTTCGAGGTGCGGGCCAGGCTGGCGTGGGTCAGGGTATTCAGGGCGCTGGACTTGCCGGCGTTGGAGCGGCCGGCAAAGGCCACTTCATAGCCCTGGTCGTCCGGGCACTGGTCGACCTTGGCAGCGCTGAGGGCGAATTTGGCCTGTTGGCAGAGACCGAGGATGGGGTTTTTGACTTGCATGGTTTATCCGGTTGGGCGTTGCGCGAGGGGTCTCGGCAAGCGGTGTCGTTTCCGTTTCAGTAACGGGAGTATATAATGCCCCAGTTTTTGTGTGCGCATTATCCCGGCGTAGGAGGATGTGCACGGGGGCGGTTGATTCAAGCTTGCGCAGTAGAACGCAGTGCAACCCCCAACCCTGAAAGGTCGTTCGTATGACGAAATGGCTGCTTGCTGCAGGTGTCTTGATACCGTTGTTCAGCGCTCAGGCTACACAGGATCCCCAGGCAGTGTACAAGCGAGCATGTGCCGCTTGCCATGCCGGACAGCTACCGCAGGCACCGCAACCGGGTGACCGGGCAGCATGGGAGCCGCGGCTGGCGCAGGGGATGGAGACGCTGGTGAAGCATGTCACACAGGGTTTCAAGGCTATGCCGCCGCGTGGATTGTGCATGGACTGCAGTGCCGAGGACTACCAGGCGATCATCCAGTGGATGAGCCGGAGTCCCGATACATAACTCTTTCACCCTTAGCCGTAGTTGGATTAGCTGATGAACAAACTACTCGTGAGTCTGCTGTTGACCTTGGGCGTCACCGGTGCAGCCAATGCCGCAGAGCCTATCAAAGGGGATGCCGCTGCTGGTCAGGCCAAAACTGCTGTATGTGGCGCGTGTCACAATCCGGACGGCAACAGCCTGGCGCCGAATTTCCCGAAACTTGCAGGCCAGGGTGAGAAGTACCTGGAAAAACAATTGCACGACATCAAGTCGGGCAAGCGTACCGTGTTGGAAATGACCGGCATGCTCGCCGCCTTCAACGATCAGGACATGGCCGACATCGCCGCCTACTTCGCCAGCCAGAAAGGCAGCGTCGGTGCTGCTGATCCGAAGCTGGTCGAACGCGGACGTGCCCTGTTCAACGGTGGTGACATCGAGAAAGGCCTGCCGGCCTGCACCGGTTGCCATTCGCCGAACGGCGCAGGTCTGGCCCTGGCCGGCTTCCCGCACCTGGGTGGCCAGCATTCGCAGTATGTGGCCAAGCAACTGACCGACTTCCGCGAAGGCAACCGTACCAACGATGGCGATGCCACCACCATGCGCACCATCGCGTCCAAGCTGAGCAACAAGGACATCGAAGCACTGTCCAGCTACATCCAGGGTCTGCACTGATCCGCGCTTTAACGCTGGGTTAATACTGCGGCGTAAAGATGAAAAGGGTGGCTTCGGCCACCCTTTTTTGTGCCCGCTGCCGTTACACTAACGAACTCGGGCCCGCTTCGACCTGTCTTATGGCAGGTCGCGTCGAGGCGACCAAATAGATTGCTCAGGAGTGAAGCATGCGTAATTTGATTCTCAGCGCCACGCTGGTCGCCGCCAGTGTATTCGGCATGACTGCCCAGGCTGCCGATCCTATTGTGGAGGGCAAGGAGTATGTCCAGCTGAGCAACGCGGTACCGGTGTCGGTGCCAGGCAAAATCGAAGTGGTCGAGCTGTTCTGGTATGGCTGCCCACATTGCTACAGCTTCGAGCCAGTGGTTAATCCTTGGGCTGAGAAGCTGCCGGCCGACGTCAACTTCAAGCGCATTCCCGCCATGTTCGGTGGCCCATGGGACGCCCATGGCCAGATGTTCCTGACCCTCGAAGCCATGGGTGTCGAGCACAAGGTTCACGGGGCAGTGTTCGAAGCCATTCAGGTTCAGCGCAAAAAACTGACCTCGCCTGACGAGATGGCCGAGTTCCTGGCGACCCAAGGCGTCGACAAGGACAAGTTCCTCGCCACCTTCAACTCCTTCGCCATCAAAGGCCAGGTACAGAAGGCCAAAGAGCTGGCCAAGAAGTATGAAATCACCGGCGTTCCAAGCATGGTCGTCAACGGTAAATACCGCTTCGACCTCGGCACCGCCCAAGGTCCACAAGGCGTCCTGAACGTCGCTGACCAGCTGATCGCCAAGGAGCGCGCCGCCAAGTAAGCGGCGACCATCATGCGCCGCTGGAGAGCTGAGCGAGGCGTTGGCCTGCACGATCCGCGAGTCAACGAACATCACCTGCAGGCTAACGGCCTGCCAGAGGATGGCCGACTGCGCCTGCTCAGTTTCAATATCCAGGTGGGCATCAGCACCGAACGTTACCGGCATTACCTGACCAAGAGCTGGCAGCACCTGCTGCCGCACACCGGGCGTGCCGGTAATCTGCAAAAGATCGGAGAGCTGCTCGGCGACTTCGATCTGGTGGCCCTGCAGGAAGCCGATGGTGGCAGCCTGCGTTCCGGCTACGTCAATCAGGTCGAACACCTGGCCCAGCTGGGCGCCTTCCCGTACTGGTACCAGCAGCTCAACCGTAACCTCGGTCGTTTTGCCCAGCACAGCAATGGCGTACTCAGCCGCCTCAAGCCGCAACTGCTTGAAGATCACCCCCTGCCCGGCCCGGCTGGCCGTGGCGCGATCCTGGTGCGTTTCGGTGAAGGCGAAGACGCGTTGGTGGTGGTCATGATGCACCTGGCGCTGGGCTCCAAGACCCGTGCCCTGCAGTTGGCCTACATCCGCGAGTTGATTGGGGGTTACCGCCATCAGGTTCTGATGGGCGACATGAACACCCACGCCAACGACCTGCTTGAACGCTCTCCTCTGCGCGATTTGGGCCTGGTCGCACCCCAGGTCCAGGCCACCTTCCCCAGTTGGCGCCCGCAGCGTTGCCTTGATCACATCCTGCTCAGCCCGAGCCTGACCCTGGAACGGGTCGAGGTACTGGCCCAGCCTATTTCCGATCATCTTCCGGTCGCGGTTGAGATTCGTTTGCCTGATGCCCTCGCTGTGGATACGCTGCCCGCTTTGAGCTAATTGCCATCACCCCTCTGCGGACCCAGGCATGACCGACGAAGCCCAGCGCTGGAAAGAAAAGTACCTCAAGAGTATCGAACAGCAAGAGAAGCTCGAGCGCCGTTGGGAAGCCCGTCTCGACCTGTTGCGCCGTGGTCTGGTGCGCAGCACCCTGGCCGCTGAAGGCAGCGACCGGGCGGTGGATCAGTGCATGAAGGAGATGCGCGAGGTCATCCGCACCGACAACATGGACGCCGCCCTCGCCGGGTTGATCCCGCGCCTGGAAAAAGCCGTGCTCGATTCCGAGCAACGCCGCGAGACCCGTATCGCTCAGGTCAGCACCGCCCTCACCTCGCTGGTTACCCAGTTGCAGACCTTGCCGTTGCCCAGTGACGTCCGCCGGCCGCTGAAGAAGTTCGCCAAACAGGTCGAGGCCCGCGCCAGTCAGTCCCGCGAGGTGCCGTTGCTGTTGGGTGAGTTGAGCGGCTTGCAGAGCCAGGCCCTGTCTGCGCTTGAGCGCCCTGAAGAGGCACAGCGCCCTGGGTTGCTGCAGCGCCTGTTCGGTGGTCGCGACGCTGAAGCGCCAGCGCTGCAACCGGCCCTGGCGGGCGCCGTGGTGTTTGCGCCAGAGGCCATCGAGCCGCCGGTACCGGTAGTGCATGCTCATCAAGACGTTGAGCCACAGGACGAGGCTGTTGTCGATATCGACGAGTTGCAACCGCTGGAGGTTGTCACCGAATCGTTGGCGCCAACGCCGGTCGAAGCTGAAGCTGAAGCCGAAGCCGAAGCCGAAGCCGAAGCCGAAGCCGAAGCCGAAGCCAGCGAGGCAGCGGAAGTCGAGCCTGGCCCGGCTGTCGACTTGCCAACGGCGCTTGAAGCCGAAGTGCCAGCACCGCTTGAGCTTCCCCCGGCAGCGAACGAGCCCGAACTGCCGGCGTTGCCTGAGCCCGGCCCGGACGAGCCTGAGGATGATCAGCCGGAAGTCGCCCAAGCGTTCGATGAGGACCCTCACTACGCCCTGCCCGACGGCACCGAGCCGACCTACAGCTCGGTCGCCGCGCATATCGAGGAAACCCTGCTGGGCCTGCTCGATGACCTGACCCTGCCCGAACGTCACAAGGCTCAGGCGCAATCGATGCGCGAACGTCTGGAGCATGGCCTGAACTGGTACGAGTTGTTGCCGGTGCTCGATGACCTGGCCGTGCTGATGCTGGCGATCAACGACAGTGGCCAGCATGAGTTTGAAGCTTATCTGCAACAACTCAACGAGCGCCTGGAGTCGTTCCAGAGCCATTTGCATGAAGCCAGCGAAGGCCATGCCGACAACACCTCCGCGGCACGTGACCTGGACAGCCAGCTGCGTGAACAGGTCGATGGCCTGCAAAGCAGTGTGCAGGGCGCGGCCGATCTGGACAGCCTCAAACACATCCTGGAAAACCGCCTCGAAGGCTTGCTCGGTACCATGGACGAGCATCAGCAGCAGCGTGACCAGCGCGAACAGGACATGGCCAACCGCTTGCAAGGCCTGGCTGAACGGGTGGCGAACATGGAGCAGGAAGCCATGGGTTACCGCGAACACCTGGAAGAGCAGCGCCAGAAAGCCCTGATCGATCCGCTCACCGGTTTGCCCAACCGGGCCGCCTGGTCAGAGCGGGTCGATCAGGAAGTGCTGGAATGGCAGGAAAGCGGTGGTCACCTGCTGATGGCGATCCTCGATCTCGATCACTTCAAGCGCATCAATGACAGCTACGGTCACCTGGCCGGCGACAAGGTCCTGAAAATTGTTGCCAACGTGTTGCGCAAACACCTGCGCAGCCGGGATTTCATCGCCCGCTTCGGTGGTGAAGAGTTCGTCCTGCTGATCCCGCAGACTGCCATGCCTATCGGTTACCAGCTGGCGGAAAGGCTGCGTGCGGCCATTGAGGCCTGCCCGTTCCACTTCAAGGGCGAGCGGGTGACCATTACCTTGTCGATCGGCATCAGTGCTTTTCGCAGTGGCGAGCGCAGCGAGATAGTCCTCAAACGCGCCGATGAAGCGCTGTACCGGGCGAAACATCTGGGCAGAAATCGGATCGAACAGGGGTAAGTGGCAGCTGCATGGATACGTTATGCTATTGCATTGCAGATCATCACATGTGCCCGTCCCCATGAAAGCCATCATTACCGCGCTCCTGCTGTTGACCCTGGCAGGTTGCAGCAGCGGCTTGCGCATCGACCGCAGCCATACCTCCGTCAACCAGGACGGCCGTATCCAGTTTGTCGTGTTGCACTACACCAACGCGCCGCTTGAGCGTTCTCTCGATTTGTTGACCCATGGTGAGGTCAGCAGCCATTACCTGATCGGTGACTCACCGGCGACCGTGTATCAACTGGTCGACGAAAGCCGTCGTGCCTGGCATGCCGGTGACAGTCAGTGGGATGGCCGGACCTGGCTCAACTCCAGCTCCATTGGTATCGAGATCGTCAACCCCGGTTTTATCGATACCCCGACAGGACGGGTGTGGCAGCCGTACACCGAGGCACAGATCGAAGCGCTGATCGCGTTGCTCAAGGACATCGTCAAACGCAACAATATCCAGCCCCGTTACATCATTGGCCACAGTGACATCGCACCGGCGCGCAAACTGGATCCGGGCCCGCTGTTCCCCTGGAAGCGCCTGGCCGATGCCGGGCTGGGGGTCTGGCCGGATGCGCGCGCGGTGGCTCAGCAGCAGGCGCGGTTCAGCGTCAATCCACCGAGTATCAGCTGGTATCAGCAGCAACTAGCGCGTTTTGGTTATGCCATCGAACAGACTGGCGTCTATGACGTCAGCACCAGGCATGTGCTCGCGGCATTCCAGATGCGCTTCCGTCCCCAGCGATTTGACGGTGTGGCGGACGCTCAAACGGCAGCGATGTTGCAGGTACTCAACAGCCGCTGAGTAACGGCGCCGCCAAACGGGCAGGCTGACTCGTCCGGCAGTTGCTATACCTCTTGGTATTCAACTGGATGCTTTTAATGTCAGCTGCCCTCTCCGTGCTGCGCCACTTGCTCTACCGTCCCTGGTTACTGGCCACACTTGCGGCTTCGGCCAGCGCAGTACTGTTGCTGGTCGCCAGCATCGGTGTAGCCATGCACCAGATGCAGCAAAGCGAAAGTGAGCAGATGAACGCCAAGGGCGAGCGCTTCCTTGAGCGTCTGGAGCAGATTTTCGGGCAGTTGCGCGAAGGTGTCGACGAACTTCAGGCGCAACCCCTTCGCGGCTGTGATGCAGCGATGCTGGGTGTCCTGCAACAGATAGGCTTTCGCTACCGCTTCGTCTATGAAGCCGCCTATGTTGATGGCAACGTTGCCTGCTCCAACCGCATTGGCACGCGCACCATCAAGCCTTTGCGGCCCCCGGACATTCAGGGGCCGACGTACAGCTACTGGCTTAATACCACAACCGAACCGGATGACAATCTCGCCGCGTTGATGCTTGGCCGCGGCAAGTTCGTGGTTGCGACCTCACGTGGGCATTTGACGGATGTGGTCGACTTGCCGCCGGAAGGCAGTTTGCTGGTGGTGCTGGATAACGGTACGCGTGCAGTGCCGGTACTTGGCCCGCCTCAGGCCTGGCCGCCCTCGGCCGATTGGCCTCCGAAATCCAAAGATGCCCTGCTGGAGTTGCCCGACCGCTTGATCTACCGCATGCCGACCAAATCGCCAGACTATCAGCTGGTTTTGATTGCCCCGCGTGCCAGTTTGCCGTTGAAGATGAATGGCGTGCTCTGGCTGTTGTTTCCCGGCAGCCTGGTGCTGGCCTGGTCCCTGGGTTGGCTGGTGCTGCAACTGGTACGTCAACGTCGCTCGATGAGTTCCGAACTGCAGGGGGCGTTGCGTCGCGGCGAGTTGCAGGTCTTGTACCAGCCCATCTTCGAACTCAACAGCCGCCGCTGTGTCGGGGCCGAAGCGCTGGTGCGCTGGCGCCGGCCGGACGGCACCCTGACCAGCCCTGATCTGTTTATCCCGTTGGCGGAAAATACCGGCCAGATCCGGCAGATAACCGACTTCGTCCTGCAGCGCGTGCTCGAGCAGTTGGGGCAGCTGTTGCGGGCCAACCGACAACTTTATGTATCGATCAACCTGGCTGCCTGCGATGTCATGGTGCCGCGGATTGGTCGGGTGGCGGCGCGTTTGCTGGCGTTGCACCATGTCTCTGCCAGCCAGATCGCATTCGAGGTCACCGAGCGCGGGCTGATTGATGTGGTAGTCGCCCGCGACAACTTGCAAGCCTTGCGCGCGGTGGGCCATCAGGTATTGATCGATGACTTCGGTACCGGTTACTGCAGCCTGGCGTACTTGCAGACCCTGCCGGTCGACTGCTTGAAAATCGACAAGGCGTTTATCGACGCCCTGGGTCACGATGCAGCCAGCAGCGGTGTGGCGCCGCATATCATCCGCATGGCGCATGCCCTGCAGTTGCGGGTGATTGCCGAGGGAATCGAGTATGAAGACCAGGCCATGCTGCTCAACAGCGAAGGGGTGAATTACGGTCAGGGATGGCTGTTTGCGCATCCGCTCAGTGCCCGTCAGTTCGTTGAGCTGATTACCCGTGGGCGACGGATCGTCCCGCGGCGGATCGATGATGAGGCTTGATACTGTGAGGCTTCAGACCGGCAGGGCCATGTAGAACTGAGTGCCTTGTCCGGGGCGTGAATAAACCCCCATGCGCCCGCCATGCAACTGGACGATTTCCTTGCACAACGCGAGCCCCAGTCCAGCCCCGCCTTTTTTGCGTCCGACCTGGACGAACGGTTCGAAGATCCGTCCCTGCTGGCTGTAAGCAATGCCTTCGCCGCTGTCTTCAACACTGATGATGACCCGTTCGGCATGCCATCGCGCGTGCAGGCGAATGCTGCCGGCCACCGGGGTGTGGCGCACAGCATTGTCCAGCAGGTTATCCATGACCCGGTCAAGTTGCGCTGCATCCGCCTGGATGTGCGGCAGCGGCGATGCCAGCTCCAGCTGCAGCTCGATCTGTTTATCACCCGCAGGGCCGGCAAAGCGTTCGCAGGCACGCGTCAGTAGGTCGTCGACGGCGCAGGGCATCAGTTCGAGCTTTTGCTGGCCGCTCTGGTAGCGGGAGAAGTTCAGCAGGTCGTTGATCAACTGGGTCAGGCGCTGCATTTCCTCACCGACGGTTGCTAGCAGGTCGGCCTCACGCGTCTGTGGCGCAAACTCCAGGCGCTCGCGCAACAGTCCGAAAGCCATGTGCATGCCCGTGACCGGGGTGCGCAGCTCATGCGAGGCGCGCAAGACAAACTCGCTGCGCACGCGCTCGAAGGCACGTTGCTCGGTGACGTCGTGCAGCACCATGACTGCGCCGAGAATCTGCCCGTCGGGGTGGCAGACCGGGGTCAGGCTGTAAGCCAGTAAACGAAGTTCTTCATCCACCTCCAGGCTCAGGTCCTCCGGTACCCGATCCAGGGGGGCGCCACGCAGCACCAGACGCAGTTGTTCATCCAGCTCCGGGCGCTGCAGCGCCTCACCAAGCCCACGGCCCAGGCGGCTTTCGTTCCAGCTCAGTTGCCGCTGAGCGACTGGATTGATGTGTTCCAGATGGCCCTGGCGGTCGATGATCAGCAGGCCGTCATCAATGCTGTCGAGTACCGCTTGCAGGCGTTGCTGGCCGGCGAGCAGTTCATCGACGTTGGTTGCCTGATGTTTGCGCAACGCTTCAGCCATCAATCCAAAACGCCGGGTCAGCAGGTTCATCTCCAGGGCCTGGGAGACCGGCAAGGTCACCTCGAAATCGCCCTGACCTATCTGGTCGGCCGCTTTGGCCAGGGCTTCGATCGGCTGGCCAAAGCGCCGAGCGATACCATGGGCGGTGACAAATCCCAGGATCAGCACGCTCAGGCCTACCAGGCCGAGCAGGCCGGAGATCAACAATGCGCGATTGTAGGTCAACTGCTCGCTCTGGTTGATGTGCTCAAGGGCGCGCTTGTGAGCGTCGAGGAGATCATTGCGCAGCACGCCGAAAGCTTTACCCAGAGGTTGCTCGGTGCCCAGGCCACGTGCCGGAACAGGGGTGTCGCGAAAAGCCTGAAGGTAGCGCTGATAATGACGCTTGGTGTCGGCGAAGTCTTTACCGGCATTGTCATCGCTTTGCTGATTGAGGCCTTCGTCCAGCAAGCGCTGGAATTGAGACTGCAGGCCCTCAAGCGTCTGCAGATCTGCTGGCTCGTTGAGCATCAGCGTCAGTTGTTCACCGAGGTTCTGCCGCAGTTTCAGGCCCAGATCGAGGGTCGCGGTGTTTTCGCGGATCAGGGCCTGCTGCGACCTGGCCATCTGCAGGACGCTGACCAGGCCTAGCAGCAAGCCCAGCAAGGCCACGGTAATGAGCGCCGAAATGCTGAGAAAAAGCCGCGTACGCAGCTTCATCGTCCACTTCATAGGTTGTACTGCTTACGCTTGCGATACAGGGTCGAGGCATCGATTCCCAGGGTCTTGGCTGCCTGGTCCAGGGTTTCACTGGTGGCCAGCACCGCCTCGATATGGGCGCGTTCCAGTTCGTCCAGGCTCATTGCCGCGCCGATGCGCGGGGCATTGCTGATGGTCTGTTCGGCCATGCCCAGGTGGCCGATGTCGACCCGCTCCTGCGGGCAGATGATGCTGGCCCGCTCGACCACATTACGCAGTTCGCGAATGTTCCCTGGCCAGCGGTAGTTGAGCAGCGCCGCCTGCGCTTCGTCGCTGAAGCCGCGGGCGGGCCTTGAGTACTCTTTGACGAAGCGTGCGAGGAAACGGTCGGCAAGGTGCAGGATGTCTTCGCTGCGCTCCCGCAACGGCGGCAGGTGCAAGGTGATGACATTCAGACGATACAGCAGGTCTTCACGAAAGCGCCCATCGCGCACCATGTCTTCAAGATTGAGGTTGGTCGCAGCCAGGATACGTACATCGGCGCGGCGGGTGACCGGGTCACCGACCCGCTCGTATTCCTTGTCCTGGATGAAGCGCAGCAGCTTGGGCTGCAGCGTCAGTGGGAAATCGCCGATTTCATCAAGGAACAAAGTGCCGCCATCGGCCTGATTGACCCGCCCCAGGGTGCTTTCACTGGCCCCGGTAAACGCCCCGCGGCTATGCCCGAACAATTCGCTTTCCATCAGCTCGGTGGTGAGTGAAGGGCAGTTGATGGTGACGCAGGCTTTACGGGCGCGTTTGCTCCAGCCGTGAATCGCTCTGGCCAGCTCGCCCTTGCCGGTGCCGGACTCACCAAGAATGAGGATATTGGCATCGGTGGTGGCAACCTGGCGTGCAGTCTCCAGCACCACCATCATCGCCGGGCTGTGCGAGTCCAGGCCGTCTTTGGGTTTGTTGACTTCACCTTCCAGTGCCTCCAGGCGTGCCGACAGCTGGCGCACTTCCAGCTGTTTGGCTGCAGCCAGGCGCAGTTGGTCAGGGCTGCAGGGTTTGACCAGGTAGTCGGCCGCACCCGCCTGGATGGCGTCGACTGCGGTATCGACCGCTGAGTGGGCGGTGATGATGACGATGCGCATCCAGGGCGCCTGGATACGCATCTGCGCCAGTACATCCAGGCCATTGTCTTCACCCAGGCGCAGGTCGAGAAAGCACAGGTCGAAGACCTGGCGCTGCAGCAAGGTATCGGCCTGGGCCGCACTGTTGGCCGTGGCCACGGTATAGCCTTGATCTTCCAGGCAGTAACGGAAGGTACGCAGGATGGCGGATTCGTCGTCGACCAACAGGATTCGGCCTTGATGTTCCTGGGTTGACTCCATTTCCTGCGCTCCTTCTAAGAATGTTCTCTATTAGTGCCGGAGAAATCGGGCAAGTTGCATGTTTTTTTCCGATTTGTTCCGTTCACTGCAGGGTAGCTCATCATGCAAATCGCACGACCCCCTGCTGGGTATCGTGCAGGATGCGCTCCGGCGAAGTCTGTGCTTCTTGGCATGTAGCTGATTTTATTGAATATTTTTTCAACGAATGGCTGGCATGCACGCTGCAATGACTACTGCAGACAACAATCAATGCAGCAGGAGGAGCTCGGCATGATCCGCCAAATCGCCACCCTGGCGCAGATTTCTCCACTTCAGGTGCGCCAGGGCCTGTTCTTCAGTCTGGCGCTGCTGCTGACCCTCATTGCCGGCCAGCTCCATCACAGCTGGCAGCTTGTACAGGATGCTCGCGCAGTAGCTACCCAGGCCGCCCTGGTGATAAGGACTCCCGTGCCTGCCCAGAGGGCGCTGATGCAATCGCAGCCTGCGGCGGTCGGCAGCGTCTCGACTGAAGCCCGTGCGCCGCGTGATCGTTGGGTGTTCTGAACGTCACCAGAGGAATTCTTTCAACAACAGTAAGGAGAATCACCATGTTGAGTTGGGCTATCACCTTTCTGATTATCGCCATTGTCGCCGCTGTGCTGGGCTTCGGTGGTATCGCCGGCGCCGCTACCGGAATCGCGAAGATCCTGTTCATCGTCTTCCTGGTGCTGTTCGTGGCTTCTTTCTTCTTCGGCCGTGGTAGAGGCTGAGTCAAACTAGGTACTGAATGCGACTGGGCATTCACGTACATATATAGAAGCTGAACCTTTTTCCGTTCCAGGCTTCTATGTTGTGCCCGCCTGAGGAAGGCCGGCACACGACCAAGGGGCCGGGCTGCTCTGATTGTTTCAGGATCGGAGGGGCCTAGGGGTACAAGGAGTGCCTCCGATGAGGGCCGGGTCGGGTGAAGCGGTGGCGGAAGTTCCAGGTCGGGTGGGTCCTCTCGGAGGGAAACGCTTGATCTGACTTCCGCCTCGCTTTGGCAATCGTTCGCTTCCTACCGTTCTTTTCCGACTTTCCTACCAGGCGTGTCGACGCATATTTTTGCGCGACCGTACATCGATATTTTTTCAGCCTGCCCAGGTGTTCGAACCGAGGCGATTTCACGCATTCGGATTGTCGAACAATGGCTTTATGCATTCAGCTGGATACGTCCAAATCTGCCGGAATGTGGCGCTTTGGCCATCGTCGGAATTCCGAACGGTCGTCGGGCAACCCATTGTGACGTACGTTTTGGCCGATAAACCTCATGCCGATTCGGCATAGGGTAGTCGTTTACGGCATTAGACGGAGTCCCCCCACGTCGGAATAGTTGCGCCTTTTTTCGCTGGCCTGAGCGTTCCTACGCTCGCTTGCGGTGACCTTTTACGGTGTCACCGGCGGATAGCCAAAATCGATACGGATCGCTGGCAACAGCTCTGGATTGCGGTTATCAGCCTGGTGATCGTTTCCACTTGAAGAAAAGGTAACGACATGAAGAAGGCAAAGCTAAGCCTCGCCTGGCAGATCCTCATCGGTCTGGTACTGGGGATTGCAATCGGCGCTTTACTGAACCATTTCAGTGCAGAAAAGGCATGGTGGATCAGCAACGTCCTGCAACCTGCTGGTGATATCTTCATTCGCCTGATCAAGATGATCGTCATCCCGATCGTGATTTCGTCGCTGATCGTGGGTATCGCCGGGGTTGGCGATGCGAAAAAACTCGGCAGTATCGGCCTCAAGACCATCATTTACTTCGAGGTGGTCACCACCATCGCGATCGTGGTCGGTCTGGTCCTGGCCAACCTGTTCCATCCGGGTGCCGGTATCGACATGAGTACCCTGGGTACCGTCGATATTTCCAAGTATCAGGCCACTGCGGCTGAGGTTCAGCATGAACACGCGTTCATCGAGACCATCCTCAACCTGATTCCGTCGAACATCTTCGCAGCGCTGATGCGTGGCGAAATGCTGCCGATCATCTTCTTCTCGGTGCTGTTCGGCCTGGGCCTGTCGAGCCTGCAGGCAGAGATTCGCGATCCGCTGGTGAAAACCTTCCAGGGCGTTTCCGAAGCCATGTTCAAGGTCACTCACATGATCATGAACTACGCGCCAATCGGTGTGTTCGCGCTGATCGCCGTGACCGTTGCCAACTTTGGTTTCGCTTCGCTGCTGCCGCTGGCCAAGCTGGTCCTGCTGGTTTACTTCGCCATCGCCTTCTTCGGCTTCATGGTGCTGGGCCTGATCGCACGCCTGTTTGGCTTCTCGATCCTGAAGCTGATGCGTATCTTCAAGGACGAGCTGGTCCTGGCTTACTCCACCGCCAGCTCCGAAACCGTGCTGCCGCGCGTGATCGAGAAAATGGAAGCCTACGGCGCGCCGAAAGCCATCTGCAGCTTCGTGGTACCGACCGGTTATTCGTTCAACCTTGACGGTTCGACCCTGTACCAGAGCATTGCGGCGATCTTCATTGCCCAGCTGTACGGTATCGACCTGTCGATCAGCCAGCAGCTGCTGCTGGTACTGACGCTGATGGTGACCTCCAAGGGTATTGCCGGTGTTCCGGGCGTGTCCTTCGTGGTGCTGCTGGCCACCCTGGGCAGCGTTGGTATCCCGCTGGAAGGTCTGGCCTTCATCGCCGGTGTCGACCGCATCATGGACATGGCCCGTACCGCTCTGAACGTTATCGGCAACGCCCTGGCAGTGCTGGTAATCGCTCGCTGGGAAGGCATGTACGACGATGCCAAAGGCCAGCGCTACTGGAACTCGCTGCCACACTGGCGCAGCAAAGAAGCTGCACCTGCTGGCAAGACTGCCAACCACTAAGGTGCAGTCTGGTTAAATGAAGAGCCCCGACCTGGTCGGGGCTTTTTTTTGTATCGCGGGGCAAGCCCGCTCCCACCGGGATGGTACTGCAGCGGTGGGAGCGGGCTTGCCCCGCGATTTTCAGTGTCGGTGCATTGCTCGGCCGCTACCGCTATCATTCGTCGCAACTTTGTGGGGGAACAACGGATGCTCAACGGCCTTTGGCTTGGCTTTTTCCTGGTCGCGGCCATCTCCGCGCTGGCGCAATGGCTGGTAGGCGGCAATGCCGGCATTTTTGCCGCGATGGTCGAGAGCATCTTCGCCATGGCCAAGTTGTCGGTCGAGGTGATGGTCTTGCTGTTCGGCACCCTTACCCTGTGGCTGGGCTTTCTGAAGATTGCTGAAAAGGCCGGCGTCGTCGACTGGCTGGCCAAAGTACTCGGCCCGCTCTTTGCCCGCCTGATGCCGGAAGTACCGCCCGGCCACCCGGCTCTGGGCCTGATCACCCTGAACTTCGCCGCCAATGGCCTGGGCCTGGATAACGCCGCCACACCCATTGGCCTCAAGGCCATGCGCTCGCTGCAGGAGCTCAACCCCAGTTCGACCACTGCCAGCAACGCGCAGATCCTGTTCCTGGTACTTAACGCTTCGTCGCTGACCCTGCTGCCGGTGACCATCTTCATGTACCGCGCTCAGCAAGGCGCACCGGACCCGACCCTGGTATTCCTGCCGATCCTGCTCGCCACCAGTGCCTCGACCCTGGTCGGCCTGCTGTCGGTGGCGGTGATGCAACGCTTGCGTCTGTGGGATCCGGTGGTCCTGGCTTATCTGGTGCCGGGCGCCCTGCTGTTGGGCGGCTTCATGGCGTTTCTGGGGACCCTCTCTGCCACCGCTTTGGCCGGCTTGTCGTCGATCCTGGGCAACCTGACGCTGTTCGGCCTGATCATCCTGTTCCTGGTGATTGGTGCGTTCAAGCGGGTGAAGGTCTATGAAACCTTCGTAGAGGGCGCCAAGGAGGGTTTTGACGTTGCCAAGAGCCTGCTGCCGTATCTGGTCGCCATGCTCTGCGCCGTCGGCGTGCTGCGCGCCTCAGGCGCTCTGGAGCTGAGCCTGGACGGTATCCGCCATGTGGTGGAATGGCTGGGGATGGATACGCGCTTCGTCGAGGGATTGCCTACCGCGCTGGTCAAGCCGTTCTCGGGCAGCGCGGCACGGGCGATGCTGATCGAAACCATGCAGACCCATGGCGTCGATAGCTTCCCGGCGCTGGTGGCAGCGACCATCCAGGGCAGCACCGAAACCACCTTCTACGTGCTGGCGGTGTACTTCGGTGCTGTCGGTATCCAGCGCGCCCGCCATGCGGTGGGCTGCGCGCTGCTCGCCGAGCTGGCCGGGGTGATCGCGGCCATTTGCGTCTGCTACTGGTTCTTTGCCTGAGCCTGGGTGGCCTGGGCCAGTGTCCAGGCCACCAGTTGCGTCATCAGTTGGTCACTGGCGCTGCCGAAACCGTTGACCACTGCCGGCACTTGCTTGTCGCTCAGCGGCTGACGCACTTCAAAGCGGCGGCTGGCGAGGATGCGCTGGCTGCGTCCTTGCACCAGTCGTGCGTCATAGCGGATCACCACGGCCAGGCCGTCGGCGCTGTACTCGCTCTGGAACGCCTGTAGCTCGCCAGCCAGTTCATAATCGGCTTGCAGGTTGCTGTCATCGGCACTGAGCCGGGGTACACGGCCATCGCGCTGGAAGGCATCGAGCATGCGGTTGCGCAGCAGCAAGGGGGCCGGATCGCTCCAGCGCGCGCCTTTGTAGTTACTGATCAGGTTGCCTTGAGGGACCACGGCAATTTTCGGGTTGTTCAGGGCATCACTGGCCAGCGGCTTGTTCAGGCGCAGCGACCAGCTGGCTACAGCGCTCGCAGATGTGGCCTGGCTGGTTTGCGCTGCAGGCAGGCGATAGACATCAGCAGGTTCGGCCTGCGGCAGGATCGAGCAGGCACTGCCCAGGCTCAGCGCCACAGCCAGGGCCAGGTAGCGGCAGGTATGACTCATGGCGTGAACTCCTTGTTGCTATCTCGGCCGAGCAGGTAGCCGCTGGGGTTGGCTTCCAGGCGCTGGGAAATCGCCTTCAGCGAGTTGAGGGTCTCGCGCAGCTCGCGGATGGCCGGGGCCAGCTGGTTCAGGCCCTGGGCGCCACCATCGAGGGCTTCGCGGTTGTCGTTGAGCAGGCTGTTGATGGTGGCTGTGCTCTGCGCCAGCGACTGCATGGCCTGTTCGGCACTGCCGAAAGCTTGCTTGCCCTGGTTGTTGAGCAGGCCATTGGCATTGCGCATCAGTTCGCTGGTCTGCTCGAGCATGGAGCTGGCCTGGTTACCGACCTGGGCCAGTTGCTGGATCGCGGTGCGGATATCCCCGCGTTGCTCGCTGAAGGCTGCCGAGGTCTGTTCCAGATGAGTCAGGGTATTGCTCAGGCTCTTGGCGTTGTCCTCGGAGAACAGCTGGTTGGCGTTATGCACCAGCATGTTGATGTTGGTCAGCAGGTCGCTGCCGTCATCGAGCAGCCGGGCAATCGGCGAAGGCGAGGCAACGATCACTGGCAGTTTGCCGTCTTTGCCCTTGAGCTCCGGGCTTTGCGGCGTACCGCCACTGAGCTGGATGAAGGAGGTGCCGGTGATGCCGGTCAGGGTCAGTTTCGCGCGGGTGTCTTCCTTGACCGGGGTATCGGCGCTCAGGCGCACCTGGGCCAGGACCCGGCGCGGGTCCTTGGGGTCCAGGCGCAGGCTGGTGACGTCTCCCACCTTGATGCCGTTGTATTGCACCGAGCTGCCCCGGGACAAGCCGGAGACTGCCTCGTTGAATATCACCTGGTAATCCTTGAAGGTGCTGTCGACACTGGACTTGGTCAGCCACAGGCCGAACAGCATGGCACCGGTGACCACAATGACCGTGACCAGGCCGATCAGCACATGATGTGCACGGGTTTCCATCTCAGAGCTCCTTTGCCGCTGTGGCGGCCTGATACGCCGCACGGCCACGCGGGCCATGAAAGTATTCGTGAATCCAGGCGTCGTCGGTGTCTTCGACCTGGGCAATCGGACCTGCCACCAGGACTTTCTTCTGCGACAGCACCGCCACCCGGTCGGTGATGGTGTAGAGGGTGTCGAGGTCGTGGGTGATCAGGAACACGCTCAGGCCCAAGGCGTCGCGCAGGGTCAGAATCAACTGGTCGAAGGCGGCCGCACCGATCGGGTCGAGGCCCGCCGTGGGTTCATCGAGAAACAGAATGTCCGGGTCCAGGGCCAGGGCGCGGGCCAGGGCGGCGCGTTTGATCATGCCGCCGGACAGTGATGAGGGGTATTTGTCGGCGGCGGAAATCGGCAAGCCGGCCAGCGCCAGTTTGACCCCGGCCAGGTGCTCGGCGTCGGCGCGGGACAGGCCGGCATGTTCGATCAGCGGCAAGGCAACGTTCTCGGTTACCGTCAGCGAAGAAAACAGCGCACCCTTCTGGAACAGCACGCCAAAGCGTCGTTCGACCTTCGAGCGCTGCTCGTCGTTTACACCGCTGAGGTCCTGGCCGAACACCTTGACCTGCCCTTCGTTCGGTCGCCGCAGGCCGACGATGCTGCGCAGCAGTACCGACTTGCCACTGCCCGAACCACCGACCACGGCGAGAATTTCGCCGCGGTACAGGTCCAGGTCCAGTTGTTCGTGCACGCTCTGGGTACCGAAGCGGTTGCAGATGCCACGCGCTTCGATCACCGCCTCGCGGCGCTCGGGGGTTGTCTGGCTCACCAGCCCATCTCCATGAAGAACAGCGCAGCCACCGCATCGAGGACGATCACCACGAAAATCGACTGCACCACGCTGGAGGTGGTGTGGGCCCCCACCGACTCGGCGCTGCCGCTGACTTTGAAGCCTTCCAGGCAGCCAATGGCGGCGATCAGGAAGGCAAAGAATGGCGCCTTGGCCAGGCCAACAAGGAAATGCTGAACACCGATGTCGCTTTGCAACAAGGACAGGAACATGGCGGGCGAGATATCCAGCGACAACGCGCAGACCACGCCGCCACCGATGATGCCGCAGATCATCGCGAGGAAGGTTAGCAGCGGCAGTGCAATCAGCAGGGCCAGCACCCGAGGCACCACCAGCAGCTCTACCGGATCCAGACCGAGGGTACGAATGGCGTCGATCTCTTCATTGGCTTTCATCGAACCGATCTGTGCGGTGAAGGCACTGGCGGTACGACCGGCCATGAGGATGGCGGTCAGTAGCACACCGAATTCGCGCAGGAAAGAGAACGCAACCAGGTCGACGGTGAAGATACTGGCGCCAAACCCGGCGAGTACCGTGGCGCCGAGGAAGGCCACCACCGCGCCGACCAGGAAGGTCAGCAGGGCAACGATGGGTGCGGCATCCAGACCGGTCTGTTCGATGTGCGCGACGACCGCAGTGACCCGCCAGCGCCGTGGCTGAAACAGGCGCAGTACCAGGGTTTGCAGGATCAGGCCGACAAAACCGAGGATCTGCAGGGTGTCTTGCCAAAGGGTGTCGACCGCGCAGCCAATGCGGCTGAGCAGCTGGATCAGTACCGACTTCTCGGGCTGCTTTTCCGGGATGCAGAAGTCCTGCACCGAGCAGTAGACCGTCTGCAGCAGGGCCCGGCTGGCTTCAGGCAGTTGGGCGGTCTCGGTCAGCCGCGATAAGCGCTCGGCACCGAGCAGTTCAGCCAGCAGTGAAGCGCCAGCGGTATCCAGCTGGCCCAGCTGTTCAAGATCGATCTCGGTGCGCTGGTCATACTGGCCGGCCAGGCGCTCGCTGCTGCGCTTGAGGCTGGCGTAGTTGGCCAGGGTCCAGTCACCGACAATCCGCAGGCACGCCGGGTTGCTCGTGGTGTCCAGGGTTGCGCTGGCTTGTGTAGTCATAGGCTCCATGCAGTCGACCGACAGTTTCGCAGCCTCAGAGCATAGCGTTACTCGGCCTTCGGCGCTTGACCATCGTCAACCACCCGGAAGCGCAGCACCCCGATGACCTGGCCATCTTCGGTCAGCACCCTCACCTGCCAGCGGCCCACCGGGTTGGCGGGGAAGTTTTGCTTATGCGTCCAGGCCCGATAGCCTTCCTTGCGGCCACCGTGGATGTCCAGGGCAATGCGATCGACTTCTTTGCCGTTGAACTGCCAGACGTGATAAATCCGCTCGTTCAGCCCGCGCGGTGCATTGATAGCGGTAAAGGCGTAGAGCCCCGCGCGGATCTCGCTGGCCTTGACCTCACTCAGGCTCTTGCCTGGCGTGCGGTTCTCCAGCTGGGTGCTGACCGCTACGTCAGTCATCCACAACGTGGCCGGTGGTACCCAGGAGCGCAGCATCCAGCCGCTGGCACCAACGGCCAGGGTCAGCACCACTAGCATGATCCCACGCCGCCAGTGCTGAATGGGAAAGCTACTGGCCAGGCTTGGGAACGACAGCAGCATGGCGGTCACCAGGGCCAGCTTGAAGCTTTGCGAGGTGGTCAGGTGCAAAATGATCGGTAGCGCGGTGAGCAACGCCGCGAACAGGGTCAGGGTATGCAGCGCGAGAAACAGCCAGCGCCGCGGGGCCAGCCATTTGTAGTACAGGGGATCGATGATCGATATCAGCCCGGCGGCGCCCAGCAGGCCGGTGAACACCAGTTGGCCGCTGTTCCAGGTGGTGGTGACGAAAAAGAACGGCAGGACGAAGAACAGGCTTTCCTGGTGAATCATCTGCGTGGCATAGCGCAGCAGCGGCTGCGGGATCTCGCGCTTGAACACCTTGGCGAACAACTGGGTGAAGGTGTTTTCCAGCATCAGCCAGATCCAGCTGATCAGCATCACGATGGCGATCCAGCTGGCCAGGCCTTCCTGGCGGTCGACCAGGATGAAGCTGGCGATCCCGGAGATGAATCCGCCGAGGGCGATGACGCCGGGGTAGCGCTTGATCAGTTCGATCAGCCGCTGGAGATAATGAGGCATGAGGTGTTCGCAGGGTGAGGTTAAAACCGCTACAGGATACCTCGCTTTGTACTGGCCAGCTGCCTTGTCTTGCTATTTCGCCGGGGCCTTCCTGTGTCTGCGTCGGCTCCAGACCAAGCCGCCGGCCAGAACCCCTGCCAACCCCAGTGCCACCAAGCCATACAACTGGTCATAACTGATCAACGGCTGCTCGACTCGCACAAACCCGGGCCTGGCCAGCAGCTGCCGCAGCGCCTGATTGGCATCACTCAGGCTGACCCGGCGCATGGCGCGCACCGGGTCGGCAAAGCGGCCGTCGAGGTAATCGTTCAGCGCGCCCCAGTAGTAGTCCGCCAGTGCCGCGTTGCCCTGAGTGGTCCAGGCTTCGCGATCGATTGCCGCCTGCTTGACCCGCTCGAAGGTGGCCGGGTCCAGGCCGTGCTTGCGCAATTGCTCAAGCATGTCGCTCACGGCCTGCTCGGCTTCCTTGATGTCGGTGCGGTCGAGGTCCGCATTGAGGCTCATCACGCCGGTGTCGCCGAAACTTTCCCGTTGGCTGAACGGCCCGTACGACAGCCCGTGCTTGAGCCGCAACTGTTCATACAATGCCCAGTCCAGATAGCGCTGCAGCAGGTCGTAGGTCTGGCTGTGATCGTTGTCCAGCACCGGTTCGAGGAACAGCCAGTGCAGACGGGCACTGTCGCCAAGCCAGCCGCGGATCAGTTCACGACGGGCTTCGGCCTTGTGGGTAACGCCTTCCAGTGTGCGGCGCTTGCCGGGTTCGGCCGGCTGCAGTTCGCCATAGCTGCGTTCCAGGTAGGCTGGCAGCAGGCGATCGAGGCCGCCGACCACGATCAGGCTCATGTTGTTGGCGGCGTACCAGTGCTGGCGCACATCCTTGACCTGTTCCACGGTCATGTCGGCCACCGCCGAGCGCTCGGCGCACTTGAGCCCCAGTTCCACCGCCAGCTGGTCGCTGGCGCGGTGGCCGAGGTCCTGGCGGTCCAGCCAGCGCTGCAGGTGGGAATAGTGGCCGCCATCTTCGCGCTCGACGATCTTCTTCGACAGCGCCAGGGCCTTTTCGTCGATCTCGGTGTCCTTGATCACTGCCAGCAGCAGGTCGAGCACCTTGCGCTGGTTGCGGGCCGGGGCTTCGATGACAAAGGTGGTGTCGGCACTGCTGGTGTAGGCGTTCCATTCACCGCCCAAGGCCTGCATGCGCGCTTCCAGACCGCCTTCGCCGCTGCCGTCGAGGCCACTGAACAGCACGTGCTCGAGCAAGTGCGGCAGCTCTTGCTGTTGACAGGGAAAATCATCGAAGCCAACCCCGACCACCAGCCGTATCGACACATGATTGCGCTCATAGCCCGACTTGAGCAGCACCTGCAAACCATTGGGCAGCAGGTAGCCTTCGACCTGCGAGCGGTCGAGGGCAAAGCCGGGCATGGCCCCCAGCAGCAGGCACAGGAACATCAGGCAACGCATGGCAAGCTTCCTTGCGGGGGTTGTGCGGTAGCGGTCAAGGTGAATGGGCATCGTCCGGGACACTGTCGAGCAGTAAACCGCCGGTATCGGAACCACCCAATACTACATAGGCACTGCTGCAGAACAAGGAGTTCAGTCGTTTCATATCGGCAATCAGTTCCAGGTGCAAGGCGCTGGTTTCGATACTTTGCACCACTTTACGTTGCAGGCGGCTGACATGGGCATGGGCCAGGCGCCGCTCTTGAGCGCGAAAGCGGCGTTTTTCCCGTAACAACTGGCGGGCACTTTCCGGGTCGGCGCTGAGAAAGACCGACAGCCCCAGGCGCAGGTTGGCGAGCAACTGGCTGTGCAGGCCGGTCAACTCTTCCAGGCCGACGTCAGAAAACTCGCGGCGTTGAGACGTTTTCTGCTGCTGCACCTTGCGCAGCATGCGCTCGATCAGGTCGCTGGCCAGCTTGAGGTTGATCACCAGTTCGATGATTTCCGCCCAGCGCTTGCTGTCCTGAGTGCTGAGGTCCTCGCGGGGCATTTGCGCCAGATACAGTTTGATTGCGTTGTTCAGCGCTTCGACGTCTTCGCCCAGGCTGCGCACCTGCTGCGTCATCGCTGTGTGGGTGCCCAGCAGCACGCCGTGCATGGCGTCGAGCATGTTGTCGATCAGGTCGCCCACGCGCAGGGTCTCACGCACGGCGTTGGCCAGGGCCAGGCTCGGGGTGCTCAGCGCCGCCGGGTCCAGGTGACGCGGCCGGGCCCGGCCGTTGGCCTCTGCCCGCTCCGGTAGCAGCCAGCTGCAGACGCGGGCCATGGGTTTGACCGTCGGCAGCATGATCAGGCAACGCAGGGTGTTGTAGAGCAGGTGAAAACCGATCACCAGTTCCTGGGCACTGAACGTCAGGCTGTCCATCCAGCGCACCAGCGGATCGAGCACCGGGATGATCAGGATCAGGCCGATCAGCTTGTACAGCAGGCTGCCCAGGGCCACCTGGCGCCCGGCGGCGTTCTGCATGCTGGTGCTGAGGAAGGCCAGCAGGCCGCTACCGATGTTGGCGCCAATGACCAGGCCGATGGCCACTGGCAGGCTGATCAGCTCGGCGCCGGCCAGGGTCGCGGTGAGCAGTACGGCGGCCAGGCTTGAGTAGGAAATCAGCGCAAACAACGCACCGACCAGAGCGTCGAGGAGGATATCGCCAGTCAGCGAGGCGAACAGCACTTTCACACCCTGGGCCTGGGTAATCGGTGCAGCGGCTTCGACGATCAGCTGCAGGGCGAGAATGATCAGGCCCAGGCCGATACCGACGCGGCCCAACTGTCCGGCCCGGGTCTGTTTGCGCGAGAGAAAAAAGATCACCCCGAGGAAGATCAGTAGCGGCGACAGCCACGACAGGTCGAAAGTCAGCACCCGCGCCATCAGTGCCGTACCGACATCGGCACCGAGCATGATCGCCAACGCCGGGGTCAAGGACATCAGCCCCTGACCGACAAAGGAGGTCACCAGCATTGCCGTTGCGTTGCTGCTCTGGACCATGGCGGTCACCAGGATCCCGGCAAGGAAAGCCAGAGGACGCCTGGACATGTTCTGACTCAGCACGCGCCGCAGGTCGGAGCCATACACCCGCAGGATGCCGGTACGCACAATGTGCGTGCCCCAGATCAGCAGCGCCACGGCGGAAAGCAGATTGAGCAGGGTCAGCATTGAACAGGCCCCCTGTTGATCGTGCCCCAGTGGGACAAATGGATGGTGCCGTGAGCCTGGCCTGATCGCAGGCGGTTTTTCCCAGTGCTCACTTAAGCTGTAGTCGGCCCAAGGGCTTGGCGCCAGCATCGCATAGCCAGCGCGAGCTTTGAAACAAAACCGTCATGAAATCAAATGAAAAAAGGGCCCCGCAGGGCCCTTTCAACAGATGCTCCAGGTTTACTGACCCGGAATATCCTTGCGAAGTT
This sequence comes from Pseudomonas sp. GW821-FHT10B02, assembly GCF_059415665.1. NCBI lineage: Bacteria > Pseudomonadati > Pseudomonadota > Gammaproteobacteria > Pseudomonadales > Pseudomonadaceae > Pseudomonas > Pseudomonas sp. GW821-FHT10B02. Next base: position 15,578 of record NZ_JBWKNR010000001.1, on the reverse strand, counting down.
TCACCGGTTCGCCTTGTTCCTGGTTTTTCTTGCGGGCCATGGCGGTGCGCATCTTGATGTTGATGGCCTCGACTGCCAGAGAGAAGGCCATGGCGAAGTAGACGTAGCCCTTCGGCACATGCACTTCGAAGGCTTCGGCGATCAGCACGGTACCGACGACGATCAGGAACGACAGGGCGAGCATCTTCAGCGAAGGATGCTTGTCGATGAAGTTACTGATGGCACCGGCGCAGAGCATCATCACCAGTACAGCGACCACGATTGCGGCGATCATCACCGGAACATGGGAGACCATGCCGACTGCGGTGATCACCGAGTCCAGGGAGAACACGATGTCGATGATGGCAATCTGGATGATGGTGTAGAGGAACTTGCCGCCTTTACCGGCAGGCTCGTCGTGGGTTTCATCCTCGCCTTCCAGGCCGTGGTAGATCTCCTGCGAGCTTTTCCACAGCAGGAACAGGCCACCGAAGAACAGGATCAGGTCGCGACCGGAGATACCCTGGTCGAACACCACGAACAGGTCGGCCGTCAGGCGCATCACCCAGGTGATCGACAGCAGCAGCAGAATGCGGGTGACCATGGCCAGGGCCAGGCCGAAAATCCGGGTGCGTTGCTGCATGTGCTTGGGCATGCGGCTGACCAGGATCGAGATCATGATGATGTTGTCGATGCCGAGAACGATCTCAAGAGCCGTCAGGGTAAAAAAGGCAACCCAGATTTCTGGGCTGGTCAGCCATTCCATGTGTATTCCTTCGTGCGATAAATGCAGAACGCCCGGGCAAGGGGCGTGCTGCGGTTGTATGAAGCTGTTGTCTTATAGGCTGCTGAACAGTGGGAAAATTCCCATGAGCAGCGCGGCGAGCATTATGCACAGGCAGACCAGCACTGCCCACTTCAAGGTGAAGCGCTGATGATCGCCGAAGTCGATGCCAGCCAGGGCCACCAACAGATAGGTAGAGGGTACCAGCGGGCTGAGCAGATGCACGGGTTGGCCGACGATCGACGCGCGGGCCATTTCCACTGGCGAGATGCCGTAGTGGCTGGCGGCTTCGGAGAGTACCGGCAGCACCCCGTAGTAGAAGGCGTCGTTGGACATGAAGAAGGTGAACGGCATGCTCACGATCGCGGTGATCACCGCCAGGTACGGGCCCAGGGCTTCAGGAATCACTGCCAGCAGGCTCTTGGACATGGCTTCGACCATGCCGGTACCGGACAGAATGCCGGTGAAGATACCCGCAGCGAAGATCAGCCCGACCACCGCCAGCACACTGCCGGAATGCGCGGCAACGCGGTCTTTCTGCATTTGCAGGCAAGGATAGTTGACGATCATGGCAATACTGAAGGCAACCATGAACAGCACCGGCAGCGGCAGCAGGCCGGCGACCAGGGCAACCATCAGCGCGCTGGTCAGAGCACCGTTGAACCAGATCATTTTCGGACGACGAGCATCGGGGAACTGCGAAACGCTGATTTCGCTGTGGTCGATTTCGTCACCTGGCAGGTGCAACTCGCCCAGGCGGGCACGTTCACGCTTACCGTACATGTAGGCAATCGCAAGAATCGCTACTACACCTGCCAGCATGGCCGGGATCATCGGCACGAAGATGTCCGAAGGGTCGACATGCAGGGCGCTGGCTGCACGCGCGGTCGGGCCGCCCCAAGGGGTCATGTTCATCACTCCGCCAGCGAGAATGATCAGGCCGGCCATGATCCGTGGGCTCATGCCCAGGCGGCTGTACAGCGGCAGCATGGCCGCCACGCAGATCATGTAGGTGGTGGCGCCGTCGCCGTCCATCGACACGACCAGAGCCAGCACAGCGGTGCCCACCGAAACTTTCAGCGGGTCACCTTTGACCATCTTGAGAATCTTGCGCACGGCCGGATCGAACAGACCGGAATCGATCATCAGACCGAAGTACAGGATGGCGAACATCAGCATCACCCCGGTCGGGGCCAGCTTGGTGATGCCTTGCAGCATCATCGGTCCGATATCGCCGGAGAAGCCACCGAACAGGGCGAAAATGATCGGTACCAGGATCAGGGCGATCAAGGCCGACAGGCGCTTGGTCATGATCAGGTACATGAAGGTGATGACCATGGCAAAGCCGAGGAAGGTCAGCATAGGAGTACTCCAGGCGTATCGCGTCGAAAAAGGAACGAGTCGGGCGGATCAGCGCGCGAGGCGCGGCGCATGGAATAGCGGAGGGTGTGCAGCGGGGAGGCGGTTGTAAGCAAACATCAGAATCACCATTGTTGTTGTTAATTGGGCCGGGCGCTGTACAGGAAGTCAGGTGCCCTGGCTGACCGGTCTGTGCCGGTAGTGGCGGTCATCCTAAGCCGGCAAGCTTTCAGCCAGCTTTCGCTGGCCCAATGGCGACGAGAGGTGCATTGTTGGCGTCAGGCCACAGGCGCTGGAGGGACAAGTGATGGGCGATACATACGAAGGCGGCTGCCATTGCGGCGCCTTGCGCTACCGGGTTCGAGGGCCGTTGACGGACGTCGCCCACTGTCATTGCTCGGTGTGTCGACGGGTCAGTGGCGGGCTGCTGGTGACCTGGGCGACCCTGCCCTGCGCTGATTTCCAGTGGTTGAACGGTACGCCGCAACGCTACGACTCTTCACCCAGTTGCGTGCGCTACTTCTGCAGCCGATGCGGGGCACAGGTGGCGCTGACCACCGACCTGAGCCCGGAAACCATCGACATCACCATCACCACGCTGGATCAGCCTGAGCTGGCCCGGCCGCAACGGCATATCTGGACCAGCAGCCGCCTGCCCTGGCTGCATCTGGATGAGCATTTGCCGGGTGAGTCTGAAGAAACCCTCTAGGCAAGTTGCTCAGGGTAGCTGCAGACCACCGGCGGCCTTGTGCAGGGCGCGCAAATGTTCGCCAACCTGCTTGATGTTGGCTTCGACCGCGGCAATTTCAGCTGCCCTGGCCGGGCCGAGCAGCGCACGTACTTCCTTGTCCAGATCGGCACTGAGCGTTTGCAGCTGCTTTTGCCGCTGGCTGGACTCGCTGATCAGCAGCTTGCGTTCCCCTGCCTGTGGCAAGCCGTAGCCGCTGCTACCCAGCAGCTCCGCCGGCCGACTGAGAAAACCACTGTTGGCAAGAATCTGCTGCAGCGTGCCATTGGCCTTGGCCACGCTGGCATCATTCGCTGCCCGGCCCGTCAGGTAGCGCTGTTTAACTTCGTCCTGGGCCAGCAGCAGTTGCTTGCGCAAGCTCGCCTGCTCAAGCAGGAGCAACGCTGCACTGGTGCGCAGATCCGCCTGTGAGAACCACTGCTGGCGTTGCTTGGCAGATTGATCCAGCCAGGCTTCGACACTGTCCTGGGGGATTGGCAACTGCTGTTTAAGCACCAGGAACATGGCCTGGTAGCGGTCACGGTAGGAATCGAAGCGGTAACCCAGGCGCAGCGCCTCGCGGGGATCATCGAGCACGCTGACATCGGCCAGCCCACGTCCCTGCAGCACTTCCAGCAAGCCATTTGGCACGATGCTGTCCAGATCGGCCAGGCGCGGGTTGGCGGTGCCGCTGCGCAACAGCTTGAGGGTTTCCACCGCACAGTTGTTGGACAGAAAGTAGTAGTTGCCGTCGTAGCTCCAGTGCATCTCGGCCGCCTGGCGCACCAGGCTTTCCAGCTCATTGCGCTCAAACTTGAGGGGGATCGAGGCAAGGCTGCGCAGTTCGGTCTTGGTGTACTCGTCGATGACCTGGGCCAGGGGCAGGACGAACAGACGTGAAGGGTAAGCCCCGGTCAGGCCGTCCCAGCTCGATAGCTGCACATCATTGACGAAGGCGCGGTACGACAGCACCAGGTGTTGGTCGAGGTCGAGCCGGCAGTCAGGGCCGCGCGGGCGTCCGGGGGCGCAGATGACCAGACGCAGCATGCTGTGGCCCCAGCGGCTGACCCAGTTCTGGTTGGCTTCGGCCAACAGGTAGTCCACGGCGTACACGCGCTCCGGGTCGATTTCGCCCAGTGGTGCCTTGGCAAAATCATTACCGGCGTTTAGAAACGGCAGCGCTTGCGGGCAGGCCGGATGTTCCGGCGCCCAATCGAAGTGCTCTTTCAGATAGCTCTGCAGTGCTGGCCGCCGGCAGGCGAAGCTCGGGTCAAGGAGGAAATACTCCATGTTGACCGCGATGAACTCCTTCGGGCTGCTCAGCTCATAACTGTCGGGGCTGCGAGCTACCTGACGGTTATGTTGTTCGCGCTCCCCTCGCCTGCCGACATATTGCGGCCAGCCGGCCAGGTCGAGCAGGCGCGGATCATCGCTGAGGGTAAAGCGCCGCTCGGTCTGCCCGCGGCACTGTTCAGGCAGGCCAACCTTGCCCTGACTGCTCAAATGCCGGGCGCACTGGTTGATCAGGCGCCGTTCGCTGCCCTGCCAGAGGCGGGCGCGATCGTAGATATGCGTCAGCTCGTGCAGCACGGTGGCCAGCAGCTCCTGGCGCACTGTGCCGTGGGGGCGACCGGTTTTTTGGCTGGCTGCGCTGCCATCGGTGAGGCCGGGCAGCAGCCGGCGATTGAGTTCAAGCGTTGATACCAGCGATGCCTGGCCGTAGGCATCTTCAGGCATCTTCGTGCTCCAGCTGACCCGCACGCGCCGATCCAGTCGCGCCTTGAAGCTCGGTGGCAGCGCCTGCATGGCTTCATCCAGCAGTGCCTGGCTGGCACGTTGCTGTGCAGGCTCAAGCCCCTCTGTCTGCAGTTGCAACTGCAGGTCGGCCAAGGCTGGGCTGCCGAGTAGCGTCAGCAGGCCACCCAGCAACCAGGCGCGCAGGGTGTTCACAGGGCGAGAATGGCTTCAGCCAGGGCTTGATCGCTGGCCTGACGTGCTTCAGGAACACGCTGGCGCAAGGTATCGAAGGCGGCTTCCAGTTGCGCACCACGGATTTCACCGCTGCTGGCGACGTAACTGGCGGCATCGTCACGGGCTTCGCGGACGACTTTGGAGTCGCGAATCGAGGTGGTGGTATCGGAAGTGAAGTCGAGCGAGCGGCCGAACGCGCGCACGATGATGTTGCTGGTGGCCACCAGGGTTTGTGCCTGGGCAACATCGGCCAGCAACAGAAGGCCAAGGGTGGCGGCAATCAGCGGGTTACGCATGGAGCATCTCCGGAAGAACGGGGGTAATCATTGGACGAGAATTGCCTGCGCCAGTTCAAAGTCGGCGACAGCAAGTTCAGGGTGGGTCTCGCGCAACCGGCTCAGGGCGGCCTGCAGTCGGACACTGTGTATCTGGCCGTCGCTGGCGACAAACGCGGCGGCATCATCCTGGGCATTGAGCAGCAGTTTGCGATCGAAGGGCGCCGAGGTCACCTTGCTGGTGACGTAACCGCTGACGACAAGATTGTTGGTGGTGAGGTCCACGGCCTGGGCAGCACCGGTCCAGCACAACACAAGCAACAGTAATGACAGATAACGCATGGGTCTCGTTAGGCTGGCGAATCAGACGGCAAAGGCTATCCCAATGCGCTGGCAAGGACCAGCGCAGGGCACCCGGCTTCTTTGCATGTTGTTACATGCTGAAGCCGGAAACAGACGAACTCAGAGCGCCAGGATGGCCTGGGCCAGTTGTGCGTCGCTGGCCTGCAGGCTTGGTGCCTGCTGACGGATGTGGGCGAAGGCACTTTCGAGCTTCACGCCGCGGATCTCGCCGTGGCTGGCAACGAAGCTGGCAGCGTCGTCACGGGCGGCGCGCACGATCTTGTCGTCACGGAACGATGAGGATACGTCGGAGGTGGCATCGGTGGACGCCGCGACGCCGCGAACGATAGTGTCAGTGGTTACGACGAAGCTGGTGGCGTTGGCAGTGGAAGCCAGAGCCAGTACCAGCGCGGCGCCAAACAAGCGAGTACGGAACATGGTCGATCTCCTGGTTGAAGCGGGTTCTTTGTGTCAGACGCACGCTCAGCCGGTTGCGCTACTTTTTACCAGACTGGGTGTCCTAAGGGTATCACGCGATCGGCGTCTGCGAATTGGACAAGGTTGCGGCAAGATTTATCAACTGTACCTATAAAAAATAACTCTTCGCAAACTGTACCTGTCGTGCCCGTAGCCGCTCTATCTCGCGGCTTCAAAACGAAAAAACCCGTCAGCAGTAACCTGCGACGGGTTTTCGGAATTCGAGGTGCCGGCCTTGGCCGGCGAGCCCTGCATTAACGCCAGAACGGCTTGCTCAGCTCTTCGTAGCGTTGTGCTTCGCTGATCCCGGCGTCGGCCAGCAGGCGCGAATCCAGACGGGCCAGTTGGTGGCGGCTGGCGATGCGACGTTGCCACAGCATCAGGTTGGCCAGCAGGCGCAGTGGCAGCGCGGCCTTGGATTGTTCGTTGGAGCGTTCGAAAACCAGATCGGAACTGAGGGTACGTTCCATGATGTCATCCTTCCGCTTGTGGCGGCATTAGGTAGTGATTTAACTGATGCCAATGATCCTCCTCTGTCGTCCATAACAGTAGATACAGTTCACCTACATTGTGATGGGCCAGTTAACTGTTTTAGGGCACTGTTGCACTCCGAATAGGCGCAACTGTACTGGTCTGCACTTAAGTGGTGCGTTTTTGCGTGAGGGGCGAGTGCGGCGAGGGAAAATCGAGGTGAAAACACCGGTACAGTAGAACAGTTTATGCTGGATCAAGGTTGCCAACTGTTCAGCCGGTGAGCATTGCGCACCACCGGCTGAAAACTGTGTGGCTTAGCTGGCGAGCATGCGCCCGGTTTCTTCCAGGTTTTCGTGCCAGGCCAGGGCTTCGCGCAGGATATGCGGAGTATGACCACCCTTCTCGCAGGCGCGAGTGAAGTAGTCATTCAGCGCTTCGCGATAGTCCGGGTGCACGCAGTTGTCGATGATCACCCGTGCACGTTCACGCGGTGCCAGGCCACGCAGGTCGGCCAGGCCTTGCTCGGTGACGAGGATATCAACGTCGTGCTCGGTATGGTCCACGTGGCTGACCATAGGCACAACGCTGGAGATCGCGCCGCCTTTGGCGATGGACTTGGTGACGAAGATTGCCAGGTGGGCGTTGCGGGCGAAGTCGCCGGAGCCACCAATGCCGTTCATCATCCGCGTGCCGCAGACGTGCGTGGAGTTGACGTTGCCGTACAGGTCGAACTCAAGGGCGGTGTTGATGCCGATGATGCCCAGGCGGCGCACCACTTCAGGGTGGTTGGAAATTTCCTGCGGGCGCAGGACCAGTTTGTCCTTGTAGCGCTCCAGGTTGCCGAACACGTCGGCGTTGCGGCGGCTCGACAGGGTGATGGAGCTGCCCGAGGCAAAGCTCAGCTTGCCGGCGTCGATCAGGTCGAAGGTCGAGTCCTGCAGTACTTCGGAGTACATGGTCAGGTCTTCGAACGGCGAATCGATCAGGCCGCACATTACAGCGTTGGCGATGCTGCCGATACCGGCCTGCAGCGGGCCGAGCTTGTTGGTCATGCGCCCTGCGTCCACTTCCTGCTTGAGGAAGTTGATCAGGTGGTTGGCGATGCCCTGGGTTTCATCATCGGGCGGCAGCACGGTGGACGGCGAGTCCGGTTGCTCGGTGATGACGATGCCGACAATCTTGGCCGGGTCGATCGGGATCGCGGTGCTGCCGATGCGGTCATCGACTTTGACCAGCGGGATCGGCGTGCGGGTTGGCCGGTAGGTCGGGATATAGATGTCGTGCAGACCTTCCAGGTTGGCGTTGTGGGCCATGTTGATCTCGACGATCACCTGTTTGGCGAAGATCGCGAAGCTGGCCGAGTTCCCCACCGAAGTGGTCGGTACGATATGGCCTTGCTCGGTGATGGCAACCGCTTCGATGACCGCGATGTCCGGCAGCTTCAGTTGCTGGTTGCGCAGCTGTTCCACGGTTTCCGACAGGTGCTGGTCGATGAACATGACTTTGCCATCGTTGATGGCTTTGCGCAGCGTGCTGTCGACCTGGAATGGCATGCGACGGGCCAGAACGCCGGCTTCGGTCAGTTCTTTGTCCAGGTCGTTGCCCAGGCTGGCACCGGTCATCAGGCTGATCTGCAGCGGAGATTGCTTGGCACGTTCGGCCAGTGCATGCGGCACCGCCTTGGCTTCGCCGGCGCGGGTGAAGCCGCTCATGCCGACGGTCATGCCGTCCTCGATCAGGCCAGCGGCATCAGCCGCACTCATTACCTTGCTGTGCAGGGAGGACAAGCGGATACGATCACGGTACATGGATTGTTATCTCAGGCTACTAAAGCTAGATGCGCAGTCTAGTGATTTAGCAGCCCGGCGTCCCGCGACCAAGGTCGAATGCGAAGCCAGGAAATAGAGCCTTCTGTCGGCGGGCCGGGCATTAAAAAGCCCCAGCCGGTACCGCGCTGGGGCTAATTGTCACAGCCTGACAACGACTTAGTCGACGGCTTTGACCATGTCCTCGATGACCTTCTTGGCGTCGCCGAAAACCATCATGGTTTTGTCCAGATAGAACAGTTCGTTATCAAGCCCCGCATAGCCACTCGCCATGGAGCGCTTGTTGACGATGATGGTCTTGGCCTTGAACGCTTCAAGGATCGGCATACCGGCGATTGGCGATTTCGGATCGTTCTTCGCTGCCGGGTTGACCACGTCGTTGGCGCCGAGCACCAGCACCACGTCGGCCTGGCCGAACTCGGAGTTGATGTCTTCCATCTCGAACACCTGGTCGTACGGCACTTCGGCTTCGGCCAGCAGTACGTTCATGTGCCCAGGCATGCGCCCTGCCACCGGGTGAATCGCATACTTCACGGTGACGCCGTTGTGGGTCAGCTTCTCGGTCAGTTCCTTCAGCGCGTGCTGGGCACGGGCCACTGCCAGGCCATAGCCTGGAACGATGATCACGGTGTCGGCGTTGCTCAGCAGGAAAGTGGCGTCATCGGCCGAACCGGATTTCACCGGGCGGGCTTCCTGCGCACCGGCTGGACCGCCGGCGTCTGTAGCACCGCCGAAACCGCCGAGGATCACGTTGAAGAACGAGCGGTTCATCGCCTTGCACATGATGTACGAGAGGATGGCACCCGACGAACCCACCAGCGAACCGGCAATGATCAGCATCGAGTTGTTCAGCGAGAAGCCGATACCGGCCGCCGCCCAGCCCGAGTAGCTGTTGAGCATCGACACTACGACCGGCATGTCGGCGCCGCCGATCGGGATGATGATCAGCACGCCCATGACGAACGCCAGGATCAGCATCAGGGCGAAGGCGCTCAAGTTGCCGGTAAAGGTGAAGACCAGACCCAGGCCGATGGTAGCCAGGCCCAGAATCAGGTTCAGCTTGTGCTGGCCGGTGAACTGTACCGGTGCGCCCTGGAACAGGCGGAACTTGTACTTGCCAGAGAGCTTGCCGAAGGCAATCACCGAACCGGAGAAGGTGATCGCACCAATGGCGGCACCGAGGAACAGCTCCAGGCGGTTACCGGTCGGGATCGGATCGCTGATGCTGGAAACGATACCCAGCGATTGCGGCTCGACCACTGCGGCGATGGCAATGAATACCGCGGCCAGACCGATCATGCTGTGCATGAAGGCCACCAGCTCGGGCATCTTGGTCATTTCAACGCGCTTGGCCATGATCGAACCGGCGGTGCCGCCGACCAGCAGGCCGACAATCACATAACCGATACCGTCAGTGGCCAGCTCCGCACCCAGCTTGTAGATCAGGCCGACGGTGGTGACGATCGCCAGCGCCATGCCGAGCATGCCGAACAGGTTGCCGCGCCGCGAGGTGGTCGGGTGCGACAGGCCCTTGAGCGCCTGGATGAAGCAAATCGAGGCGACGAGGTAGAGAAGTGTTACCAGGTTCATGCTCATGTTTACTGCTTCCCCTCAGCCTTTACGGCTTTCTTCTTGAACATCTCCAGCATGCGCCGGGTGACGAGGAAACCACCGAATACGTTGACCGCTGCCAGGGCCACCGCGAGGGTGCCCATGGTTTTGCCCAGCGGCGTTACGGTCAGCGCGGCAGCCAGCATGGCGCCGACGATGACGATGGCGGAAATGGCGTTGGTAACCGCCATCAGAGGGGTATGCAGTGCCGGGGTGACGTTCCACACCACGTGGTAACCGACATAGATCGCCAGCACGAAAATGATCAGGTTATAGACGCCGTGAGAGATCAGCATGTCTTCCATTGTCTGGCTCCTTATCCGTTCTTGCGGATGATCTGGCCGTCGCGGCACATCAGGCACGCGGCGACGATATCGTCTTCGAGGTTGATCACAAGCGCACTGTCCTTGTCGAACAGCAGCTTCATGAAGTCGAGCAGGTTGCGTGCATACAGTGCCGAAGCATCCGCCCCAACCTGCGCTGGCAGGTTGGTCGGGCCGACGATGGTCACGCCATTTTCGATCACCACCTGGTCGGCGACGGTCAGCGGGCAGTTGCCGCCCTGGGCTGCGGCCAGGTCAATGACTACCGAGCCCGGTTTCATTTGCGCGACGGTCTCGGCGCTGAGCAGCGTCGGTGCCTTGCGCCCAGGAATCAGGGCGGTGGTGATGACGATATCGGCCTGCTTGGCGCGCTCGTGCACGGCTTGGGCCTGGCGCTGCATCCAGCTGGCGGGCATTGGCCGGGCATAGCCGCCGACACCTTCGGCGCATTCGCGTTCTTCATCGGTCTCGTAAGGGACGTCGATGAACTTGGCGCCCAACGATTCGATCTGCTCTTTCACCGCCGGACGCACGTCCGAGGCTTCGATCACCGCACCCAGGCGCTTGGCCGTGGCGATGGCCTGCAGCCCGGCCACGCCGGCACCGAGAACCAGCACGCGAGCGGCTTTCACGGTCCCGGCTGCGGTCATCAGCATCGGCATGAAGCGCGGATAGTGATGAGCCGCCAGCAATACCGCTTTGTAACCGGCAATGTTGGCCTGCGAAGACAGTACATCGAGGCTCTGCGCCCGGGAGGTGCGCGGCGCCGCTTCGAGGGCGAAGGCGGTAATCCCGCATTCAGCCATCTTGGCGATGATGTCGTTGTTGAACGGATTGAGCATACCCACCAGTACGGTGCCGCTCTTGATCTGGGCCAGTTCGCTATCGTCGGGAGCCACAACTTTCAGAACAAGCTGTGCACCAAACGCATCGGCAGCGCTGCCAATAGTGGCGCCTGCTGCTTCATAGGCACTGTCCGGAACGCTGGCGTTGATGCCGGCGCCGCTCTGGACGGTGACCTGATGCCCCTGACCAATCAGTTTCTTGATGGTTTCCGGGGTTGCAGCAACCCGTGTTTCGCCCGTCTGCGTTTCGAGTGGAACACCAATGTGCACGTCAAATCTCCTGCGTGATCTTTTGTAGGTAAACCAGTGCACTGCGGATGGTGCTTCTGGGGCGGCCGATCAGCACGATCCCGCCGAATTCCGGCGGGGCGCGGCATTTTGCAGGTGATTCCTGAATTGCTTCAACCAGTTTTGAAGGGTGACGTTAATCAAACTACAAGTCACCCTGTGACCGAATGTCGCAAGAACAGGCCTGGAGCCCGCAAACTATGGGCTTCAGGGAGATTACGGTAAATTTTGAAAAAATTCCGCCGAATTCTCTGAAAGCGCTGATCAAAACGTGATTTATGCAGTGAAGGCCGCATAAACAGCAGGGTTAAGAGGTGCTGGAGGGGGTGGCAAAACAGTTGTGCAAATTGCGACATTTACGTACATCTGTAGGGCTCCATTTTTGCTGACTACGGGGTCAGGTTATGGCTGTCGTCCTTGTGTGCCGCGGCATAGTGCTCGGCTTCAACCACCAGCCAATCGCGAAACGCACGCAGCGAGGCGGACTCTACCTTGCGTTCCGGGATCATCAGGTAATACGCCTTGATGCTCGACAACCCGTGTCGGTTGGCCACAACCAGGCGCCCTTCTGCCAGTTCACGCTGAATAAGGAACGGTGGAATCAGCGCCACACCCATCTCGTGCATGGCGGCCTGTGCCAACATCGAGAATAGCTCATAGCGCGGGCCAGTCATGTCGCGCGCAACGTTCATCTCCAGGCTGTTGAACCATTGGCGCCAGGCGTAGGGGCGCGTGGTTTGCTGAAGCAGGGGCAGCTGGGCGATCTGTTCGCCATCCAGCTGCCCTGCTCCGCCCAGCAAGCCCGGGCTGCAGACCGGTACCGGGTTCTCGCCCATCAATCGATGGGAGTGCGTACCGGACCAATCGGCATCGCCGAAATAGATGGCGGCATCGAAAGGGGTGTCGGCAAACAGGAACGGCCGGGTGCGGTTGGTCAGGTTGACCGTGACTTCCGGATGACGTTGCTGAAAGTCCTTGAGCCTGGGCAGCAGCCATTGGGTGCCGAAGGTCGGAACCACGGCGAGTTCAATGACGTTGGCACCCTGCTGGCCCATCACCGACAAGGTATCGCGTTCCACCGCATCCAGTTGCGTGGCTACCCGGCGGCTGTAGGAGAGCCCGGCTTCGGTGAGCTTTACCCCGCGACGCGAACGGCGAAACAGTTCGACATTGAGAAACTCCTCCAACCCGGCAATTTGCCGACATACGGCACCCTGAGTGAGGGACAGCTCGTGTGAGGCCTTGGTGAAGCTCTCGTGGCGGGCGGCGGCCTCGAAGCAGACCAGGGCCGCAGTGCTGGGGATCTTCCGTCGCATGTACGTCAATCTCACTAATGGTGCGTAAGGATGGGCTTTTTGCTCGTTACGGAGTGAGAAATTATCACAAGACTATGCGCATTCCTCGTTTGTCTCGTCGGCTGATCAGGCCTAGGATCAATGCACAACAACTCTGGTCCCATTTTTCGAGGATTCGCTCATGGCCGGTAAAGCAAGCTTCAACTGGATCGACCCACTGTTGCTCGACCAGCAGCTCACTGAAGAAGAGCGCATGGTGCGTGACAGCGCGTATCAGTTCGCCCAGGACAAGCTGGCCCCGCGCGTGCTGGAAGCCTTCCGTCATGAGCAGACCGATCCTGCGATCTTCCGCGAAATGGGCGAAGTCGGCCTGCTCGGCGCGACCATCCCTGAGCAATACGGTGGCAGCGGCTTGAACTACGTTTGCTACGGCCTGATCGCCCGTGAAGTGGAGCGCATTGATTCGGGCTACCGCTCGATGATGAGTGTGCAGTCTTCCCTGGTCATGGTGCCGATCAACGAGTTCGGCTCTGAAGCAACCAAGCAGAAGTATCTGCCCAAGCTTGCCAGTGGCGAATGGATCGGTTGCTTCGGCCTGACCGAGCCTGATCATGGTTCCGATCCGGGCTCGATGATCACCCGGGCGAAGAAAGTCGACGGCGGCTATCGCCTGACCGGCAACAAGATGTGGATCACCAACAGCCCGATCGCCGATGTCTTCGTGGTCTGGGCCAAGGACGATGCCGGCGACATCCGCGGTTTCGTGCTGGAGAAAGGCTGGCAGGGTCTCAGTGCTCCGGCCATTCACGGCAAGGTCGGCCTGCGCGCTTCGATCACCGGCGAAATCGTCATGGATAACGTTTTTGTGCCGGAAGAGAACATCTTCCCGGATGTACGAGGCCTGAAAGGTCCGTTCACCTGCCTGAACTCGGCCCGCTATGGCATCTCCTGGGGTGCGCTTGGCGCCGCTGAGGCCTGCTGGCATACCGCTCGCCAGTACACCCTGGATCGCAAGCAGTTCGGCCGCCCACTGGCAGCCAATCAGCTGATCCAGAAGAAGCTGGCCGACATGCAGACCGAGATTACCCTGGCCCTGCAAGGCTGCCTGCGCCTGGGGCGGATGAAGGATGAAGGTACTGCAGCGGTAGAGATCACTTCGATCATGAAGCGCAACTCTTGCGGCAAAGCCCTGGATATTGCGCGCCTGGCGCGGGACATGCTCGGCGGCAACGGTATCTCCGACGAATTCGGTGTAGCCCGTCATCTGGTCAACCTGGAAGTGGTCAATACCTATGAAGGTACTCACGACGTGCACGCGCTGATCCTCGGTCGCGCACAAACCGGCATCCAGGCCTTCTACTAATAAGGAGCCAGCCCATGGGCGCGCTATCTCATCTGCGGGTGCTGGATTTGTCGCGAGTGCTGGCCGGACCGTGGTCCGGGCAGATCCTCGCCGACCTCGGGGCCGAAGTGATCAAGGTCGAGCGCCCGGGAACCGGCGATGACACGCGTGCCTGGGGGCCGCCCTTCCTCAAGGACGCCTATGGTGAGAACACCAGTGAGGCGGCCTACTATCTATCGGCCAACCGCAACAAGCGCTCGGTGACCATCGACTTCACTCAACCCGAAGGCCAGCGCCTGGTGCGTGAGCTGGCGGCGAAGTCCGATGTGGTCATCGAGAACTTCAAGGTCGGAGGCCTGGCGGCTTACGGCCTGGACTATGAAAGCCTGAAGGCGCTCAATCCACGGCTTATCTATTGCTCGATCACCGGCTTCGGCCAGACCGGGCCCTATGCCAAGCGTGCAGGCTACGACTTCATGATCCAGGGCCTGGGTGGGCTGATGAGCCTGACCGGGCGTCCCGAGGGTGATGAAGGTGCCGGGCCGGTCAAGGTGGGGGTGGCGCTGACCGACATTCTTACCGGCCTGTATTCCACCGTGGCGATTCTGGCCGCCCTCGCCCATCGTGATCATGATGGCGGTGGCCAGCATATCGATATGGCGTTGCTCGATGTTCAGGTGGCTTGTCTGGCCAATCAGGCGATGAACTACCTGACTACCGGCGCACCGCCCCGGCGTCTGGGCAATGCGCATCCCAACATCGTGCCTTACCAGGACTTCCCCACTGCCGACGGTGATTTCATCCTTACCGTGGGTAACGACGGGCAGTTCCGCAAATTCGCCGAAGTGGCCGGGCAGCCGCAATGGGCGGATGATCCGCGCTTTGCTACTAATAAGCAGCGGGTAGCCAATCGTGCCGAGCTGATTCCGCTGATCCGCCAGGCCACGGTGTTCAAGACTACCGCTGAATGGGTGGCGCAGCTGGAGACGGCGGGTGTGCCTTGCGGGCCTATCAATGACCTGGCGCAGATGTTTGCCGACCCGCAGGTCAAGGCGCGCGGCCTGGCTATCGAAATTCCGCATCCGCTGGCTGGCAAGGTGCCGCAGGTGGCAAGCCCTATACGCCTTTCCGAGACGCCGGTGGAGTACCGCAATGCGCCACCGCTGCTGGGGGAGCATACCCAGCAGATACTTGGCGAAGTGCTTGGCCTGGATGCAGCGGAGATCGAGCGACTGCAGGCAGCCAAGGTGGTCTAGTTGCCTTCCCTTCTATATAGCTAAGGCGCGTTAAGGGCTTATTGTCATAAGTTTGAAATAAGTCCTTGACGTGCCTGTGGATCTCTCTATAATTCGCCCCACTTCCGGCGCAGTCGGAACGGAAAACTCCTTGAGATTCAACGAGTTAACTGTTCCAGGTAATGCCGGAAGGGCTTCGATCGAAAGATCGGCAGCGGTGAAAAAGGTGGTTGACAGCGGATTGAAACGCTGTAGAATTCGCCTCCCGCTGACGAGAGATCGCAGCGAGTTAAGCGGTTGAAGTTGAAAGAGAAATTCTGAAAAACTTCAAAATAAACGCTTGACAGGCTCTGAGGAAAGCGTAGAATGCGCGCCTCGGTTGAAGCGAAAGACTTCAACCACCGCTCTTTAACAATCGAATCAAG